>NZ_JBIAWZ010000024.1:0-105783 GCF_042896175.1 Streptomyces sp. NPDC001315 | reverse complement strand
TGGTACTGCAGGGGGGACCCTGTGGGAGAGTAGGACGCCGCCGAACAAATTGTGGGAAAACCCCCGTATCGAAAGATACGGGGGTTTTCTGCGTTTAGGCTCGGCAACATGCGCTATGACCTGGTTATCTTCGACAACGACGGCGTCCTCGTCGACAGCGAGCCGATCTCCAACCGGCTTCTGGCCGCCTATCTGACGGAACTCGGGCACCCGACCTCGTACGAGGACTCCATCCGTGACTACATGGGGTCCGCGATGCACCGGATCCATGACCTGATCCATGAGCGGACGGGCCGGCGGCTGCCCTCGGACTTCGACGACGTCTTTCACACGCGGGTGTTCGCCGCCTTCGAACGGGAGTTGAAGCCCGTGCCCGGTGTCGTCGACGTACTGGAGAAGCTGGCCGCGGACGGGGTGCCCTACTGCGTTGCGTCGTCGGGGAGCCATGAGCGGATTCGGGTGGGACATCGGACGACCGGGCTCGACCGGTGGTTCGACGAGGAGCGGGTCTTCAGTTCGCAGGACGTGGGGCGGGGGAAGCCGGCGCCGGATCTGTTCCTGTACGCGGCCGAGCGGATGGCGGTCGCGCCGGAGAAGTGCGTCGTCGTCGAGGACAGTCCCCTCGGTGTCCAGGCGGCCGTCGCGGCCGGGATGGACGTGTACGGATTCACCGCCATGACGCCCGCCGAGCGGCTGGCGGGAGCCACTCAACTCTTCGCTGCCCCGAGGGAGTTGGCTGACCTGCTGGTATGACCCCAGGCTGCGTGCCCGCACTGACATTTGTCATGCGGAGCTCCGGACGATCGTTTCTACTGGCGACCGGGGTGCGGGCGGGAAGCTGAGGGCATGACGACGAACACCGAGAGCAAGAGCAAGAGCCAGGGCCGGAGCCAGAGCAAGGCCGCCGACTTCGCGCCGCTCCTTGTCGACGTGGCGGTGCCCATCGGGTCGTACTACCTGTTCAAGAGCGGGTTCGGGATGAGCACGCTGATGGCGCTCGGTCTCAGCAGCGTGGCGCCGGCCGTGCGCACGGCGTGGGGCGTGGCCAAGGAGCGGAAGGTCAACGGTCTGGCCGCGCTGATCCTCTGCGTCAACGTCGTCGCGCTGCTGCTCAGTTTCGTCGCAGGTGACCCGCGGCTGATGCTCGCCAAGGACAGCGGTGTCAGCAGCGTCATCGGGATCGGCATCCTGGTCTCCGTGGCGCTGGGAAAGCCGATGATGACCGCGGGTATGAAGCCCTGGCTGGTGAAGGGGGACGCGGGGAGGGAGGCCGCCTGGGCGCGACTGCAGACAGGGTCCCCGGCCTTCCGGCGGGCCGAGCGGGTCTTCTCGCTCGTGTGGGGCGTGGTGCTGCTCGCGGAATGCGTCGTGCGGGTCGTGGGCGCGTACACGGTGCCCGTGGACACGATGGTCTGGCTGGGTTCCGTGATCATGATTGTCTCGATGGCCTTGGGGTTCTTCGTCAGTGGCGCGCTGGCCGCCGGGCCCATGGCGCACATGGTCATCGCCGAGGCGAAGGCCGAGGGCGCAGTGGCGACCGTCCCCGCCACCCCCGCCGCCACGCCTGCCCCCGCCTCCGCTGTCGCCGTCGTCGCCGGCCGAAGCTGAGGACAATTCATCTTTGGCTTGATCTACCCACGGGTAGCCCGGGGCCCTACGCTCGCCGCCATGACAGATGTGCTGCGGCGCGGTAGGGCCTCGTTGGCGTTCAGCTTCTTCGCCCAGGGCGCCGCCTTCGCCCTGCTCGTGACGCGCATCCCGGCCATCCAGGACCGGTACGGCGTCTCCGACGCGCTGCTGCCCGCCTTCCTCGCCGCCGTGCCGATCCTCGCCGGCGTCGGCAGCGTGACGACCGAGCAGCTGGTGAAGCGGATGCCGCCGAGCCGGCTGCTGCGCTGGTCCCAGCCCGTGGTGCTCCTGGCACTGCTCGGGGTCGGGGCGGGGGACCGGATGGTCGAGCTGGGGATCTCGCTGGCCGCCTTCGGGCTTGCCGTGGGTGCGCTCGACGCGTCGATGAACATGCTCGGGGTGAGCCTGCAGCGGAAGTACGGGCGCAGCATCATGCTCAGCTTCCATGCCGTGTACAGCCTGGGCGGGATCGTGGGTGCCTCGCTGGCCTGGGTGGGGGCGCACTGGCATCTGGCGTTGTGGGTGTCGTATCTGCCGGTCGTGGCGGTGCTGTTGCCGACCGCGCTGGTCGGGAGCCGGTGGTACGTCGACGGGGACTCCACGCCCGAGGCGGAGGGGAGCGGCGAGGGCGGCGGGGGTGGCCTGGTCTTCAAGTCGCTGCTTCCGCTGTGTCTGGTGATGACCTTCGCGTACATCGGGGACTCGACCGTCTCCAACTGGAGTGCGAAGTACCTCCAGGACGTGCTGGGGAGCTCGGAGCAGCTGGCGACCGTTCCGTACAACGTGTACATGGTGACGACGCTGCTGGGGCGGGCGATCGGGGACTTCGGGGTGCGGCGGTTCGGGGCCGCGGCGGTCGTACGGCTGGGGGCGCTGGTGGCGGCGGTCGGGTTCGCCGTGGTGGCCGGGGCGCCCGGGGCGTGGGTCGGGATGCTCGGGTTCACTCTGCTGGGGCTGGGGTTGTGCGTGCTGGTGCCGCAGACATTCGCGGCGGCCGGGCGGTTGTTCCCGGGGGCGTCGGACGCGGCCATCGCGCGACTCAACATCTTCAACTACGTCGGTTTCCTGGTCGGTTCGCCGTTGGTGGGGGCGCTGGGCGACGCGTGGAACTACCGCGGGGCCATGCTCGTGCCGATGGTGTTGGTGCTGGTGACGTTGGTGTACGCCAGGTCGTTCGCTGCTCAACCGGACCGATACGGTGGCGGGCATGAGCGGCCGCGCACAGCTGATGTGGGACGAGGCAGTAACGGGCTATGACTTCGGTCCGGACCATCCGATGGACCCGGTCCGGCTCGCGCTGACCCGGAGACTCGTCGACGCCTTCGGGCTCGACAAGGACGTCGACGTGGTCGCGGCGAAGCCGGCCGGGGAGTCGACGCTGCGGCTCGTCCACCGGGAGGACTACGTCGAGGCGGTGAAGGCCGCGTCGGTGGATCCCGCGGCGGCCGACGCGTCGTACGGGCTGGGAACGCTGGACGATCCGGCCTTCGCCGGGATGCATGAGGTGTCGGCGCTGATCGCGGGGCAGTCGGTGGGCGCCGCGGAGGCCGTGTGGCGCGGGGACGCGCTGCACGCGGTGAACTTCGCGGGCGGGCTGCACCACGCGATGCCCGGGGCTGCCTCGGGTTTCTGCATCTACAACGACGCCTCGCTGGCGATCGCGCGGCTGCTGGAGCTGGGCGCCGAGCGGGTCGCGTATGTGGATGTCGACGTGCATCACGGCGACGGGGTGCAGGCGGCCTTCTGGGAGGATCCGCGGGTTCTGACGATCTCGCTGCACGAGCATCCCCGGACGCTGTTCCCGCAGACGGGGTGGCCGCAGGAGACGGGGGCCGACGGCGCCGAGGGAACGGCGGTGAACGTGGCGCTGCCGGCCGGGACCGGGGACGCGGGGTGGCTGCGGGCGTTCCACGCGGTCGTACCGGAGCTGATCGCGGAGTTCCGGCCGCAGGTGCTGGTGACGCAGCACGGGGC
This sequence comes from Streptomyces sp. NPDC001315, assembly GCF_042896175.1. Classification (NCBI taxonomy): domain Bacteria; kingdom Bacillati; phylum Actinomycetota; class Actinomycetes; order Kitasatosporales; family Streptomycetaceae; genus Streptomyces; species Streptomyces sp. NPDC001315. The sequence goes on along the minus strand of NZ_JBIAWZ010000024.1, from coordinate 102,180 downwards.
CGACACGCACTTCGAGGATCCGCTCGCGCATCTGGCCGTGTCGCTGGACGCACAGCGGGCCGTGCAGATGGCCTGCCACGACCTGGCGCACGCGTACGCCGACGGGCGCTGGGTCGCGCTGGGTGGGGGCGGGTACGCCGTGGTGGAGGTCGTACCGCGGTCGTGGACGCATCTGGTGGGCATCGCGGCGGGGCGGGAGATCGCTCCGGAGACGGTGATTCCGGAGAGCTGGCGGCAGGAAGTGTTCGCGCGGACGCGGCAGTTGGCGCCGATGCGGATGACCGACGGGCGGTGGCCGGTGGCGTACGCGGACTGGGAGGCGGGGTACGACCCCGCGGACCGTCTCGACCAGGCGGTGCTGGCCACGCGCAGGGCCGTCTTTCCGCTGCGAGGACTGCTGGCGTAGCCGCTCCGCTCGAGGTCCGGTGCGTTGCCCGCGGGTCCGTGGTGGCTGGTCGCGCTCCCGCGGCGCGGCCGCATGGCGATGCGGTCCCGCGCCCCTTCGGGGCACTGTGGATTACGCCGACTGTGCGGTGTTCGCCCGTTTTCGGGGCGGTCGTCGCACGCGTCCGTCACCATCACTCCCGTGTTGAGCATCGGCGCTCTGCGCGCCCATCTGCTGGCGGCGCACCTGGCCGGGCCCGTGGCGACCTCACGTGAGGAGAGTCTGCGGAGCTATCGGTTGTTCGCCGCTCGCGACCCCCGTGTACTGATCGGTCTCGATCCCGAATGGTCTTGGTCTCAGCGGGATCTGATCGAGCTGATGGCGGACAAATGCGGGGTCTCGGCCGACCCTGAATGTGTCTCCGGTCATGATGTGATCGACCCGGAGCTGACCCTGGCCGCTCTGGATGCCTTCGCCGATCGGCTCGCGGCGGTCGCCCGGCGTGGTGCCCCAGTACTCCTCGGCACCGGGCACCCGCATCGACTGCTCGGTTTCTACGCCGCGCTTGCGGACGGGCTGTCGGCGGCTGGATGTACCGTCATCACCCCAGCGAAGGGTGACTGTGTCGACATAACGACCCGGTTCGGTCTACGTACGTACAATCTTGACTACGTACGGGGAGTCGCGCTCGTACGGGAACCCGGCCCCGAACGCCCCGGTTGTGAGCCCGGCGCACACACGCACTCGCCGCTCCCGGTTCGTACCGTGCTGGCCGGGGCGGCCGAGGCCGGGGGACCCCTTCCGGAGTTGGTCATCGGGGACCACGGGTGGGTCTGCGGGGCAGGTCAGTTGGGGTTCGAGGTCATCGGGCTCGCTGACACCGACGACCCCGCGCTGTTCGTGGGGGAAGCCGAGGGGTCCGTGTCGGTCGTAGTTCCACTTGATGACGCCGTGCGATCCGATTACTACCGTCCGCTTACCCGCTACGTACTCAATCGAGCGTGTCTGTCACAGTAGGCCGCCGATGGGTGCACCTCTTCCCCACTCGCATCACCCGCCCCTACATTGGGGAGTGAGCACGCAACGACGAAGAGTCACCGGAAGGGGAAGCCGGTGGCCGTCGAGTGCGGAAGGTTCAGGTGTGTCATGGCTGCAGCTGGCGAGAGGCCTCTGAACGAGGTTCAGTTCCTTACCGTGGCGGAGGTCGCCTCGGTGATGCGAGTGTCGAAGATGACCGTGTACCGGTTGGTGCACAGCGGTCATCTGCCCGCGATCCGGGTAGGGAGGTCATTCCGAGTCCCGGAGCAAGCGGTTCACGAGTACCTCCGCGAGAGCTATGTGGGGGTGGAGACGGCCTGACGGCGATTCCGGGATGCCCGGAGCACCTCGATTACGACCTCAGCGCTCGGGCGGGTAGGCTAGCCCCTCGTAGGTCGTATGGGCCCATGGCGCCCAGCACCGAGTGATGAGAAGTGAGCGAGGGTAGTCGTGGGCTCTGTTATCAAGAAGCGGCGCAAGCGGATGGCCAAGAAGAAGCACCGCAAGCTGCTCAAGCGCACGCGCGTTCAGCGTCGCAACAAGAAGTAAGCGACGTCGCGAGAGCGTGTCCCTGTGGCCCCCCACCGCACTGGTGGGGGGCCACAGTCATTTCGGGGGACCCGATCGGGAACCGCTGTTTTCCGACACGTCCCGTCACTTCGTGCATCGAGTGGTCATCACAGCGCAACATCAACCCGCTAGGTTTGGCCGCACACGGGGAACGCGGGCAGGGTGCGAGGTCTGGCGTGGTACGAGGTCTGGAAGGAAGGCGCTGATCTTGGGCAAGGTCGTGCTCGTGACCGGAGTGGCCCGACAACTGGGAGGCCGGTTCGTACGGCGTATCCAGCGTGACCCGCAGGTGGACCGGGTCATCGCCGTGGACGCGGTCCCGCCCGAGCACCACCTGGGCGGCGCCGACTTCATCCAGGCCGACATCCGGCAGCCCGCCATAGGGCGCGTGCTCGCCGAGACGAACGCCGACACGGTCGTCCACCTGGACGTCACGGCCACCGCGCTCGGCAGCGGCAGCCGGACCGTGGTCAAGGAGACCAACGTCATCGGCACCATGCAGCTGCTCGGTGCCTGCCAGAAGTCCCCGGCCGTCAAGCGGCTGGTCGTGAAGTCCAGCACGAACGTCTACGGGTCCGCGTCCCGCGACCCGGCGGTCTTCACGGAGACGACCCCGCCGAAGTCGCTGCCCAGCGGCGGCTTCGCGAAGGACACGGTGGAGGTCGAGGGGTACGTACGGGGCTTCGCGCGGCGCCGGCCCGATGTGGCCGTCTGTGTACTGCGGTTCGCCAACATCCTCGGCCCGACCGCGGAGACGCCGCTCGCCTCGTACTTCGCGCTGCCCGTCCTGCCGACCGTGTTCGGCTACGACCCGCGGCTGCAGTTCGTGCACGAGGACGACGTGGTGGAGGTGCTGCGGATCGCCTCGCACGAGCCGGCGCGCGGCACGCTCAACAGCGGCACCTTCAACATCGCCGGAGACGGCGTTCTGCTGCTCTCCCAGTGTTCCCGGCGGCTCGGCCGTCCCACGGTGCCGCTGCTGCTGCCCGCGGTCACCTGGGCGGGCTCCCTGGTGCGTACGCTGGGTATGACGGACTTCTCGCCCGAGCAGATCCGGCTGCTCACCCACGGACGGGTCGTGGCGACGGACCAGATGCGCGAGACGCTGGGATTCACGCCGAAGTACACGACCGCGGAGACCTTCGCGGACTTCGCGCGCAGCCACGGACCCGGGCTGCTGCCGCCGGAGGCCCTCGCGGGGGCCGTCGACCGGATCGCCGCGCTGCCCTTCGCGGGCGGCGGCCACCCCCCGACGCCGAGCGCCAACTGAGGAGCGCATCAACGATGGCGGACGCCAAGGTCATTCCGTTCGACGACGACCGGTCCCGCGGGAGCGCCGTGCAGCGGCCGCCGCGGCGCCGGAGCGCGGGAAGCCGGCGCAAGAGCGGTGAGCCCGCCCCGGTCCGTGAGGTCCAGCCCCTGCCCACCGCTGTGGCCGCGCAGGATGATGTTCCCGTGACGCATGAGGAACAGCCCCTCCGGAAGCCGCACGACGACGCCGATGGCGGCCTGGAGCGCCGTGTGGCGAGGGGGCTGGCCTTCCTGCGCCGCCGCCTCACCGGCGACTACGAGATCGACGACTTCGGCTACGACGAGGAGCTCACCGACCAGGTCCTGATGTCCCTGCTGCGACCGGTGTACGAGAAGTACTTCCGGGTCGAGGTGAAGGGCATCGAGAACATCCCGGCCGAGGGCGGCGCCCTGATCGTCGCCAACCACTCCGGCACGCTTCCGCTGGACGGCCTGATGATGCAGGTCGCCGTGCACGACCACCATCCGGCGGGTCGGCATCTGCGGCTGCTGGCCGCCGACCTGGTCTTCGTGCTGCCTGTGGTCAACGAGCTGGCGCGCAAGCTCGGCCACACCCTGGCCTGCGCCGAGGACGCCGAACGGCTTCTTGGCGCAGGCGAGGTGGTCGGGGTGATGCCGGAGGGCTTCAAGGGCATCGGCAAGCCCTTCGGTGAGCGCTACAAGCTCCAGCGTTTCGGCCGCGGCGGGTTCGTCTCCACGGCGCTGCGTCAGGGCACGCCGATCATCCCGTGTTCGATCGTCGGGGCCGAGGAGATCTACCCGATGATCGGCAACGCCAAGACCCTGGCCCGGCTGCTGGGCTTCCCGTACTTCCCGCTCACGCCGACCTTCCCGTGGTTGGGCCCGCTGGGAGCGGTGCCGCTGCCGACGAAGTGGACGATCCAGTTCGGCGAGCCGATCCCCACGGACGGCTACCCGCCGGAGGCGGCCGAGGACCCGATGCTGATGTTCAACCTGACCGACCAGGTCCGGGAGCAGATCCAGCACACCCTCTACAAGCTGCTGGTGCAGCGCCGGTCGGTGTTCTTCTGAGACGGCGCCGCGGATTTTTCATGGGCGTTGTCCGAGAAACCTGACAGACGCCCGCCGGGGGTACGGCGATGGGGGCGTCCTTCTCAGAAGGACGCCCCCATCGCTGTGTCGTGCCGTCTAGTTCGCGTCCTCGCTGTCGATGCCCAGGCCGGGCAGCAGGCCCGGGAGCAGCGGCGGGAGGGTGACGTCCGGTTGGCCGGTCGACGGGCTTGTGGACGGTGACGCGCTGCCGGTGTCCTTGGGCGGGTCGAGCAGGCCGCCGGCGCTGCCGCCGAGCAGGTCACCGGCGCTGCCGGCCGACTTGCTCGGGCTGCTGGTGCCGGAGTGGCCGGTGTCGGAGGTGCCCTCGCCGTTACTGGGCGCGGTCGACCGGTCGGCACCGGACGACCCGGTGGACGCCGAGCCGGATCCCTGCCGTCGGCCGCCGCCGGTCTGGGCCGGGGGCTGGGGGAGCAGGGACTGCAGCGGGGCGACCTCTTCGTCTATGGCGTCGAACACCGATGACACCTGGTCACTGACGTCCCCGAGCTGGACCGGGAGCTTCTCGCGCAGTGCGCCCCAGGCCTCGCGGTGGGAGCTGGAGAAGGCGGAGAGGGCCTGGATGGGGCCCAGGGACCCGGGGTCGCGCTCGTATGCCGCGTGCAGCAGCCGGTGGCCCTCGGACGCGTCGTGCTGCATGCCGGACAGGGTGCGCCGGACCTCGCTGAGGGACTCGTGGTCGAGCTGGCCGCTGCGGCCGCGTTCCATCAGCCGACGGGCTTCGCTCAGCCGGGTCGAGGCCTGGTCGAGGTAGGAACGGCCGCGCTCGTCGTCCCCGTCGGACAGGTGGTTGAGCTTGAAGTCCTCGATGCCGCGCTTGAGGCCGTAGAGCGAGTCACCGGGCAGCGCGTCGGAGCTGGCGGCTGCGACGCCGCCGAGGGCTCCCGCGGCGACGCCGACGCTCAGTCCGCCCGCGGTGAGGCCCTTGGCCAGGCGGGAGCGCGGCCGGAGCTTCCCCAGTGCGGTCGCCCGGTGGGCGCCCCGTGACCGGGAGCGCTGCTCGGGCACCGAAGTGTCCGTCGCCCCGCTGCCCAGCGTGCCCTCCTGGAGCATGGCCTCCATCGCGGCCACCAGCTGGGCCCGCTGGACGACCTTGACCTCGGGGTCGAGCTCCGGTTTGGGCAGCGCGCCGAGACCGGTGACGAGGGTCAGCAGCTGACCCTGCCCGGTCTGTTCCGCGGCAGCCGGGGACGGTGCCGGTTCTTCGGACTGCTCGGCCGCCGTGCCCAGGTCGGACAGCTCCTCCAGGGCCTGGGCGAAGGCGTTCGCCCGCCGGTGCGCCGATACGTTCGCGATCACTGGCGGCACCTCCTCTCGTCATGACGGGTCGACTCCCCAGGGGGTCCTGAGGGTTGCACGCACTGACCACATCCACACGATCGAGTGATCGAAGTCGGCCAGGGAGTGACCACAGGGAGCCTGTATCCCGCACAACGAGCGGCACGGCACTTGGGTTACGGACGACGGATGATCGGCTCGGGAAGTCAACGGACTTTCACGGAACGTGAGTTGATGGTTGCTGACCGTACGCGTCGTTCAGCGGGCGTCGTCCGGGAGGAGCCGGGCGAGGGTGCGGACGGCGCGGTACTGGAGGGTCTTGATGGCGCCCTCGTTCTTGCCCATGACGCGGGCGGTCTCGGCGACGGAGAGGCCCTGGAGGAAGCGGAGTGTCACGCACTCCTGCTGCTGGGGGTTGAGCCGACGTACGGCGTCGAGGAGCGCGGCGTTGGAGAGGGACTCCAGGACGGAGTCCTCCGGGGAGCGCTCGACCTCGTTGGCGTCGAGCATCTCGCCGGTGGTCACTTCCAGCCGGAAGCGGCTGGACTTGAAGTGGTCGGCGACGAGGTTGCGGGCGATGGTGACCAGCCAGGCACCGAAATCGCGGCCCTGCCAGGTGAAGGTTCCGATACGGCGCAGGGCGCGCAGGAACGTCTCACTGGTGAGGTCCTCGGCGGTCGCCTTGCCGCCGACCCGGTAGTAGATGTAGCGGTACACGGTGTCGCTGTACTGGTCGTAGAGACGGCCGAACGCCTCGGCCTCGCCGGCCTGGGCGCGCTCCACGAGGTCCATCATGCGGGCGCTGTCGCTGTCGGCGGCCGGCCGGCGGGCGGTGGTGGCGCCGGTGCCGGCACCGGCGTTCGCCGAACGTCCTCGTCTGCCGACCGCGGCGCTGCCCTCGGCCAGTGCGTAGCACGGGCCTACGGGGGTAGTGGTGGCGAAGGCGGGGACGGCGTACGCGGTGGGGACGGCGTACGTGGGGACGAAGTCGCGCAACAGATTCTTGACCGTAGCGACCGTTGCGCGCAGCGTAGCCAGGCCCGAGGCGTCAACCCCGACGTGTGGGTACACGGGACTCCCAGAGGCAGAGCTTCCATCACGTGCAGTGCGGGACCGTTCACCCGTCGTAGCGACGGAGGGGTACCGGTATGCGTTTGAGGAGAATAACGCTTCGTGCAGGCACTGCTACACCGAGTTGCTCAAATCATCGATTACGTCGCTTCTGTAACTGATTGACGCCCGATCAGGTGCCACAGAGTGAGCGATTGTTTATCGGAAAGCTTCGGGTCGGGGTGGGTCCGGGCGTGTTGTGGCCGGGTCGGGCTGTGAGGACTGGGCGGGGCGTGGGGTGGGTACGTCCCTTGGATTGGCCGGTTTGCGAGCGGGCGTGACTGGATATGTCACCCGAGGGTGCCGTCGACAAAGACGGACGGGGGCGCCTGCCGTCAGGCACCCCCGTCCGTGTCGCCGTAGCGGCTTCCCTATCGGCGCCTGCGGTGCAGTGCGATCGCCGCCGCCGTGCCGCCCGCCACCGCGCCCACGCCCGCTGCCGCGGGGATGCCGACCTTGGCCGCCTTTCGGCCGGTGCGGTAGTCGCGCAGACGCCAGTCGAGGTTTCGGGCGTGTCTGCGGAGCTTGGCGTCGGGGTTGATGGCGTAGGGGTGGCCGACCAGGGAGAGCATCGGGATGTCGTTGTGAGAGTCGCTGTAGGCGGCGCAGCGGGAGAGGTCGAGGCCCTCCGCGGCCGCCAGGGCGCGGACCGCCTCCGCCTTCGCCGGGCCGTGCAGCGGCTCGCCCACCAGCTTGCCCGTGTAGACGCCGTCGACCGACTCCGCGACCGTGCCCAGCGCGCCGGTCAGGCCCAGACGGCGGGCGATCACCTGGGCGATCTCGACGGGGGCGGCCGTGACCAGCCACACCTTCTGGCCCGCGTCCAGGTGGGCCTGGGCGAGGGCGCGGGTGCCGGGCCAGATGCGTTCGGCCATGTACTCGTCGTAGATCTCCTCGCCGATCGACATCAGCTCGGAGACACGGTGGCCCTTGACGATCGAGAGGGCCGAGTCACGGGCGTCCTGCATGTGTTCCGGGTCCTCGACGCCGGCCAGCCGGAACCACGCCTGCTGCCAGGCGAACTTCGCGAGGTCACGGGTCTCGAAGAACTTCCGTTTGTACAGGCCTCGTCCGAAGTGGAACAGGGCGGCGCCCTGCATCACGGTGTTGTCGAGGTCGAAGAACGCGGCGGCCTTTTCGTCGCCGAGCACCGGGAATTCGGGCTCCTGGTCGGAGACCTCGGGCTGCGACGACTTGCGCGCCGCCTCCGCCGAGGCCTCGCCTGCCAACACGCTCCGCGCCGTGGCGGAGCGCCTACGGGGAGTGAGCCATCCGAGAGCGGCCATGGCGTGAGCATAGCCAGTCTGTTCGGCTGTTCCGGAGCCGAGACGTTTGAAGGGTGTGAACTCTCCGCGACCGAGCCGTTAAAGAACCGAGTGAAGGAGGGCGAGAATGGGCGGCATGAGTCCCCTCTTTCGGCGCAAGTCCCCTGAGAGTCGTGTGGTCACTCTCATTCGCAAGCCGGGGTGTCATCTGTGTGATGACGCACAGCTGATGATCGAGAAAGTCTGCGGTGATCTCGGCGTGCCCTGGGAAAGCAAGGACATCACCCAGGATCCCCGGCTTCACGACCAGTACTGGGAGCAAATTCCCGTCGTCCTGGTGGACGGCAGGCAGCACACCTTCTGGCGCGTGGACGAGCAGCGGTTGCGCAAAGCACTGACTGACTAGTCCAAGTGGACAGGAAAGTCGCTTAGGATCGATGGCGACTTGGTCTCGGGGGCGGGATTCGTGAGGAGAGTGTGCGGTTTTGCCCCCGGTAAAGAAGGAACGGTGGCGCCAGTGCGCCGGTTCCCCGCCTGTGCGCCAGGGGCGCGTGACCCCGGTCACGTTGGCCGGGCAAATCGGACACCATCTTTGTGCACGCGTTCACAAAGACATAGCCTGCTTTCGACGGGGCGGTCTTGGTACGTGTGACCGCCTGCAGCCCCGCTCTACCCGCAGGAGCACCGTGGCAACTGGCCGAACTCACCGACCGGCGACCCGTAGCCGAGGGATTCCCGAGGCCACCGTCGCCAGGCTTCCGCTCTACCTCCGCGCCCTGACCGGACTGTCGGAGCGCTCGGTACCCACGGTCTCCTCCGAGGAGCTCGCGGCCGCGGCGGGGGTCAACTCCGCCAAGCTGCGCAAGGACTTCTCCTACCTCGGGTCGTACGGGACGCGCGGTGTGGGCTACGACGTCGAGTATCTCGTCTACCAGATCTCCCGTGAGCTGGGCCTGACCCAGGACTGGCCGGTTGTGATCGTCGGCATCGGTAACCTCGGTGCCGCTCTCGCCAATTACGGCGGGTTCGCCTCGCGTGGTTTCCGGGTCGCGGCGCTCATCGACGCCGATCCGGAGATGGCCGGAAAGCAGGTCGCCGGGATCGCCGTGCAGCACAGCGACGGCCTGGAGAAGATCATCGACGAGAACGGCGTCTCCATCGGCGTCATCACCACCCCGCCGGGCGTCGCCCAGCAGGTCTGCGACCGTCTGGTCGCCGCCGGAGTCACCTCCATCCTCAACTTCGCGCCGACCGTCCTGTCCGTCCCGGACGGTGTCGACGTGCGCAAGGTCGATCTCTCCATCGAGCTGCAGATCCTCGCCTTCCACGAGCAGCGCAAGGCCGGCGAGGAAGCCGCGGCCGGCGTCGTCCCGGCCGCCGCCGCCCGCAAGGAGTCCGCCGAGCAGGGACCCGACGGGGACGTACCCGCCGTGATGCCGGCATGAGTCTCCTCGTCGTGGGACTGAGCCACCGCAGCGCCCCGGTCAGTGTGCTGGAGCGGGCCTCGCTGAACACGGACGCCCAGATCAAGCTGCTCCAGGACACGGTCGCCGCCGAACCGGCCGCGGAGGCCGCCCTCCTCGCGACCTGCAACCGCATCGAGCTGTACGCCGACGTGGACAAGTTCCACGCCGGTGTCGCCGAGCTGTCCACGCTGCTCGCCCAGCACAGCGGGGTCGGGCTCGAGGAGCTCACTCCCTATCTCTACGTCCACTACGAGGACCGGGCCGTCCACCATCTGTTCTCGGTGGCCTGCGGGCTGGACTCCATGGTCGTCGGCGAGGGTCAGATCCTCGGGCAGATCAAGGACTCCCTGGCCAAGGCGCAGGAGCTGCACAGCGCCGGACGGCTGCAGAACGACCTGTTCCAGCAGGCCCTGCGGGTCGGCAAGCGCGCCCACTCCGAGACCGGCATCGACCGCGCCGGACAGTCCCTGGTCACCTTCGGCCTGGAGCAGCTGTCGGGGGGCTCGGACGTCCGGACGTGGGCCCGGGGCAAGAAGGCCCTGGTGATCGGGGCCGGATCGATGTCCTCGCTGGCCGCAGCCACGCTCGCGCGCGCCGGAGTCGGCGAGATCGTGATCGCCAACCGCACCGCCGACCGCGCCGAGCGCCTCGCACAGATCCTCACCGAGGGTGACGACACGGACGTGCTGGCCCGCGCGGTACCGATGGACGCGGTGCCGATCGAGCTGACACGTGCCGACGTGGCCGTCTCCTGTACCGGCGCGACGGGACTCGTCCTCACGGCGGAGACCATCAGCGCCGCGGTGGAGGGCCGTACCGGACAGCCCGTCGCGGAGATCGCCGGCACCGGCGACACTCGTACGGACGTACGACCGTTGCCGCCCACCTCCGTCGGCGCCGACGAGAACTGCCCGCTGGACCTGGCCGCCGTGCAGTCCGGCTTCTCCGTGATGGGGGAGGCCGCTGTCGCCGGCATGGACGCGGCGACGCTGGAGCAGCACGCGGCCTGGGTCGACAACGGCACCGTCACCGTCGACCGGCGCGAGGCCCTGCGCAGCGCGCCCGAGGCCGACGCCGAGCTGATCAGCGCGCTCGCCGCGACCGTGGCCACCGTCGGCCGCATCCCCGAGCGCCGCAAGCCCGAGCCGGTCGCCGAGGTGCCGCGCCCCGAGCCGGTCCTGTTCCTTCTCGACCTCGCGATGCCCCGCGACATCGACGCCGCCGTGCACCGGCTGGCCGGGGTGCGCCTGGTGGACATCGAGTCGCTCGCCGAGGCCTCCGCCGACGCGCCGATGGCGGCCGACGTGGACCAGGTCCGGCGTATCGTCTCCGACGAGGTCGCGGCCTTCGGGGCAGCCCAGCGGGCCGCGCACATCACGCCCACCGTGGTCGCCCTGCGCACCATGGCCGCCGATGTCGTCGCGAGCGAGATCGCGCGGCTCGACGGCCGGCTGCCCGGCCTCGACGAGAAGCAGCGCGGCGAGATCACCCAGACCGTGCGGCGCGTCGTCGACAAGCTGCTGCACGCACCGACCGTACGGGTCAAGCAGCTCGCGGCCGAGCCCGGCGGCGCCGGGTACGCGGACGCGCTGCGGACCCTGTTCGACCTCGACCCCGAGACGGTGGCCTCCGTCTCCCGGGCCGAGGACAGCACCGAGAAGAACGCCAAGAACCGAGGGCCAGCATGAGTCAGAAGGCACTGAGGCTGGGGACCAGGCGAAGCAAGCTCGCCATGGCCCAGTCCGGGCAGGTGGCGGACGCCGTGAGCCAGGTGACCGGACGGCCTGTCGAGCTCGTCGAGATCACCACGTACGGCGACACCTCCCGCGAAAATCTCGCGCAGATAGGCGGCACGGGGGTCTTCGTGACCGCCCTGCGCGACGCCCTGCTGCGCGGCGAGGTCGACTTCGCGGTCCATTCGCTGAAGGACCTGCCGACCGCACACCCCGAGGAGCTGGCGCTGGCCGCCGTCCCGGTGCGCGAGGACCCGCGCGACGTCATCGTCGCCCGCGACGCCCTGAAGTTCACCGACCTCCCCCGCGGGGCCCGTATCGGCACCGGCTCGCCGCGCCGCACGGCGCAGCTGAACGCGTACGCGCGCAGCCACGGGCTGGACATCGAGACGGTCGCGATCCGCGGGAACGTCGACACGCGGATCGGGTTCGTGCGGGACGGTGAGCTCGATGCCGTCGTACTGGCCGCGGCCGGCCTGAACCGCATCGGCCGCAGCGACGAAGTGACCGACTTCCTGTCGGTCGACACGGTTTTGCCCGCCCCCGGCCAAGGGGCCCTGGCGATCGAGTGCACCGCGGGCAACGCGGACCTCATCGCGGCGCTCGGTGAGCTCGACGACCCGTTCACGCGGGTCGCCGTGACCGCCGAACGGTCACTGCTCGCCGCCCTGGAGGCCGGTTGCAGCGCCCCTGTGGGTGCGCTGGCCGACCTTCTGGCCGACGGGCAGATTGTCAAAGAAATGCGCCTGCGGGGCGTCGTCGGCACGACCGACGGCACTCGCATGGTGCAGCTGTCCACCACCGGTCCCGTGCCCGAGTCGCACGACCAGGCAATGGCGCTCGGTCGCGAACTCGCTGCCGAGATGCTCGCCCAGGGCGCGGCCGGTCTGATGGGGGAGCAAGCACAGTGAGCCCCACCACCCTTCCTGCCGCCGGTCCTGAGCACGGGCACGTCACCTTCCTGGGTGCCGGACCCGGGGATCCGGGACTGCTGACTCTGCGCGCCGTCGAGGCGTTGGCGAACGCGGACGTCCTCGTCGCCGAGCACGAGGTGCTCGACGTCGTGCGCACGCACGCCAGACCTGGCGTCGCCGTCGTGAACACGGAGACGGATCCCTCTTCGGATCCGGTTCCGGGCACAGGCGCGCCTCAGCTGACGGTTGTTGACGGCGCGTCAACAACCGCTGGTGCCCCCGCCGTGCGGGATGCCGCACATCTTGTCATGGAGGCCGCGCGGGGCGGCAGGCGGGTCGTGCGTGCGGTGTCCGGGGACCCGGGACTTGATACGTACGCCGCCGCCGAAATGCTCGCCTGCGCCGCCGCGGGCGTTACCTTCGAGGTCGTCCCCGGTGTCGCGGCCGCCGTCGGCGTGCCGGCGTACGCCGGTGTACCGCTGCGGGACGCGCAGGGCGCGGACGTACGGTTCGTCGACGCGCGGTCCGCGTCCGAACGGTGCTGGACCGAGGTCGGGGCGTCGGACGGGACCGTCGTCGTGTCGGCGACGCTGGACTCGGTGGCCGCGGCGGCCGTCGAGCTGGTGTCCGCGGGCCGCAAGCCCGACACACCGATGACGGTGACCGTCGCCGGTACGACCACGCGGCAGCGGACGTGGAGCGCCACGCTCGGCACGATCGCGCAGACGCTGAAGCAGGCGAAGGTCCTGCCGTCCCCGGACGGCGGCCGCCCGGTGATAGCCGTGGTCGGTGAGCGTTCCGCCCCCGCCCAGCGCGACCAGCTGGCGTGGTTCGAGTCCAAGCCGCTGTTCGGCTGGAAGGTGCTCGTGCCGCGCACGAAGGAGCAGGCGGCGTCGCTCTCCGACCAACTGCGGTCCTACGGCGCGGTGCCGCACGAGGTACCGACGATCGCCGTCGAGCCGCCGCGGACGCCCCAGCAGATGGAGCGGGCGGTCAAGGGGCTCGTGACCGGACGGTACGAGTGGATCGCCTTCACCTCGGTGAACGCCGTCAAGGCCGTGCGGGAGAAGTTCGAGGAGTACGGGCTCGACGCGCGGGCCTTCGCCGGGATCAAGGTCGCCGCGGTGGGTGAGTCGACCGCCAACGCGCTGATCGCCTTCGGCGTGAAGCCGGACCTCGTGCCCAGCGGGGAGCAGTCCGCCGCGGGCCTGCTGGAGGACTGGCCGCCGTACGACCCCGTCTTCGACCCGATCGACCGGGTGTTCCTGCCGCGGGCCGACATCGCCACCGAGACGCTCGTCGCCGGGCTCATCGAGCTGGGCTGGGAGGTCGACGACGTCACGGCCTACCGGACCGTGCGGGCGTCGCCGCCGCCGGCGGACACGCGGGAGGCGATCAAGGGGGGTGGCTTCGACGCCGTTCTCTTCACGTCGTCCTCCACCGTGCGCAACCTGGTGGGTATCGCCGGGAAGCCGCACAACGTGACGGTGATCGCGTGCATCGGTCCGGCCACGGCGAAGACCGCGGAGGAGCATGGGCTGCGGGTCGACGTCATGGCTCCGGAGCCGTCCGTGCACAAGCTGGCGGAGGCGCTTGCCGACTTCGGGCTGCGGCGCAGGGCCGCCGCCCAGGAGGCGGGGGATCCGGTGACTCGGCCGAGTGAGCGCAGGCCGGGGGCTCGGCGGCGGCGTACGACGTAGTGGGGTGGCGGGCCGGGTCCGAGCCTGCTCAGCAGCCGTCTCCCGAGACTCGCGGATGAAGGCGTAGGGCCGTCCACCGGTGGTGGGCGGCCCTACAGCTTTGCGTGCTGCCCGGTGGGGACGTGACCGGCCCGCGGCCGGACAGGCCGCCGGCGGCGGTGATCGTCTCGATGAACGACAGCAGCGTGACGAAACAGCCCTCCCGCAGGCTTAGTTGCTGATTGAATCGATATCGCTCAAGCCTTGTCCGCCCCGTCCGAGAGAAGTTCCCATGGCCGATGCACTCGACCCCGGTCACACCACTGCGGACATCCGCAGCAGGATCGACACCACGAAACCGCACCCGGCCCGGGTCTACGACGTCATGCTCGGCGGCAAGGACCACTACCCGGTCGACCGCGAGGCCGCCGCCGCGGCCATAGCCAACCATCCCAAGGGATTCCTCACCGCCCGGCACAACCGGGACTTCCTGCGCCGTGCGGTCACCGCGCTCGTGGAGAAGGAAGGCATCCGGCAGTTCCTCGACATCGGTGCCGGGCTGCCGGCCGCGCAGAACGTGCACCAGATCGCCCAGGCCATCGCCCCCGAGTCGCGGGTGGTGTACGCCGACAACGACCCGATCGTGCTCGCGCACGCGCGCGCCCTGCTGACCAGCGGGCCCGCGGGCCGTACCGAGTACATCGACGCCGACCTGCGCGACTACACGAGCATCCTGCGCGAGGCGGCCGGGACACTGGACTTCGACCAGCCCATCGCCCTGGGACTGGTGGCCGTGCTGCACTTCATCGACGACGACGAGGCGTACCGCATCGTCCGCGAACTGCTGGACGCGCTGCCCTCGGGGAGCTGGCTGATCTTCAGCCACATGGCCTCGGACCTGTATCCGGAGGACACCGCCAAGGTGACCGAGTCGTTCAAGAAGAGCGGGCTGACCTTCTATCTGCGTTCGCGGGCGGAGGTGGAGCGGTTCTTCACCGAGAACGGTCTGACGCTCGCCGAGCCGGGTGTGGTCCCCGTCCCCCAGTGGCGGCCCGACGGTGCGGCGCCCGTGCCCCCGACTCCGGACTCCGGGTACTACGAGTCGCTGGACCTCATCGACCGGATCAAGTACCACGACATCAACGACCTCACGAATGCCTACGTCGCCGTCCACGCGGCGCTCGGGCGAAAGCCCTGAGCGTTTCGGGAAGCGGTGGCCGACTTGGCGTCGGCAAAGGCATGTGAGGGGCGGGCGTAGCGTAGAGGCCATGACGAAGTACGGATCTTTTCCCGGTACGCGTCCCCGGCGGCTGCGCACCACCCCCGCCATGCGACGCATGGTCGCCGAGACCCGGCTGCACCCCGCCGACTTCATCCTCCCCGCGTTCGTGCGTGAGGGCGTGAGCGAGCCGGTGCCGATCGCGGCGATGCCCGGGGTCGTGCAGCACACCCGCGACAGCCTGAAGAAGGCCGCGCTGGAGGCGGTGGAGGCCGGGATCTCCGGGATCATGCTCTTCGGAGTGCCGGAGGAGTCGAAGAAGGACGCGTTCGGGACGCCGGGTACCGACCCGGACGGGATCCTCCAGGTCGCTCTGCGCGATGTTCGTGCCGAGGTCGGTGACGACCTGCTGGTGATGTCCGACCTGTGCCTGGACGAGACCACCGACCACGGGCACTGCGGTGTCCTCGACGAGCAGGGCCGCGTCGACAACGACGCCACGCTTGAGCGGTACGCCGAGATGGCCCAGGTCCAGGCCGACGCGGGTGCCCATGTGGTCGGGCCCAGCGGGATGATGGACGGCCAGATCGGCGTCGTCCGCGACGCGCTCGACCAGATCGGGCGCGAGGACGTGGCCATCCTCGCCTACACCGCCAAGTACGCCTCCGCCTTCTACGGGCCCTTCCGGGAGGCCGTCGGCTCGTCCCTGCAGGGGGACCGGAAGACGTATCAGCAGGACCCGGCGAACGCCCGTGAGTCGCTGCGCGAGCTGGCCCTCGACCTGGAGGAGGGCGCCGACATGGTGATGGTCAAGCCGGCCGGTCCCTACCTCGACATCCTGGCCCGGGTCGCCGACGCCGTGGACGTGCCGGTCGCCGCCTACCAGATCTCCGGCGAGTACTCGATGATCGAGGCCGCCGCCGAGAAGGGCTGGATCGACCGGGACCGGGCGATCCTGGAGGCGCTGACCGGCATCAAGCGGGCGGGTGCGCAGAACATCCTCACGTACTGGGCCACCGAGGTGGCCCGCAAGCTCCGCTGAGCGCTCCGCGCCCCTTACGGGGCGCGATACCGCAGTGGACTTCGTCAAGGCTGCTGGGACGCTCAGTAGTTGATCGCGTCGTCCATGTTCTGCTGCCAGTACGTGACGGTCAGCGAGCTGTCGTAGTACACGCCCTTGGCCGGCAGGGACGGGGTGGCGGACGCGCCGCCGCTGCTGTTGGGCGTCATGCCCTGGAAGGCGATCGTCAGCTTGTGGCCGGTCGTGCCGCCGTCGCCGCTGCCGTCGGCGGCGGCGAGCAGTACGCCCGCGTAGCCGGACTCGCCGGGCGCGAGGGTGACCACCGCCTGCGGCTGGGTCGCCTCGGCCCCCTGCGGGACCCACTGCATCTCGTCGAAGCGGAGCACGGGGAAGTAGGTCAGGTCGCAGGTCTTGCTGCCCGTGTTCTCGACCGTGATCAGCATGTGGTTGAGGGGGCGGGCGACCGGCTGGGCGGTGACCTTCGTGTTGGAGCCGTTGCAGAGGACGGGGGCGGCGTCGGACGAGGAGTCCGACTTCGAGCCGCCCGTGGAACCCGAGCCGCCCGTGGAACCCGAGGAACCCGAGGTGGAGCCCGCCGTCGTGCCCGGCTCCGCGGTGGAGCCACCTGCCGGCTTCTCCGCCGAAGGCGTCTGGGTCTGGGTCTGGGTCGGTGTCGGCGTCGTGGTCGTCGTGGCCGGCTTCGACGCGCCCTCGTCCCTTGCTCCCGTCCCGTCCTCGCATGCCGTGAGGGCGAGGGCGGCGAGGGCGAGGCCGGTGGCGGCGAGCAGGCGGGTACGTCGAGTACGCATGGTGGGTCCTCTTCCGAGAAGCGGTGGCGTGCTTGGATGGCCACAGCTTGTGGGGCGATCCGTCCCGCCCGCCACGACCGGCGGACGATCAGGGACGCTGGAACGCCCATACCGGCTTTGACCTGGGGAAACGACCCCTCCCTGGAACGCGGGGATGGGACACGGGGGAGGGAAGAACGGTGTCGGAGGGAACTGCGGGCGCGGAGTTCGCGGAGCTGCTGCGTGAGTTGAAGGAGCGTTCCGGGCTGAGTTACGGGGTGCTCGGCAAACGGCTCCACATGAGTACGTCGACCTTGCACCGCTACTGCAACGGGGATGCCGTACCGACGGACTACGCCCCTGTGGAGCGGCTCGCCCGCCTCTGCAAGGCGTCGCCGGACGAGCTGGTCGAGCTGCACCGGCGGTGGGTGCTGGCGGACGCGGCGCGGGGGCGGAAGGAACCAACGCCTGAGCCGCAGCCGAGGTCGGAGCCGGTGCAAGAGCCGGGGCGGCAGCCGGTGCGAGAGCCAGCGCGGGAGCCGAGGCCAGAGCCGGCGCCCGAGCCGACACTCACGCCCGAGCCGACGTACGCGTCCGGGCCGGCGGCTGTGGAGGAGGTCGTCCCGGAAACCCGCCGTCAGACCCGTACCGCCGTCATCGCCGGGCTCGTCGTCGCCGCCGTGCTCAGTGCCGTCACGCTGGCTGTGGGCCTTCCCTCCGGCGGCTCGGACGACGGTGACGGGCGCCCCGTCGGGGCCGGGTCGGGGCAGGGCGCGGGCGGCGGGAGTGCCGCGCGGACGCCGGACGACGGCGCCTCGACGTCTGCTTCCGCCTCCGCCTCCGCCTCTCCCTCCGGTTCCGTTTCCCCCTCAACCTCCGCGCCCGCCTCGACCTCGGCTTCCGCTGCCACGGAGGGAGGTGGGGCCGAGGGCGGTGACGCCGCCTCCGACGCCGTGCCGCTGACGGTCACCACGAGCCCGTACACCTGGGAAAGCCCCTGCTCCCAGCACTACTTGATCGACCGGCCGCCGGGGGAGGTGGCGCCGCCGCCGCTGGAGTCGGATGCGACCGCCTGGGTGGCCGCGCACAAGGCCGTGTCGTCGGGGGAGCAGTTCGTCACGCTGACCGTGCAGGGCACCGGGAAGGAGACCGTGGTCGTGGACAGCCTGACGGTCCGTACGAGCAAGAGCTCGCCCCTCGCCTGGAACGACTACGCCATGGGCTACCCGGGGGTCGGCTGTGGTGGCGGTGTGTCGACCCGGTCCTTCACCGTGGCCCTCGATGCCGCGCGTCCGGCCGTCGTGCCCGAGGCGGGGCAGCGGGACTTCCCGTTCAAGGTGAGCGAGTCCGACCCGGAGGTCTACTACATCACCGCCGACGCCTCCGCGTACGACGTGAGCTGGTACCTGGAGCTGGCCTGGTCCAGCGGCTCCCGGCACGGCACGCTCCGGATCGACGACCACGGCAGGCCGTTCCGCACGAGCGGCAACAACGGGCGGCCCGCCTACGAGTTCCCGCTCGGCGGCTCGGGGTGGGTCAAGGCCGGGACGACTTCGTAGGCGGAGGACGCCGACGGCAGGCCCGCGTCCGACGGTCCCTCGTCGCGCAGGCCCTCTCCGCTCCGGCACGCCGAGAGGGCGAGCGCGGCGAGGACGGTCAGCGAGGCGGCGAGGAGACGGGCGCGTGCGGACATGGGGGCCTTCCGGGTGGGGGAGGTCTGCTGCCTGAACCGGCTGTGGACCTGAACCGGCCGTGGACCCAAGCCTGGGCCGTACCTCCACCGGGGCGCCATGCCTACGGCGGTTTTCGGGACGCCGGGACCCGGACCACGCCCGCGACCTGCGGAAACGATGCGGTCCCGGGACGGAGAACGGGACGCGGGCGCCATCAATCACCGCCGGGAGCCAGGTTGTCGACCGCGGCATCGACGACCCGGACCGGTCCTCAGTCCCAGCAGAAGGACCACGTCTGTTCGCCGACCAGGTCCTTCGCGTAGTCGCGCAGAGCGTCCGGGCCGTCGTGCGTGATGTTGTCCGGACAGAACGCGAAGTGCTCCGCCGCCACTGCCTCGGCTTCGGCCGGGGTCGTGGGCGGGGCGGCGACGGACACGACCATGCGGTCGAAACCGAGGGCGACGACCCGTATGCCGAAGCGGTCCTCCCAGGAGCGCAGGACCGCGCAGTAGACGGCGACGTCCTCCTCGTAGTTCAGGGGGCCGGTCCAGCCGATGGCCGCCGGGATGTCGGCGCTGCGGCGGGCCGGCACCAGGGCCAGGTGCGGCTCCTTGAACCAGGCGCGGTCGTCGGCCAGGGAGTCGGCGACCTCGGCGGCACGCGTGTCCGGATCGGCGGTGCGGGTGAGGGGGGCGGTAAGGCCGGGCCACTCGTCCTCCGCCGCCGCGTACTCCTCCCAGAACTCCTCGAGTACCTCCTCGGCGTCGTGATTCCCCGGATACGACGCCTCCCCGGGCATCAAGTCCCACTCCTGCGGCCCGCCTTGGCTGCCGCCGAGGTCGATCAGAACGGGGAGGAGTCCCGCGCGCCCGGCGCGCGTGCCCAGCGCCGTCCAGTTGCCGGTGGACGCGGGCTGCTCGGCGTGCCACAGCAACGGCTCGTGCCAAGGACCCTCGTCTGTCGCGTCGATCAGTCTCCCGAGCGGGAGTTGGAGCCCGAGCGAACGACCGCTCGGGTCGGCCGCCAGCGCGGGCAGCGGGTTGGGAAGTGTCGCCATGCCGCCGACTGTAGGGGCAGGCACTGACAACGGTCGGCGCGGGCTGCCAAGTCGCTTACCTAGCGGGCGAGGGAGGCGGTGAAGGCGGTCCAGGTGGTGGGGGCGACCGTGAGGGTGGGGCCGCTGTCCTCGGGGTTCTTGGAGTCGCGGATGTGGATGGTGTGGGGGCAGGTGGCGACCTCGACGCACTGGCCGCCCTCGTCGCCGCTGTAGCTGGACTTGCGCCAGGTGTAGGCGACTTCGAGGCATGCGCCGCCCTCGCTACCGCTGTAGGTCGACTTGAACCACTGAAGTGCTTCGGTGCTCATTGCTCTCCTAGCAGGCGGTCAAGGAGACCCATCGAATCCTGGGTGGTCAGGGCCTGTGTCCGCAGCATCGCATACTTACGAGCCAGGATGGACACCTCATCCGGGTCGGAAACCCACTGGCTGCCGCGCTGCGACTCGGTGTAGGCGAGGTGCTGGTGGTCCGGGGTTTCGAGGAGGGTGAAGGGGCCGTTCAGTCCAGCGTGATGAGGGCTGTTCAGGGGGAGGAACTGCAGTGCCAGCCCGGGTAGTTCGGCGATAGAGCGCAGGTGCCGGAGCTGCTCCCTTCGCACCTCCTGGGTGCCGATCTCCAGCCGCAGCACCGGCTCCCACACGACGAAGCTGAGTGTGGGCGGGACCTTGCGGTGCAGGATCTCCTGGCGACCTACGCGGGCAGAGGTCTTGGTCTCGATCTCGTCCTCGTCATAAGCGGGAACGCGTTCGCGCAGTACTGCACGGGCGTACGACTCTGCCTGGAGGAGGCCGGGGAGTACCGCGTTGTCGTACCAGGACAGGGCGATGGCCTCCCGCTCGTGCTCCACATATTGCTCCGCCCACATCGGAAACTGATCGATCTCCGGCAGGTTCGCCACCCCCGCCGCCAACAGCCCTTTCGTCCCCAGGATTTCGTCCAGGAGCTCCGCCAGATCCGGCTTCAGTGGGCGCCTTCCCTGCTCGATCGACGCGATCGTCTCCTCGTCGAGCATCAGTCGCTCCCCGAGTTCCCGTTGCGTCATACCCGCCGTCCGCCGGGCCGTGCCGAGCTGGACGCCCAGCATCTTCGTGGCCGAGAAATTCTTCTTCCGCAGAAGTTTCCTGGAGTTCATGCTGGTCCAACTCCCCACGCCTGCCCGTACGTGACCCCGTATGAACCCGTACAAAAATTCCGTACGGGTTCACTCGGTGATACACCGTAGTGACTCTCCGCAACTCTCGTCCCGTGAACGAGACGATCCAACTCCCGCCCCTGCGCGAGAAGTTCTTCCGGCGTGAGCGTCGGTCCGTGCCCGCCGCCAGGCAGTTCGCGTACGAGGCGCTGGTCGGCTGGGGGCTCGCGGGTACCGCGGTCGGGGACGACGTGCTGCTGTGCGTGAGTGAGCTGGCCACGAACGCGCTGGTGCACGGTGTACCGCCCGGGCGTCACTTCCTGGTGTTCCTGCGGTGCGACGGGCACGTGCTGCGGGTGGAGGTGCACGACAGTGGGCCGGGCGTGCCGCGCGTCGTGGACGAACGGGACGAGGGCGGGCGGGGGTTGTTGCTGGTCGCGGCCTTGTCCGACAAGTGGGGTGTGGGGGAGCGGGACCTCGGCAAGGTGGTGTGGTGCGAGTTCGCGTGCCTACGAACCGGTACGTGACCTGTGTGTCCGCTGGTTTGCCGCAGCCGGACGCGGAAGAGCACCGGTACGGCATGCCGTACCGGTGCTCTTCGAGCGGGCGTCGGCGCGGATCCGGGGATCCGCGCCTGCTGGGTCAGAGGCGCTCAGGCGTCCTGATGCCCAGCAGGGCCATGCCCTTGTGGAGCGTGCGGGCCGTCAGGTCGACTAGGAACAGACGGTTCTCCACCTGCTCCGGCGTCTCGGCCTTCAGGACCGGGCACTGGTCGTAGAACGTCGTGAGCAGCGACGCCAGCTGGTACAGGTACGCCGTCAGCTTGTGCGGGGCGTGCTCCGTCGCCGCGTCCGCCACCGTCTCCGCGAACGCGTCCACGTGCAGGCCCAACGCCCGCTCCGCCGGGGCCAGTTCCAGCTCGGGGTGGGCGGCCGGCCGGGCCTCGCCCGCCTTGCGCAGGATCGACTTGATACGGGCGTACGCGTACTGGAGGTAGACGGACGTGTCGCCGTTCAGCGACACCATCTGGTCCAGGTCGAACTTGTAGTCCCGCACCGCCGACGTCGACAGGTCCGCGTACTTCACGGCGCCGATACCGACGTACTGGCCGTTCTCGACGATCTCCTGCTCGGACAGGCCCACCTTCTCGGCCTTCTCCCGGACGACGGCCGTCGCCCGCTCGACCGCCTCGTCGAGGAGGTCGACCAGCTTGACCGTCTCGCCCTCACGGGTCTTGAACGGCTTGCCGTCCTTGCCGAGGACCGTGCCGAAGGCGAGCTGGAAGGCCTTGACGCCGTCGTTCAGCCAGCCGGCCCGGCGGGCGGTCTCGAAGACCATCCGGAAGTGCAGCGCCTGCCGGGCGTCCACGACGTATAGGAGGGAGTTCGCCTTCAGGTTGAAGACGCGGTCGCGGATCGCGGAGAGGTCGGTCGCCGCGTAGCCGTAGCCGCCGTCCGACTTCTGCACGATCAGCGGGACCGGGTTGCCGTCCGGGCCCTTGATGTCCTCGAAGAACACGCACAGCGCGCCCTCGGAGCGGACCGCGACACCGGATTCCTCCAGCAGGCGGCAGGTCTCCGCGAGCATGTCGTTGTAGCCGGACTCGCCGACGATGTCCGCGTCCCGGATCTCCATGTCCAGCTTCTCGAAGACGGAGAAGAAGTAGATCTTCGACTCGTCCACGAACTTCTGCCAGGTGGCGAGGGTGTGCGGGTCCCCGGCCTGGAGGTCCACGACCCTGCGACGGGCCCGCGTCTTGAACTCCTCGTCGGAGTCGAAGAGCTTCCTGGCCGCCTTGTAGAGGCGGTCGAGGTTCGACATCGCCTCCTCGCCGCTCACCTCACCGGCCTTGTGGTCCAGCTCGTGCGGGTGCTCGTCCAGGTACTGGATGAGCATGCCGAACTGGGTGCCCCAGTCGCCGATGTGGTGCCGCCGGACGACGGTCTCGCCCGTGAACTCCAGGAGCTTGACCACCGCGTCGCCGATCACAGCCGAGCGCAGGTGGCCGACGTGCATCTCCTTCGCCACGTTCGGCTGCGCGTAGTCGATCACCGTCGTGCCCGGGTGCGCGGCGAACGGCACGCCGAGGCGGTCGGTGTCCGCGTACCGCACGGCCAGGTTCTCCGTGATCGCCTTGTCGCTGATCGTGATGTTCAGGAAGCCGGGGCCGGAGACCTCGATGTCCTTGATCACGTCACCGGTGACGATGTGGGAGACGACCTGCGTCGCCAGCTCCCGCGGGTTGGCCTTGGCCTTCTTGGCGAGCGCCAGGATGCCGTTCGCCTGGAAGTCCGCCCGGTCGCTTCGTCGCAGCAGCGGGTCCGCGGAACCGGCATCCGGCAGGGCTGCCGAGAGTGCCGTCGCGAGGTGCTGCTGGACGGAGTCGCTGAGGGACGTGACCGAGGCCATAGGAGTGGGTGCCGTTCTCCTCGTGGGATGGATAGACCCGCCCAGTATCCCATGGGGGGTAAAGCGGTTTTCCCAGGCGCGGGGTGGTCTGGGAGAATGGGGGCGGTCAGTACCCCCAGACAGCGACCCCCAGACAAAGCCTTCAGAAAAAGAGGACGTGCCGATCGTGGCTCAGAGCACCGAGACCACCGACTGGGTCTCCCGTTTCGCGGATGAGGTCATCGAGGAGTCGGAGCGTCGGGCCCCGGGCAAACCGGTCGTCGTCGCGTCCGGCCTCTCCCCCTCGGGCCCCATCCACCTGGGGAACCTCCGTGAGGTCATGACCCCGCACCTCGTCGCCGACGAGATCCGCCGGCGGGGCCACCAGGTCCGGCACCTGATCTCCTGGGACGACTACGACCGCTACCGGAAGGTGCCCCAGGGCATCGCCGGCGTGGACGAGGACACGTACAAGGAGCACATCGGCAAGCCGCTGACCTCCGTCCCGGCCCCGAAGGGCTCGTCGTACCCGAACTGGGCCGAGCACTTCAAGGCCGCGATGGTCGAGGCGCTCGCCGAGCTGGGCGTCGAGTTCGACGGGATCAGCCAGACCGCGCAGTACACCGC
Source organism: Streptomyces sp. NPDC001315 (assembly GCF_042896175.1). Lineage (NCBI taxonomy): Bacteria > Bacillati > Actinomycetota > Actinomycetes > Kitasatosporales > Streptomycetaceae > Streptomyces > Streptomyces sp. NPDC001315. The sequence continues at coordinate 78,455 of NZ_JBIAWZ010000024.1, read as the reverse complement.
CGGTGTCTACCGCGAGCAGATCCTGCACGCCATGAAGCACCGGGGTGACATCGACGCGATCCTCGACCAGTACCGCACCAAGAAGGCTCCGGCGAAGAAGCAGCAGTCGCAGAAGCCCGTCGACGAGGCCGAGCTGGAGGCGGCGGAGGGCTCGGGCGCGGCCGCCGAGGACGACGGCAGCTCCGGCTCCGCCGGGTACTTCCCGTACAAGCCGTACTGCGGCAACTGCGAGAAGGACCTCACCACCGTCACCTCGTACGAGGACGACACCACCGAGCTGACGTACAGCTGCAACGCCTGCGGCTTCTCCGAGACCGTCCGGCTGAACGAGTTCAACCGGGGCAAGCTGGTCTGGAAGGTCGACTGGCCGATGCGCTGGGCGTACGAGGGCGTCGTCTTCGAGCCGAGCGGTGTGGACCACTCCTCTCCCGGGTCGAGCTTCCAGGTCGGCGGCCAGATCGTCGGGATCTTCGGCGGCAAGCAGCCCATCGGGCCCATGTACGCGTTCGTGGGTATCAGTGGCATGGCGAAGATGTCGTCGTCGAAGGGCGGGGTGCCCACCCCCGGTGACGCGCTGAAGATCATGGAGCCGCAGCTCCTGCGCTGGCTGTACGCCCGCCGCAGGCCCAACCAGTCGTTCAAGATCGCCTTCGACCAGGAGATCCAGCGCCTCTACGACGAGTGGGACAAGCTCGACTCCAAGGTCGCCGACGGGTCCGCGCTTCCGGCGGATGTCGCCGCCCACGCGCGTGCTGTGCGGACGGCCGCTGCCGAGCTGCCGCGTACGGCCCGGCCGTTGCCGTACCGGACGCTGGCGTCCGTCGCCGACATCACCGCCGGTCACCAGGACCAGGCGCTGCGGATCCTGTCCGAGCTGGACCCGGACAACCCGATCGGCTCGCTGGACGAGGCGCGGCCCCGGTACGACAAGGCCGAGGCGTGGATCAACACCCACGTCTCCGCCGACCAGCGCACCATCGTGCGTGAGGAGCCCGACGCCGAGCTGCTGAAGTCTCTCGACGAGGCCTCCCAGCAGTCGCTGCGGCTGCTGGCCGACGGGCTGGCCGACCACTGGTCGCTCGACGGGCTGACCCACCTCGTCTACGGCGTTCCCAAGGTCCAGGCCGGCTTCTCCGCCGACGCCACGCCCAAGGAACTCCCGCCGGAGATCAAGACCGCCCAGCGGACGTTCTTCGCACTGCTGTACCACCTGCTCGTCGGCCGCGACACCGGCCCGCGCCTGCCCACGCTGCTGCTGGCGGTGGGGCAGGAGCGGGTGCGGGAGCTGCTCGGGGAGTAGTACCCGCGATACGCGGAAAGGGGCCCGGCGATCTCGCCGGGCCCCTTTTTTCATCGGCTCGTCCGTCGCCCTCACCGCCACCTCGCTACGCGATGTGGTCGTCCTGCAGTTCCGCGGTGTGACGGTTCGTGAAGCGCAGCACCATCCGCTTGGCGTCGGCGTCCAGGACGGGAACGCCGTAGGTCGCCTCGACGTTGTCGCTGAACTCGCGCGGGGTGGGATAGCTGCCGTTGATCGACTGCTTGAAGACCTGGTAGTAGGACTCCTCGTCCGGCTCCACGGCCGGGGTGCCGCCGCCTTCGCCGAGCTGACGGGTGCGGTTCGGGCCGGCCGGGATGGGGAACGTGCCGGTCTCCTCCGGAGAGGGCTCCTGCGCGGGCGGCTCCTCGTAGTACTGGTCCTGATACTGCTCCGCCTGCTGCTGCTCGGCGTACCAGTCGGCGTACTGCTGCTCGGGGTCGTAGGCCGGGTCGTAGCCGCCCTGGTACTCCGTCTGCCGAGGGGTCTCGAACCAGGGGCTCTGGTCGGGTTCGGCCTCGTACTCCGGCTGCCCCATGCCGGCGTTGCCGACCAGCTCCGGGCGCTGCTCGCCCGAAGGTGCCGCTTGCTGGGGGACGGGCGCCGGGCCGGCGGCACGACCGCCCGCGACTCCGGCGTCCGGATCGACCACGCCGGCCGCGGGAGCCGTACCGGCCGCGGGGGCGATGCCCACCGCGGGAGCCGCGGTCAGCGCCGGCTGCGGTGCGGGCGGGAGCAGGGCCGGCTCGATGCCCGCCGCCGCCAGGCCCGCCGGAGCCGTCTCCGCCAGCGGCACCCCGTACCGGGCCAGGCGCAGCGGCATCAACGACTCCACCGGGGCCTTGCGCCGCCACGCCCGGCCGAAGCGGGAGCGCAGACGGGCCTGATAGACGAGACGCTCCTGCTCCAGCTTGATGACCTGCTCGTAGGAGCGCAGCTCCCACAGCTTCATACGACGCCACAGGAGAAACGTCGGGAGGGGGGAGAGCATCCAGCGCGTGAGGCGGACACCCTCCATGTGCTTGTCGGCCGTGATGTCCGCGATCCGGCCGATGGCATGGCGGGCCGCCTCGACGGCCACGACGAACAGCACCGGGATCACCGCGTGCATGCCCGTACCCAGCGGGTCCGGCCACGCCGCAGCGCCGTTGAAGGCGATCGTCGCCGCCGTCAGCAACCACGCCGTCTGCCGCAGCAGCGGGAACGGAATACGGATCCAGGTCAGAAGCAGATCCAGCGCGAGGAGGACACAGATGCCCGCGTCGATACCGATCGGGAAGACGTAGGCGAAGTTCCCGAAGCCCTTCTTGAGCGCCAGCTCCCGGACCGCCGCGTACGAACCGGCGAAGCCGATGCCGGCGATGATCACGGCACCGGCCACGACCACGCCTATGAGAACGCGGTGCATCCGAGTCAGCTGGATTGGCGCGGCCACCCGTACTCCCCTCCCCTTGCGTGTTGTTGCGCGCAACAGAGTGGCACATGTGTATGGCGCACGTGTTGCCGGTACGCCAGGAGCCCGGCCCCGAAGAGGTCGGACTCCGTCAAAAAGGCGGAATCGACTACGAGTTGGTCCCAGGCGTGACGGTCAGCTGTTCTTCGACGCCGACTTCGACGGGGAGGCGGTCGCCGACTTGGACGGCGAGGACGATGCCGACTTCGACGGCGCCTTGGACGCCGACGACGATGCCGACTTCGACGGCGAGGGGCTCGCCGTGCCCGCGCCGCCACTGCTGCCGCTGCCGGTGGTGCTGCCGTTCGCCGACGCCACCACCGTCACCGCCTCCTTGGCGGCCTTCTGCGCGGCCGTCGCCAGGCCGTCGGCGCTCGGGGTCTTCTCACCGGCCAGACCCGCGCCGTTGTAGTCGAGAGTGACGACCACGTTCTCCACGCGCGCCACGACCGTCTGCTGCTTGAAGGCGCCTTCCTTCTTCTTCAGGTCGTAGCGCACGGTCGTCGCCGCGTCGCCCGTCCCGGCCAACGGCTCCGACTTCGTGTTCTTCGCCCCCGACACCGCCTGGGCGTCCTGAACCTGCTTCTCGTAGTACGCCTGCGCCTGCTTCTCGCCCGTGCCGCGCGTGGTGTCGGAGTCGAAACGCAGGAGAGAGACGTTGAGCCAGCGGAACTGTGAACCCTTCACGCCCTTGTTCTCCAGGCTGCTCCACGAGCAGCTGGCACGCGACGCCGTGTCGTTCGACGTGCCCTCCTTGCCCGACTTCGCACCCTTCGGCACGAGTTCGGTCAGAGTCTTCGACGACAACACCGCACACGCCTTGGGCAGCTTCTGGTACGCCGCGGCCTGGACCGTCGGCGACGCGCTCACCGACGAGTTCGCACCACTGGCGGAGTCCTTCTGCGCGCTGTCACCGGAGCCGGAGCCCGAGTCGGAGCCCGAGGAACAACCGGCGGCGACCAGCATCACGGGGACTGCCGCCACGCCGGCAAGGGTGCGGCGGAGGCGCTTTGCTCGCTGGTCACGCTGGTCTCGCTGGTCGTCTCGCTGGGCTCGTCGCTGCATGGTTCCTTCACTCATGACGCTCGTGGTTCCTGCGGTCGGATCGGGTCCGAGGGGCCACGGTACGCGGTGAGGAAGCTGTGCGGTCGCGCTTCGTTTGCTTCGAGGACAGGCGTGGACGGGCCCGCAAGTGGCGCTAGCCGGCCAGTGAGTCGGCCAGCTGGGCAGCCAGTTTCCGGGCCCTGTCCTGCATTTCCTTGCTGTCCGGGACGACGCCGACCGTGGCCGGCTGCTCCTCGTACTCGATGGTCACGATGACGTTCGACGTGCGGAACGCCACAGTCACCGTGCGCTGTCTGGCCGTCGAACCGGCGCTGCTGAGCACGTCGTCAATGAACGCCTCGTCGCCGAGATCGCCGAGGGTGCGGGGCTGGAGATCGGCGGGAGTGGCGGAGGAGGAAGAGGAAGGGGTGCCCGAGGGCGACGCCGAGGAAGACGAGGACGACGCCGAGGGCGACGTCGAGGACGGTGTCGCACTCGGGTCGGTGGAGGAAGACCCGGCAGCGATCCCGGTCCCGGTCCCGGCCCCGATCCCGGTGTCGGAGCTGGAGGTGGTCGGCTCCGGCAGGTCCGCCGCCTCCACCTTGGTGGCGAAGAGCTGCTCGGCCTGGCTGTCGTCGCTCACCGTGTTGTCGTACGACACGACCCGCTCGAAGTCGACGAGGAGGTGGTCGGTGGCGTCCGCCGACTCGACCTTCCAGCGACAGCCGACCTTGCGGTCGGTGTCGTACGTCAGCGTCGCCTCGCCCTCGTAGGCCTTTTCCCGCTGCTCCTGGTCCGTGCTCTGCGCGATGCCCGGGAGGAGGGTGTCGAGGGTGCCGTGGCCGACCGCGCCGCAGGGTTCCGGGAGTGTGCGGTACTTCCCGGGCTGGGCCGCGGGCGTCGCCTTGCCGACGCTGCCGGGGTTGGAGTTGTCCGTGGTGTCGCCCTCGCCGGAGCTACCGGTGCAGCCGGCCAGCAGCACCGCGAGGAGCGCGGCGACGCCGGATACGTACGCCTTCCGCTGCACGGTGAGGCTCCCTTCGACGGTGGTGTCCTGGTGGGTGTCTGGCGTGTGTCTGTCCCTGGAACGATCCTGGGCCTGCCAGTGTCCCCGCTGGTTATTCGCTTGCCGCACGGGGGCGCTCCCTGGAGACAATGTGTATCGCACGCACTGCCGTGGACGCCGGTCCGTTGTCCCATTCATCGACCTTGGCGCCGGTTTTGCGTTTTAAGGCTTTTCTTTTGATTCCGGGGGAATGAGGACGATATGTCGTACGTGGAGATGCCGGGCGCGAAGGTCCCCATCCGTATGTGGGCCGACCCCGCGACGGTCGAGGACGTTGCGATGCAACAGCTGCAGAACGTCGCGACCCTGCCGTGGATCAAGGGCCTGGCCGTGATGCCGGACGTGCACTACGGGAAGGGCGCGACGGTCGGGTCGGTCATCGCCATGCAGGGCGCGGTATGCCCTGCGGCGGTCGGGGTCGACATCGGCTGCGGAATGTCGGCGGTGAAGACCTCACTGACGGTGAACGACCTTCCGGGGGATCTGTCGCGGCTGCGGTCGAAGATCGAGCAGGCGATTCCGGTGGGGCGGGGGATGCATGACGATCCCGTGGATCCGGGAGGGTTCCACGGGCTGGCCACCGCGGGGTGGGACGACTTCTGGGGGCGGTTCGACGGGATCGCCGAAGAGGTCAAGTTCCGTCAGGAGCGCGCCACGAAACAGATGGGAACGCTCGGAAGCGGCAACCACTTCGTCGAGGTGTGCACGGACACGGTCGGTTCGGTCTGGCTGATGCTCCACTCCGGGTCCCGGAACATCGGCAAGGAACTGGCCGATTTCCACATCGGGGTGGCCCAGAAGCTCCCGCACAACCAGGGACTGGTCGACCGTGACCTCGCCGTCTTCATCGCGGACACCCCGCAGATGGCGGCGTACCGCAGCGACCTTTTCTGGGCGCAGGAGTACGCGAAGTACAACCGCACACTCATGATGGCGCTCCTCAAGGACGTGATCCGCAAGGAGTTCAGGAAGGCGAAGCCGACCTTCGAGCCGGAGATCAGCGCGCACCACAACTACGTGGCCGAGGAGCGCTACGAAGGCATGGACCTGCTCGTGACCCGCAAGGGCGCGATCCGGGCCGGTTCCGGCGAGTACGGGATCATCCCGGGTTCGATGGGCACGGGGTCGTACATCGTGAAGGGCCTCGGGAACGAGAAGGCCTTCAACTCGGCCTCGCACGGCGCCGGTCGGCGCATGAGCCGCAACGCGGCGAAGCGCCGCTTCTCGACGAAGGACCTGGAGGAGCAGACGCGGGGCGTGGAGTGCCGCAAGGACTCCGGCGTCGTGGACGAGATTCCGGGCGCCTACAAGCCGATCGAACAGGTCATCGACCAGCAGCGCGACCTCGTGGAGGTCGTGGCGAAGCTGAAGCAGGTCGTCTGCGTGAAGGGCTGAGGCAGTTGTCTTTGCAGTCGTGGCGCGGGGCCCGGGTGTGTGCTGCCCGGGCCCCGCGTGCGTCAGGCGGGCCGGTCGCGGAGGTTGTGGAGTCCTACTTCGCGTGTCGTACCGCGTAGATCATCACGAACGCGACGATGTGGATGCCGAAGAGGAAGTACGCCAGGAAGATCCAGACCTGGCGTTCGTTCTTGGTCTCCTGGGCGAGGCGGCGTTTTTCGGCGGTGCGGGCGGGGTCGTCGGGCAGAGGCTCGGGCTCGGCGTCCGGCATCACAGTTCCCGGTGGACCTTCGTGTTGGAGGCCTGGGCGCGCGGGCGGACGACCAGGAGGTCGATGTTGACGTGGGCGGGGCGGGTCACCGCCCAGGTGATCGTGTCTGCCACGTCGTCGGCCGTGAGCGGCTCGGCGACGCCCGCGTAGACCTTCGCCGCCTTCTCCGCGTCGCCGTTGAAGCGGGTCAGCGCGAACTCGTCGGTCTTGACCATGCCGGGCGCGATCTCGATGACACGGACGGGCCGGCCGACGATCTCCAGGCGCAGGGTCTCGGCGAGGACGTGGGCGCCGTGCTTGGCGGCGACGTAGCCCGCGCCGCCCTCGTACGTGCCGTGGCCGGCCGTGGAGGAGACGACCACGATCGTGCCGTCGCCGCTCGCGTCCAGCTTGGGAAGCAGGGCCTGGGTGAGGTGCAGCGTGCCGAGGACGTTCGTCTCGTACATCGTGCGCCAGTCCGCCGGGTCGCCGGTGGCGACCGGGTCGGCGCCGAGTGCGCCGCCCGCGTTGTTGACCAGGACGCCGACGGTCTTGAAGGCGGTCGCGAACTCGTCGACGGCCGTGCGGTCGGTGACGTCCAGCTGGTACGCCGTCGCCGAGTGGCCGGCCGCGTTGAGCTCCTCCGCCAGCGCCTCGATGCGGTCCTTGCGGCGGGCGGTCAGGACGACGCGGTAGCCGGCGGCGGCGAGTTGCCGGGCCGTGGCTGCGCCGATTCCGCTGCTCGCACCGGTGACGACGGCGATGCGGGAGGCGGCGGACGGGGCGGCGGTGGCCATGGGGCTGCTCCTCGGGCGTGCGGGTGAACCAGGCGTGCGGGCGGTCGTTTCTGCTCAGGGCCCAGGGTAGGCGACGGGGGCGATCGCGCGGTCGGGTGTTCCGCGGGGTGAGCGGTCAGCCGCCGTTCCTCGGCGCCCACATGATCACGGCCATTCCGGCGAGGCAGATCAGCGCGCCAGTGATGTCCCAGCGGTCGGGGCGGAAGCCGTCCGCGACCACGCCCCACAGGATCGAACCGGCGACGAAGATCCCGCCGTACGCGGCGAGGATGCGGCCGAAGTGGGCGTCGGGCTGGAAGGTGGCGACGAAGCCGTACGCGCCGAGGGCGAGGACGCCGCCGCTGATCCAGAGCCAGCCGCGGTGTTCGCGCAGGCCCTGCCAGACCAGCCAGGCGCCGCCGATCTCGAAGAGCGCGGCGACGACGAACAGGGCGGCGGAGCGGAGGATCAGCATGCGGGCAGCTTCGCACGCCCTTCGAACGGCTCCGGTGTCACCTGATGGAGGGCGCCTGCCGGCGGCTCCGCGTGGGATACATCCAATGGGATACACGCAGAGCGACATCCATGCGGCTGCGGCGGACGCTGCCTGCGGCCGGCCGCGGCGCGCTCTCTGCGCCGTATGATCTCTGCGCGACGCAGACGAAGAGGAGCGGGGCATGTCCGGGTCCGAGAACGAGCGGTCGCGGCTGCTGGACGAGCTGTCCACCGTCTCCCGCCGCTATATGGCCTCCTACGCCCTGTTCAACCAGGCCGTCGCCGACCACATCGGCCTGCACCCCACCGACCTGCAGTGTCTGAACCTGCTGACGCTGGAGGGTGGTCCGGTGACCACGGGCCGGATCGCGGAGCTGACGGGACTGACGACCGGGTCGGCGACCCGGCTGGTGGACCGGCTGGAGAAGGCGGGATACGTGGTCCGGGAGCGGGACGTGGCCGACCGGCGGCGGGTGCTGGTGGCGACGGTGCCGGAGAGGATCGCCGAGTTCGGGCGGGTGTGGGACCGGCTCGGCGGTGGCTGGACCGCCCTCTTCGACGGGCTGGACGAGACCGAACTCGCGCTGATCATCGGGCACATGAAGCGGACGGTGGACTTCAGCGGGGAGCAGGTCGCCCGGCTGCGGGAGGGGCGGGTCTAGGCCCGGTGGCGGTGGCCGTATCCGCTCGCGGCGGTGCCGTGTCTCCTGGCGGCGATGGACATCACGGCGTTCCACTTCGTGAAGCGGCTGGGTTGGCCGCCGCCGGGTTGGTCGCGTAGGCGGTGGGCGGCACCCCCACCGTCGCCGTGAAGTCGCGGACCAGGTGGGCCTGGTCCGCATATCCCAGGTCGGCGGCGAGGGCCGCCCAGTCGACGGCCGTCTCGGTCTCGGCGCGCTCCAGGGCCTCGTGGATGCGGTAGCGCAGGATGACCCACTTGGGGCCGACGCCGACGTACCCGGCGAACAGGCGTTGCAGCAGTCGTACGGACATCCCCTCGGCGCGGGCGAAGTCGGCGACGCGGCGGATCGTGCGGTCGGTGCGGATGCGGTCGACCAGGCTCGTCGCGAGGTCGGCCTGGGGATCGGGCTGCGGGGCGAGGCCGAGCAGGAAGGCGTCCAGGGCGGCGATGCGGGCGCCCTCGTCGTCAGGCGTGAGGACGGCCTGGAGGTCCGCCGTCGGGAAGGCCTCGGGGGCGTGGACCCGTCGGCCCGTCCACTCGCTCACCCCCTGTCCGGGCGCGAAGGGGCGGAAGCCGCCCGGCCGGAACTTGATGCCGCACACCCGGCCCCGCCCCTCCAGCTTCTGGGTGAACAGGCCGAGCTGGACGCCGGCGACCTCGACGAAGGGGTCCTGGCCCTCGAACTGCTGGAAGACGATGTGCACCGAGGGGTGCGGGACGACGTGGGACACGTACGGCTCGCGGAGGTCCCAGTCGATCAGCCAGTAGTGCTCCACGTGGCTGCGGAGCGCCTCGGCGGGCTCGGGGCGGCGGAAGTCCACGCGCGCGAGGAACTCCGCGGCGCCGACGATTCCTCGGGTGTCACGGCGTGGGGCGGCCATGTCGGGATCGTAGGACGAGGCACTGACATCGATGCCGACGCCGATGCTCGGATTCAGTCGGCGGAATACCTGGGGGCGGGGCACCGTTGGAGGGGTATAGTTGAACCGTCAACAACTTGGAGGTTGAGCGACCATGCAGTTCGGGATCTTCAGCGTCGGCGACGTCACCCCGGACCCGACCACGGGCCGTACCCCGACCGAACGTGAGCGCATCAAGGCCATGGTCGCCATCGCGCTGAAGGCCGAGGAGGTCGGGCTCGACGTGTTCGCGACCGGCGAGCACCACAACCCGCCGTTCGTGCCCTCGTCGCCGACGACCATGCTCGGCTACATCGCCGCGAAGACGGAGAGGCTGGTCCTCTCCACCTCCACGACGCTCATCACCACCAACGACCCGGTGAAGATCGCCGAGGACTACGCGATGCTCCAGCACCTGGCCGACGGCCGGGTGGACCTCATGATGGGCCGCGGCAACACCGGACCGGTCTACCCCTGGTTCGGGCAGGACATCCGCGAGGGCATCAACCTCGCCATCGAGAACTACGCCCTGCTGCGCCGGCTGTGGCGCGAGGACGTGGTGAACTGGGAAGGCAAGTTCCGCTCGCCGCTCCAGGGCTTCACCTCCACGCCGCGGCCGATGGACGACGTACCGCCGTTCGTCTGGCACGGTTCCATCCGCTCCCCGGAGATCGCCGAGCAGGCCGCGTTCTACGGCGACGGCTTCTTCCACAACAACATCTTCTGGCCCGCCGACCACACCAAGCGGATGGTCGAGTTCTACCGGAGCCGGTACGCCCACTACGGCCACGGCACGGCCGAGCAGGCGATCGTCGGCCTCGGCGGTCAGGTGTTCATGCGGAAGAACTCCCAGGACGCGGTGCGCGAGTTCCGTCCCTACTTCGACAACGCGCCGGTCTACGGGCACGGCCCGTCCCTGGAGGACTTCACGGACCAGACCCCGCTGACCGTCGGCTCCCCGCAGCAGGTCATCGAGAAGACGCTGTCCTTCCGCGAGTACGCCGGCGACTACCAGCGCCAGCTCTTCCTGATGGACCACGCCGGGCTGCCCCTGAAGACCGTCCTCGAACAGCTCGACCTGCTCGGCGAGGAGGTCGTACCCGTGCTGCGCAAGGAGTTCGCCGCCGGGCGCCCGGCGGACGTGCCGGAGGCGCCGACCCACCAGTCCCTGCTCGCCAAGGTTTCCACCGACTCGAAGGAGGCCGTCGCATGAAGCTCGTCGTCGTCTCCGCGGGGCTGAGCGTCCCGTCCTCCACGCGGCTGCTCGCCGACCGGCTGGCCGCCGCCGTGGACCGGCGGGCCCCGGCCGACGTCCAGGTCGTGGAGCTGCGCGAGCTGGCCGTCGAGATCGCGCACAACCTCACCAGCGGCTTCCCCGGGCGGGCGCTGGCCGCCGCGTTCGACGCCGTGACGGAGGCCGACGGGCTGATCGTCGTCACGCCGGTGTTCTCGGCGTCGTACAGCGGACTGTTCAAGTCCTTCTTCGACGTGCTCGGCGCGCATGACAAGGACGCCCTGGCCGGCAAGCCGGTGCTGATCGCCGCCACCGGCGGCACCGCCCGGCACTCGCTCGTCCTGGACCACGCCCTGCGCCCGCTCTTCGCCTACCTGCGGGCCGTGGTCGTCCCGACCGGCGTGTACGCCGCCTCGGAGGACTGGGGCGCGGAGGGCCTGCCCGAGCGGATCGAGCGGGCGGCGGGGGAGCTGGCCACCCTGATGCAGGGACTGTCGGCGACCAGGCCGGTCCGGCACGACCTCGACGTGGTGCCGTTCGCGGAGCAGCTCGCCGCGCTGCGGCCCGCGGGGTGAGAGGGCGGTAGGGGCACGGACCGGGTTGCGTCCGGGAGGGTGAGAGGCCAGTAAGAAGGACACCCGAGCCCGGATCATCAGGTCGTACGACACCGGAACCTTGGCAGACTGGGCTCGTGCCCCCGACTGTGCTGCTCGCCGAAGACGACCGCGCCATCCGCCACGCCCTGGAGCGTGCCCTGGCCCTGGAGGGCTACCAGGTCACCGCGGTCGCCGACGGCGTCGAGGCGCTGGCGCAGGCCCACCGCACCCCGCCGGACGTGCTCGTCCTCGACGTGATGATGCCCGGCATCGACGGACTCCAGGTCTGCCGGGTGCTGCGCGCCGAGGGCGACCGCACCCCGATCCTCATGCTGACCGCGCTGGTGGAGACCGCCGACCGGATCGCGGGCCTGGACGCCGGCGCCGACGACTACGTCGTCAAGCCCTTCGACGTGGAGGAGGTCTTCGCCCGGCTGCGCGCCCTGCTGCGCCGCACCAGCCCGAACGAGTCCGTCGCCACCGCCCCCGACGCCCCGAAGGAGGCGCCGCCGGGATCGCCGCCAGGATCGTCGGCGGGGCCGTCGCAGGGATCATCGCCGGGGTCATCGCCGGGCGCGGTCCTGTCCGAGCGGTACATCCAGGCGGCCGGGCTGCGCATGGATCCGCAGGCGCGCCGGGCCTGGCGCGGGGAGCGTGAGCTGGAGCTGACCCGCACCGAGTTCGAACTGCTGGAACTGCTGGTGCGCAACTCGGGCATCGTCCTCGACCACTCCACCATCTACGACCGCATCTGGGGCTACGACTTCGGACCCGGCTCCAAGAACCTCGCCGTGTACGTCGGCTACCTGCGCCGCAAGCTCGACGAGCCCGGCGCGCCGCAGCTGATCCACACGGTGCGCGGCGTGGGTTACGTGCTGCGGGAGGACTGAGTGGGCCGGCTCAGGCGGCTGCTGGCCAGGCGGCGGCCCGGGCTGGTGTCGCTGCGTACCACCCTCGCGGTGTCGTTCGCGGCGGTCACCGCGGCCGTCACCGTCCTCGTCGGCATTCTGTCGTACAGCTCCGCCGCCCGCCTCGTGCGCGTCGACCAGCAGACCGTGTTCGCCGAGGTCGTGCAGGACCTGCGCGACGAGGTCGGCCAGCACCGGATGACGCCCGAAGACTTCTCCTCCTCCGCGCCCGGCCACGACGTCGTACGGCCCGCCCGGACGGACGTGCAGGTGCTGGGCCCGGACGGCACGGTCGTCGACAGCGGCAGCCCGGGCCTGCCGGTCACCGCCGCCGACCGCAGGACCGCCGCGGCCGCCGACGCCGGGCAGCTCACCCAGCACAAGGACGTCGACGTCGGCAACGACGTCTACCGCATCGCGACCGTCGCCCTCGGCGGCGGCCGGGGCGCGGTGCAGGTGGCTCAGGAGTTCAGCGACACCGAGGACCTGCTGCGGGCGCTCCAGCAGCGGACGCTGGCGCTGATGGCGGCCGTCGTCACCGCGGCCGGCCTGTTCGGCTGGTGGCTGGCCCGCCGCATCACCCGCCGCCTGGTCGTCCTCACCTCGGCCGCCGAGGACGTGGCACGCACCCGCCGGCTGGGCGTACAGGTGCCGGTGACCGGCTACGACGAGGTGGGCCGCCTCGGCCGCGCCTTCGACCGCATGCTGGGCCGCCTGGCCCAGTCGGAGGAGGACCAGCGCCGCCTGGTCCAGGACGCCGGCCACGAACTCCGTACGCCGCTCACCTCGCTCCGTACGAACATCTCGCTGCTGCGGAGGATCGACGAACTCCCGCCCGCCACGCGCGACGAACTGGTCGCCGACCTCACGCAGGAGGCGCGTGAACTGACCGACCTGGTCAACGAGCTCGTCGACCTCGCCGCCGGACAGTCCGACACCGAGCCCTCGCAGCAGGTCGACCTCGCCGACATCGCCGAGGACGTCGTCGGCCTCGCCCGCCGCCGCACCGGGCGGGAGGTCGTGCTGCGCGCGAGCGGCGACACCACGGCCCACGGGCGCCCGGGCCTGCTCCAGCGGGCGGTGTCCAACCTGGTCGAGAACGCCACGAAGTTCGACCGCGACGGCACCTCGCCCATCGAGGTCCACGTCGCGGGCCCGGCCCGGCCGGGGACGGTCCGCGTGGAGGTCCTCGACCGCGGCCCGGGCATCGCCGACGCCGACCTGATCCGCATCTTCGACCGCTTCTACCGCGCCGCCGACGCCCGCGCCCTGCCCGGCTCCGGCCTCGGCCTGTCCATCGTGCGGGAGGTGGCCCTGGCACACGGGGGAGCGCCGTTCGCCTTCCGGCGGGAGGGGGGCGGGACGGTCATCGGGTTCACGGTGGGCGGGGGCGCGATGGAGGGGGAGGGCCTGGACGGGGCTTGAGGGTCTTATGGGGCTTTCGTGGCATGTCGTGACGCTATCGACGGCCGTCGGGGCCGCTATCTTCGGTCCGAAGATCCCAATATCCGAAGATCCGACGTTCGGAGATGGCGTGCAGAAGACAGTTGAACCGGCCGAGGAGGCCGAGTCGGCGGTCGCGGCCCTGGCGGCCCTCACGGCCACTGACGACAACGGCGCCCTCTCACGCGGCCGGCCGCGTTTCTGGCCGCTCGTGCTGCTGGGGGCGGCCGTCCTCCCCGGTGTCGCACTCTTCGTCGTCGGCCGCTGGATGGACGCACCGGCGGTGCAGGCCTGGCGGACCGTGTGTCTCGCCGTCACCGTTCAGGCGCTGCCGTTCCTGCTGCTGGGCACGGCCCTGTCCGGCGCGATCAACGCGTTCGTGCCGGCGCGGGTGTTCAGCCGGGTGCTGCCCCGGCGGCCCGTGCTCGCCGTCCCGGTCGCGGGAGTCGCCGGGGTCGTACTTCCCGGCTGCGAGTGCGCGTCGGTGCCGGTCGCGAACAGCCTCATCGGCCGGGGCGTCCCGCCGGCCGCCGCCTTCGCGTTCCTGCTGTCGGCACCCGCCGTCAACCCGGTCGTCCTGACCGCGACGGCCATCGCCTTCCCCGGCAGCCCCGCCATGGTCCTGGCCCGGCTGCTCGCCTCGCTCGCCACCGCCGCCCTGATGGGCTGGCTGTGGCTCTTCCTGGGCCGCGAGAAGTGGCTCAAGCCGACCGTACGGCACACCGGTCACCGGCCCGGGCACAGCCGCTGGACGGAGTTCCGGCTCGGCTTCCAGCACGACTTCCTGCACGCGGGCGGCTTCCTGGTCCTCGGGGCGATGGCGGCGGCCACCTTCAACGTCACCGTCCCGCGCTCCCTGCTCGACACGTTCTCCGGCTCGCCGTGGCTGTCGGTGCTGTTCCTGGCCGCGCTCGCCGTCGTGCTCGCGGTGTGCTCCGAGGCCGACGCGTTCGTCGCGGCCTCCCTCACCGGCTTCTCACCCGTGGCACGGCTGGCCTTCATGGTGGTCGGGCCCATGGTCGACCTGAAGCTGATCGCCCTTCAGGCGGGTACGTTCGGCCGGGCGTTCGCCGTTCGTTTCTCCGCCGCCACGACCGTTGTCGCCGTCCTGTCCAGCGCGCTGATCGGAGGGGCCCTGCTGTGAAACGTCCCTTCCAGGTGACCCTGCTCGTCCTCAGCGGCCTCGGCCTGCTCCACGCCTCGCTCTTCACCGACCTGTGCCTCAGGTACGTCAGGGCGGGGATGCGCCCGATGCTGATCGCGTCGGGGGTGCTGCTGCTCGTACTGGGGGTGGCGGAGGCGTGGTCGTCGCGGCGGGAGCCGGGTGAGGGCCGCGATGGGGAGGGCCGCGGTGGTGAAGGTCGCGACGGCGAGTGCCACGACGGCCAGGGGCATGGCGGTGAGGGGCACGGCGGTGAGGGGCACAGCCATGCCCACGGGCACGACCACTCTTCCGTGCCCCGCGTCGCCTGGCTGCTGTTCCTCCCCGCGCTGAGTCTGCTCTTCTTCGCGCCGCCCGCCCTGGGCGCGTACACCGCCTCCCGCGAGGCTCCCAAGGCCGTCACGGAGCAGCGGCACTTCGACCCGCTGCCCGCGACCTCGCCGGTCCCGCTGACCCTCACCGACTTCACCCGCCGGGCGCAGCAGGACCGCGAGCAGGCCATCAAGGGCCGCAGCATCCAGATGACCGGTTTCGTCGCGCCCGACAAGAAGGGCGGCGGCTGGTACCTGGCCCGGATCATCTTCACGTGCTGCGCGGCGGACGCCCAGTCCGTGAAGGTGCGGATCTACGGCCCTCCGGCCCTGCCCGCCAACACCTGGGTGACGGTCACGGGCACCTGGCACCCCGGCGGCACGCTGGGCACGAAGTCAGCCGCGGCCGCGCTCGACGCCCGTACCGTCAAGGAGGTCGCCCAGCCGGTGAACGCGTACTCGGACGCCCTCCCACTCGTCCCCTCCTCCTGACGGCGGGTCGTGATGGAGGGGCAGGGGCAGGGGGCTGGGGGATCCTCCGGTGCCTATCGTGGGCGCATGCCCCGCGACCCACTGACCTCGCCGTCCACGAGGACGCCGGCTTCACGGACGCCGAGGCCGACCGCGCCTCGGCCGCCGTCTTCACGTACGTCCTGGGCAGGGCCCTGGCCATCTCCGCCACCGCGTCCCTCACCCGCCGCCTGGCCGGGGCCGGGGCCGGGACAACTCAGGTGGCTCAGAGCCCGATCTCGCCGTCGATCCGCTCGCGCAGGAGATCGGCGTGGCCGTTGTGGCGGGCGTACTCCTCGACCATGTGGATGAGCACCCAGCGCAGCGAGACGGTCCCGCGCCATGAGTCGACCCCCTGGACATCGAGATCGGCCGCCTCGTTCACGAACGCTTCGGCGAACGCCACTTCGCCCCGCCACGCCTCCCACGAAGCCGCCACCACCGCCGGATCGGACACGGCGCCGTCGAAGTCCCCGTCGGGCTCGGCCACGGACGAGAACAGCGCGGGCGCGTCCTGCCCGGCCAGCACCCGCCGGAACCAGCGCCGCTCGACATCGGCGAGATGCCGGACGATCCCGAGCAACGACAACGTGGACGGCTCCACCGCCCGCAGCACCAACTCCGTCCCCAGCCCTGAGCACTTCAATTCGAGCGTGGCGCGCTGGGCGGCCAGGACGTCGGTGAGCAGGCGTCGTTCGCCGGCGGTGGCGGGGGTGGCGAAGCGGGCGGCGCTGTCGGCACCGGGGAACAGATCGCCTCTTCTGGTGGACTTGGCCATGCACACATGATCGGCCACGGGCTCGGGACCGGGCCAGGCAGTAAGGCTGCTGCCCTGCCAGAGGGGCCGGCGGCCGGGCGGTGAGTGCTTCGGTGATCTGCGCGGGTTCCATGCCGGTCGTGAGCCACTGAGTGACGGCCGAGTCAGCTCGGTCACCTCGCGCCGCGAAAGGATCAGCCGGGAATCGATGAATTGCGCAGGGATCCGGGGGGCTACAGCCCTCGCCCACGCCCGCCTCGGCCCGTCCGAGCCGCCGTACGCCGGGCAGCGCGGCGCCTGAGCTGTCGTCAGGGTCGTACGGCGGCAGCGCTGTCGGCGGATGTCGAAGCGGTGACGTTGCCGAGGAGTCGTAGCGCCGCCTCCGACGGGGAGTCGGGCTCGGCGGTGTAGGCGATCAGGCGCCGGCCGGAGGTGCCGGGGATGTCGAGGCTCTCGAAGCTGAGCTCCATCGCGCCGACGAGCGGATGGTGCAGTTGCTTCACTCCCGATGTGCAGGTGCGCACCGGGTGCCGGGCCCAGCGGGAGGCGAACTCGGAGCAGTTCATGGCGAGGTGACCGACGAGCCCGGCCAGGGAGCGGTCGTCGGGGTGGCGCCCGGCGACCAGGCGGAGGGA
Organism: Streptomyces sp. NPDC001315; assembly: GCF_042896175.1. Taxonomy (NCBI): domain Bacteria; kingdom Bacillati; phylum Actinomycetota; class Actinomycetes; order Kitasatosporales; family Streptomycetaceae; genus Streptomyces; species Streptomyces sp. NPDC001315. The sequence continues at coordinate 61,521 of NZ_JBIAWZ010000024.1, read as the reverse complement.
GGCGACGGCGAGCTGCGCCTCCTCGTTCCAGTTCGGGTACTGGTCCCGGTACTGCTCGTCCAGGAAGAGCATCCGAGTCAGGTTGGGGCGGGCGGCCGGTGTGTCCGGGCACTCGGGAGCCAGATGGCCGGCGAGCAGCGCGTGGCCCAGCCGGTTCCAGGCGAGGACGTCGGTGCGCCGGTCCAGGACGAGGGCCGGTACGTCGGTCATGGCTGCGAGCAGTTGCCGGGCCGAGGGACTGGCGTACTCCACCCGGGGCGGAGCGGGGCGGGACGCGGGGGTGGGGCGGGCGAGGGCTTTCAGGTGGGCGGTCTCGTCGTCGGTGAGGCGCAGAGTACGCGCGATCGACTCCAGTACGGCGTCCGAGGCGCTGGTGGCGCGGCCCTGTTCGAGGCGGGTGTAGTGGGTGATGCTGACGCCCGCCAGCATCGACAGTTCCTCGCGGCGCAGCCCGGTGACGCGACGGCGGGTCGGGTGCGGCGTGATGCCGACGTCCTCGGGGCGCAGTGCGGCACGGCGGGACTTGAGAAAGTCGCCCAGTTCGGACGGAGTGTCCATCAACGCCTCCCGTGTCATGGCTCCGACGTTCTCCATGGTGCCCGCAGGCGCCGCCGCTCGGGGCCGTAAGGGTGGTCCTGCGATGACTACTCTCGCGCCGGCTGTGCCAGGCAGGGTTCTGGCTGGGATGACGGCCGCGGGCGAGCCTTCTTTCTCCGCAACTCTGCGTGAGAGGAAGGGACTCGACATCATGTCCGTCATCGATTCGGAGGCGGCCGGTACCGCACCCGGGGTCGGACCCGGTGCCGCCGTCGGCACGGCTCCGGCCGAACTCACCCCCCGGCTGCGGCTGGTGCTCGTACTGCTGCTCGCGGCCCAGTTCATGCTGGCCGTGGACTTCTCCATCCTGAACGTGGCGCTGCCGGTGATCGGTGAGGGCCTCGGCTTCTCCCTGGCGCACCTGCAGTGGATCGCCACCTCGTTCGCCCTGTGCGCCGCGGGCTTCACGCTGCTCTTCGGCCGGGTCGCGGACCTGTTCGGCCGGCGGCGGCTGTTCCTCGGCGGTCTCGTCGTACTCGGCGCGGCCTCGCTGGTGGGCGGCCTGGCGCAGAACCCGGAGACGCTGATCGCGGCCCGTGTCTTCCAGGGACTGGCCACCGCGGCGGTGACCCCGGCGGGGCTGTCGCTGCTGACGACCTCGTTCCCGGAAGGGCCTTTGCGGGAGAAGGCGCTCGGCCTCAACGGGGCGTTGATGTCGGCCGGGTTCACCACCGGAGCGATTCTCGGCGGTGTGCTGACGGACCTGCTGTCGTGGCGGTGGGCGTTCTTCGTCAACGTGCCCGTCGCCCTCGCCGTCCTGTTCGTCGCGCCGACGGTCATCAAGGAGTCCCGGCCCGACGAGCGCCCGAAGCTGGACGTGCCCGGTGCCGTCAGCGTCACACTCGGCCTGCTGGCCGTCGTGTTCGGCTTCGCTCAGGCCGGTGAGCACGGCTGGGGTTCGTCGCCGGTGCTGCTGTCGCTGGCGGCGGGCGTCGTGCTGCTGCTCGTCTTCTTCGCCGTCGAACGCAGGGTGTCCGCGCCGCTGGTCCCCCTCAGCGTGCTCGGCAAGCGGTCGGTGGCCTGGGGCAACGTCGCCGGTCTGATCGCGTTCCTCACGGAGACGTCCCTGGTCTTCCTGATGACCCTCTACCTCCAGGAAGTGCTCGGCTTCTCCCCGCTGGGCGCGGGCCTGTCCTTCGGCGTGCTGGGCATCGGCACGGTCGTCGGCGGCTCGATCGCGCCCAAGGCCATCGGGAGGGTCGGCAGCAAGGCGACGCTGATCACCGGCGGGGTCCTGCAGACCCTCTTCACGGCGGCCCTGCTCGGCCTCGGTGACGGCCGCTCGTGGATGTGGCTGTTGTTGGTCGCCACCTTCGCCGGCGGTGTCGGCAACATGCTCGTCATCGTCGGTTTCATGGTCACCGCCACCTCCGGGCTCGCCGACCATGAACAGGGCCTGGCGACGGGCCTGGCCACCATGACCCAGCAGATCGGCATCACCATGGGCACGCCGATCATGAGCGCCATCGCCACCGCCGCCATGACCGGATCCGGGGACTCGGACATCCTCGGCGGCCTGAAGGTCGCGGTCGCGGTGAACGCCGCGATCGTGCTCCTCGGCGTCCTCACCAGCGCCCTGTTTCTGCGCGGCGCCCGGTCGCGTGCGAAGTGACGGTGGCGGCTCGGAGCAGTTCTCGATGCCTCAGCTTCGCGATCCGATCCAGCCAGTCCATGGCAGCCGATCGTGGACGGGCCGGCCCGAACCGTGGGTGCTGCTCAGGACGGCTGCATGCCGGGGAACAGAGCGCGGGCGCGGTGCGGGTCGGGGGCGACGAAGGTCCCTTCAGCCGTGACGAGCTCCGTGTCAGGGTCTGCCCGGCTGGTGATCGATCCGCTCACGAAGATCTTGCGGTCGTCTGTGCCGGTGACTCGCGCGAGGATGCGCAGGGGTGTTTGCAGCGGGACCGGGCGGTGATAGCGCATCTGGAGGGAGACGGTCAGGCCGGGCATCCCGGCTGCCGCGCAGGCGCGGCCCATGAGTTCGTCCAGGAGCATCGCGCTCATGCCACCGTGGCCGTAGCCGGGCGGACCTTCGTGAGGGATGCCGAGGGCGCACTCGCCGATCAGGCCGTCGTCGGCGGGCGTGACCCGCATCGGCGGGGCGAGCGGGCTGCCGGCTCCGGTGACCGGGCTGTATATCCGTGTTCCCGTGGGGAATTCGTCGACTTCGGGGATCTCGCCCCTGGCGCGTCGTCGCCCCGCGAGCTGCCCGGTGAGGGTACGGACGCCGCCCTGTGGCGCGCGATCGTCGTGGAGAGTGACTTCCGCGCCGGCTGCCCGGTCCTGGCCGTGGCCATCGAGGAGCCCCCGGCCGACGATGAGATCCCGCCCGCCCTGGCTGCCGCAGCCGAGGTCTTCGATCAGTGGGAGAACCTTCTGGCCACCTCGCTGCGGGAACACGGCGCTGAGGCGGAGCAGTCCGCGCAGCTCGCCACGCTCGTCGTCGCGGCCGTCGAGGGGACGGTCGCCCTGTGTCGGGCCAAACGCAGCACCGAGCCGCTCGACCGCACCGCCGGGCAGCTGCAGGCGCTCATCGCCGGCGCGATCAAGCGCTGACGCCCGCCCCGGAGGGGGCTGGTTGAGGCACCGCTACTCAGAGACAGGTAACGGGCGTTACATTTCCCAGTGTGTCCAGCAAGACCAGCGAGTCCGGCAAGTCCCCGAAGCAGGCGGCGACGGGACAGTGGCTCGTTCTCGTGGTGAAGCTGCCCGCAGAGCCGTCGCGGCACCGGGTGGCGGTGTGGCGGGAGCTGCGCAGGATCGGCGCGCTCTCGCTCGGTCAGGGCGTGTGGGCCGTTCCGGACGTGCCGGTCTTCGCCGACGGCGTCGGCCGGGCGGTTGCGCTCACTGAGCAGGCGGGCGGACAGGCGGTGGCCTTGACCGCGTGCGGACGCGGGCCCCAGGACGCGACCCGCTTCCAGGCGATGTTCACCGCCGCGCGCTCCGCGGACTGGGCGGAGTTCCTCGCGGACTGCGGCAAGTTCGAGGCTGAGCTGGCCAAGGAGATCCGGACCGCCAAGTTCACGCTGGCCGAGCTGGAGGAAGAGGAGCAATCGCTGGAGCGGCTGCGGCGCTGGCACCGTGACCTGACCGTGCGCGACGTGTTCGGCGCTCCGGAGGCGGCCGAGGCCGGCGAACGGCTCAGGCAGTCCACCGCCGCCTGCGAGGACTACGCCGAGCGGGTCTTCGCCGCACTCCACCAGATACCGGAGGAGGAGCAGTGACCGCACAGGCGGCCCCCGCGCGGCAGATGTGGCCGCTGTACGCGTCGGGGTTCACCACTGCCTTCGGCGCGCACGGCATCGCCGCCAACCTCGGCGGCCACGGCAATGGCGCTGTCACCTCGTTGCTGGTGCTGGGCGGTCTGCTCGCGCTGTACGACGGTGCCGAGGTGGTGCTGAAGCCGGTGTTCGGCACCCTCGCCGACCGGATCGGCGCGCGTCCTGTCCTTCTCGGCGGCCTGGTCGCCTTCGCTCTCGCCTCCGCGCTGTACGCCCTCGCCGACAGCCCCGGCTGGCTCTGGGCCGCGCGCCTCGGCCAGGGAGCCGCGGCCTCCGCCTTCTCCCCGTCGGCCTCGGCCCTGGTGGCCCGGCTCAACCCGGCGGTCAAGCACGGCCGGGCCTTCGGGAGTTACGGCTTCTACAAGTCCATCGGCTACACCCTCGGGCCGCTGCTCGGCGGCGTCCTGGTCTGGGCTGGCGGACTGCGCCTGCTCTTCACCGTACTGGCGGTGCTCGGCGCTACGGTCGCGCTCTGGGCCGCGCTCGCCGTCCCCGACGTACCGCCGCTGCCCAAGGCCCGGCAGACACTCCTGGACCTGGGCCGCCGGCTGGCCGACCCGGTCTTCCTCGCCCCGACGGCCGCGCTCGCCGCGGCCACCGCGGCGCTGTCGGTAGGCGTCGGCTTCCTGCCCGTCTCCGGCCGGGCGGCAGGGCTGGGCACCGTTGCGACCGGGGCAGCGGTGTCGGTACTCGCCGGATGCGCGGCCGTCGTCCAGCCGCGAGCAGGGCGCGCTCTGGACGACGGCCGCCTCACCACTCGGACCGGCCTTGCCGCGGGGCTGTCGGTCACCGCCGCGGGGCTGGCCTGCGCGATGCTGCCGGGACTGACCGGCATCCTCGTCGGGGCCGCCCTGATCGGCGTCGGCACGGGCCTGATCACCCCGCTCGGCTTCGCCGCCCTGGCTGCGGGGACCCCCGTCGAACGCCTGGGCCAGACCATGGGCACCGCCGAACTCGGCCGCGAACTCGGCGACGCGGGCGGTCCGCTGCTCATCGCCGTCGTCGCCTCACTCGCCACGCTCACCTACGGCTACGGGGCGCTCGCGGCCCTGATCGGGCTGGGCGCGGTGGTCGTGCTCGCTCGCTGTCGCCGGGTGTCGGCCGTACCCGAACGCTAGACGTGAACAGTCCCCGGGTCAGTCCTGGTGCTGGCGGCGCCATACGTGCCGGAGGACGAGTGCGGCGACCAGGACGACCAGGGCGATGAGTGCGTAGAGCTGGTAGCGGCTGATCTCGTCGTAGATGGCGGTGATGTGGCTGCCGGCCACATAGGCGAGGCTCGCCCACAGGCCGACCCACAGCGCGGCGCCGATGGCGTTGAAGACGAGGAAGCGGCGCCAGGGCATGCCGCTGGTGCCCGCCCGGGGTGGCCGTCGACGTCCACCGCGACCCGGTCCTCGGCCTGGACCGTCAGGTCGAACGCGGCGACGGCGACCCCCACGTGCCGGTGGCCCAGGTCCACGCCGACGACGGTTCTTCTGTGGAGGAGCCGCCGCAGCCCCGTCCGGGACATGACGAGGGCGGAGCCCGAAAGCCCCGCCCGAACACCACGAAACCCCAGGTCAGGGCCACACCAGGCAGTACGGCTGATGCCCCGCCTCATGCAGCCGATGGCTGAAGTCCTGCCATTCGTGCAGCAACTGGTACACGTTGAAGGCGTCTCGCGGCCCGCCCCGGTCCGGCACCGTCGACCAGATGAACGCCGCCGCGCCCACCGCTTCCTCGCCGATGTCGCGCAGGGGATCGACGACCGTCATGGGGAGTTTCACGACCGCGTAGTCGGGGTGCAGGACGACCAGTTCCAGGGGCGGCACCTTGTGGAGGGGGACGCCTTCGATGCCGGTCAGCACCATGGCCGCCATCGTCTCCGGCTTGATCTTGGTGAACATGCCGTTCATGCCGAGCTCGTCGCCGCCGAGTTCCTCGGGGCGCATCGAGATCGGGACGCGGGCCGCGGTCGCGCCGTCCGGCGCGCCGAAGTATTTGTACGTCACCCCCACCCGACCACCATTCCTGCTCCCCGCCCGGAGCCGGTCGACCTCGCGGTCGCGCCGGTCGGGCTCCATCGGTCCACCGTGTGTCTGACGTGCTTCGGTCGATTCCTCCGCGTCGCGCCGGTGCCTTCCCCGCCGGGCACGTCGAGGACCCAGGTCGTCAGTCCCCTCGCCCAGTCCGCCACCGCGATGCATATCTCCACCCGACTGCTTTTCTAGGACGCGTGGCCCCCGCCGCGCAACCCGATCATCGTGTCAGTGACCTCCCCCACGGCCGCTCGCCGAAACGTGCGGTTAAACACCTGCCCGCAGGATCTTCGCAGCCCTGAGCGCGCCTGTGCGGAAGCCCCCGAGCCGAGCTGCGTGTAGCTGTGTGTATCAGGTCCCAGTTTCGCAGATGGCAGGGGGCGGTCCACCGGTTTGCCGAGGTCCGGCCCCGCTCGTGCACGGCCGGTGCACGGCCGGTACGCCGCCGATACGCGGGGTCGCCCCCACTGCTCCCTGCCCTTCCCCGCCCCTGGCCTACCCTGAGGATGTCACGCAGCAAGCGGAGTCCGAGCAAGTCGGAGAAGGTCGGAGAAGTCGCAGGTCATGAGCGAATCGCCCTCTTCAGGAGCGCCCTATCCCTACGAAGCGCCTGTGTCGCAGGCCCTGTTCGACCGTGCGGCCACCGTCACACCGGGCGGTGTGAACTCCCCGGTCCGTGCCTTCCGTGCCGTGGGCGGTACGCCCCGGTTCATGGTGTCCGGCAACGGTCCGTATCTGACCGATGCGGATGGCCGTGAATACGTCGATCTCGTGTGTTCCTGGGGGCCCATGATCCTCGGACACTCCCACCCCGAGGTCATCGCCGCGGTGCAGGCGGCCGTCTCTCACGGTACGTCCTTCGGCACTCCCGGTGAGGGCGAGGTCGCGCTCGCCGAGGAGATCGTCGAGCGGGTCGAGCCCGTGCAGCAGGTGCGGCTCGTGTCCAGCGGCACCGAGGCCACCATGTCCGCCATCCGGCTCGCGCGCGGGTTCACCCGGCGGGCCAAGGTGATCAAGTTCGCCGGGTGCTATCACGGGCACGTCGACTCCCTGCTCGCCGCGGCCGGCAGCGGCGTGGCCACCTTCGCCCTGCCCGACACCCCCGGCGTCACCGGGGCCCAGGCCGGCGACACCATCGTCCTGCCCTACAACGACCTCGAGGCGGTGCACGAGGCCTTCCACGCCCACCCCGGCGAGATCGCCTGCGTCATCACCGAGGCCTCGCCCGGGAACATGGGTGTCGTGCCGCCGCTGCCCGGGTTCAACCAGGGCCTCAAGGCCGCCTGCGCCCAGAACGGGGCCCTGTTCATCTCCGACGAGGTCATGACCGGCTTCCGCACCAGCAAGAGCGGCTGGTACGGGATCGACGGAGTCACCCCCGACCTCATGACCTTCGGAAAGGTCATGGGAGGCGGGTTCCCCGCAGCCGCCTTCGGGGGGCGCGCCGATGTCATGGGCCACCTCGCGCCCGCCGGGCCCGTCTACCAGGCCGGCACCCTCTCCGGGAACCCGGTCGCCACCGCCGCCGGGCTCGCCCAGCTGCGCCTCCTCGACGACGCCGCGTACGACAAGGTCGACGCCGTGTCGCGGCAGATCCAGACGCTCGTCTCCGAGGCCCTCAGCAAGGAAGGCGTCGCGCACACGCTGCAGAGCGCCTCCAACATGTTCTCCGTCTTCTTCACGGACCGTCCGGTCCGCAACTATGAGGACGCCAAGGCGCAGGAGTCCTTCCGCTTCACCGCCTTCTTCCACGCGCTGCTGGCGAACGGCGTCTACCTGCCGCCGTCGTCCTTCGAGTCCTGGTTCGTGTCCACGGCCCACGACGAGCGTGCGGTTCAGCGGATCGCCGACGCCCTTCCGGCGGCGGCCCGAGCGGCGGCGGAGGCCACGGCAGCATGAGCAACGGCAACGGCAACGGCAACAGCAGCAGCGACCTCACCGTCGTACACCTCATGCGGCACGGCGAAGTAGCCAACCCCGACGGGATCCTCTACGGGCGGCTGCCCGGGTACCACCTGTCCGAGCTGGGGCGGCAGATGGCCGACCGGGTCGCCGAGCACCTCGCCTCCCGCGACGTCACGTATGTCGTCGCCTCCCCGCTGGAGCGGGCGCAGGAGACGGCGACGCCGATCGCCAAGGCGCACGGGCTGGACCTCGCCACCGACGCGCGGCTCATCGAGGCCGGCAACGTCTTCCAGGGCAAGACCTTCGGTGTCGGGGACGGCGCGCTGCGCAAGCCCGACAACTGGAAGCACCTCGTCAACCCGTTCAAGCCGTCGTGGGGCGAGCCGTACGTCGACCAGGTCGTGCGGATGATGGGGGCGCTGGACGCCGCCAAGGACGCGGCCCGTGGGCACGAGGCCGTGCTCGTCAGTCATCAGCTGCCGATCTGGACCGTGCGGTCGTACGTCGAGCGGCGGCGGCTGTGGCACGACCCGCGCAAGCGGCAGTGCACGCTCGCCTCGCTGACGACCTTCACGTACCAGGGCGACAAGATCGTGTCCGTCGGCTACACCGAGCCCGCCCGCGACCTCGTCCCGGCCCATCTCCTCGCGGGCGCCAAGCCGGTGAAGGGGCAGGGCAAGGCCTTCGGGGCGTAGCCACCGGCGCCGGCCGCGGAGCACAGACGCCGGCCGCGAGGGGTGTGGGCGTCGGCCGCGAGGCGTAAGGAAAGCGGTCCACGGGGCTCTATGACACGCTCGTGACATTTGTTGCGGGACCGGTGTGATCGCGGGGAACCTCCTCGTTCGTCGCGTCCTCTGAATGGGTGACCACCAGAGAACGCGACGAACGGGAATGCGATGCCCACTCTGACACGTAGGGGAGCACTCGGTCTCGGCGCGGGCGCCGCGGCCGCCGTCGGACTCGCGGGGTGCGGCACCCTCACACCATCGGACAGTTCGACCCACGCCGGCGGTTCCCGAAAGCCCGGTGGTGGTCCGACCCACACCGCCCGCCCCCTCGGAGACGGCTCGACCTCCTTCACCGGCAAGCAGCCGCACCAGCCCGCCCGACCCGAGCCGCTGGAGCCCGGCCAGGAGCCGCCACAGTTCGTGATCTTCTCCTGGGACGGGGCCGGTGAGGTCGGCAACGGGCTCTTCCCGCGCTTCCTGGACCTCGCCAAGGAGCACGGCGCGAGCATGACCTTCTTCCTCTCCGGGCTGTATCTGCTGCCCGAGTCGAAGAAGCGGCTCTACGACCCGCCCAACAACCCGCGCGGCGCCTCCGACATCGGCTACCTCAACGACGACCACGTCAGGGCCACGCTCACCAACGTCCGCCGCGCCTGGCTCGAGGGCCACGAGATCGGCACCCACTTCAACGGCCACTTCTGCGGCGGCTACGGCACGGTCGGCAACTGGACCCCGCAGCAGTGGAAGAGCGAGATCGCGCAGGCGAAGGCGTTCGTGAAGGAGTGGCGGACCAACACCGGGTGGACCGATCTGCCGGCCCTGCCCTTCGACTACGACAAGGAACTCGTCGGCGGCCGTACGCCCTGCCTCCTCGGCCAGGACAACCTGCTGCCCGCCGCCCGCGAGCTCGGCTGGCGCTACGACGCCTCCTCGCCCGGCGGCCGGCAGATCTGGCCCGAGAAGCGGCAGGGGATCTGGGACCTGCCGTTGCAGCAGATTCCTTTCCCCGGACACCGGTTCGAGGTCCTCTCGATGGACTACAACATCCTCGCCAACCAGTCGATCAACTCCACCAAGGCGCCCGCCTACAACTACCCGGGCTGGCGACAGCAGGCCGCCCAGGCATACATAACTGGCTTTCAGCGGGCATACGAGACAAACCGTGCACCCTTCTTCATCGGCAACCACTTCGAGCAGTGGAACGGCGGCATCTACATGGACGCCGTGGAGCAGGCGTTCAAGCACATCGCGCAGGAGAAGGAGAAGGAGAAGGGCGCGGACGTACGGCTGGTCTCCTTCCGGCAGTTCGCGGACTGGCTCGATGTGCAGCGGCCGGAAGTGGTCGCCAAGCTGCGCACGCTGGAGGTCGGTCAGCAGCCGACCGGCGGCTGGAAGGAGTTCCTGAAGGACACCACGGCCGCCTCCGCGACCGCCACGGCCTCCCAGGACGCCGCCTGAAATGCGGGTTTCCGCCCACAAGGGGGGTGCGCAAGATCCTCGGAACGGGCATGCGAAACTTTTCACATGAGTGCCGCCAGCAGCGCCCCCCTGTGCTCGACGACCTGGATCCGCTCGCGCCGCGCCGCCCTGACCACCGTCGGTGCCGCCGTGGCCGCGCTGCTGCTGTCCGCGTGCAGCTCCGGGGGCACGTCCGGCGGAGGCGGCAACACCAACTTCGTCATGGGCAAGGACGGCATCGCGACCGCCGACAAGGGGGAGCGGGCCGCCGCACCCGACCTGTCCGGCAAGACCGTCGACGGCAAGCAGCTCGACGTCGCCGACTACAAGGGCAAGATCGTCGTCCTGAACGTGTGGGGCTCCTGGTGCCCGCCGTGCCGCGCCGAGGCGCCTGACTTCGAGAAGGTCTTCCAGGACCTCAAGGGGCAGGGCGTGCAGTTCGTCGGAATCAACACCCGCGACACCAGCACCAGTCCCGCGCGCGCCTTCGAGAAGCAGTACGGCGTCAGCTACCAGAGCCTGTACGACCCGACGGGCAAGCTGATGCTCCGCTTCGGCAAGGGCACCCTCAACCCGCAGGCGATCCCCTCCACGCTCGTACTCGACCGGGACGGGAAGATCGCCGCCCGCTCGCTGTCCGCGCTCAGCGAGGAGAAGCTGCGCAAGATGATCTCCCCGGTCCTCGCGGAGAAGTGACGTGACCGGAGTGTCCATGCTCGCCGCGGCGACGGACCCGAACCAGACGGTGCTCAACGGCGCCCTGCTCGTCGCCCTGCCCATCGCGCTGCTCGGCGGACTCGTCTCCTTCTTCTCCCCGTGCGTCCTGCCGCTCGTCCCCGGCTATCTGTCCTATGTCACCGGCGTCACCGGCACCGACCTGGCCGAGGCCAGGCGCGGACGGATGGTCGCGGGCGCCTCCCTCTTCGTGCTCGGCTTCACCGCCGTGTTCGTCTCCAGCGGAGCGCTGTTCGGCTATTTCGGTGACACGCTCCAGAGCCAGCGGGGCGTCCTGTCCAAGGTGCTCGGCGCGCTCATGATCCTCATGGGTGTCTTCTTCATGGGGCTGATGCCCTGGCTCACCCAGCGGGAGTTCCGCTTCCACAAGCGGCCCGTGACCGGACTGATCGGTGCCCCCCTGCTGGGTGCGCTGTTCGGCATCGGCTGGACGCCCTGCATCGGCCCGACTCTCGCCTCCGTGCTGGCGCTCTCCTCCCAGCAGTCGAGCGCGGGCCGCGGTGCCATACTGACCGTCGCCTACTGCCTCGGCCTCGGTGTGCCCTTCGTGCTCGCCGCGGTCGCCTTCCGCAAGGCGCTCGGCGCCTTCGGCTGGGTCAAGCGCCACTACACCTGGGTGATGCGCATCGGCGGCACCATGATGATCGTGACCGGTGTGCTGCTGCTGACCGGTGCCTGGGACCACCTGGTGCAGGACATGCAGTCCTGGTCCAACGGCTTCACTGTGGGGATCTGATCGATGAGCAAGACGACAACCGGCACGCCGACTGGTGAGCCCCAGGCCGCCCCGGACGACCAGGACCTGAGTGCCGCCGGCTCCCAGCTGTCGACCGCGCCCCAGGAGTCGTCGGCCAACCTGCCCGGCATGGGCGTCATCGGCTGGGCCCGCTGGTTCTGGCGGCAGCTGACCTCCATGCGGGTCGCGCTGCTGCTGCTCCTGCTGCTGGCGCTCGGCGCGATCCCCGGCTCGCTGATCCCGCAGTCCGGGACCGACGCGACGAAGGTCGCCGACTTCCGCGACGCCCACGAGACCCTCGCGAGCGTCTACGACAAGCTCGGCCTCTTCCACGTCTACAGCTCGGTGTGGTTCTCCGCGATCTACATCCTGCTGTTCGTCTCGCTCATCGGCTGCATCGTGCCCCGCACCTGGCAGTTCGTGGGCCAGTTGCGCGGCCGCCCGCCGCGCGCGCCCAAGCGGCTGACCCGGCTGCCCGCGTACACGACCTGGCGCACCGAGGCCGAGCCCGAGCAGGTCCGCGAGGCCGCGCTCGCCCTGCTGAAGAAGCGCCGCTTCCGCGCCCACCTCGCTGATGACGCCGTCGCAGCCGAGAAGGGATATCTGCGGGAGGTCGGCAACCTCGCCTTCCACATCGCGCTGATCGTGATGCTGACCGCCTTCGCCTGGGGCCAGCTGTTCAAGTCCGAGGGCAACAAGCTGATCGTCGAGGGCGACGGCTTCTCCAACACGCTGATCTCCTACGACGACTTCAAGTCCGGCAATCTCTTCGGCACCGACGACCTGGAGCCGTTCAGCTTCGTCCTGGACAAGTTCACCGGCACCTACGAGCTCACCGGCCCCAACAAGGGCACTCCGCGCACCTACCAGGCGGCCATCACCTACAGCAAGGGCGCCTACGGCAAGGAGAAGAAGACCACCGTCAAGGTCAACGAACCGCTGGAGATCGGCGGCTCGAAGGTCTACCTCACCGCCCACGGCTACGCCCCCGTCGTGACCGTCAAGGACGGCAAGGGCAATGTCGTCTTCCACAACGCCGTACCGCTGCTGCCGCTGGACTCCAACGTCAGCTCCTCCGGCGTGGTCAAGGTCATGGACGGCTACAAGAACCCCAAGGGCGTCTCCGAACAGCTCGGCTTCCAGGCGTTCTTCCTGCCGACCTACGGCGGGGGCGCCTCGGTGTCCTCGCAGTTCCCGGCGCTGCTGAACCCGGTGCTCAACCTGGAGGCGTTCCACGGCGACCTCGGCGTCGACTCGGGCATCCCGCAGAGCGTGTACCAGCTCGACAAGACGCACATGAAGGGGTTCAAGGACTCCAAGGGCGAGCAGCTGAGGAAGAACCTGAAGCCCGGTCAGACCATGACCCTCCCGAACGACGCCGGCTCGATCACCTACGAGGGCACCAAGCAGTGGGCGAACTTCCAGGTCACGCAGCAGCCCGGCAGCGGCTGGGCGCTCGGCGGCGCGGTCGCCGCGATCTTCGGTCTCGCCGGCTCCCTGTTCATCCAGCGCCGCCGGGTGTGGGTGCGGGCGGTGAAGGGCGCGGACGGCGTGACCGTCGTCGAGATGGCCGGGCTCGGCCGCAGCGAGTCCGCCAAGGTACCCGAGGAGCTCGGCGACCTCGCCGGGATCCTGTACGACCAGGCCCCCGGGGCTCCCGACCCTGACGACGACCCCTCAGATTCCCCCAAACCCGACCCCCAAGTCGTACCTGCCGAAGGGGCTGAGCCGAATTGACTCTCGCCGCCACAACCGAGTTGGCCACCGCGACCAACGAACACCTCGCGAACATCAGCAACACGCTGATCTACTCCGCGATGGCCGTCTACACCCTGGCCTTTTTCGCGTACATCGCCGAATGGCTCTTCGGCAGCCGCAGCAAGGTCGGCCGCACCGCCGCCGCGCTGACCTCCACGCCGGCGGCGAAGAAGGCACCGGCCGTCACCGTGAAGAACGCCGGCGGCACCGCCGTACTGGAGCGGCCGAAGGTCGTCGTGCGGGCCGCGACCGGCTCCCGCGACGTGCCCGACGGGCCGGGCGCGCACGGCGGTGACGAGCAGGGCGACCTCTACGGGCGTATCGCCATCTCGCTCACCGTGGTCGCCTTCCTCGTCGAGCTGGCCGGCGTGATCGCCCGCGCCGCCTCGGTGCAGCGGGCGCCGTGGGGCAACATGTACGAGTTCAACATCACCTTCTCCACCGTCGCCGTCGGTGTGTACCTCACGCTGCTCGCGCTGAAGAAGAACGTCCGCTGGCTCGGCCTGTTCCTGATCACCACGGTCCTCCTCGACCTCGGTGTCGCCGTCACTGTCTTGTACACCGCCAGCGACCAGTTGGTTCCCGCCCTCCACTCGTACTGGCTGTACATCCACGTCTCCACGGCGATCCTGTGCGGCGCGGTCTTCTACGTCGGCGCGGTCGGCACGATCCTCTACCTCTTCAAGGACTCCTACGAGAACAAGCTGGCGAGCGGCGGCAAGCCCGGCCGTTTCGCGACCTCGTTCCTGGAGCGGCTGCCCGCCTCGTCCTCGCTCGACAAGTTCTCCTACCGCGTCAACGCGGCCGTCTTCCCGCTGTGGACGTTCACGATCATCGCGGGCGCGATCTGGGCGGGCGACGCGTGGGGCCGCTACTGGGGCTGGGACCCCAAGGAGACCTGGGCCTTCATCACCTGGGTCGCCTACGCCTGCTACCTGCACGCCCGCGCCACGGCCGGCTGGAAGGGCCGCAAGGCCGCGTACATCGCGCTGATCGCCTTCGGCTGCTGGCTGTTCAACTACTACGGCGTGAACATCTTCGTCTCCGGCAAGCACTCCTACGCGGGCGTGTAACGAGCTCACCGTCGAGGCCGGTTCCCCTGACCCATGTCACGGGAACCGGCCTTCGTCGTACGGACGGGCAAGGGGAGTGGAGACGAATCTGCGGAAGCGCGTCCGCGCGGGGGACCACGACGCCTTCGGCGACCTCTTCGACGCGTACGCACGCTCCGTCTACAACCATGCCTACCGCCTGACGGGGGAGTGGAGCACGGCGGAGGACGTCGTCTCGCTGACGTTCCTGGACGCCTGGCGGCTTCGGGACCGGCTCGACGAGGAGGGCGGTTCACTGCGCCCCTGGCTGCTCGGCATCGCCACCAACGTCGCGCGCAACACCCGCCGCGCCGCCCGAGAACACGCGGCGGCCGTCGCCCGCCTCCCGCGCGACGAGACCGTACGCGACTTCGCCGACGAGGTCGCCGCGCGCCTCGACGACACCGACCGACTGGCCCTCGTGCAGACGGCCCTGGCGAAGCTGCGTCGGGTCGAGCGTGAGGTGCTGGCGCTGTGCGTGTGGTCCGGGCTGGACTACCAGGCCGCCGCGGAGGCGCTCGGGGTGCCGGTGGGGACGGTGCGGTCGCCGTCACCTTCGTCGTCCTGCCGTCGTCCGGCGGCGCCGATGCGAAGGCCCAGCCGCCCACCAAGGCCACCGTGGCCCTGTTGGAGGACATCGCCCTGGCGGCCGAGCAGGAGCCGTCCTACGGCGAGATCCGCGACGACCAGTTCGTGTACGTGGACAGCAAGGTGTCGTACGCGCAGTACCAGGACGGCAAGAAGACGAAGATCCCGCCGCTGCACCAGCTGGAGAGCTGGCAGTCGGTGGACGGCACCCGCAAGGGGCTGCTGCGGGAGACGGGCCGGGGCCAGTGGGCCAGCGATCCCCAGGCTCAGCCCGGCTACGAGGTGTCCACCAACTACAAGCACCTGGCCACGCTGCCCACCGACCCGGACGAGATGTACGACTGGCTACGCACGACCGCCCCGAAGTACAGCGGCCAGCAGACCGACCAGGCCACGTTCGTGCTGGTCGGCGACCTGATCCGGGACGCCATCGTGCCGGCCGAGCAGCGCGCGGCGTTCTACCGCGCGGTCGCGCGGATTCCCGGAGTGACGCTCGTGCCGGACGCCGCCGACGCCGCCGGGCGGCACGGGGTCGCGATCGCGCGCAAGGACCCCGACAACCCGACCATCGACGAGTGGATCTTCGACAAGAAGACTCACGCGCCGTGCGGAACCGTTCCTAGAGACTGAGCGGGAGCGAGTCCTGTTGCCAGGTCTCATGCTCAGCCGAACACCCCGAACGGTGTTGGGTGTTCTGGTTGCCCGCGTTCGCTCCGCTTCCGGCGCCGACGGATCGTGTCCGTGGTCCGGGGATGCGGGGGCGGGGTCCCTCACGCCCCGAGGCGCCCGGTCCGGCCTGGACGGTCCGATGCCCGTACCCATCGCTCTGGTGGGTACGGGGCGGTGTCGTCCGTCGCCGGATCGGGTGCCCCAGGGCGCGCCTGCCGATCGCCACGGCGGCCGCGTCGTGCCGCGTGGTCTTGCGTTTGGTGCCGCTGAGGGGTTTCTGCCAGTGCTGGGCGCCCCACTTGGAGGTGTAGGCGGGGTCGACGGCGACCAGGGGGATGCCGAGTTCGGCGGCCATGGATGCCAGCCGGGCCCGCAGCCGGGCCACGGGCATGCCGGAGATCAGGTGGCGGAAGCGTTTGCGGCGGCCGTGCTTCTCCCGGGTGGTCTCGGCGCTGAAGTCCAGGTCCTCGACCGCGATCGCGAGGCCATGCCGGGCGGCCCAGTGCAGGAGGCGGATGAGGGCGTGGCGCACCTGCGCATCCCGGTGTTGTGAGCTGCCGGTCAGGTCGTAGTCGAACCGGAGCGGGGAGCCGACCGGGTTGCCGTGCGCGTCCAGCCGCCAGGCGGCCAAGTGATCGGCGTTGGTGTCCACACCGACCAGACCGCTCGCCTGGGCGGTGGCCAGGGGCACGGTCTGGACCAGGGGGATCGTCCACGAGGCAGTCAGGTACCAGCGGTCCCTGTCGGTGGCTTCGTGGATGCGGTAGGCCACCGCCCGGTTCGCCTGCACGCGGTCGCGCCACTGCTCGCCCCGGTGCGGGAACGAAACGCGGGCGGCGAGCATGTACCGCCCGTGCGGGGTGTTGGCGAGGTGGGCCAGCGGGGCGGGGAGCCTGATGCTGACCTCGCCGCCGGGGCTGACGCGGATCGTCTCGTTGCCGTACCGCTTGCCGGACTCGCCGTCGGCTTGGAGGAAGCGGCGCGAGGCTTCCCACCGGCGACGCCACTCTGCCTCGGTGAGCTGGGCCTGCTCCAGGTGGCGCCGGGTGGTGAGCAGCCGTTTGCCGCCCCGTACCACGCGCACCCGCCCGGCCTCCCGGTCGGCGCGCTCCTGCTCCAGCCGGTTCTCCAGCACGTGCAGGCGGCGGGTCTTGGCGAACCACTCGCTCGTGTTGCGGTAGCCGCCCGGAGCCCGCTTCGAGCCCTTCGCCCCGACCGGGAGCAACAGTCGGTGCCGGATCGTGTCGATCCCGGCCTCCAGGTTCTGGAGGTGCGCGGCCTGGCCGCGCCTTGCCAGCGCCCACTGATCATGCGTGGCCTTCGTGATGCTGCCCGCCCACCGCGACGAGGACTGACCGGTCAGATCCCGCTTACGCTCGGCCCACCGGTCGCTGTCGTGGTCCAGCCCTACCGCACACCGCGCCTTCAGATCCCGGGAGGCCAGGGAGCCGAGGTGGCCGCCGACCAGCCGCAGCACCTCCTCGTCCCGGGCGGTGAGCCCCTTGAGTCGGTCACGGATCGCCACGCCGGACGGCCCGGGCACCACGAACGGCGCCGCCACCTCCCGCAATCCGCCCACCCCATCACCCCCGCCCGGCTCGAAACACCCCGTCACCGCACTCAACGACCACCGTGCACAAAGGTCACGCATTCGATGCAAGAACTCCAGTTCTCTTCCGTGGCCCGGGCACGCCACAGAAGGGGCACCCACTCATGCACCCCAGAACGCGCTCAACCGCCGTCAAGGGCAACAGTGCGGAACCCCTCCCGAAGGGTCAGGCTGGTGGCATGACCGGTTCCATCGAGCAAGGCACCAGCCTGACCCACGGGCACACGCACATCCTGCACTTCCTGGTGCGGCTTCCCCGGCCCATGGAGAAGGTCTGGCCGGCGCTGGCCACCCAGGAGGGGCTCGCCGGCTGGTTCACCGAGGCCGAGGTCCTCGAGCCGCGGCTCGGCGGCGCGGTCACCCTGCGTGAGCTGGGCAGCGGGCAGGTCACCGCGTGGGACGTGGACCGGGTCGCCGAGTACACGGTGGAGGGCGGCGGCCGGATCCGCTTCCATCTGGAGCGGGACGGGGACGAGGCTGCCGTACTGCGGTTCACGCACGAGTTCCGGGGGGAGGGCGAGTCCGAGCCGCGCTGGCGGGCTCGATTCGAACGGCTGATCGGACGACTCGAGCGGTCGGGTGGTGCCGCTTAGCGGTTGCCGTGTCAGGACGGCGGCAGGCACTCCTTCCCCGGCGGCTTTCCTTCCGGCCAGGCGATCTTCACGAAGCGGGAGCGGCCGTCCGGGGTGAGTTCCACGATCGGTACGGCCTTGTCGTACGGGTTGCCGTGGACGTCCAGGCAGATCCAGCCGCTCGCCCCGGTCACCCGCAGTGAGCCCTTGACCTGCGGCCACTGCAGGCCGACGTCGGCGAGGGGCGGGACCACCTCGCCGTCGGGGGTGGCCTCGCGGATGCCGTGGACGGCCAGCTGCATGGCGTCGTAGGCGATGATCAGCTGGCCGTCGGCCAGGCCGATCGTGCCGATGGGTCCGATCGGCTCCCGCTCGCTGCTCGCCAGCAGCCGGTCCAGGACCTGTGCGTCCTTCGCCGAGCCGCCGGTCGCCACGGGGTCCGTCGTCCAGGCGTCGGGGTGGGCGAGGGCGGTGTAGCGCACCGAAAGGTTGTGCTTGAGGGCGTCCCGGTCGAGGTCCTTGTCGCCGGTGAGGTACGAGCCCTCGTCGCCCGTCAGCACCGTGAACTCGCGGTTCTGGCAGCCGCGTCCGCCCAGTGCGTTGATGAATTGCCGCAGCTGGGTGTGCCGGCCCGCGAACAGGATCGTGTCCGTGCCCGGTGACGTGTCGCAGACGAGGTGCGTGATCTGGCGGAAGGTGTTGGCCGTCGTGCCCTCCTTGCTGCGGTCGGCCGGCGGGGTGAAGGGCTGCGGCTCGTACGGCGAGCCCTCGATCAGCTTCGCGAACGACTTCTGCAGCGTCCGCGTGTACGGGTCGCCCGGCTTGTCGTACACCAGCAGCGCCTTGCCCGCCGTCACCTTGGCGAAGGAGGCCAGTGCGCGGGCCTCGTCCGTGTTGGTCGGGGAGACCCGGGCCAGGCCCGGGAAGGGGTCCGTGCCGTTCTGGCCGTTGGCCAGGTCGTCGGCGGTGATGGAGCTGCCGATCACCGGGATCCCGCGCCGGGTCAGCTCCGCCACGGCCTTCTTGTTGTTCTCCGTGCTCATGCCGACCCCGGTGACCGCCCGCAGCCGGTCCGCGCCCTTCGTCATCCGCTCCAGCTCGTCGATCGTGTACTGCCAGTGCTCGCCGGTGGCCCCGGGGTTGGCGAGCACCAGCCGGATCGCCGGGTTCTGTCCGTTGGAGGCATGGTTGGCCTGGTACTGCGCCAGATACGCGCCCTGAAGCTCGTGCTGCACGTCCGCCAGGTTGTCGGCGTCGGTCGCCGTGAACGGCTCCAGCAGCGCGACGGTGACGTAACTGCCAGACTTCAGGGAGTCGTTCTCGCGGTTGATCGCCTTGATGGTGTCAGCGAACTGGGCGTGCCCGAAGTCGTACGTCGTCGCCGACACCCCGACGCACTCCGCGCTGCCCTCGGGGCGTACGACGCCCCTCGCGCACGAGCGGTCGGTGCGGGTGAGGGCGGTGATCCCGAAGTACAGCCCGGCCACCACCCCTGCCGTCAGCAGCAGGGCCAGGCAGCGGTAGAGCGGGATCGCCAGGATCTCGCGCACCCACGCCACCAGGCCTCTTCCCCTGCGCGCCATCACGTCTCCCCGTCCCGGTCGTCGGACTCGTCACCGTCCGGAGTGCGCAGCGGCCGCCCGGCGAGCGCGTCCCGCGGCCAGTCCTGCGAGGCCTGCCACAACAGCGCGCCGCCCGTCTCCGGCATGTCCGACAGCTGGAGCAGCTCGAACTGGAGCCGGTCGCACACCCGGGCGTCGGGCAGCACCAGCGGATCGGTGAGCTGCCAGACCGCGTGCAGCAGCCGCCGTACGCGCTGGTGCAGCAGCGGGTCCACGCCCTCCGGCGGCTGCTGCCGGGTGCCCGAGCGGTCGAGAGCGATCGCCGCCCGCCGGTCGTCCGGGCCCGCGAAGTCGCGGCCCGCATCGTCGTGCGCGTGGAAGTACGGCGCCGAGGTGAGGAAGCGGAGCGTGTCCAGCCAGGTCCGGGTGTCGAGGGAGTGGAAGGTGTCGCGCAGGTACGCCACCGCTCCCTGGGTGTCCCCCAGGGCGAGTTCGTGGTGGAGGCGGTAGCGGGCGCGGGCCGGGTCGTCGTCCTCGTCGGTGTAGTGCCGGATCAGCGTCTCGTGCACGTCGCGCCATTTGCCGTGGTCCGCGTGCTGGTGGTGCAGCCGGAGCAGCAGCAGGGTGCGGACGAACGGATCGCCCACGAAGTGGCCCGGCGCGGCGGGCAGTCCCTCCTCGGCGAGGCGGGCCTCCAGGGTGCGTACGCCGACCGAGCCGAAGTCGTCCGGCAGTTGGGCGTCGGCCAGGGCACACGCCGACTCGTGGTCGTGGGCGGCGGCCAGCACGGTCAGCTCCTCCAGCCGGTCGGACGGGACGAGCTGTTCCAGGAGTTCGTCGCGGGTGGGGCGGCCGTCGTCGGTCTGGTCCTCACGCAGGGTGACCGGCGCGGTGAGCAGCCGGCCCAGTGAGGCGGCCTCCTGCGGGTGTTGGGCGGCGGACGCGGCGAGCAGCGTGATGCCCAGGGGGTTGCCGCCGGTCAGCCGGTGGGTGGCGTGCGGAAGCCGGGGCGGGACCTCGACGTCCTCGCAGACGGCGCCGACGATGTGCAGCGTGTCGTCCGGGGACAGCGGGGGCAGCGACACCAGCAGCGCGCGGGACGCGGGTGAGGTGTCAGCGCGCCAGTCGAAGCGCCGGGCCACTTCGGCGAGTTCGTGCCGGAGGGTGCCGCGCACGGCCGGGAGATCGGGGCCGCGCACGGTGGCGACGAAGACCACCTCGTCGGCGAACCCCTCGGCGCGATCGCGCAGGACCGGCCCGATCAGGCCCGGGCCCGGTCCGGCGTGCGCGTTGTCGAGCAGGACGAGCGGGCGGCCCAGGCGTCTGAGGCGCGAGCCGATGCCCGCGTAGGCCTCGGTGAGATCGGCGAGCAGCGCCCGCACCAAATACCGCTCGGCGTGCTCGCGGGAGGGGCCGTCCGCCCGGAAGTGCTGGGAGAGCAGGATGAGTCCACGGGTGGCGTTGCCGCCCGCGTTCGGATAGGTGCGGTACCAGAGGGACGGTTTCTGCTGCTTGCGGCTGCCGAACCCCTCGGAGACCGACTCCAGGGTCGCCTCGATGGTCGCGGACAGGAACGGGTCCTGGCCCGCGGCCGCCGCGATCACCTTGGCCACCACCCGGCCCGCCATCCGGCCGGCGAAGTGGCCGAACCCCGGGCCGCCGTCGTTCAGCAGCAGGATCCGCCTGAGCTCCCGCCGGATGCGGTCCGCCTCGGCGTCGCGCCAGTCGGGTGCGTGGACGGCGACCAGGCCCGCGAGCAGCCGCGGGAAGGCGATCTTCCCGGCGTGCTTGACCCGTTCGCCGAGCTGCTCGGCGAGCACGAGCAGCGCGTGCGACACCGGCGACCAGGTCTCGGCGGTCTGCTCCGGCCAGGGCCGGGCGAACTCCTCGCTCTCGCAGTCGATCAGCGCCAGCGGCGTGTGCCGGAGCCGCTCGTCCTTGCGGGTCTCCTCCTGGTAGGCCTCCCGCAGTTCGGCCAGCACCGCGCTCTTGCCCAGCCCGCGCCCGCCGCAGAGCACCACGAACGGCAGCTCCCCGGCGTCCGCGACGTCCTTGGCGTCCACGGCACGCAGCTCGTACGGGCGCAGCCCGACGAGCCGCGGAACGAGACCCGCGGGCTCGCTGTCGAACAAGGCACCACGCCCGTGCAGCCCTCTGTGCACCGCATCTCCCCCGAGCGGTCCGGATCTCGTTGTGCTGCTGTGAGGTGTATCAACACGTGTAACAACACCAGTGTAGAAAGGGGGAGTTGGATCGGACTAGATCGCGTGGTGTCCGTTGTGTTACGAAACTGTCGGGTCATCGGTCGACAGTGGTCAGTCCACGGTGATCGAGTCCAGCTTCTCCCGCAGGTAGACGTGCGAGTCCACGGCCTCGTACGCCACTCGCCCCACCGGCGCCGGAACCGACTCGACGAGCGTCCCCGGAGTGCACTCGCCGAAGTAGACCAGCGACATCAGCTCCTCGGTGGGTGCGTCGGCCGGGGGCGGCAGGACGCGGTGGCGGCCGGAACGCCAGCGGTCGCCGGTCCAACGGGCCATCAGGTCACCGATGTTGATGGTGAAGGCGTCCGGGTCGTGGGGCGCGTCCTCCCAGCCGCCCTCGTCCGTCCAGACCTGGAGTCCGCCCTTGCCGGCCTGCCGGTCGAGGATGGTGACCGTCCCGAAGTCGGTGTGCGGGCCGATGCGGAACTGCCCCGGCTGGGGCGCGCCGGTCACCTCGGTCCCCGGGTACCAGTTGATGTTGAAGCCGTACGTCGGGTGGTCCATGTGCCGGGTGAAGAAGTCCGGTTCGAGGCCCAGGGCCTCGCCGAGGAGGGCGAGGAGGTGGTTCTCCAGCTCGCCCATCCGCTCCAGGTACTCCTCGCACAGCGTCCGCAGCTCGGGCACCTCTTCCGGCCACACGTTGGGCGCGTACCACTCCGCGTTGACGACCGGGTCCTCGAAGGGTTCGTGGGTCGCGAATGTCAGCGACTCCTTCAGGTCCGGCGGGGTCTCGGTGCCCTCCGAGTAGCCGTTGGCCTCGGCGCCGGGGCCGAGCCAGCCCCGGCCGCCGACCTTCGCCTCGTAGTGCTGCTTGGTCGCGTCGGGCAGAGCGAAGAAGGCGCGGGCCGCAGCCCGGATGCGGGAGCGCAGGCCGGGGTCCACGCCGTGCCCGGTGATCAGGAGGAATCCGGCGGTCTGGAGGGCCTGGTCGACGGTGCGGGCGATCTCCCCGCGGGCCGCCGGGTCACCGGTCAGCCACGGCCGCAGATCAATGGTCGGGATGCGGGGGGTAGCGGGCTCACTCACCGATGTCCTCGTTCCACAGGGCCGGGTTGTTCTTGATGAAGTCACGCATCAGCTCGACGCACTCCGGATCGTCCAGGAGCACGATCTCCACGCCGTGCTCCGCCAGCCAGTCGTGGCCGCCGTGGAAGGTGGCCGCCTCGCCGACGATCACGCGGGAGATGCCGAACTGGCGGACCAGACCGCTGCAGTACCAGCACGGCGAGAGGGTCGTCACCATGGTCGTTCCGCGGTACGACCGCTGCCGCCCCGCGGCCCGGAAGGCCGCCGTCTCCGCGTGCATCGAGGGATCGCCGTCCTGGACGCGCCGGTTGTGGCCGCGGCCCAGCAGCCGGCCGTCGGCGCCGTAGAGCGCGGCACCGATCGGGATACCGCCCTCGGCGAGTCCGGCGCGTGCCTCGGCGACGGCGGTGGCGAGCCATGTGCGTGCCTGTGCCTGATCCATGCCTTCACTCTGCTGTGGCCGAAACACGAGGGCAACGTGCGGAAAGTACTCTCCGGGCAACCCGCCACCGGACGAACTGTCCGCACCCTGGAGGCCACCGTGCCCGCGCTCACCCTCCGTGAAGTCCTGGCCCTCGACCCCGTCCGGGCCGCCGAGCCCGAGCTGCTGGCCGGGGTCGGCGCCCTGGACCGCCCGGTGCGCTGGGTCCACTCCAGTGAGGTCTACGAAGGCGCCAACTTCCTCGACGGCGGCGAACTGCTCCTCACCAACGGCTTCGGGCTCACCGACGCGGACGAGGACACCCGGCGGCGCTATGTGCGCGAACTGGCGGCGCGCGGCGCGGCCGGGCTCGCGGTGGAGGTGGGCCGGGCCCTGCCGAGCATGCCGGACGAGGTGACCGACGAGGCAGACCGGCTCGGCCTGCCGCTGCTGGCCCTGCGCCGGGTCGTGCCCTTCGTACGGATCACGGAGGCCGCCAACCGGGCGATCGTGGCCCGCGGCCTGTCCGGGCGGTCGACGGTACGGCCCTGGGGCGACGACCACACCGCGGCGCTCCTCGCCGACCTCGCCGACCGGCAGGCCCTCAACCAGCCCGAGGTGGAGGCCCGGGCGGCCCTCGCCGGGTTCCACCCGGGCCCCGGCGCACGCCTGGTCGGGGTGTCCCTGCACGGCACACGCGAGGTCGGCGCCGTGGACCGGGCGGCACGGCTGCTCGGCGGGGCCGGCGCGCTGCGGGCCGCGTTCCCCGGGGACGTACTGGCGCTGCTCGCGCTGCCGGCGGCCGAGTCCCGCCCCGGCGACCCCGTCCGGGCGGTCCAGGAGGCCTTCCGGACGGCCGCCGGACCCGGCCTCACCGTCGCGATCGGCCACGCCGTCGCCGTCGGCAGCGGCTGGCTGCGCTGGAGCGACACGCTGCGCGCGGCCCGTACGACGCTGGAGCTCGCCCTGACCGTCCCGGCCGCCGAACCCGGCGTACTCGACGGCCCGTTGGTGACGTCCGCCCGCGCCTTCGCGCTGGAGCGGGAGCTGACCCGCGGCGGCGTCGACGCCAACCGGGAACGGCTCGCCCGGCTGGTGCAGCAAGCGCTGGGACCGCTGCTCTCGTGGGAGGCGGCCCACGCCAGCGACCTCGTACGCACCCTGGAGGTGCACCTGCGGCACGGCTGCTCGCCGACCCGGACGGCCGCCCTGCTGCACATCGGCCGGCAGTCGCTCTACCAGCGCCTGGAGCGCATCGAGTCACTCCTCGGGCTGGAGATCGACGATCCCGACCTGCTGGGGGAGCTGCTCGCGGCAGCCTGCGCGCACCGGGTGGTGCGGGGAACGGGGGCGGTCGCGGCGGGCGGGATACGGGCGGTGGCGTGACCGTGGCCGCCGAGCGTGCCCTCGGTAAAGGCAGCGGAAACCCGGTCTGTACCCTGGCCCGATCATCGCCGCGTGAGCGGCAGTTGGGCCCCGGTCGGGAGGAAAGTTCATGGTTGCTGCTCCGGTTCTGGAGGAGCTGCGCGAGGTCGTCCAGCCGCAGGCCAAGCTGGCGAGCCGCAACGGCGAGCACTGGGCGGGCCGGCTGTACATGCGCAGGATCTCGCTGCGGCTGACCCGGCAGCTGGTGCGCACCCCGGTCACCCCGGACCAGCTGACCTGGACGATGGTCGTGTGCGGGGTCGCCTCCGGTGCCGCGCTGATGATCCCGGGCCTGACCGGCGCCGTCCTCGCGGTCGTCCTGATGCAGCTCTTCCTGCTCTTCGACTGCGTGGACGGCGAGGTCGCCCGCTGGAAGGGCCAGAACAGTGCGACCGGCATCTACGTCGACCGCCTCGGCGCCTATCTCGCGGACGCGGCGCTGCTGGCGGGGGGCGGGTACCGGGCGGCCGAGTCGGGATTCGGCGGCTGGCTGTCGGTCGGTATCGCCACCGCCCTCGGCGTCGTCCTGCTGAAGGCATCCACCGACCTGGTGGACGTCGCACGCGCCCGGCGCGGACTGACCGTCGCCGACGACGAGGCGACCCGGCCGCGCTCGCAGGGCGTGGCGACCGTGCGCCGGCTCGCCGCCGCCTTCAAGATCCACCGGGTCACGAACGGCATCGAGGCGTCCCTGGTGCTCCTGGTCGCGGCGATCGCGGACGCGGCCACCGGCGGGATCGAGCCGACGCGCTGGGCGCTCGGCGCGCTCGCCGTCATCACCTGGGTGATGGTTCCGGCGCATCTGCTGTCGATCCTGTCGTCGTCGCGGCTGCGGTGAGGCAGTCGAGTTCGTCGAGGTAGTCGTAGAGGCGGCCCGCACCTTCCAGCATGGCTCTGGTGCGGGCCGTCAGCGTTTCGCCGGGCGGCCGCGGGCCACGACCGCCGCGCGTATCCGGGTCTTCGGCCGGCTGCCGCACCACGCGTCCGGCGGTGTCCCCACTGACGCGTCGCAACGCGACGAAGGCCCCAGGCGCGCCCCCGCCCCGTCCCCGAAGGGCCCAGGCGCGCCCCCCGCCCCGTCCCCGAAGGCGGCCCTCCGATTGCGGCCGGAGCGGCGCCAACTTAGCTTCATCACGTCGGAATTCTCCCGATAGGTCACATAAATCCCTTATGTCGACCTTCTCGTCTTGCCATCGAACGGAGCATTCATGTCGGTGATGACCGGTACCCAACCCCTGCAGCAGTTCGGTCAGCAGATCGGCGGCCCGCAGCAGCAGATCGGGCAGGTGGTCCAGCAGGCGATCCAGCAGGCGTGTCAGCAGGCCAGCCAGCAGATCGCGCAGCGGATGCAGCAGACGCTTCAGCAGATCCACCAGGTCCAGCAGCAGCTCCAGCAGCAGGGCATGGCCCACCAGGCCCACCCGTACCTCGCGCTCGCGCTGCACCACACCCTGCACACGGGCGTCCGCTCCGCCGTGGAGCAGTCCGTGCAGCAGGCGCTGCCGACCGCGATCGTGACGCTGCTCCAGCAGAGCCAGCAGGGCCAGCAGGGCATCCAGGGCCAGCAGCCGTGGAGCGGCGGGTACGGCCAGCAGTCGTACGGCCAGCAGTTCCCGCAGTACCAGCAGTCCGGCTACGGCTACGGCCAGATGGGTCAGCCCTTCGGTATCGGCTGACCTTTCGGCGCGTGATGCGGTGTGCCCGGAGTTCCCGGGCACACCGCATCACCGTGGAAGCGCGGGGTCACGGTGGCAGTGCCGGCCGCCCGTCGCCGGATCGGGAGCACAAATTACGAGGTAGGCGTGGTGAAGGTGGACGTAATGGTGAAGGAAAGGCCCGCAAACAACCGCGAGAGCGCGTCCCATGGTGCGGGGGCAGGTGGGCGGGGACCCGAGGGCGGACAGACGGGACCGCGCAAGGAGGGCGCCCTGTCATCACTCACGGTGCAGCCGCGCCGGGAACGGTACTTGGTGACATCGCTGCCGCAGCATCTGCTCCCACCGGGAGTACCCGAACTCGGCATGGACGCGGTGTGCGACCGGCTGGAGCAGATGCCCGAGGTCAAAGTGATCCGCAGGCTCCGGCCGTCCGAGAAGCTCCAGTCGGGCGGGCTGTCCCCCTCCTGCCCGGAAGTCGCGGTCGTCGAGGCGGCCGAGGCCCAGGTACCGGCGATGCGGTCGCTGCACCTGCACATCGAGCCGGACCTGCCGCTGGCCGGAACCGGGCCCACCGCCGCGCCGGCCGCGGGGAATCTGCCCCTCCGCGATCCGGGGCTGGTGCTGCCCCTGGAAGAACCCGTGGACATCTCGTTGCGCGTCTGCGGCCCGGACGGCGAGCCGCTGGCCGGCGCGGGGGTGTTCCTGATCGGGGCGACCTGGCCGGCCCAGGGCGTCACCGGGGCCGACGGCAAGGTCACCGTCACGCTGGCGACGGAGACCGCACAGTCCGTTCAGGCCATGTACGTCCGGCCCAGGGGCGGTTACACGGACCGCTGGATCCGACGCCCCGACCTGTCGACGACCCGGGAGAACCTCGTCACCCTCACCCCTCTGGTCCAGGTGTACCCGGAGCTGGAGAAGCGGCAGCAGTACGGCTGGGGGCAGCAGGCGATGCGGCTGGACCGGCTGCCGCCCACGTTCCGTGCCTTCGGCGTCAGGGTCGCGCTCATCGGTTCGGGGGTCAGCGCCGAGCACCCCGATCTGAAGGACCGGGTGAGCTGCGGGGTCGATCTCGTGCGCGGCACGGACGACGGATGGAGCCACGACACGGTGGGCAGCGGTACCCACGCGGCGGGCGTCATCGCCGGGGCGGACACCGGCAAGGGCATCATCGGAATCGCGGTCGACGCCGAGATCGAGGTCTGCCAGGTAATGCCCGACGGGCATTTCAGCGACCTCATCACCGCTCTGGACCACTGCATCGACCGCGAGGTCGACATCGCCCACATCGCGGTGGCCACCCCGTACTCGTCGGCGCTGGTCTCACGCAAACTCGCCGACGCCAACGCCGCGGGCATCGCCTGCGTCGCCCCGGCGGGCGACACCGGCGGGCGGGTCGCCTTCCCGGGCTCGCTGCCCACCGTGTTCGCCGTGGGCGCGCTGGGAGTCTTCGGCACGTACCCGCAGGACACCTCCCAGGCCACCCATTCGGGGCCCCAGCTGACACCGGAAGGGTTGTTCGTGGCGCCGTTCAGCTGTCACGGCCCCGGTATCGACGCGGTCGCCCCCGGCGTGGCGGTCATGTCGTGCACGCCGGACGGCGGATACGCGGCCCTCGACGGCACCAGCACGGCCTCGGCCCACCTCGCAGGCCTCGCCGCTCTCGTGCTCGCCCACCACGAGGACTTCCATGGCCAGCTGCTGCCCCGCGGACCCGGCCGGGTGCGGCATCTGTTCGAGATCGTCGCGGCCAGCTGCCGCCAGTTGGCCGTCCCGGGCACGGCGGAAGGGGCCCGCGTCGGATACGGCCTGCCCGACGCTCTCGTCGCCCTCGGCCTGGCACCCGGAGTGCAGCTCGCGCCGGCCCTGTCGTCCTACGCCGCGTCCATGGCCGACTAGGCCTGTACCGGCACGCGCAACGGCACCCGCCTGCCAGGCCGGGTGCCGTTGCGCGTGCCGGGACACGGCTAGGACAGGTCCTGGCGCTTCCCCAGCGCCGCGTACAGCCCCGCGCTCACCGCGAAGCCGACCAGGCAGGTGATGTCGCCGAAGGCGGGCCAGTGCTCCGGCACCCAGCCGACGTACTTCTCCTGGTTGGAGAAGAGCGGGACGGACACCGCCACGCCGATCAACAGGGCGGCGAGTCCCGGCCAGTTGGTGGACGAACGGTCGCCCAGTCGGCGCGCCAGCTCCTCGTCCGCCGCCGTGCGCCCCCGGAACCACCGCTCCACCAGCACCACGCCCAGCCACGGCCCCACCCAGTACGCGATCACCAGCAGGAACGCCTCGTACGCCGACCCCGCGTCCGACAGGGACGCCCACGCCGCCGCCGTACCCACGATCCCGGACAGCACGACCAGCACGCTGCGGCCCAGCCGGTCCGGCAGCTTCAGGCCGAGCGAGGTGACCGAGATGGCCGAGGAGTAGATGTTCAGGGCGTTCGCGGAGACCGCGCCGAGGATGATGGCGAGCAGTACGAGGTCGCCCAGCCAGGCCGGCAGGTGACCGGTGAAGGCGGCCGTCGGGGTGGCGTCCTGCGGGGCAGCGATCGTCGCCGAGGCCGCCCCGATGACCGCGACCACCGCGACCGAGACGAACAGGCCGACCGCCGGGTAGAGGACCGTCCTGAAGCGGTTCGCCGTGCGCGGCAGGTAGCGCGAGTAGTCCGAGGCGTACGGATTCCAGCCCGCCGCGTACCCCCAGGCCGTGCTGAACGCCAGCAGGAAGCCGCCGATGCCGCCGCCCGTGCCGCCCCCGCCGAGGTCCGCGTCCTTGAAGGTCCACACGCCGGCCAGCAGGAAGACCACCGCGAGTGCGGGGAACGCGTACTTCTCGAAGACGTGCACGAAATTGTGGCCGATGAAGCCGATCAGGATCTCCGCCACCACCACGAGCAGCAGGGAGGGGAGCGGCCGCAGACCCGTCAGGGTGTTCAGCGCGAAGGCCGCGCTGACGCTGTTGACCGCGAACCAGCCCACGCCCGCCACCAGCGCGTTGACGCCGGACGGCAGCAGATTGCCCTTGTGGCCGAAGGAGAACCGGCCGATCACCATCTGTGGGACGCCGAACCGCGGCCCGTCCAGGGACAGCACCCCCTGGGTGAGCCCGCCGATCGCGGTCCCGAGGACGATCGCGGCCGTCGCCTGCCAGAAGTTCAGGCCGAAGAAGAGCACCGAGATCACGCCGATGTAGACGGTCGCGAACTCGATGTTCGGGGAGGCCCACGTCCACAGCAACTGGAGCGGGCTGCCGTGCCGTTCGGCGTCGGGGATCGGTTCCGAGCCCGCCGTCTCGACGGCGATGACCTTGTCGCCGTACCCGGGGGCGGACGTGGTGGCTGAGCTGGCGGGAGCTGTCGTCATGCGAGGTAAGTGTCCGGTTTCCGCCTGCCCGGGCCCAGAGGCGCATTGTCCGCTTCGGGAGCCTCACCGGCGTACAACCTGTAGGCACCCGGGGTATCGGCGCGGCCGATACGCCCATCGGCAGGACGCCCCACTGGCCCGCCGCCTGAGCCAGGAATCCCCTCCCTCAGGAAGGGGAGGATTCAAAGAACAAGGGCTCGCAGGGCAAGGGTTCAGAGAAGAAGGACGGTCGCGACCTTCTCGAAGGTGACCAGCAGCCGCAGTTCCATCAGCCGGCGTCGTCCTTCTTCTCCTTGTTCCCCGTGTTCCCCTTGTCGTCCGGGTTCAGGGACTTCAGGAACTCGGGGTTGTCGTCGGGCGCGACGAACCGCGTGGGGCCGGTCCCGGGGGCGGGGCGCACCTTGCCGGCGATCAGCCAGGCGACCGGGCCGACCAGTACCTCGCCGAAGAGCAGGATGACGATCACCCAGATCACCTTCGGCAGCCCGCGCACCTGCTCCTCGGGCGTGTTCAGGCAGTCGATGAAGGCGTAGATCCACAGCGCCAGGACCAGCAGGAGAGGCAGATACCTGAGCATGGTGGTGCGATCCCCCAGAAGACGGCGACGGGGCACGGGGCGGCCCCGGTGACGGGCCCAGAGTAGCCCGTACCGGATACTGGACCGCATGGCTTACGACGATCTTCGCTCTCTGCTCAGGGCCCTGGAGCGCGAGGGAGACCTCAAGCGCATCAAGGCCGAGGTCGACCCATATCTGGAGGTCGGGGAGATCGTCGACCGGGTGCAGAAGGCGGGCGGCCCGGCGCTGCTCTTCGAGAACGTGAAGGGCTCCGCCATGCCCCTCGCGATGAACGTCTTCGGCACCGACCGCCGGCTGCTCAAGGCGCTCGGCCTGAAGTCGTACGGCGAGATCTCCGACAAGATCGGCGGCCTGCTCCGGCCCGAGCTGCCGCACGGGTTCGTCGGGGTGCGCGAGGCGTTCGGGAAGCTCGGCGCGATGACGCACGTACCGCCGAAGAAGGTGAAGTCCGACAGCGCGCCGGTGCAGGAGGTCGTGCTGCACGGCGACGACGTCGACCTCGACCAGCTGCCCGCGCTCTTCACCTGGCCGCAGGACGGCGGCTCCTTCTTCAACCTGGGGCTCACCCACACCAAGGACCCGGAGAGCGGGATCCGCAATCTGGGGTTGTACCGCCTCCAGCGCCACGACAAGCGCACCATCGGCATGCACTGGCAGATCCACAAGGACAGCCGCAACCACTACCAGGTGGCGGCGCGGCGGGGGGAGCGGCTGCCGGTCGCGATCGCCTTCGGCTGCCCGCCGGCCGTGACGTACGCCTCCACGGCCCCCCTCCCCGGTGACATCGACGAGTACCTCTTCGCCGGGTTCATCGCGGGCAAACGGATCGAGATGGTCGACTGCAAGACGGTCCCGCTCCAGGTCCCGGCGCAGGCGGAGGTCGTCCTCGAGGGCTGGCTGGAGCCCGGCGAGATGCTCCCCGAGGGCCCCTTCGGCGACCACACCGGCTTCTACACCCCGCAGGAGCCCTTCCCGGCCCTGAAGATCGACTGCGTGACGATGCGGAAGCGGCCGCTGCTCCAGTCGATCGTCGTAGGGCGCCCCCCGACGGAGGACGGACCGCTGGGCCGGGCGACGGAGCGCTTCTTCCTCCCGCTCCTGAAGATCATCGTCCCGGACATCGTGGACTACCACCTTCCCGAAGCCGGCGGTTTCCACAACTGTGCGATCGTCTCGATCGACAAGAAGTACCCCAAGCACGCCCAGAAGGTGATGCACGCGGTCTGGGGCGCGCACATGATGTCCCTGACCAAGCTGATCGTGGTCGTCGACTCCGACTGCGACGTGCACGATCTGCACGAGGTCGCCTGGCGGGCTCTCGGCAACACGGACTACGCCCGTGACCTCACGGTCGTCGAAGGTCCCGTCGACCATCTCGACCACGCCTCCTACCAGCAGTTCTGGGGCGGCAAGGCGGGCATCGACGCGACGAGGAAGTGGCCCGAGGAGGGCTACACGCGCGATGGCGGGTGGCCGGAGATGGTGCTGTCCGACCCGGAGACCCACGAACGGGTCACGAAGCGGTGGAAGGAGTACGGGCTGTGAAGGCTAGTGACATGGTGATGGCCGGCAGTGCGGAGACGGGGTTTCCCCGCCTCCGCGGGGGTGATCCGGAGTGCGGACTGTGAGTTCAGCTGCCGCCGCGATCCCGCAGCCGGGGCGCACCAAGGCGTTCCTGCGCCTGGTGATGATCGAGCACTCCGTCTTCGCCCTGCCGTTCGCGTACACCGCCGCGTTGACCGCGATGTTCGAGTGGGACGAGAACATCCACTGGGGCCGGCTGTTCCTCGTCACCCTGGCGATGGTCGGCCTGCGCACCTTCGCGATGGCCGTCAACCGGATCATCGACCGCGAGATCGACGCCCGTAACCCGCGGACGGCGCAGCGCGAGCTGGTCACCGGCGCGATGTCGGTGAAGCACGCCTGGACGGGCGCCCTGATCGCCCTGGTCGTCTTCCTCGGCGCGGCGGCCCTGCTCAACCCCCTCTGCCTCGCCCTCGCCCCCATCGCGGTGATCCCGATGGTGGTCTACCCCTACGGCAAGCGGTTCACGAACTTCCCGCAGGCCATCCTCGGCCTCGCCCAGGCGATGGGCCCGATCGGCGGCTGGCTGGCGATCTCCGGTTCCTGGTCCTGGGACGCGGTGATCCTCGGTCTCGCCGTCGGCATCTGGATCGGCGGCTTCGACCTGATCTACGCCTGCCAGGACGTCGAGACCGACCGCGCGATCGGCGTCATGTCGGTCCCGGCGCGCTTCGGCATCCCGGCGGCGATCCGCGGAGCACGGGTCTGCCACACGATCACGACGGCGCTGTTCGTCTGGTACGCGCTGGCGACGGGCGCGGGCGCGTTCTTCTGGCTGGGCCTGGTGATCGTCGCGGGCGCGTTCCTCTACGAGCACACCATCGTGCGACCGCACGACCTGTCCCGCCTGAACAGGGCCTTCTTCTCGGTCAACGGCTTCATCGGCATTGCCCTGTTCGTGTGCGCACTCCTGGATCTGCTGGTGCGCGGGCTCACTGTCTGAAGACGGTGCGGTCCCTGAACCGTGAGGCGGGCCGGTGATCGCCACCGCCCGCCTCCCCGTCGGCCCGAAGGCGGGCGGCCGGTCCTGAGTGCCGTTCGGGCCGCCGGTAGGCTCAAGATGTGAACGCAGGAGAAACGCAGCGCGCACCTTGGATCGTGGGGGTGTCGGGAGCATCCGGTACGCCGTACGCCGCCGCCGTGCTGCGTGCGCTCCTGGAGGCGGGCGAGAGCGTCGACCTGGTCGTCAGCCGGGCCTCCCGGCTCACGCTGCTCGACGAGACGGGGATCTCCTTCCGGGACGCGCACTGGCGGGACGATCTGCGGGAGTGGCTGTCACGGGGGGCCGACGGGAAGCCGGGGTCGTTCGACGCGGACGTCGACGGGGTGCGGTACTGGGGTGCGGGGGACCTGGCCGCGGGGCCGTCCTCGGGGTCGTATCCGGCGAAGGGCATGCTGATCGTGCCCGCGTCCACGGCCTGCGTCGCCGGGGTCGCCCTCGGGCTGTCGAAGGACCTGTTGCAGCGGGCGGCGAGCGTGACGCTCAAGGAGCGGCGGCCTCTCGTCGTCGCCGTGCGCGAGGCCCCGCTGAACGGGCAGACGCTCAGGCACCTCGTGGCGCTGGACGACGCCGGAGCCAGTGTGGTGCCCGCCTCGCCCGCCTTCTACGCGGGGGCGACGCACATTCAGGATCTCGTGGACTTCGTCGCCGGACGGGTCCTCGACGCGGCGGGGGTCGGACACGGGCTCTACCGTCGCTGGAAGGGCGAACTCGGCGGCGGCTCCCGGCCGGTCTGAGCGGCCCGCATCAGGCGGTACCGACAGCACTCTTCACTCCGGGTACTTCAAGAACTCTCCAGACCTCGTCAGACCACTTCATCAGACCTCTTCAGCGGAAGGCTTCGATCGCATGGACGCGGTGGACAGGCAGCTCATCCAGGCCCTGAGGGAGAACGGCCGGGCCTCCTACGCGGAGCTGGGACGCCTCGTCGGTCTGTCGGGACCCAGCGTCACCGACCGCATCAACCGGCTGGAGGCGGCCGGTGTCATCACCGGCTATCGCGCCACCGTGAACGCCGCCAGCCTCGGCCTCGGCGTCATCGCCCTGATCGGCATCTCGCTCTCCGACGCGGCCGACCACGAGGACGTGGCCCGCCGGCTGAAGGACCTCACCGAGATCGAGGACTGCTGGTTCATCGCGGGCGACGACTCGTTCATGCTCAAGGTGCGGGCGAGCGACGTGGACGGCCTGGAGAGGATCATCCGACGGCTCAGCGGCACGAAGGGCGTCTCCAGGACCCGTACCACCATCGTGCTGTCCACGAAGTGGGAGAACCGGGTGGGCGAGCTGCCGGAAGAGGTCTAGAGGTCCAGGCCCTGTCGTCAAATTCCCGCCTGCCCTGCCCGCCCTTCGGGCGGACGACGGGAATTTGACGACAGGACCTAGGCGTACGGTTGGCAGGGTTCGTCCAACAGGGAGAGGTAGAAGCATGGATGTCGGGCTCAAGCGTGAGCTGGAGGACAAGGTCCGGGCCGGTGAGCGGCTCACCCGTGAGGACGGCATCGCGCTGTACGAGTCGGACGACCTGGCCTGGCTCGGCGGCCTCGCGCACGAGGTGCGGACGCGCAAGAACGGCGACGTCGTGCACTTCAACGTCAACCGTCACCTCAACATGACGAACGTGTGCACCGCGTCCTGCGCCTACTGCTCCTTCCAGCGGAAGCCGGGCGAGAAGGACGCGTACACGATGCGCATCGAGGAGGCCGTCCGCCTCGCCAAGGCGATGGAGGGCGAGAACCTCACCGAGCTGCACATCGTCAACGGGCTCCACCCGAACCTGCCTTGGCGCTACTACCCGCGCTCCCTGCGCGAGCTGAAGGCCGCCCTGCCGGACGTGTCGCTCAAGGCCTTCACGGCGACCGAGATCCACCACTTCGAGACCATCTCCGGGCTGACCGCCTCCGAGATCCTCGACGAGCTCATCGACGCCGGTCTGGAGTCGCTGACCGGCGGTGGCGCCGAGATCTTCGACTGGGAGGTCCGGCAGCACATCGTCGACCACCGCACCCACTGGGAGGACTGGTCGCGCATCCACCGCCTCGCGCACGAGAAGGGTCTGAAGACCCCGTGCACGATGCTGTACGGCCACATCGAGGAGCCCCGCCACCGCGTCGACCACGTGCTGCGCCTGCGCGAGCTGCAGGACGAGACCGGCGGCTTCCAGGTCTTCATCCCGCTGCGCTACCAGCACGACTTCGTGGACATGAAGGACGGGAAGGTCCGCAACCGCCTCCAGGCGCGCACGCAGATGGCGACCGGCGCCGAGGCGCTGAAGACCTTCGCGGTCTCCCGGCTGCTCTTCGACAACGTCCCGCACGTCAAGGTCTTCTGGGTGATGCACGGCGTGCAGACCGCCCAGCTCGCCCTTCAGCACGGTGCCGACGACATGGACGGCTCGGTCGTCGAGTACAAGATCACCCACGACGCCGACAACTACGGCACGCCGAACAAACTCACCCGCGACGACCTGCTCGACCTGATCCGCGACGCGGGCTTCCGCCCGGTGGAGCGCAACACGCGCTACGAGATCATCCGCGAGTACGACGGCCCGGACCCGGCGCGCCGGGAGTCGCCGCAGCCCATGCGCGTGTGAGTGGCCGAGGGTGCGGGGGTACTCGGCGGGCGTGAACCCTCGTACCACCGCACCCCGTACCACCGCACCTCGTGCGACCGCCCCCGAGGACGCCTACACCGCCGAGCCCTTCGTCCCGGCCCGTGGCGGCCTGGCCGCTCTGCGCCGTGCCGCCACCGACTGCCGGGGCTGCCCGCTGCACCGGAACGCCACGCAGACCGTGTTCGGCGCCGGGGCCGCGGACGCCCGGGTGATGCTCGTCGGAGAGCAGCCCGGGGACCAGGAGGACCGGCAGGGGAAGCCGTTCGTCGGGCCGGCCGGGAAGCTGTTGGACCGGGCGTTGGCCGAGGCCGGCATCGACCCGGGGGAGGCGTACGTCACCAACGCGGTCAAGCACTTCAAGTTCACGCAGGCCGAGCCCCGTAAGCGCCGCATCCACAAGGCGCCCTCCCTGAGGGAGATGACCGCGTGCGCGCCGTGGCTCGCCGCCGAGCTGGCCGTCGTCGAACCCGAGTTGATCGTGGTGCTGGGCGCGACGGCCGGCAAGGCGTTGCTGGGGTCGTCGTTCCGTGTCACGGAGGCGCGCGGGACGGTGCTGGAGCGGGAGATCCACGGCCGGCCGGAACGGCTGGTGCCGACCGTGCACCCCTCGTCGGTGCTGCGGGCGGAGGACCGGGAGGGGGCGTACCGGGGGCTGGTGGCGGATCTGGAGGTCGCGGCGCGGATCCTGGCGTAGGCGAAGTGGATACGCCGCTTCCGTACGCCTCTTCTCCGAGCCGTTTCCGTAAGCCGCTTCCGTCAGCCGCTTTCGTAATAGATACACTGCGGCCATGCCCCTTACCTTCACCCTCGATCCCGCCGTCGATCCCGCCTTGCGTGACGGCATCCTCGACCTGTGGACCGACGTCTCCAACGCGGGCGGCTCCGTGGGCTTCGTGCCGCCGGTGGCGCGGGAGGAGATACGCCCGGAGCTCGTCAAGCACTTCGTGGGGATGGCCGAGGGCCGCACCCGGCTGCTCGTCGGGCGCGACGAACAGGGGGAGGTGGCCGCGACCGCGTTCTTCGCCTTCAACGCACACCGACTGATGACCCACTGGGTGTGGCTGTACACGGTGATGGTGCATCCGCGCCACCAGGGCAAGGGGTACGGCCGCGATCTGCTGGCGGCCGCCGCGGACCAGGCCCGCGCCTTCGACGGCATCGACGCGATCCGGCTCACCTGCCGGGGCGGGAACGGCCTGGAGCGGTTCTACGGCTCCTGCGGCTACAAGGAGGTCGGGCGGGTGCCCGGCGCGATCCGGGTCGCGCCGGGGGACGACCGGGACGACATCACCATGCTGCTCCCCCTGACTTGAGTCCCCGCACCCGCGTGCAAGATCGGGTGCCGGGCGTGCTTCACTGGACGGTGCCCTTTGGGAACGTTCGGAACCGTTCGAAACGGAAGAGTGGATTGAGATGCTCCGCTACACGCTGATGCGCCTCGGGATCTTCGTGGGCTGCTTCGTGGTCGTCTCGGGTCTCGTCTACTCCGGTGTCGTCCCGCGCGGCCTCGGCGACTCCAACATCATGTGGGTCGCCCTCCTCGCCCTGGTGCTCTCGGCGCCGATCAGCTTCGTGCTGCTGCGCAAGGAGCGGGACCGCGCCTCCGTGCAGGTCGTGGCGAAGGTGGACCGGATGAAGGCCAACATCGACGCCAACCGGTCGCAGGAGGACGTCGAGGACGACGCGACCCGGACGCAGGGGCACGGTCAGGCGCAGGGACAGGCGCAGGCGCAGGGGCAGGCCTCGTAGCGCGCCTCGCGGCGCGACCTGGGAAAGATTCGTACGGCACCCCCTAGTCTTGCCCCCATGGGTGCCGTGAAGACCAAACGGATGCCGCGCGCGGTCCGTGAACAGCAGATGCTGGACGCCGCCGTGCGGATCTTCGGCCAGCGGGGCTACATGGCCGCGTCGATGGACGAGATCGCCGAAGTCGCCGGTGTTTCCAAGCCGTTGGTCTATCTGTACCTGAACTCCAAGGAAGACCTCTTCGCCGCCTGCATCCGCCGCGAGGCCGCCGCGCTCACCGAGGCCGTGCGGTCCGGCGTAGGGCCCGGCCTCGGCGCGGACCGCCAACTCTGGGACGGGCTGCGGGCGTTCTTCACCCATACCGCGCAGCACCCCGACGCCTGGTCCGTGCTGCACCTCCAGGCCCGTACGCACGGCGAACGGTTCGCCGCCGAGGTCACCGCGATGCGCGAGGAGATCGTCGCGTTCGTGACCCAGCTGATCGTGGTGGCGGCGCGCGAGGCCCACCGTGACCCCCACCTCCCCGAGCGCGAGGTCGCCGGACTCGCCGAGGCCCTGGTCGGCGCCGCCGAGTCCCTCGCGGCCTGGGCCAACGCCACCGAGGGCGTCTCGGCCCGGCAGGCGGCGGCCACCCTGATGAACTTCGCCTGGGCGGGCCTGGGCAACCTCATGGAGGGACGCCCCTGGTCGCCCCCGGAGCCCGACCAGGACAGGTCCTAGAGCCGGCCGGCGACCGCCGCGGGGAGCGCTACGGCGGCCCTGGTCGCTCCTTCTCCTCCGGAGCTCGGCGCGGTGCCCGATCGCGCCAACCGGACGTCAGCGGGTCCACGCCCCCGCTCACATGCACCCGCCCCGCCGCCCCCCGCAGTTCGAACCGCCCGCCCCGCGCCGCGTACTCCACCGTCCCCGGCAGCAGCACCGGCGCCCGGAAATCCGCCCGCACGCGAGCCGCCGGCGGGGTGCCGTGCGCGGCGAGGCAGCGGGCCACCGTCCACATGCCGTGCGCGATGGCCCGTGGGAAGCCGAACAGGCGGGCGGTGAGCGGGTGCAGATGGATGGGGTTGCGGTCGCCGGAGGCGGCACCGTACCGCCGCCCGACATCGGCGGCGAGACGCCACTCCGCGACGGCGGGCAGGGGCCGCCGCGCCCGGACCGGCGGCTCGGGGGCGGTACGCCCGTCCGTGCGATGCCGCGCCAGATACGTGCTCCGCGACTCCCATACGACGTCCCCGCCGAGCCGCGCCTCGGTCACCACGGTGGCCTCCGTACCGCGCCGGTGCGGGGCCAAACGGTCGACGTACACGGTGAGTTCGTACGCGCCCGTGGCCGGCAGGACGGTGTACCGCGTGATCTCGATCGACGTGTGGACCAGGCCGAGCAGCGGAAGGGGGAAGTCCCGGCCGCTCATCAGCCGCATCGCCGGCGGGAAGCCGAGGACGTGCGGGTAGGTGATCGGCAGCGCGTCGTCGCCGGTGGCGAAGCCGCACACCCGCTCGTACGCGGCCAGCCGCGCGAGGTCGACGTGCAGTCCGGGCAGGACCAGACGGGTGCGGGGGAAGACGGCATCGGGGCGGGGGCGCTTGAAGGGGGAGAGGAGGGCGCCGCGGGCGAGGAGGGGCGTGAGGGCGGGGGAGCCGGTGAGGACGGTGGACGCGCAGGCCCCGGAGGTCGTCATCAGGTCCAGCTCCTGGCTCGGTCGGTTTCTTACCCTGGAGTAAGGTTACCGGAGGTAAGCCTAGGTCGGAGGTGAGGTCTGCGGGACGTGAACGTTTCTCACGTAACCCCCGACATTGCACACCCCTGGCTCCGGACCATCCCCGAACCCGCACAGGCCCGCCACAGGAGCCCCGTACGATCCCCTACCTGACTCCCGGTAACCCCCTTTCTGCGGGTGCCCGCCGGTGAACGCCTCGGTGCGCGAGGCACGTACGTATGCAGCAAGCAGTGTCGCCGCTGCACGCCCCAGGAGCCGCCCGTGTCCACTCCTTACCCGACCTCCGCCGACTACGACGACGGAGGGCCCACGCTCGTGGAGCCCGAGACGCGGCGGCTGGACGGTGCCGTACGCGAGGCGTACGTACCGCCGTTCGCCCACCCGGTGACCCACGGCTCCCTCGCCGACCTGCCCTTCGACAACGCGGTCGCCGCGCCGGACTCCGTGGTCCTCAGCCGCAAGCTGCTGGATGACGGGCGGTGGGTGGATGTGACGGCGGCTCAGTTCGCCGCCGAGGTGCAGGCGGTGGCGAAGGGGCTGATCGCGGAGGGCCTGGTGCCGGGCGACCGGATCGCCGTCATGGCCCGGACGCGCTACGAGTGGACGCTGCTCGATTTCGCCGCGTGGTCGGCGGGCCTGGTCACCGTCCCCGTCTATCCCACCTCCTCCGTCTTCCAGACCCGCTGGATCCTTCACGACTCCGGCGCGGTCGCCCTGGTCGCCGAGACGGTCGCCCAGGCGGCGGCCCTCGGCCCCGAACTGGAGCATCTGCCCGACCTCCAGCACGTATGGGTGATCGAGAAGGGACACGTGGACCGCCTGGCGGAGGCGGGCGCCCACCTGCCCGACCAGGAAGTGGCGGTACGGCGCGGGATGTTGGGCCCGGGCACCCTGGCCACCCTCATCTACACCTCGGGCACGACGGGCCGCCCGAAGGGCTGCGTACTCTCGCACGGCAACTTCTTCGCCGAGATCGACAACGCGATCGAGCTCCTCTACCCGATCTTCAAGGCGGGCATGAGCGAGGAGGTCTCCGTCCTCCTCTTCCTCCCCATGTCCCACGTCTTCGGCCGCATGGTGGCGATCGCCTGCGTCCGCGCCCGGGTCCGCCTCGGGCACGCCCCCAGCCTGAAGTCCGAGGACCTGCTGTCGGACCTGGCCGCCTTCCGGCCGACGTGCCTGCTGGCCATCCCGTACATGCTGGAGAAGGTCTTCAACACCGCGCGCGCGAAGGCGGAGGCGGGCGGCCGGCTGTCGTCCTTCGACCGCGCGGTGTCCGTGGCCCGCCGCTACGGCGAGGCACTGGAGGCCAAGCAGACGGGCACCGGCTCGGGCCCCTCCGCCGTCCTGAAGGCGGGCCGCGCCCTCTACGACCCCCTGGTCTACCGCCGCATCCGCAATGCCATGGGCGGCCGCGTCCGCTACGCCATCTGCGGGGGCTCCCCGCTCGGCCGCCGCATGGCCGCGTTCTACGCCGGGGCCGGCATCGAGATCTTCGAGGGTTACGGCCTCACCGAAACGACAGGCGCGTCAACGGTCACCCCGCCGCTACGGCCCCGCCTGGGCACGGTCGGCTGGCCCCTGCCCGGTACACGCGTGCGCATCGCGGCGGACGGCGAGATCCTGCTGGCCGGCGAGCACGTGCTGCGCGGCTACTGGGACCCGGCGGCGGGCGGCGTCGTCCCCGCCGCCCCGGACGGCTGGCTCGCGACGGGCGACATCGGCGAACTCGACGACGACGGCTACCTCACCATCACCGGCCGCAAGAAGGAAATGCTGATCACGGCGGGCGGCAAGAGCGTCGCCCCGGCCCCCATGGAGAACTGGCTGCGCTCCCACCCCCTGATCTCCCAGTGCATGGTCCTGGGCGACGGCCGCCCCTACGTCTCCGCCCTGATCACCCTGGACCAGGACGGCATCACCCACTGGCGCCAGATGCACGGCAAGCACCCGGTCCCACCGGAACTCCTCGTAGGCGACGAGGAGTTGACGGCCGTCCTCCAACGCGCCGTGGACGAGGCGAACAAACTCGTCTCCCGCCCCGAGTCCATCCGCCGCTTCGCGATCCTCCCGGTCGACTTCATGGAGGAGGCGGGCCATTTGACTCCGTCGATGAAGCTGCGACGGGAGGCGATCCTGCGGGACTTCTCGCGGGAGGTGGAGGGGCTGTACCCGCAGTAGGGGGTACGGGTCGCGGGGGTGTCTGCCGGCGGGTGAGATCGAGGAAGGGCACGCCTCTTCTGTCGTACGCCTTTGCCGCGACCGTGGCGATCAGCGCGTTCGCAGGGAAACTGCCCGAGGTGGGAGCGCGGCGGTCGGGTCCACGGAGGTGGTGTACCGGCCGCAAGTGTGACAGATCTGGGAAATGTGCAACACCGGCGGCTTTACCCCTCCTCGGGCAGCGGCCGTACACCACGTCTGTGGACGCGACCCACGCCGGTCACGCCCCGTCGGCAGCTCTCCGTGACCGTGTCCGCGAACGCCCGTGCAGGCGGACTGAGCGCTTCCCACCGCCGTACGGCCCAGCCGACCGGCAGCGGGGGCAGGCCGGGAAGGGGGACCAGTCGCAGATCGCCGTCGCCGGGGACGGGCAGTCCGGGCACGGCGGGGACGACGGCCCGCCCCACACCCAACTCCGCCAGCAGCAGTGCCGTGTCCCAGTCGGCGACGCTCGTGTCGTAGGCGAAGCGGACGCCCAACTCGGCGCATCCGGCGTCGAGATGGGCGGCGGAGGCGGAGTTCGGTGGCAGTCGTATCAGGCGTACGCCGCTCAGTTCCCCGACATCCACGGCCGCCCGCCGTGCGAGCGGATCCTCCGCCCGCACCGCCAGCACCCACGGCAGCTCGACCACCGCCCGCTGCTCGATCCCCCGCACCGGCGGGCCGAGAGTGATCCACGCCAGATCCAGCGTGCCGTCGGCGAGCGCGTCGAAGCTGCCGCGACCCGAACTGACCGTACGAAACTCCAGGTTGACCTTCGGATGCCGCTGCCGGAACGCGACGACCGCCTCCGACATGAAGTGCCGTACGGTCGTCGCCCCGGTCGCCACGCGTACGTAGCCGCTCTCGCCGTCGACGAGGTCCCGCAGCTGCCGTATCGCCAGGTCCAGGCCGGAGATGCCCTCGGCCGCCGCAGCTTCCAGGACGCGGCCCGCCTGGGTCGGCACGACGCCGCGCGGCTGCCGTTCCAGCAGGGCG
Organism: Streptomyces sp. NPDC001315; assembly: GCF_042896175.1. NCBI lineage: Bacteria > Bacillati > Actinomycetota > Actinomycetes > Kitasatosporales > Streptomycetaceae > Streptomyces > Streptomyces sp. NPDC001315. Next base: position 19,621 of record NZ_JBIAWZ010000024.1, on the reverse strand, counting down.
ACGCCGGTCTCCCGCTCCAGCCGTTTGACGTGCTGGCTCACCGCCGACTGGGTGCAGCCGAGATCACGGGCCACCGAGCTGAGGCTTCCGGCCCTGCACACAGCCACGAACACACGCAGGTCGTCGAGGGTCACAAAACCCAAGCTAACACTTGCAGTTGATGACAAAACCCAAGGATTGACTGTGCTCAGTCGCGTGCACGACGATTTCCGCAGGGCCCAGGGCGGCAACCCGCTCCGTCTCTCCGCCGGCGGAGAGACGGAGCGGGTGCCGACCCGACGCGACACGCGCCCCGAAACGTCGGAAGGACGCCGACCGTGCAGACCTCGACCGTTCAAGCCACCGAACTCCTCAGGGAGTTGGGGGCCGAAATCATCCCCCATCCCGGCGGAACCCTCCTCGCCCACCTCGACCGCGTACGCGCCCGACTCGCCACCTGGGGCGCCCGCCCCGCCCTCCAGCTCGCCGGCCTCTGCCACGCCTTCTACGGCACCGACGGATTCCCCGAGACGCTGCTGCCGCTCGATCGTCGCGCCGAGCTCGTCGAGATCATCGGCACGGAGGCCGAGGCGATCGTCCACGCCTACGCGAGCTGCGACCGCAAGGCCACGTACCCGCACTTCGCGGACCCCGCCTCCGCCCTCCACGACCGCTTCACCGGCGACGCCCACACGCCGCCCTCGCGGTTGCGCCGGGACTTCGCCGAACTCACCGCCGCCAACGAACTCGACCTCGCCCGCCTCGATCCCGCGTTCCGCGACCGGTACGGCCCCGATCTCCTCACCCTCTTCTCCCGCTTCCGCCCCTGGCTGAGCGAACCTGCCTGGGAGGACTGCCGCGCGGTCCTGGGAAGCCGGCCGGGCGCCACACGTCAGGAGTGACCCTCCCCGGCGGGCCGCAGACAGTCGAGGACCAGGGCCGCCAGGCGCCGAGCCCTTGCGTGCTCGCCGTGCTCGCCGTACCGCCGACCGGCGGTCACCGCGGCCACGACGACCGCCTGTACGTCGACCGCGTCCACGTCCGCCCGTACCGCTCCGGCCGCCTGCGCGCGTGAGAGCAACTCGGCGAAGACCTCTCTCAGGCGGGCCGCCAACTCCTCCGTGCCAGCGCCCATGGAGCGGGCCGACCTGGCGACCGCCTCCGCCAGGTCCTGTTTCGCGCCGGCCTCCTCGGCCATCCGCGTGGCGAAGCCGAAGAATGCCGGTCCGGGCTCGGGGGCCTCCAGCGCGGCGCGGGCGTCCCGCGTCAGCTGTTCCAGGTGCTCGCCCACGACGGCCTCGAACAGGGCCTCCTTCGTGGGGAAGTGGCGATGGACGGTGCCCGCTCCGACACCGGCGCGACGGGCGATCTCGTCGAGGGGTACGCCGATGCCTTCGGCGGCGAAGGCCTCCCGTGCGGTGCGCAGGATCCGTTCCCGGTTCCGGCGGGCGTCGGCCCGCAGCGGTCGCGGTGGCTTCTCGGCACTCAACTCAACCGTCCTCCTTCTCAAGGAACTTGGCCCACCATGCTGGCAACCGGGGCGTGCGCCCCGTATATTCTCAAGATAAAGCGGGGCCATCGCCCCGCTTGTCTCGAGGGGAGTCTTCCATGACTGCTGCCGCCACACCGCGCGAGGTCGTCCGACACCTGCTCAGCCTCACCGCCGAAGGCCCCGCCGAGGAGATGGCCGACGTCTTCGCCGTCGACGCCGTCTTCGAGATGCCCTTCCTCCCGCCGGGCACGCCCGCGCAGGAGCCGGGACGGGAGGCCTTCCGTGCCCATCTGCGCTTGGGTGCCACGATGCAGAAGCACGACAGCCTGGACCACGTCCGCATCCACGGCACGGACGACGATCCCGAACTGGTCGTCGCCGAATACCGCCTCCACGGCCGGATCCTGGCCACCGGCAAGCGGTTCGCCCTCGACATCGTCATGTTCGCCCGGGTCCAGGACGGCCTGATCACCTGGCTGCGCACCTACTCCGACCCGCTGGCCGCCCTGATCGCCTTCGACGCGGCCGAGGACGCGCTCGCCGCCCTGGCCGACACGGCGTAGTAGTCGTAAGTCGTCCTGGTCGGTGTACGGCCCTTGACTTCACAAGACGCGAGGGCAAGACCGTCAAGCCGCCCCCGGAATCACCGCCCGCAGCAGGGCGGTGGCCGCGGCTGCCCCCAGGACCACCACCACGAAGGGCGCCCGCCGCCATGCCAGTACGCCCCCCACCAGCACCCCGGCCGGCCGCGCCCACCCCGCGAACCCTCCGCCCTCGGTCAGTGCCCCCGTCGCCAGCAGCGCGACGAGCAGGACGACGGCGCCCGCCGACAGCAGTTCCTGCACCCGCGCCGGAAGCACGACCCGCCCGTGCAGCACCGGCCCGACCAGCCGGAAGGCGTACGTCCCCACGGCCATCGCGAGGATCACGGCGACGGTGGCGTTCATACGGAGGCCTCCTTACGGCCGTAGAGGAAGAGCCCCGTCAGTGCCAGCAGCACCGGCACACCCACCGGGACGGCCGGGGTCGCCGCCAGTGCCACGGCCGCGCCGAGTGCCGCCGAGCGCCGTACGCCCGCGTTCTCGCGCAGGGCGGGCACGACGAGGGCGGCCAGTACGGCGGGGAAGGCCGCGTCCAGGCCGTACCTGTCGGTGTCGCCCAGCGCGCTCCCGGCGAGCGCCCCCACCAGCACACCCGCGTTCCACACGGCGAACAGGCCGATCCCCGAGATCCAGTACGCCGCCCGTCGCCTTACCGGGTCCGCCTGGGCGAGCGCGAAGGCCACCGTCTCGTCGGTCACGAAATGCGCCCCGACGAAGCGGGCGAGGCGGCCCCGGCCGATGACGTCCGCGACGGCGAGGCTGAAGGCCGCCGTGCGGGTGTTGAGCAGCAGGCCGGTGGCCGCCGCGGCGAGGGGACCGCCCCCGGCCAGCAGTACGCCGACCGCGCTGAACTGCGCCGATCCCGCGTACACGACCAGTGACATCACTACCGGCACCCACACCGGCAGCCCGCCGGCCACGGCGATCGCGCCGAAGGAGACCCCGACGACACCCCCGGCGAGACAGACGAGCGCGACGTCCCGGAGCAGTTCGGGGTCATGGACATAGGCTGATGTTCGTCGTGCCGAACGCATGTTTTCTACGATGGACAACAGGATCCTGGTTCGTCAAGCCGAACGATCGTACTTCTGGAGCGAACGCCATGTCCGATACTCCAAGCCCGGACCCAACCCCGGCCCCGACCTCGCCCCCGCCCCGGCTCCCGCTGGACTGGATCGCCGCCTCCCTGCGGCGCGAGCGCACCCGCACCGGGCTGAGCCTGTCCGAGCTGGCCAAGCGGGCCGGGATCGCGAAGTCCACCCTGTCGCAGCTGGAGGCGGCAGGCGGAAATCCGAGCATGGAGACGATCTGGGCGCTGGCGGTGGCGCTGGGGGTGCCGTTCAGCGTGCTGGTGGAGCCGCCCGCCCCGGCGGTGCAGGTGATCCGCGCGGGCGAGGGGCCCACCGTCCACTCCGAGCAGTCCAGCTACACGGCGACGCTGCTCTCGGCGAGCCCGCCGGGGGCGCGGCGCGACATCTACTACGTCTGGCTGGAACCCGGCACCGTACGAGACTCGGATCCGCACATCCCGGGCACGGTCGAGCACATCGTCGTCGGTGCCGGGAGGGTGAAGGCGGGGCCGCGGGGGGAGGGGGTCGAGCTGGGACCCGGTGACTACATGGCCTACCGCGGGGATGTGCCGCACACGTACGAAGCGCTTGAACCGGGGACGACCTTCACGCTCGTCATGCAGCACATCTAGGCCTTCGGCTTCGGCTACGGGATCGGCACAGCTCAGGGGTATATCTGCTCGATGAGACGGATGTTGCACGAAGCGTGACCCTTGCCGTTCTTCGGTATCACCCAGAAGGACCCGTCGATGTCCCGCCCCACCACGCGTGGGGTGCCTTTCAGGGAGTCGGGCACGTGGTTCTTGGCCGTCTTGTACAGCTCGACGAGCGCCTCTTCCCGGGACTTGTTCCCGGGCACGGGCTTAATGACCTTGATCTGCCTGAGAGGCGCTTCCCCATCGGCTGTGACCGTCTCGTCAGCGATGATCAACCACGTAGGCATCGATTCGTCTCCTGGTGACTGGTGCCGGCGGCTCGCGCGTCGCGAGCCGGGAACCGCATGGGGTCTCCGCTTTGATTCGCTGCTCACGCGGGGCCGAGTGGAAACCTCCGCACGCGTCTTCGATCGTCGGAGGCCTGCACGAGTGGAGGGCAAGGGCGCCGGCCCCTGCCCTCCGGGTTCAGTGGTTCAGCCTCGGCCGTCACACGCCTCGCGGTCGCCGCTGCCTTCGCAGCTGTCGCACTTGGCTCCGCTCCAGCCGCGGAATCCGAAGCCGCCGCAGGTGGTGCACTTGCCGTCACCCTTGCAGATGAGCTGGGTGAATCAGTACGTGCGGACCTTCTCCCGGCCTCGGGTCGGGGCTCCGGGCCGTCGGGCCAGGCCGGGTAGTGGCGCGTCTCGCGCGGGCAAAGGCAGGAGCCCCGTCGCCGGATGGCGCGGGGCTCCTTGGGTACTGCTATCCAGTCCGAATCAAAGCTTTGGGCTCGATGAGCCTGAGGCTTAGAGCGGGGTGACGTTCTCCGCCTGCGGACCCTTCGGGCCCTGGGTCACGTCGAAGGAGACGTTCTGGTTCTCCTCGAGCGAACGGAAACCGTTGGCGTTGATCGCGGAGTAGTGGACGAAGACGTCGGGGCCTCCGCCTTCCTGGGCGATGAAGCCAAAGCCCTTTTCGGCGTTGAACCACTTCACGGTTCCGGTAGCCATAAGCCCTCCTTGGGCCCAAAGGGTCGCCCTGCTCCAGAACCCTGCAAGTGTGAAAACTGTGCTGCACAACTGCATACGTCTGAAAACGACTAGAGCCCGCGGTCACATGCTCCGCAGGCTCTGTACTGCAAGGGAAACCAAACTGCAACTTGCGGCGAGCCTAGCACGCGGGCAGCCGAAAGCAATAGAGGTCAAGATCACGTCACTCGGACGTTTGAATCCGATCGTGTGAGGTGGACGGTGCGGGCGGCTGGGACTGGTGGGCAGTGGCTGGGACGGGTGGGCAGTGGCTGGCGCTGACCGAGAGTCGCGATGGGGTGGCTGAGGGTGATCGGCGTCGGCCGGGCGTGGCGGCCGGGGGTGGCCGCTGCGCGCCGGGCGGCAGGGTCTAGCCTCCCGATGTGGACAATTCTCGCAACCGGCCGCGTGTCGGCCACATCCAGTTCCTGAACTGCCTGCCCCTGTACTGGGGGCTCGCGAGAACGGGAACGCTCCTCGACTTCGAGCTGACGAAGGACACCCCGGAGAAGCTCAGCGAGCGGCTGGTGCAGGGAGACCTCGACATCGGGCCCGTCACCCTGGTCGAGTTCCTCAAGAACGCGGACGACCTGGTCGCCTTCCCCGACATCGCCGTCGGCTGCGACGGCCCCGTCATGTCCTGCGTGATCGTCTCTCAGGTGCCGCTGGACCAGCTGGACGGCCGCCGGGTCGCCCTCGGCTCGACCTCGCGCACCTCGGTCCGCCTGGCCCAGCTGCTCCTGGCCGATCGTTTCGGCGTCCAGCCGGACTACTACACCTGCCCGCCCGACCTCAGCCTGATGATGCAGGAGGCGGAGGCCGCGGTACTCATCGGCGACGCGGCGCTCCGGGCCAACCTGCTGGACGGCCCGCGCTACGGCCTCGCCGTGCACGACCTGGGCGCGCTGTGGAAGGAGTGGACGGGCCTGCCGTTCGTCTTCGCGGTCTGGGCGGCCCGGCGCGACTACTTGGAGCGTGAGCCGGTCATCACGCGCCAGGTGCACGAGGCGTTCCTCGCCTCCCGCAACCTCTCCCTGGAGGAGGTCGGCAAGGTCGCCGAGCAGGCGGCCCGCTGGGAGGCCTTCGACGAGCAGACCCTGGAGAAGTACTTCACGACGCTCGACTTCCGCTTCGGCGGACCGCAACTGGCGGCGGTGACGGAGTTCGCCCGCCGGGTCGGCCCGACGACGGGATTCCCGGCGGACGTGAAGGTGGACCTGCTCCAGCCGTAAGACGGATCTGCTCCAGCCGTAGGGGTGGGGACTGCCAGGTGTAGGGGGACTGCTCCAGCCGTAGGGGCGCCGCGCGGCGGGTGGGCGGCGCCGACCATTCCGCCCCCGCCGACACCGCTCCCGTCGCCGTCCCCGCCCGTTACCTCGGCACCTGGGAGGGCGAGGGCAGCGGTCTCGACGATGCCGTGCCCATGGGGACCTTCCGGCTCACCGTCCAACAGGCGGACGTGGGTGAGGAGTTGGGCCTTCTGCGCCAGACGGATCTGTTCGGCGGCGTCTGCAACGACGTACTGACCCTGCAGAAGGTGACGAACACCGAGATCGTGGCGACATCCGTGGGCGCCAAGGACAACTACGACGGCTGCAACCCGCAGACCGGCAAGTGGGAGGTCGCATAGGGCCTTTGAGTCGCAGGCCCCGCCCCGGGCGGCTTCCCGCCTACCCGCCCGCGTAACTGACCGGCTGCCAGTCCGTCCGTCCGCGTATCCGGTCGTAATGGAGCGAAGCGCACGCCGCCTTCGGCCGCTTGGGCCTGGTCGACAGTCCGGTCATGCCCCCGTCACCCCCCACCGCCCCGGCTGTCACTACTGTGTCTGCGAAAGCGAACACCACCACCACACCAGCCACGCACTAAAGAACTGCGTACCTCAAGAACCACGCGTCTTGAGAGCACGGCACATCGCAGCCGGAGATCTACGGGCTGCCGGCGGTCTGACACCTGGGCAGCAGGACAGCGGGACAGCAGAGCACGACCTCGGAGACTGCGACTAGTCTCCGTCAGCTGAAGTAACGAACGTGGCCACAGGGGCCGACGGGGGAGGATGACCACCATGCGGATGCTGGTCACGCTCGTGCACGAAGGCGGTGCACCGCAGGACGTCGTCGTCACTGCGGACGACACGGCCACGGCCGGTGATGTAGCGGAGGTGCTGGGGACGGCCGTAGGACGTGCCGCCCCGCCGCCGGGCGGCATGCCGGGGAACGTCGTGCCCATGCGCGGCACGTCACTCGCCCCGCCGCCCGGCTACGGGACGGCGGTGACCGGGGCGTTGTCCCTGTGGGCGGACGGGATGCTGTGCGATCCGTCGGCCCCGGCGGCCGGTGTCCTGCGCGACGGCATGCGCATCTCCGTCGACGACGCGATAGGCCCGCTGCTGCGCAAGGGGGAGCCGGTCGGGCAGTACGAGCTGAGAGTGGCAGGCGGTCCCGCGGCCGGACGCGTGATCCGGCTCGGCGTCGGCGCGGCCACCGTCGGCTCGGCGCCCACCTGTTCGCTGCCCCTGCCGGACCCCTCGCTGCCGCCGGTCGCGCTGCGGGTGACCATCGACCTCCAGGGCAACACCACGCTCGCGGCGGAGGGCGGCGCCGAGGTCCTGCTCGACGACGAGACGGTGACGGCGGGGGCATCTGGGACGACGGGGAAGTCGGGGACGACCGGGGCCACGGGTAAGGCCGGGACGTCGTGGCCGCTCGGCGGTGTCGTCCGGGTGGGCGACTCGCTCCTCGTGCTCGACCGGGTGGCCGAGCCGGACGCGCACCTGTCCGCGATGAGCGAGGGCGGACTCGCCTACAACCGCCCGCCCCGGCTGAACCCGCTGCGGCCCCGGCGACGCATCGTCGTACCGCTGCCGCCGTCGAAGAACGAGCGGGCGCGCTTCCAGTTCATCATGGCCTTCATGCCCATGCTGTTCGGGCTGACCATGTACTTCATCACCAAGCAGATCTACATGCTGCTGTTCTGCGCGATGAGCCCGCTGATGATGATCGGCCAGTGGTTCAGCGAGAACCGCGAGGGCAAGAAGAAGCACAAGACCTCGCTCAAGCAGTACAAGAAGGACCTCGCCGCCCACGAGGCCGAACTCGCCGAACTGGCCAAGGAGGAGCAGCGCGGCCGCCGCGAGGACAGCCCCGACCCGGCCGAGATCCTCCTCTTCGCGACCGGCCCGCGCCGCCGCCTGTGGGAGCGCCGCCTCACCGACCCGGACGCCATGCAGCTGCGCATCGGCGTCGGCGGTCTGGAGTCCGACGTCGAGATGGTCATGGGCCGCGGCGGCACGTCGTACGACGAGGAACGCCCGGAACCGCCGCTCCTGCCGGACGTCCCGGTCACCCTGCCCTTCGCCCGCCTCGGTGTCGTCGGCATCGCGGGCGACCGCGCCCGGGCCCTGGCCACCGCCCGCTGGCTGAGCGTGCAGGCCGCGGTCCTGCACAGCCCCCGCGACCTCTCCCTCGTCTCCCTCTGCGCCACCCCGGCCGCCGGCGCCGACTGGCACTGGGCGCACTGGCTGCCGCACACCAACCCCGACCAGGGGCAGGACTGCGTCGCGCTGGTCGGCTTCGACTCCGAGGGCATCACCCGCCGCGTCAACGAGCTCCTGGGCGAGCTGGCCCGGCGCAAGGCGGCCCGCGAGCAGAACAACATGACGGGTCAGCTCTACCCCGACCCGAACATCCTGGTGATCCTCGACGGCGCCCGACTGCTGCGCCGCGTCCCCGGCGTACCCCAACTCCTCACCGAGGGACCGCAGAACGGCATCCTCGCCGTCTGCATCGACGAGGACGAACGCCTGCTCCCCGAGGAGTGCAAGGCCGTCGTCGCCTGGTCGCCCGACGCCGCCCACCATGTCCGCGTCCGCGGCTACGGTATGGAGGGCGTCGGCGACATCCTGGCCGACCAGGTCACCCCGGAGTGGTGCGAGCTGCTCGCCCGCTCCCTCGCGCCCGTACGTGACGTCAGCCGCGACGACGCCGACAGTGCGCTGCCCACCGCCGCCCGGCTGCTGACGCTGCTGGGCCTGCCCGACCCGACGGGCGCGGACGTGGAGCGGATCTGGCGGGCGGGCGGTTCGACGACATCGGCGCCGGTCGGTATCGCGGCCGACGGCACCTTCACCCTGGACATCCGTCGAGACGGCCCGCACGCCCTGGTGGCGGGTACGACGGGTGCCGGTAAGTCGGAACTCCTCCAGACGATCATCGCGTCCCTCGCGGTGGCCAACCGCCCGGACGCCCTGAACTACGTCCTCATCGACTACAAGGGCGGCAGCGCCTTCATGGACTGCGCCAACCTGCCGCACACGGTCGGCATGGTCAGCGACCTCGACGCCCACCTCACCGAACGGGCCCTGGCCTCGCTCGCCGCCGAACTCCACCGCCGCGAGCGGATCCTCTTCGACGCGGCCGCCAAGGACATCGAGGACTACAACGACACCCGCAAGCTCCGCCCCGAGCTGGAGCCGATGCCCCGACTGGTCCTGGTCATCGACGAGTTCGCGTCACTGGTGGCCGAACTCCCGGACTTCATCGTGGGCCTTGTCGACATCGCCCGCCGAGGGCGTTCACTGGGCGTCCACCTCATCCTGGCCACCCAGCGCCCGGCGGGCGTGGTGAGCGCGGACATCCGGGCCAACACGAACCTCCGTATCGCCCTGCGGGTGACGGACGCCGCGGAGTCGACAGACGTCATCGACGCCCCTGATTCGGGCGCGATCGCGAAGTCCACCCCCGGCCGCATGTACGTCCGCTCCGGCGCCCAGTCCCTCGTCGGCGTCCAGTCGGCCCGCATCGGTGGCCGCCGACCGGCAACGGGCCAGACCGGCCCCAAGGCGACGCTGATCCCCTTGCAGTGGAACTCCTACGCCCGCCCCCTCCCCAAGCGGGAGGAGGTCGGCGACGACGGCACGATGGTCACCGACCTGGCGGTCCTCGTGGACGCGGTGCGCGACGGTGCGCAGCGGATGGGCTTCGGCGAGCAGCGCAGCCCGTGGCTGCCGCCGCTGGCGGAACTGGTGACGCTGGAGGAGCTGGAGTCGTACAGGACTCCGGAGACGGCGGCCGTCGGGGCCGACGTCTCCCCGATCCCGTTCGGCCTGATCGACCTGCCGGCGAAGCAGAGCCGCAAGCCGCTGGCCCTGGACCTGGTGCACGGCGAGCACACCCTGCTGCTGGGCGGCGCCCGTTCGGGCCGCTCAACGGCCCTGCGCACGCTGGCAGGCTCCCTGGCCCGCACGACCTCCCCGCACGACGTGCACGTCTACGGCATCGACTGCGGCTCGAACGCGTTGTTGCCCTTGATGAGGCTGCCGCACGTGGGTGCTGTGGTCACCCGGGACGAGCCGGACCGGGTCCGCCGCCTGATCGAACGCCTGCTGGCGGAGATCGCCCGCAGACAGCAACTGCTGGCGATGGAGGGCGCGTCGAGCGCGGCCGAACAGCGGGCCTCGGCAGCCCCGGAGGACCGCCTTCCGTGGATGGTCCTGCTCCTGGACAGCTGGGAGGGCTTCGCCTCCACCTTCGAGGCCTACAACTACGGCCAGCTGCTCGAGGCGGCTCAGCGGATCTTCCGTGAGGGTTCGGCGGTGGGCCTGAAGGTGGTGATGACGGCCGACCGCAGCGGCCTGAGCGGTCACGTCTCGTCGGCCTTCGCGGACCGCATGGTCATGCGTTTCGCGGACTCGAACGACTACTCCACGGCAGGCCTCCAGGCCCGCGAGGTCCCGAAGAACATGCCTCCAGGCCGCGCCCTGCGCATCACCGACACGGGCGTGGACGAGACCCAGATCGGCCTGCTGGCGGAGGACCCGGCGGGGCAGGCCCAGGTCCGCGCGCTGCGCGAGATCGCCGAGGAGACGCGTGCACGCTACGGCCGTGTCCCGGCGTCCCGCCGCCCCCTCCGCGTGGACGCGCTCCCGTCGCGCATCACGGCGAGCGAGGCCCTTGCCCTGGATCCGGACTTCGTTCCTTCCTCCCCCCTCTGGGCCCTGATCGGCGTAGGAGGCGACGAACTCCACCCGATCGGCATCGACCTGGAGGAGAACGGCCCCGGCTTCGTCATCGCGGGCCCCCCGAAGTCGGGCCGCTCCACCCTCTTGCTGGCCGCGACGGAGTCCCTGCTCCGCTCCGGCACCTCGGTGGTCCTGGTCACCCCCCGCCGCTCCCCGCTCCGCGACCTTGCGGGCCGGGAGGGAGTCCTGGGCCTCCTGAATGCGGACAGCCGAGAGGACGACCTGGAGGAACTGGTGGGCGCGGCGCCCGGCGGCTCCTACGTCGTCGTGGTCGACGACGCCGAACTCCTCTACGACACCCGCCTCGACGAGGCCCTCGAAGCGGTCGTCCGCAAGGGCGCCGACGGAGGCATCGGCCTCCTCGCCGCCGGCACGACGGACAGCCTCTCCGGCCAGTACCGCGGCTTCTCGGTCGAGGCCCGCAAGTCCCGCAACGGCTTGCTACTCACCCCCCAGAGTCCCTCGGAAGGCGAGCTGTTCGGCATCCGCCTGCCGGCCAACAGCGGGGGTGGGCCGGCAGGCAGCGGGCTGTTCGTTTCGGGCGGGTCCTACATGCCGGTGCAGGGGGTCATGAACGGCTGATCAGATGTGCGCGAGGGGCCCTGCCCGGGCAGGCGGGGCCCCTTGGTCTTTCCGCTACGGGTTGGCGAGGGAGACGCCTTCCGGGCCGGGCTTCCCCACATACGACTGGGGCGCCCGGTCCGAGATTCGGAAATCTCGGACCGGGCGCCCCAGTTGCATCGCGACAAATGCGCGGCTCGCCTGGAATCAGGTGGCGCGCTCGATGTTGTCGGCGCTGGTGTTCGCCGACTTGCTGGCGTCGTTCAGCGTGTCCACCCACTTCTCGAAGGTGGGCTTCACGTCGTGCCAGTCGTCGCGGAAGCGGTCGGCCTTGGGGCCCTTCCAGTAGCTCGTGCTGTCAGCCGTGGCCGACTGCAGGTCCTTGATCAGGACCTGCAAGTCGTGTGCCTTGCGGCTGTAGAGCTTGGAGAGCTCCCGGAGCCGCCCGAGATCTGCACCGCGATCCATAGCGAATCCTCCCCGTGTGTAGTCAGTGGCAAGCGGACTGTCCGTTTGCAACAGTGGACGCTACCGCACCATCCGTAGTTCCCGTCCAGGGCTGCCGAAGATGGGATCTTCTGGTGAACGACCCGTGTTCATCCCGTTGATCCGGGCCAGGGGTCCACTCGGGACGGGGTCGGTGCGACAGTATGCTGGGGCCGTTGAGACACCGGGGGAGACTGCTATGGGAAATCCTGACATTCAGGAACTCAACCAGCGCGCAAGCCAGTTGAGGTCCCTGGCCGACCACATCGAGTCGCTCGTCAACCCAGCCAGCACGCACAGCACGACCGGGATGAAGACCTGGTCGGGCCCGAACGCGGACAATGTGCGCGGCAAGCTCAAGAGCTGGAAGACGACCTGCAGCACGGTCGCCACGGCGCTGCGGGACGAGGCGCACCAGTGCACGCAGAGCGCCAAGGACCTGCAGGACAACAGGAAGTAGAAGTGAGCCGGCGCTGCCGCCGCTTCACGGGAGGAACCCAGACCAGTGCCCTCGTACGACAGCTCCCGAGCCCGTTTCCGGCTGGCGGACCGCCACATCGCCGTATTCGCACACCTCTTGGACGGCGAGACACCGCCTGAGGAGCTGTGGGAGTCCCTGGTCGAGCTCCAGCGCGTCGGCCTGATCGGGGAGGAGGGCGAACTGGCGCCGGTGCTCCGTGACTTGCTCGGTGCGCTCGCCGACCCCATGGTGCTGATCCAGGTGGAGGTCACCGGCGAACACGGCCCCGTGAACCACGGTGTGGTCGTGGGCCAGGAAGCGGTGATCTCCCATGACGGCTGGCCGGGGGAGGAGGAGTCCGAGTACGTCTCCATCGAGCCCAACACCCTCGTCTGGGAGCTGGCCCGCAAGGTCAACCTCCACCGCGGCGAGAAGCCGGAGGAGGGCGCCCCCGAGGTCCGTATCGAGACGACGATGGCCGCGTTGGACGCCGCGTTCGGTGCCCTGGAAGAGCCCGGACCGGACGACGACGCGACCCTCGAACTCGTCAGCAAGGCCCTCGTCGAGGCCGACGCCAACCTCAAGGACCCGGCCCTGGAGCAGTTCCGGGACCTGGTCGTCTCCCTCAACGCCACCTGGCGCATCACCACCGCCTGGGACGGCACCCACGAGGGCGAACGCTCCGCGATGGTCCGCGCCCTCGCCGTATGGGACTGCGGCCCCCTCGGCTACTGGATCCGCGAACAGCCCGAAGAGCCCATCATGCCCGGCCAGGTGGGCCCCGACAGCCCCCTGGTCCTCGCCCTCTCCAACTCCGCCGAGGTCTGGGAGAAGATCACGGACCTGCTGCCGGACAAGGAAGAGCTGCTGATCGAAGGCGAGTGACGTGAGCGCCTCCGAGTTCGGGACGGTCCAGTAGGCCACTCTCGAGGTCAGAACCAGTTCATCGGATTCGCCTTCGACTTGGCGATGCTCTTCCCTAGATCCTTCGCCTTGTTGCCCACCCAGTCCGCCGCCTTCCCCGCGCCCTTCGTGATGTCGTCCCAGTGTTCGACGACCTTGGCGCCGCCGTAGATGAGGCCCGTGCCCACGGCGAGGCCGATGGTGACCGGGTTGGGGGCGACCATGGCCGCGGTGAGGGAGGCGTTGAAGCCGACCTCGGCGACGTCGGCGACGTATCCGGCGCCGTTCCTCTTGAAGGCCTCGACCGGGTTGCCCTGGGAGATGACGTTGGCCGCGCTGAAGCCGGTCGAGACCACACCGCCGACGATTCCCGCTCCCCGGAGGAAGCCGGCGGTCTTGGCAGCAGTGCCCAGACCGAAACGCAGGGCACCGGCACCACGCGCCGCTCCTGTGGCCTCCGCGGCGGAGTTGGCGAACCGCTGGCTGTTGGCGGCCTTGCTGAAGACCTTGATCAGGCTCGCATTGCCAGCCCGGGCGACCGGCTGTCCCGCGTGCGTGAAACCGCCGTACATCTTCGCGGCCTCGTCCGAGCCGACCAGGAAGTCGATGACCCCGTTGGCCCGGAGACTCTGCATGAGGGGAGTGCTGCGGGCCCAGTTGTAGCCCTGCCCGATCAGGTCGCCCCGCAGCCCGCTGGTCAGGGGGATGCGGGAGAGGTTCTGGTAGGCGGTGCTGCGTCCGAAGAGCGAGCCCAGCTGACCGGGCAACCAGCTGCCGGGCGCGCTGAGGGAGCGGATCTTCGGCGACCACTTGATGAGTCCGTTGCCCGCAGAACGTATGAGGCCGTTCTCGGAACCGCGCAGGACCACACCGAGCCGGGTCTTCCAGGTGCGCAGCGCCCCGGCCTTCAGGGAGTTGCCGAGCAGCACCTTGGTGAGGGAGGCCCCCTGCATGGTGACGACCGCGGTGGAGGCGGTGACGGAACCCCAGTCGCCGTACAGCCCGATCATGGTGGCGATCGTCTCTTCGTGCGGCTTGAGACCAGGGATCTGAGCGATCGCGTGCGCCTTGAGGCGGTCGAGGTAGTCCGACAGGGACTCGTCGGGGCGGCGCTTGAAGACGTCGGCGTTGGGGTCGTCACTGGCCGCCACCGAGTTGGCCAGCAGCATTTCGTCGGGGGAGAGGCCCTTGTACTTCTCGATGTCCTTGGCGCTGAAGCCCGCCCATTTCAGGCCGGCTTCGGGATCCCCGCTCTCCAGCCGGGCGTAGATCGCCCGCTTGCGCAGGTCCGGCGCCGTGTCCTTCACCCATGAACGCATGGGATTGAGTGAGGTGAGCTTGCTCGTGACGCCGAGCCGGGACGCCCTCGTAAACGCCTCGTCCAGTTTGTCCTGCATGCCACCGCGGCCGTCCAGCAGCTTCGCGAGCTGGTCGAGATCGTCCGGGTTGACGTTCCTCATGACCATGCTTCATTCCCCCCGGAATACTTCGAACGCGGGTCGTCGGACACCGCCATGAATCGGCGCACCATGATACGGATGCGGTAAGAGCACGGCGAGAATCAGGTGTGGTGAAGCCGTGCGTATGAGGTCCCACGAAGCCGCAGCGATGTCCTTACCGAGCTCCGGTCACTGGTCAGCGATCGCCGACGAGCGCGAAGGCGAAGGCCAGTCGACGGTCGACCCAGCCGGCCCGTACGGTCACCTTCGCGCTGCCTTCCGAGATCATCACGACCTTGTTCTCGGCACGCCACTCCAGCGTGCGGGGTTTGGAAGGCTGGTCACTGCCCTCCGCGCCCAGGTCGCCCACGGCGTCCAGCACGCCGCCGAGGAGCTTCCCGGCCATCCGGCTGGCGATTTCCTTGGCGTCCCCACTCGCCCACTCGCTGCGCCCCACGATCTCCGGGTGACCCGGCTGCTCGATGCGCCATGTGTGCTTGAAGGGACGGCGTCTGGGTGGCACGCGGGTGAGCGTTCCGACGAGGTGCCCCTGAGCGTCGCGCACAAGGAACCGTTGTTCCCCATCGACGTCAACGGGAGCTTCGACGGAGCAGAGCAGAGTGCGTTCGTCCGGGTCCTCGTACAGAGCGAGCCTGGAATGTCCGGGCAGGCCCGGTACCAGCGTCGTCGCGGATCCCACAAACGCGCACGGCGCCAGCACCCGAAGGTCCTTGGACGCCCTGGCCACACGCACCGCCTGCTTCCCCCGCACGGCGTGCTTCCGCTTGACGGTCGCCGGACGCTCGACGGCGGAGACCACGAACGTCTGGACGCTCGCCCAGCCGACCTGTTCCACCGGCGGTTCCGCCGTCTGCCGTCTGCCTAGTGCCATGTCAGCCTCCGAACGCGACCGTGACCGTGACTGAGGCTCAGGAGCGGGCGCGTAGCAGCGCGTACGCGAAGACCAGACGCCGGTCCAGCCACTCCGCCCGGACCAGGAAGCGGCGGTCGGCGTCGGAGGTCAGGACCAACTCGCCGTCGGCCTTCCACTCCAGGGCGCGTGACTTCGCGGGCTGGTCACCGCCCTCCGCCCCCATGTCGGCCACGGCCTGCACGGCGCCCAGCAGAAACTTGCCCGCACCCTTCTGGACCATTTCCGTGACCCCGCCCTTGGCCCACTCGGCGCTGCTCACGATCTCCGGACGACCGGGCTGTTCGATGCGCCAGGTCGGCTTGAGAGCGTGCTTGAGCGGCGGGATACGGCGGACCGTGCCGACGACCTGGCCCTGCCCGTCGCGGACACGGTAGTGGCGTGCGCCGTCGGCCTCCTCTGGGTCGTCGACGGAGCACAGGAGACGGCGGCCCTCCGCGTCCTCGTACAGCCGCAAGTCGTCCGCTGCTCCCTGCGGGGGAAGGAACGCGCACGGAGCGTTGACCTTCTGCGCACCTCCACCGTGCGGAACCCGGACGGCCCTGATGCCGAGCACGGGCCGCTTCCGCTGGAGCGTGACGGGGCGTTCCTCATCGGTGAGGGCGAACTCCCAGGCGTCGGCCCAGGGCACGACGGGAACGGGCGGCTCGTCGACGTTCTTGCTCCTGCCGAACACCATCAGTCTCCACGGTCGCCGGTTCGGGGCACTGTTCGTACCACCACACCGGGCAACTCTAGCCGCGGCCCCCCGTCAGCGGTTTCGGCCGCCACCCCGCTAGGCGCTGGTCCGGGTCACCCGTACGACACCCTGTTCCAGCTCCGACACCTTGAACAGCACATCCGCGAACTCGACCGTGTCACCGACCCGGACATCCTTGTACACGGCCACCGGGATCGCGGCGCAGTTCGCGCCGACTCCGGCGGTTCCGCTTTTGGTGTCGAGGTAGGAGACGGTGATCGACAGACCGGTCGGGAAGGTCTTTACACCACCGTTGCGTAGCAGGGACAGCGTGCTTCCCTGTGCCGGGAACCCCTTCGCCGCCGCGGCCAGGACGGACGAGTTGGTGGAGAAGCACAGACCGCTGTCCGCCTGTCCGCCCTTCGATTCGAGGGACTTGGGGGCTGCGGCCAGGGCGGCCTTGTCCTTCGCGTCCTGTGCCTCCAGCACGACCCGGTAGGAGCAGATCTGCCCGACGGTGTAGGCGTGCCCCGAGAGCGTGACCGTCTGCCCGGCCCTGACGGTCTGCTGCTTCTGGCCGTCCGCGTAGCTCGCGCCGTCGCGGAGGGTCGCCGTACGGGTCGTACCGTCGGCGGTGGCGGATTCGTACTGCACGCCTCCGCCACCGGGCAGCCGGAAGCCGCCGCCGCGCAGGACGTGCACCCCGTCCGCCGGGGCCGTGCCCACGCACACCGGGCCCTTGTCCTTCGCCGCCCGCAGGGGCGGCGGGTCGTCGCCGCTGCTCCCGCCGGACGACGAGTCGCACCCGGTCAGCGCCAGCACGGCCATGACGGCACCCGCGACGCCGTACCTACTCACCGGCCTGAGCACCGGTTCCCTCCTCGTCGGGGTCGGTCACGCGCTCCAGCACCACGCGGGTGCGGTAGTCGACCTCCGCGACCCGCCACGCGTCGCCGGTGATCTCCACGACGTCGCCCGGGGTCAGGTTGTCGTACGCGGCGCCCGTGCCGCCTTCGTCGCTGACCTGGATCCGGCCGTGCACCGAAGGCTGAGCGAAGATCGTCGCCACGATCCGGTGGGCCTTGCCCTCGTGTTCGACGGTGTACGGAATGTGGTAGCGGAGCACCCAACGACCGTCGAATTCGAAGGGGTATTTGACGTGCGAACGTTCCGGCTTGGGTTCGGGCTCGGGCACTGCACTCACCTGTCGGGCATCAGGGGACATCGAACGCCTCGGGTCCCTGGAAGTACTTGTTGAACTGTTCCTGGGTCACGGTGATCGGCGGATAACCGTGAACGCCCCAGGGATTGCCGAGGATGATCTTGCCGTCGTCGGTGAAGCCGCGGACGTAATAGGCGTGATTGCTGTGGTACGTGTTGCCCCACTCCGCCGGGTGGTCCTTGTCCAGTTTCTCGTCGTCCGGTGTGGAGACGGTGACGACCTTCCCGGAGTCGAACGCCTTCTTCAGCGAGTCGATGTTCTTGTCGTCGTGCTTGCCGATGCCGAGGAAGCCGCCCGACTCCAGGTCCTCGCCCTCCTTGCCCGTCAGGTAAGGAGCGGACTTCTTCGGGTCGTCGCCCTCGATACCGCCGTAGCCGCGCTCGTCGTCGCCGTCGTCCGAGTAGACCATCGCGAAGGCCTTCTCGTAGTACGCCGGCCAGGTCTCGCCGTTGCCGTACGTGCTGATCGGGTTGCCGTTCTGGTCGGTCGGCAGGTCGGCGGTCATGGTGACCCACTGGTAGTTGCCGTCCTTGTCCCAGACGCGGACGCTGACCGTGCCGTTCGGGTTCTGCTTGATGCCGTCCTGGATGAACTTCGGGTCCTTCTGGGCCAGACCGGCCAGCGAGGCGACGTACCAGCAGTCCCCGAACTGGTTCTGGCTGACGTCGTCGGCCGAGACACCGTCCTGGAACAGCGGGTCCGAGGGCGGCGCCCAGTGGATTCCGTTGTTGGTCTGGCCGTTCTGGTTGTTGCCGCCGCTCTCGTACGCGCCCGTGTTGGTGAACGTCGGCTGCATGCCCGGGAAGGCCGCTTGGAACTTGCCCACGTTCTCCGGGCTGATCTTGGACAGCATCAGGCTGAGGGTGGCCCGGCGCCTGTCCTCGGGCAAGCCGTTGTCGTCGAACGGGTTCCAGGCCGAGTCGCCGGTGTCGCTGATCAACTGGCTGTAGAAAGCGAGGTCCTTGGGGGACGCCTTCGTCATGAGCGCGTCCAGCTCGGCGGCAGTCATGCCGTCGAGCTCACCCGAGACCTTCTCCAGGTCGTCGCGGTTGCCGTTCGTGCCGAAGTCTTTTCCTTGCAGGCCCTGGAGGTCGCGCAACGCATCGTCGATCTTCTTCGCGTCAGGCGCCTTCTCGTCCAGGAAGACACTGCCGTCGCTGACCGGATCGCCGCGCTTCTCCAGCTCCTGCAAGCCTTCCAGCTGCTTGATCCGGCGCTTCATCGACGTCTGCATGTCGCCGAGTTCGCCACCGAGAGAACCGGGCAGGCGCCGACGGCCGCCGAAGATCGACGGCATCGGGATCACATCGCCGACCAGGCCCTGGAGGTCGGGGTCGCGGGACGCGCTCTGGCCCGGCGGGAGATTCTGCTGGGCGGTGGTCAGGACGGTCGCGAGCTGGGAGTGCAGCTTCCCGGAGTTCTGGGAGAGCGCGTCCAACTGGTTCGCGAGCGCCGTCAGCCCGGTGGCGTCGAAACCTCTGAATGCCATCAGCGGCCGCCGCCCGTCCCGGACTTGGCCTTGTCCTTCTCCTTGGCCTGCCTCTCCAGCTCGTCCGCCTGGGCCTCCCAGCGCGTGGCGTCCGCCAGCAGCGCGGTACCCATGCCGTTCAGGCTGCGCTGCCGCTGCTGGAGGGTGGCGGTGGACTCGTCGGCGAACGGTCCCTGCCAGATCGCGCCCGCGTCACCCCCGGTGCGGAAGGCATCAGCGCGCGGCGTCGCCTTCTTGACCGCATCGTCGAGATACGGCCCGAGCGTACGGGCGAGCGACCGCGCCTCCCGCGCGCATCCGCGCAGCTTCTCCGCCCGTCTCTTCAACTCGGCGGCGTCGTCGCCGCCGTCCGTGACCGCCATGTCCCCCGTGCCCCCTTCGTTCCTTGCCATCTGCTGGGCGTACTGTGCACAGAGCGATGGACAAGATCGCCCGGGGAAGCATACGAGGAACCCCACCGCCGAGGGCTCGAATCTCCTCGACCGTCACCACGCACTCCGCCCTCCCCATGCGTGGTTTCACGGACTGGGCGCTTAGGGCCTGTTCTGAGTTGAGATCACGGGAGGGCTGGCAGGCTGCGTAACCAGAGGATGGATCCGCGCAGGTGGAGTCCTGCGGCGTAGCTCTCG
>NZ_JBIAWZ010000023.1:0-107953 GCF_042896175.1 Streptomyces sp. NPDC001315 | reverse complement strand
ACAGAGACCTTCGACAAGCCTCATCTTCCCAGCTCAGAAGGCACTTTCGCTTTTCCGGTCAGGACTCGGACACCGCCGCAAGCGAAACGCCCAGGGTAGGCGTTCTGGAGCTGCCCTGAGGCAGCGCTCAGGCCTGTCCCGGACGGACTCGGTGTCGAGCGCGTCCGGGGTCTTGTTCGGCTACGTCCAGTCCCGCCCGGACCGCCCCCGCTTGGTGTCCGAGCGCTGCTTCTTCTGCCGCAGCCGCCGCTCGTTGATCCCGCGCGGGATCCGGGTCGGCCGGCGCGGCCTGGGCGGCGGCGCGGTGGCCTCGGCGAGGAGGGCGGCCAGGCGTACGGCGGCGGCCTCGCGGTTGCGCCACTGGGAACGGTGCTCGGAGGCACGGACGACCACGACGCCGTCGACGAGCCGCCCGGCCAGCCGCTCCAGCGCCCGCTGCTTCCACACCTCGGGCAACGCCTGCGTCCCGGCCAGGTCGAAACGCAGCTCCACCTGCGAGTCGCTGGTGTTGACATGCTGCCCACCGGGCCCCGACGACCGCGAGAAACGCCACATGAGCTCGGCCTCGGGGAGCGAGACGGAGCCGCGGACGACATAAGGACCAGACATGCCGTCCATGTTCCCGGTTGTGTCCGGTCCACGTCACGCGAATATCCAGGACTCCACCGCCCGCTCCGGGCAATCGGGTAAAGAAAGTAAAGAGAGCCGGAACCTTCGGCAGGTCTCTCGGCGTTCATAGGGGTAGCTGTAGCTTCGTGCCGTACGAAGCCGCGTACGCAACGACGGAAGGGACTCCCAACAATGGCTGTAAGCCTGTCCAAGGGTGGCAACGTCTCGCTCACCAAGGAGGCTCCGGGCCTGACCGCCGTCACCGTGGGCCTCGGCTGGGACGTCCGCACCACCACCGGTACCGACTTCGACCTCGACGCCTCGGCGATCGCGGTCAACACCCAGGGCAAGGTCTACTCGGACGCCCACTTCGTCTTCTTCAACAACAAGCAGACCCCGGACAGCACCATCGTCCACACCGGCGACAACCGCACGGGCGAGGGCGCCGGCGACGACGAGGCGATCAACGTCAACCTCGCGGGCCTCCCCGCCGACATCGACAAGATCGTCTTCCCGGTCTCGATCTACGACGCGGAGAACCGCTCGCAGAACTTCGGCCAGGTCCGCAACGCGTACATCCGCATCGTGAACCAGGCCGGCGGCTCCGAGATCGCCCGCTACGACCTCTCCGAGGACGCGGCGACCGAGACCGCCATGGTCTTCGGCGAGCTGTACCGCAACGGCGCCGAGTGGAAGTTCCGCGCGGTCGGCCAGGGCTACGCGTCCGGCCTGGTGGGCATCGCCCAGGACTTCGGCGTGAACGTCTGAGATACGCCCGACCGCACGGAGCCCCCGGTCACCTGGCCGGGGGCTCCGGCTTTCGACGAGGTCGCGTCTGGGAGACTCCCACCCCGTGACC
Source organism: Streptomyces sp. NPDC001315 (assembly GCF_042896175.1). NCBI lineage: Bacteria > Bacillati > Actinomycetota > Actinomycetes > Kitasatosporales > Streptomycetaceae > Streptomyces > Streptomyces sp. NPDC001315. Next base: position 106,485 of record NZ_JBIAWZ010000023.1, on the reverse strand, counting down.
CTTCCTGATCTTGCTCGCCGCATCTTTGCCGTCTCCCACCTGACCGGGCAGTTCACGCTTCGCTCGGGACTCACCGCGTCCGAGTACTTCGACAAGTACCGCTTCGAGGGCGACCCCGTTCTCCTGGACGAGATAGCCCGCGCGATGGCCCCGCTGGTGCCGTCCGACACCGAGGTACTCGCCGGCCTGGAGATGGGAGGCATCCCCGTCGTCACCGCACTCGGCCGCCACACGGGCCTGCCCTGCGCGTTCGTACGCAAGCAGGCCAAGCCGTACGGCACCTGCCGCCTCGCCGAGGGCGCGGACGTGGCCGGTCGCCGGGTGCTGGTGATCGAGGACGTCGTCACCAGCGGCGGCCAGATCGTGCTCTCCACAGCCGACCTGCGAGCCATCGGAGCGGACATCGACAAGGCCCTGTGCGTCATCGACCGCGAGCAGGGCGGCAGCGAGGCCCTCGACGCCGAGGGCATCGGCCTCATCTCACTACTGACGGCCACGGATCTACACGACGCTGCCTGAGCTTCGGGGCTTCGGGGCTTCGGGGCTTCGGGGCTTCGGGGCTTCTGGGCTTCTGGGCTTCGGGGCAGGGTCGGGCCAGTTCCGGGCAGACATGTCCGGTTCGAGCTCCACGAACACCCCACCCGCAACTAACCTGCGCCCATGCGCCTCGACCCGCTCCCCCTCACCCCCGACCACGACATCCCGGCTCCCCTTCTCACCGAACTCACCGCGCTCTACGCCTCCAACCGCGCCTTCCACGCGCTCAGCGGCGACTTTCCCGACCCGGACGACATCCGTCCGGAACAGGTGGCGGCGGCGCTGGCGGACGAATTGGCGAATCCGGACGTGGAGGTGCTGCTGGCCCGCACCGAGGGGCGGCTGGTCGGGGTCGCCGTGACCCTCGCGCGGCATCCGGATCCGGCCGACCCGGATCCATGGATCGGGCTGCTGATGGTGGACGCGGGGGCGCAGCGGCAGGGGTACGGGCGGGAGCTGGCGGCGGCCGTCGAGGAACGATTCCGCGCCGCCGGACGGAGCGCCGTGCGCCTCGCGGTCCTCGACAACAACCCCGGCGGCCTCGCCTTCTGGACCGCCCTCGGGTACGAGGTCGTCGACCACCGCCGCGACCGCCAACTCGACCGCCCCTGCGCCGTACTGCGCAAACAACTCCGCACCCCGCGCCGGGCGGCCCGCGTCGCCGTGCTCGACCCGGACGGCTCCGTCTTCCTCTTCCGGTACGACAACGTCGAGGTCGGCGTCCACTGGGCACTGCCCGGCGGCGGCCTCGAGCCCGGCGAGTCGACGCGCGAGGGCGCGTTGCGCGAGCTGCGCGAGGAGACCGGCTGGACGGACCTGGAGCCGGGCCCACTGCTGTGCACATGGGAACACGACTTCACCCTTGCCCACTCTCGGCTCCGCTCGAGCGGGGGGACCCCCATCGGCATCCCTGTCCGCCAGCACGAGCACATCTACGTCGCCCACGGCCCGCACCGCGAACCGACCGGACCCCATCTCGCCGCCGCGCACGCGCAGGACGGGATCCTGACCTGGCGTTGGTGGACGCGGGAGAAACTCGCCGAGGAGCCGGAGCCGGTCTGGCCGCCGGAACTGGCGCGGCTGCTGGACGAGTTCGGCCAGGTCTGACTCCGGGACCGGCAGGCCGCGCCCGGACCCTCCAGGCGGCGAGGAGCTCTACGGCGCGGGCAGCGCGGAGTACCGGCCGCGGCGACGGCGTGGAAGGCGGTCGACGTCGACCAGCCGGCCGCCTCGGCACGGTGGCCGGACCGCTCCTCACGGACGGTCCGGCTTCCCGTCCCCGTACAGCCAGTCCTTCCAGATGCCGCTGAAGTCCTTGCCCGGCGCCTTCTCCTCCACGTACGCCGTGAACTCGTCCGTGTCCGCGTTGCCGTGACGGTGGGCGGCCGCCCAGCCCTGGACGATGTCGTAGAACGTGTCGTCGCCGACGGTCTGCCGGATCTTGTGCAGGACCATGGCGCCCCGCCAGTACACGGGCGCGTCGGAGACGTGCGCGGCGCTGGACTGCTTCGCGGGCGGGAACGCCCAGATCGCCTCGTTCGCCTCCTTGGTGTCGAAGTAGTCGCCGTCGTAGAGCGCGTCGAAGGTGTCCTGGGCGCTGTCGCCGCCGTGGTCCTCCTCCCACAGCCATTCCGCGTACGTCGCGAAGCCCTCGTTGAGCCACATGTCCCGCCACGTCTTCGGTGTGACGGAGTCGCCGTACCACTGGTGGGCGAGCTCGTGGACGAGGGTGGGGGTGTCGAGGGCGCCGGGGAAGACCGGGCGGCTCTGCGTCTCCAGGGCGTAGCCGACGTCGTCGGCGCGGTCGACGACCGCGCCGACGGAGGAGAAGGGGTATGGGCCGAAGTTGTACTGCGCCCACTCCATGACCTCGGGGATCTTCGCCAGCACGGCGCGGCTCGCCGCCGCGCGATCCGGGTCGACGGCGACGTACACCGGCAGGCCGCCGTCGGTGGTGGAGCGGGTGACGTCGTAGCGGCCGATCGCGACCGTGGCCACGTAGGTGGCCATGGGTTCGGTGGTGTGCCAGGTGAAGGTGGTCCGGCTGTTCTTGGTCGTCTCCGCGGTGAGCTCGCCGTTGGAGATCGCCTTCAGGCCCTTCGGCACGGTGACGGCGATGTCGTACGTCGCCTTGTCGGAGGGGTGGTTGTTGCCGGGGAACCAGGCCATCGAACCCGTCGGCTCGCCGAGCGCGAGTGCCCCGTCGGTGGTGGGCAGCCAGCCCTCCTTGGAGCGGTCCGGGTCGGTGATGGTGACCGGGATGCCCGCGTAGAGGACCGTGACGTGGAAGGTCTCGCCGTCGTCGAGGTCGTCCTGCGGGCGGACGGTCAGCTCCTGGCCCGCGCGGCTCCAGCGGACGTCCCTGCCCTCGACGGTGACCGCTTGGACGTCCAGGCCCCTGAGGTCGAGGTCGAAGGCGGAGAGGTCCGTGGTGGCCCGGGCCGTGATGTCGGCGGTGCCGGTGAGACGGCGGGTGCCGGGGTCGTAGGCGAGTCTCAGGTCGTAGTGGGTGACGTCGTAGCCGCCGTTGCCCGTCTTCGGGAAGTACGGGTCGCGCACGCCGGCGCCGCCCGGGGTGCCCTGGACGCCGCCGCTGCACGCGGTGAGGGCGAGGGCGAGCACGAGCGCGGGGACAACGGGCGCGGATCGGGACATGTCAGGGATCCTATGAGGGGCGTGACACCATCACCTACGTGCTCGACATCGGCTACGCCCTCTCCAACCGTTTCCCGGACCCGCCCCAGACGGACTACCGCCGCGCGGACGTCCACGCGCTGCGCCACGACCTGTTCTGCGGCGATGTCTATCTGGCCGACACCGAGAAGGACCGGGAGTTGTCCACAGCCTGGGGATGGGTGCCGGTGCTCGACTTCGCGTGGGCACTGTGCGACATCGTCGAGCGGATCGACCGGGACCCGGCCGGCTCCCGCGCCGCACGTCCGCAGCGCGCGGAACTGGACTTCACCGAGTCCACCGACCGCATGCTCTTCGAGCGCCGCTTCGGCTGGGTGGACATCGAGTCCGACTGGATGCCGGCCGAGGAACCCCCGCTCACCTTCCCCCACACCGAGCTGCGCCGCGAGGCACGGGACTTCCTGCACGACCTGATCGCCGACCTCGTCGACCTGCACGACGACCTGGGCGAGAACCCGGCGATCTGGACACTCCAGGCCCGCTTTCCGCGAATGACCTGACTCCGGCACCGGGAACGCCCGTTGCGGCGCCACACGATCGAGACGTTCCAGCGGCACCTCGGCTGAGACCTCTGAGGCCCCGAGCACCACCGCCCCGGCCTCGCCCAAGCCTCAGCTCGGCCTCACCCCTCCACGCGGATCCCCATCTCCACCGCCAGCACCGGTGCCAGATCCAGCAGTTGGCCCGTACTGATCACCGCACCCCTCAGCCGGTCCACCCCCCGCGCGATCTCCAGCGACGCGGCCCCGCGCAGGTCCACATCCGTCAGCGTCGCCGCGCCGAAGTCCACGCCCTTCAAAGCGCAGTCCACGAACTCCACCCGCTCCAGACGGGCGCCCCCGAAGTCCGGCTCGACGAGGACGCACCCCTCGAAGACGACGTCCTTCAGGCGGGCCTTGCGCAGGTTGAGATAGTCGATCTTCCCGCCGCGGATCACCACCCGCTCCAGCACGGCACCGTGCAACTGCACCCCGCCCAGCCGCGCGTCGACCAGTTCCACATCACGCAAGGTCGACTCGGCGAGGTCGGTACCGACACCCCGTATGCCCGTGAGGACCGAGTCCAGGATCCGGGCGTGGTGCAGTCGCGTCTCGTCCAACGCGCAGCCCCTCAGCGCACAGTCCATGAAGCGTGCGCCTCCGCCGTCCTGCCCGACGAAGTCCTCCTCGCGGAACTCCAGCCCGTCGTAGTCGCCGTCCGGCTCCAGCCCGCCCCCGCCGTACAGCTCCAGTGGCGGCAGCCGCAACTCCGGCCGCCGCGCACCCTTGCGACCGGGCCCAGCGGCACTGCCGGCCCTACCGGTCCCCCCAGCACCTGTCCTCACCATGCCCCCATCCTGCACCCGCCCACTGACAATCGCCCTGACCTGCGCGAACACAGCCGCTGTCACATTCCTGCCCCCTAAATCGGTCCTACTTCAGACGCCCGCCAACCGGGCCCAGCAGAGCCCAGCAAGCCCAGCAGAGGAGACCCCCAGCCATGCAGCGCATCACCGTCATCGGCGGCGGCTTCGCCGGCCTCACCGCCGCCATCACCGCCGCCGAAGCGGGCCTCGAGGTCACCGTGCACGAGGCCCACCACACCCTCGGCGGCCGGGCCCGCACCGCCGACGGCCCGTACCGGACCAACGAGGGCCCGCACGCCCTCTACAACGGCGGCCCGCACTGGACCTGGCTCAAGCAACGCGACCTCATCGGCCCGCTCGCCCCGCTCCCGCCCCTGGAGGCGGCCCGGCTCAGGCTCCGCCACCACGGCGCCCTGCGCCGCACCCCGCCCTTCCCGATGCTCAAGCTGCTGCGCCGTACCGCACAACAAGCCCCCGTCGACGTCGACTTCCTCACCTGGGCCACGGAACGGGCCGGCGAGGAAGGCGCCCGCGCCGCCGCCAACTACTCCGCCGTCGCCCTCTTCCACCACGACCCCGGCGCCCTGTCCGCCGCCTTCGTGCAGGAACGCCTGCGCCGTGCCACCAAGCTCCCGCCGGAGGCCCACTACCCGCGCGGCGGCTGGGGCAATGTCATCGACCGCATGGCCGGGTACGCCTGGAACCTGGGCGTCCACGTGGAGACCCTCTCCCGCGTCGACACGCTCCCCACCGACACCCCGGTGATCGTCGCCACGTCCCTCGACGCCGCCCGCCGCCTCCTCAAGGACGACTCGCTGACCTGGCCGAGCGGCCGTACCGCCCTGATCGACCTGGCCCTGCGCACCCGCCGCGGCGACGCCTTCGCCGTCTCCGACCTGGACGCGCCCGGCTGGATCGAACGGTTCACGGCCCAGGACCGCAGCCTCGCCCCCGCCGGCGAGCAGCTCCTCCAGGGGCAGATCCCCCTCGCCCCGCGCGAGTCCAGGGCCGACGGCATCACACGCGCCGAACAACTCCTCGACCTCGCCTTCACCGGCTGGCGCGAGCGCGTCATCTGGCGGCGCGAGGCCGTCGCAGGCGGCCGTACCGGCGCCGTGGACCTGCCGGGCACCAGCTGGCGCGACCGCCCGGCCGTGGACCGCGGCGACGGCGTCTACCTGGCCGGCGACCAGGTCGCGGCACCCGGCGTCCTGTCCGAGGTCTCCTTCAACAGCGCCGTCACCGCCGTGTCGCTCGCGCTGGGCCGCCACCCCCTTGACCTCAAGCACGCTTGAGGTCGAAGAGTGGGTCCACGACACCGGACGACGCACATCAGGGGGACCCCATGCACGCCATCCGCCTCCACACCTTCGGCCCGGCGGAAAACCTCACCCACGAACAGGTCGAGGATCCCCTTCCCGGCCCCGGCCAACTCCGCATCGCCGTCGCCGCGGCCGGAGTCCACCTTCTCGACACCGCCCTGCGCGAAGGCATCCAGGGCCCGCTGCCCGAGCCACCCTCCCTGCCCACCATCCCGGGCCGCGAGGTCGCCGGCACGGTCGAGTCCCTCGGCGAGGGCGTCGCCGGACTCTGGCTCGGCAAACGCGTGGTCGCGCACCTCGGCTTCGCCCTGGGGGTCCCCCGAGGCTCTTCAAGCTCCGGGGGAGGTTACGCCGAACTGGCCGTCACCGACGTCGACCGCGTCCACGAGATCCCCGAGAACCTCGACTTCGCGCAGGCCGTCGCCATGATCGGCACGGGCCGTACGGCGCTGGGGATCCTGCAGTTCACCGAACTCGGCCCCGACTCGGTCGCCGTGATCCCGGCGGCCGCGGGCGGTATCGGCACCCTCCTCGTGCAGTACGCCAGGAACGCCGGCGCCACCGTCATCGGCCTCGCCGGCGGCCCGCACAAGACCGCACAGGTCCGTGCCAACGGCGCCGACCTCGCCGTCGACTACACCGACCCCGCGTGGCCCGACAAGGTCCGCGCATACCTCGGCGGACGACCCGCCACCGTCGTCTTCGACGGCGTCGGCGGCGACGTCGCCCGCGAGGCCGTCGCCCTCCTCGGCCCCGGCGGCCGGCACCTCGTCTTCGGCTGGTCGGCGGAAGGCATACGCGACGGCAGCGCGTACCTCGTCGACGGCGTCTCCGAACAGGTCCTCGGCCCCGCCATGATGCGGCGGACCGGCGGCCCCGACCCCATGCGCACCCTGGAACTGCGCGCCCTCACCGAGGCCGCCGCAGGCCGCCTCGCCCCCGCCGTCCAGCGCTTCCCGCTCGCCGACGCAGCCGCCGCCCACCACGCCCTGGAAACCCGCGCGACGAGCGGAAAGGTGGTCCTGGAGCCATGACCAGGACCGACCGACACCCCAGCGCCGTACAGGACCGGCACCGGCTGCCGGCACCCGGCGTCAAGGACCTCAGTGCCGCCCCGCCACCCAGTCCGCCACCCGCGCCAGCCGCGACGACCGCGCACCGTGCGTCACCCGCTCCCGCCGGTCCGCCGCCCGGTAGGTGGCGTACATCCCCTGCACGCCCAGCCACCGCAACGGCTCCGGCTCCCACCTGCGGACCTTGTGCCCCACCCACGGCAGATCCGTCAGCTCCGTCCGCCCGCCCTGTCCGGAGTCCAACTGCACGAGGTCCCGCAGCGTACGGGCGGCGAGGTTGGCGGTGGCGACGCCCGAACCGACGTAACCGCCCGCCCAGCCGAGCCCCGACGACCGGTCCAGAGTGACCGTCGCACACCAGTCCCGCGGCACACCCAGCACCCCCGACCAGGCATGCTCGACCCGCACCCCGGCCAGCGCCGGGAAGAAGTCCACCAGGATCTCCCGCAGCGCCTCGACGGTCGCCTCCTGCGTCCGCCCGTCGTTGTCGGTCCTCGACCCGAAGCGGTACGGGACACCCCGCCCACCCAGCGCGATCCGGCCGTCGGCCGTGCGCTGCGCGTACATGTACGCGTGCGCCATGTCGCCCAGCGTCTGCCGCCCGTCCCAGCCGACCGACTCCCACTGCTCCGCCGTCAACGGCTCGGTCGCGATCATCGACGAGTTCATGGGCAGCCACGTCCGCCGCTGCCCCTTGAGCGAAGCCGTGAACCCCTCCGTGCAGCGCAGGATGTAGGGCGCGCGGACGGTCCCGTACGGCGTCACCGCGTGCTTCGGCCGGATCTCCGTCACCGGCGTCGACTCGTGAACGACCACCCCCAGCGCCTCCACCGCCGCCGCCAGCCCCTTCACCAGCTTCACCGGGTGCACCCGCGCCCCGTGCGGCGTCCACGTCGAACCGACCGCGTCCGCCACCCGGATCCGCTCGGCCGTCTCCCGGGCGTCGTACAGCTCCCGATCCTTCTCCCCGAACGCCAGTTCCCCCTCGTGGAACGACTTCAGCCGCGCCAACTGCGCCGGCGTACGCGCGACTTCCAGCACCCCGCCCTTGTGGACGTCCGCCTCGATGCCCTCGTCCCCGACGATCCGGACGACCTCGTCCACGGTGTCGTTCATGGCCCGCTGCAACCGCACCGCCGCCTCACGACCGTGCAGCTTCGCGTACCGGTCCCGCCCCGCGATGCCGTTGTACAGCCAGCCCCCGTTACGACCCGAGGCGCCGTAACCACAGAACTTCTGCTCAAGCACCGTGATACGGAGGAAAGGAGCCGCCTTCTTCAGGTAATACGCGGTCCACAACCCCGTATACCCACCCCCGACGATCACCACGTCCGCGGACGCGTCACCGGCCAGCGGCTCCCGTCGCGCCGGAAGACCGTCGTCCGCGTACCAGAAGGAGATGCCGCCGTTCACGACACTGCCGCCCGAGTTGCTCATGGCGGGGACGTTAACCCCTCGGCGCGGCCACTGTCTCCTTCGGATTCCATGCTTTTCCACGCCCTCTGACCAGCGGATAACACGCCAGCCCGATCAACACCGAGACGAAATGCCCGAAGTCGGTGAAGGTGCGCCCGATCACCAGCGGAACCGCGTACACGACGAGCACGACAGCCAGATACACATACCGCCAGGGCGCCACGATCCGATACACGAGCACCGCGACCACCCCGGCCAGCGCGTAACTCACCCCGACATCAAGCGTGTTGACCGCCGAGGCCGGCGCCATCCCGTCCCGGATCGCCTTCAGCAGCGCCCCCTCACTGATCAGCGTCGCCAGCACATGCGCCGCCACACACACCACCAGCCACCGCAGCGTGCCCAGCCAACGCTCGGCCTGCGCGTGGAAAACGGAGTACAGCACGACATACGGCCACCAGAACCCGCCGTCGATCCACATCGCACTGGTGATCAGCACCCGCACCGGATTGCTCGACAGCTCATGAATGTTCGTCGACCGCTGCCGAAGGAAGTCTTCCTCGAAATCCGGCGACATGTGGTGCAGGGCGACCGTGGTGAGGAACAGGATCCCCAGCCACACATACGTACCGGGCGCACTGCGGACATACGCCCACACCCGGCACCGGACGCCCCCGTCGATTCGCATGAGCCGATTCACGCACGCCAGTATCGTCCCGAAGATGATCGACGTCCCGAGCGAGCTGGCGGCAGCACAGGAGAAGTTCAACGGGGATGCCGGACGCTCCTTCGTCGCGGACCTGCCCCGACTGGCCGCCGCCTTCCTGGACCGCTGGGAGCTCCGCCCCGACGGCCCCTCGATGCACGGCGTCAGCGCCCTCGTCCTCCCGGTCCGCCGCCGCCTCGACGACACCACCGCCGTACTGAAGATGCAGCTCCTGGACGAGGAGACCGCCGGCGAACCGATCGCCCTACGGGCATGGAACGGCGACGGAGCCGTACGACTCCTCGACCACGACGAGGCGACCGGCACCATGCTTCTCGAACGCCTCGACCCGTCCCGGGCGCTCTCCCACGTCCCGGACCCGCACGAGGCCGTCCTCGTCATCGCCCACCTGCTCGCCCACCTGACGGCCTTCCCCGCCCCCGCGCACCTGCGACGGCTCGGCGACATCGCCCGGGCCATGCTCGAACAGACCCCGCGGTCCCTGAACCGCATCCCCGACCCCGAGGCCCGCCGCCTCGTCGCCGACTGCGCCGCCGCCGTACGCGAAGTGCTGGCCGAACCCGGCGACCGGCTCCTCCACTGGGACCTGCACTACGACAACGTCCTCGCCGGCGACCGCGCCCCCTGGCTCGCCATCGACCCCAAGCCCCTGGCCGGCGACCCCGGCTTCGACCTCCTCCCCGCCCTCCACAACCGCTACGACCCCGACGACCTCCGCTGGCGCTTCGACGCCATGACCGACGTACTCGGACTCGACCGCGCACGAGCCAGGGCCTGGACCCTCGGCCGGGTCCTCCAGAACTGCCTCTGGGAGATCAAGAACGGACGCCCACTGCAGGACAAGCAGCTGGAGATCGCCCGCAGCCTGCGCGGGAGTCCCTCGGCGCCCACCCCCAGGACGAGTGGACGATGTACCGGCTGACGGATGGGGCGCTGGCGGAGCTGGGGCTGGAGAAATGCGAGAAGCCCAGGTCAGAGGTGATCTGACCTGGGCTTGTCCGAGCCCCCTGTCGGATTCGAACCGACGACCTTCGCTTTACAAGAGCGGTGCTCTGGCCAGCTGAGCTAAGGAGGCCTGCGCGCGTCCGAGACGCACGTGCTCGTGCAGTGTACCCAGGTCGCGGGGAGACCCTGTCGAAAATTTCCGCGAAGTTCACAGTCCCCCAGGTACTGACAGATCACCTGATCGCCAGGTACCGTCCTGACCCAGTTCACTCATGTGGACTACACCAACCACCTTCCTACAACGGATCGTCCGGCACGTTCCTGCCGGTAGAAGGGGGCCCATTCACCATGGCCACTGTCTCGTTCGACAAGGCGACCCGGATCTACCCGGGTTCCGAAAAGCCCGCCGTCGACTCACTCGAGATCGAGATCGAGGACGGCGAGTTCCTCGTTCTGGTCGGTCCGTCCGGTTGCGGCAAGTCCACCTCGCTCCGGATGCTCGCGGGGCTCGAGGACGTGAACGCCGGCGCCATCCGCATCGGTGACCGTGACGTCACCCACCTGCCGCCGAAGGACCGGGACATCGCGATGGTGTTCCAGAACTACGCGCTGTACCCGCACATGACGGTCGCCGACAACATGGGCTTCGCGCTCAAGATCGCCGGCGTCAACAAGGCGGAGATCCGGCAGAAGGTCGAGGAGGCCGCGAAGATCCTCGACCTGACCGAGTACCTGGACCGCAAGCCGAAGGCGCTGTCCGGTGGTCAGCGCCAGCGTGTGGCGATGGGTCGCGCGATCGTGCGTGAGCCGCAGGTGTTCCTCATGGACGAGCCGCTGTCCAACCTGGACGCCAAGCTCCGTGTGTCGACCCGTACGCAGATCGCGTCGCTCCAGCGCCGCCTGGGCATCACGACCGTGTACGTCACCCACGACCAGGTCGAGGCCATGACGATGGGCGACCGCGTGGCGGTCCTCAAGGACGGTCTGCTCCAGCAGGTCGACTCCCCGCGCAACATGTACGACAAGCCCGCCAACCTCTTCGTGGCCGGCTTCATCGGCTCCCCCGCGATGAACCTGGTCGAGGTGCCGATCACCGACGGCGGTGTGAAGTTCGGCAACAGCGTGGTGCCGGTCAACCGTGACGCGCTCAAGGCCGCCGCCGACCGCGGCGACCGCACGGTCACCGTCGGCGTCCGCCCCGAGCACTTCGACGTGGTCGAGCACAACGGCGGCGCCGCCTCCGCGCTGTCGAAGGACACCGAGGACGCCCCGGCCGGTCTCGCGGTCTCCGTGAACGTCGTCGAGGAGCTCGGCGCCGACGGCTACGTCTACGGCCACTCCGAGGTCGGCGGGGAGGTCAAGGACCTGGTGGTCCGCGTCGGCGGTCGTCAGGTGCCGGAGAAGGGCGCGCAGCTGCACGTCGTGCCGCGGCCGGGCGAGATCCACGTGTTCTCCACGACCACGGGCGAGCGCCTCACCGACTGATCCGGGACCGACCTGCCCCTGGGACTGACTGATCCCAGGCCGGAGAATCCCAGGTAATTCACCCAGGTTGACGAATCGGGCCCCGCAGACCGCTGCGGGGCCCTTTTCGTTGTCGACAAATACCCCGGCAAACCGCCCTTTTCGAGCGCTGTGCGTCAACCCCTTACCCAAAAAATGCCCCTCCTTCATCCCCCGAACCGGTGACTAAATGTCGCCAAATCATTACCGGGCGCTACCCTCACACGCGTGAAGCACTCCATCTCCCAACAGACGCGACGCGGCCACCGGGGCCCCGCCCGCCGGATCGGCCGCACCCTCGCCCTCGTTCTGCCCGTCGTCCTGGTGCTGTCCGGGACCCTCGCGGTCACCCGAGTCAACTGGTCGGGGACTCCCTCGAACTCGGTGCTCGCCGCGTCCGACGTCTCCACCGCGGGCGGCACCTCGCGTTCCATGGCCCGCGCACCGCAGGACGTGCTGCGCGACCAGCTGCTGACCGAGCTGCAGGACAAGAACCCGGGTGTCGCCCTCACGCACCTCCAGCAGGCCGTCAACGGCCGTCCGTCGCTGGCCAAGCACTGCGTCTCCATCGCCCGTGCGCTCGGCCGTGCAGCGGTCCGTATCTACGGTCCCTCGCGCGCCCAGTCGTACGCGCGCCCCGTCTGCGACACCTCTTTCGCGTCGGGGGTGGCTGCCTCCCACAGTTGAGCTCTGACGCCCCCGGCCCCCACCACCGAGGCGGGAGGTCGGTAAGGGCCGGTCAAGGATCGTTCTGCCGGTCCAGGCCCCCGAGCGGGGCGCCGCGTACAGTTCGGGCATGACCGATCCGCACGCCGCGTCCCGCCCCACGCAAGCCGTCGTCCTGGCCGGTGGCCAGGGCTCCCGGCTGCGCCCGTACACCGATGACCGGCCCAAGCCGATGGTCGAGATCCCCGGCACGGGGACGCCGATCATCGGCCATCAGCTCGTCTGGCTCGCCGAGGAGGGCGTGACGGACGTGGTGATCAGCTGCGGCCACCTCGCCGAGGTCCTCCAGAAGTGGCTGGACTCGGCCGACCTGCCGGTGAAGATCACCACGGTCGTCGAGACGGAGCCGCTGGGCCGCGGCGGCGGTCTGAAGTACGCGGCCGCCCACCTCCCCCACCCGGACCGGGCCTGGTACGCGACGAACGGCGACATCTGGACCCGTTTCTCGCTGCGCGACATGGCGGACTTCCACACCGAGCGCGACGCCGTCGCGACCCTCGCCCTGGCGCGCCCGCGCATCCCGTGGGGTGCGGTGAAGACGGACGGCTTCGGCCACATCACGGACTTCATCGAGGCCCCGCCGACGACGTACGAGATCAACGCGGGTGTCTACGTCTTCTCCCCTGAGTTCGCCGGTCTGCTCCCCGCGCGGGGCGACCACGAGCGCACCACGTTCCCGCATCTGGCCCGTGAGCGCCGCCTCGCGGGCTTCCCGATCCCGCAGGGTGCCTATTGGCGGGCGATCGACACGGCGAAGGACCTGACGGAGGCGGCGAGGGAACTGGCGGCCCTGGGCCGCTGAGAGGACTGTCAGGACGCTTCTCAGGAGCTTTTTTCCGGTACGAGGACGGGGTCCCGCACGCTTGATGTGCGGGACCCCGTCCTCGTACCGGCGGGCCGGGCTAGCCGAGCAGGCCGCCCACCAGGCCGGGCTGTCCGGAGGAGGAGCCGCCCGAGCCCCCCGAGCCGCCCGAGCCCCCCGAGCCGCCCGAGCCGCCGGGCGAGCCGCTGCCGCCGGAGGAGGGGCCGGAGCTGGTGCTCGGGGCGCCGCCGGACGGGGAGGACTGCTGGGGCGGGGCCTGGCCGGCGGTGCTCTGGCTCTGGCTGGGCGCGCCGCTGGTGGCGCTGCCGGTGGCGCCGGGGGTGGTGGCGGCGTCGCTGGAGGGGCTGGCAGAGCCGGAGGTGGCGCCCTGGGTGGGCGAGGTGGGGGCCGACGGCTTCTGCTGGTGTTTGCGCTTGGCGGGGTCCTGCGGGAGCGGCGAGCCGGGCAGTTCGTTGCGCGGGGCCTCGCCGGGGCCGGGGACGACCACGCGGTCGGCGTCCCGGACGGCGCCGCCGAGCAGGGAGCCGATGAGCAGGGTGAGGCCGGTGGCGATGGCCGTGACGAGGGCGCCGCGGCGCAGGACGTGACTGCGCAGTTCCCAGATGTCGGAGCGGGGCCCGAGCCGGCGCCAGGCACCGGCGGCGAGACGTCCGTCGATGGAGTAGACGGGGGCGCCGGCGATGATCAGCGGGGACCAGGCGGCGAGGCAGATGATGTCGGGGGCGTCGTAGGCGGGGGCTGTCTTCCAGCTGACGGTGACGATGAGCGCGGCGGAGAGCGCCGCGCCGACGACGGCGGTGACCCGCTGCCAGCAGCCCAGGACCGTGAGGACGCCCACGATGACCTGGAGGAAGGCGATGACGAGGCCGGAGCCGACGGGGTGCTGGAGCGCGAACTGGCGCAGCGGCTCGGCGACTTCCCAGGGGTGCAGGGTGTTGAGCCACTTGACCATGGAGCCGCGCTTGCCGCCGTCGAAGTAGACGGGGTCGCAGAGCTTGCCCATGCCGGCGTAGATGGAGATGAAGCCGAGGAAGACGCGCAGCGGGAGCAGCACGACGCCGAGGTTCATGCGGCGGCCGGGGTAGTAGCCGTGCCGCGCGGGGTCGTCGCCGTGCCGCCTGGACCGCGACCCGCTCGCCGCCCCGTCCCGCTCGTCGACGTCCTCGTCGTCTTCGTCCTCGAACCGCCCGTTGCCGTAGGGGGGTTCGTCGTAAGCGGCTTCGCCGTAGGCGCTGCCGACGGTGCGCATGTGGGGCAGGAGCCGGGTCCCGGCGGGGGCGTCGTCGCCGGAGGTGCGCCGGGCGCCGACGACGGGGGTCTCGACGGTCTGGTCCAGCTCGTCGTAGGCGCCGCCGTAAGCGTGGTCGTATCCGCCGACGTAGGCACTGCCGTGCCCGTCGTAGGTGTCGTAGCCGGCGTAACCGGCGCCGGGGTAGCCGGTGGTGTCGACGCGGGGGATGACCTGGGTGGCGCCGGCGTCGACGGAGGGCTGTTCGCCGTGGCGGACGCTGCCGGCCCGCACGGCCTGGAGCAGGCGGTGGGCGCCGGTGTCGTCGGGGGCGGACCTGCCGCTCCAGACGACGGCGCGGCGGCGGGCTCCGGTGGCGCCCACGCCGGACATACGGGCGCCGTCGGCGGAGCTCAAGTGCTGGGCGATCCGCGGGGATTGGGCCCGTCTCGTCGACGCGCCCAGCTCGACGCGGAAGCTCGCGTGATTGACGATGACCTGCGCCGGATCGCTCGGCACCTTCACCATGCTCAGCGCGGGAGCGTCGTCGTATCCAGACGAGCGGTCCCCCGTGGGTGTGCGGGGTGTTCTGGTGTCCACACTCATCTAACCGAGTGACGTGGAGTTAGGACACTGCTTTGACCGGGCGGATCTGTCCGGACCCCGTCAAGGCTGTCCTTGCCACCGAGATTGCCCCAAGTGGGTGACGGGACAGACGCCCGTTCGGGCGCCGTCCACGCTCGACCTCAGGCGCGTCGGCGAGCCGCCTCGTACAGCACGACACCCGCCGCGACACCCGCGTTCAACGACTCCGCACCACCGGGCATCGGAATCCGCACCCGGTAGTCACACGTCTCCCCGACCAGCCGGGACAGCCCCTTGCCCTCGCTGCCGACGACGATGACGACCGGGCCGCCCAGGGCCTCCAGGTCGCCCACCTCGGCCTCCCCGTCGGCGGCCAGGCCGACGACGACGATTCCGGCCTTCTTGTACGCCTCCAGGGCACGCGTCAGGTTGGTGGCGCGGGCGACGGGCGTGCGGGCGGCGGTCCCGGCGGACGTCTTCCAGGCACCGGCGGTCATGCCGGCCGCGCGCCGCTCGGGCACGACGACGCCGTGGCCTCCGAAGGCGGAGACGGACCGTACGACGGCACCGAGGTTGCGGGGGTCGGTGACGCCGTCGAGGGCGACGATGAGCGGGTCGGCGCCCTCGTCGTAGGCGGCGCCCACGAGGTCCTCGGGATGGGCGTACTCGTACGGCGGGACCTGGAGGACCAGGCCCTGGTGGTTGAGCCCGTTGGTCATCCGGTCGAGCTCGGGGCGGGGCGCCTCCATGAGGTTGATGCCGCCGCGCTCGGCCGCGAGCTGGAGCGCCTCGCGCACCCGCTCGTCGTTGTCGATGAACTGCTGGACGTAGAGCGTCGAGGCGGGCACACCTCCGCGCAGCGCCTCGACGACGGGGTTGCGCCCAACGACCATCTCGGACGTGCCCTTGCCGCCGCGGCCACGCGGAACGGGCCGGCGGACGGTCTGCTTCGCCTTCGCGTTGGCGATGCGGTTCTTCTTGTGTCCCTTGCGCATCTCGGCGGGCGGGGTCGGCCCCTTGCCCTCCAGGCCCCGGCGCCGCTGGCCGCCACTGCCGACCTGCGCGCCCTTCTTGCCGGACATGCGGCGGTTGTTAGCGGCCATGACCTACCTGTCTGTGTGCAGCGATGTGAAGCGCTGAAGTGTGTACGTCTATGAAGTGTGCCGCCCGGAGGCCCGGACGGCACAATCGATCACGTAAGCGATCTGGCGAATCCGGCGGGGCTCAGCGCGGGCCGAGGCTCCAACGCGGTCCCTGCGGGCTGTCCTCGATGACGAGTCCGGACTGGTTGAGCTGGTCACGGATGGCGTCCGCAGTGCCCCAGTCCTTGCGGGAGCGGGCGGCCTCGCGCTGGTCGAGGACGAGTCGTACGAGGCTGTCGACGACGCCGTGCAGATCGTCACCGCGGTCGGCCTCACCGGCCCAGTGCGGGTCGAGCGGGTCGAGTCCGAGGACGCCGAGCATGGCGCGCACCTCGGCGAGGCGGGCGACAGCCGCTTCCTTGTCGTCGGCGGCCAGGGCGGAGTTGCCCTGCCGGACGGTCGTGTGCACGATGGCGAGCGCCTGCGGCACGCCCAGGTCGTCGTCCATGGCCTCGGCGAAGGCGGGCGGAACCTCGGCGGCGGGCTCGACGACCCCGCCGGCCTTCTCCACGACCCGCTGGACGAAGCCCTCGATCCGCGCGAACGCCGACTCGGCCTCGCGCAGGGACTCCTCGCTGTACTCGATCATGGAGCGGTAGTGCGGGGTGCCGAGGTAGTAGCGCAGCACGATCGGGCGCCAGTGCTTGACCATCTCGGAGACGAGGACCGAATTACCCAGCGACTTGGACATCTTCTCGCCGCTCATGGTGACCCAGGCGTTGTGCACCCAGTACTGGGCGAAGTCGTCGCCGAACGCCTTGGCCTGGGCGATCTCGTTCTCGTGGTGCGGGAAGATGAGGTCGAGCCCGCCACCGTGAATGTCGAACGAGGTCCCCAGATACTTGTGCGCCATGGCGGAGCACTCCAGGTGCCACCCCGGGCGCCCTCGCCCCCACGGCGTCTCCCAGCTCGGCTCACCCGGCTTCGCCGCCTTCCACATGGCGAAGTCACGCGCGTCACGCTTGCCGGTCTCGCCGGACCCGGAGGGCTGCTGGAGGTTGTCCAACTCCTGGTTGGACAGCCGCAGGTACTCCGGGAAGGAGCGCACGTCGAAGTAGACGTTGCCGTCGGCCTCGTAGGCGTGGCCGCGCTCGATGAGGCCGCGCATCATCTCGATCATCTCGGGGACGTGCCCGGTGGCACGCGGTTCGTACGTCGGCGGCAGGCAGCCGAGGGCCTGGT
This sequence comes from Streptomyces sp. NPDC001315, assembly GCF_042896175.1. Classification (NCBI taxonomy): domain Bacteria; kingdom Bacillati; phylum Actinomycetota; class Actinomycetes; order Kitasatosporales; family Streptomycetaceae; genus Streptomyces; species Streptomyces sp. NPDC001315. Next base: position 89,237 of record NZ_JBIAWZ010000023.1, on the reverse strand, counting down.
AGCCGTCGTTGAACGCCCGCTCGTTCTCGTACCCGATGGCCCACCAGGGGCGGCTCTGGTCGGCCGACTTGGTGATGATCTTGTCGTCGATGTCCGTGACGTTCCTGATGAACGTCACGTCGTAGCCGCGGTGGGTGAACCACCGGCGCAGGATGTCGAAGTTGAGGCCGGACCGGATGTGCCCGATGTGCGGTGCCGCCTGCACGGTGGCGCCACAGAGGTAGATCGAGACACAACCCGGCTTGAGCGGGGCGAAGTCACGGATCTGCCGGGCGCTGGTGTCGTACAGGCGAATAGTCACCACTCCAGGGTAGTGGGCGCGGGGCAGTGCCTCGCGACCCTTCCGGCGTATTCCTCCGGCGATGGAGCCGATTACACGCGGGCGGGTGAGGCAACCGCTGCCGGGCTCTGCCTCCCGGGCCCGGCTTCGGCTTGACCGGCCGGGTCGTCGAATGCCGGACGGTGGAGGGTCGGTGGGGTCAGCCCGCCCGAGCCACCAGCGCCGTCGCCACCGCCATCAGCCCTTCTCCCCGGCCCGGAAACCCGAGCCCGTCCGTCGTGGCGCCGGACACGGAGACCGGCGCGCCCGCCGCTTCCGACAGAACCTTCTGCGCCTCGTCCCGCCGCTTCCCGATCTTCGGTCGTGGGCCGACGACCTGCACGGCGACGTTGCCGATGACGAACCCGGCCTCGCGCACGAGACGCGCGGCCTCCGTCAACAGCGTCACCCCGGACGCTCCGGCCCACTCGGGCCGCCCGGTACCGAAGTGCTGGCCCAGATCCCCCAGCCCGGCCGCGGAGAACAGCGCGTTGCACGCGGCGTGGGCGACGACGTCCGCGTCGGAGTGACCGGCGAGGCCCGTTCCCTCCCCCTCCCACTTCAAGCCGGCGCACCACAGCTCACGCCCCTCCTCGAAGGCGTGGATGTCCGTGCCGATACCCACCTGCGGCAGCAGAGGCGTATGCGTCTCAGAAGTCTCAGAAGCCATCGTTGAGCCTCCTGCGCGCGAGAACCGCCTCGGCCAGCACCAGGTCCAGGGGCCGCGTGACCTTGAAGGCCTCTTCGTGGCCGGGGACGACCACGACCCGCAGTCCCAGTTGCTCCACCATGCTCGCGTCGTCGGTGACGTCGTCGGTCACCGTTTCGTGCGCACGGATCAGCGTGGCCCGCTCGAAGCCCTGCGGGGTCTGGACGGCTCGTAGCCGCCCCCGCTCGGGCGTGGCGACGACCGGCTCCGGCTCCCCCGCCACCGCGGCCGGCTCGACTTCCTTGACGGTGTCCGCGAGCGGCAGCGCCGGCACCACGGCGGGCGCGCCCTCCCGCACCGCTTCGATCACGGCGTCCACCGTGTCGACGGGCACCAGCGGCCGCGCGGCGTCGTGCACGAGCACGATGCCGTAGTCGGGCGGCAGCGCGTCCAGACCGAGCTTCACCGACTCCTGGCGGGACTCGCCGCCGGGTACGACGAGGAAGTCGGTGCGCTCCGGCAGTGCGTGCGCGTCGAGCAGCGACTTGACCTCACCCGCGCCGTCGGGCGGGGCCACGACGACGACCAGGGAGACGGCGCGGGAGGCGGCCATGGCGCGTACCGCGTGGATGAGCATGGGGGTGCCGTTGAGCGCGCGGAGCGCCTTGGGAGCCCCCGGACCGAGGCGCACGCCCCGGCCGGCGGCCGGGATCACGACGGCGGTACGGGGGGTCATGGCCGGGGCCTCGGGAACGGCATCCGCGGCCGAAGGGCGCGAAACGTCAGACATCGGTTCCTGTCAGGTTTGTGTGCTCGGCCTACGTGGGTATGGCCACAGCGTGCCGGGTGCGACGCCTTGACCGGAACCCTTCCGTGACACCGGTCGAGCCAGCTGCCCGGGCCCGGCACACCAGTATCGGGGGGACATCCCTCGCGGCGTACGGCATCCGAGTACGAACATGCCGCAGCGCCCGGCGACAGAAGATACGTCATCTACGTCATCGGGCACCGCGGCATTTACTGTGCTGAGCGTGCTGAAGTGGGGCGGGAGCTGCCGCCACGCGTCAGGACGCGAGGACCTCGTCGAGCAGGGCCTCGGCCTTGTCCTCGTTGGTGTTCTCCGCGAGAGCGAGCTCGCTCACCAGGATCTGGCGCGCCTTGGCGAGCATGCGCTTCTCACCGGCGGAGAGTCCGCGCTCGCGCTCACGACGCCACAGGTCACGCACGACTTCCGCGACCTTGATGACATCGCCGGAGGCGAGCTTCTCCAGATTTGCCTTGTAACGGCGTGACCAGTTCGTGGGCTCCTCGGCGTACGGAGCGCGCAGCACCTCGAAGACCCGGTCCAGCCCGTCCTGACCGACCACATCACGCACGCCGACGAACTCCGCATTGTCCGCTGGCACACGTACCGTCAGGTCACCCTGGGCGACCTTCAGCACCAAGTAGGTCTTGTCCACGCCTTTGATCTGGCGAGTTTCGATAGCCTCGATCAGCGCGGCCCCGTGATGGGGATAGACCACGGTGTCGCCAACCTTGAACGTCATGTGACAGGTACCCCTTCCGTGGCTATCCAGGGTAACACGGAAACGGCGGGTTCTGAATGGCGTTTTCGCAGGTCAGGGCATATCTCGGGGCTTGACAACAGCAACAGGAACGTGCATCGAGGGCCGATCGGAAGCGGGTATTCGCAGGTCGGAGCGGCTCTCCGGGGGAGGTGAAACGCGTACGTTACACACATCCGGAGGCTCCTCCAAGCGGACGAACGTCCCTAAATGTCTGGTTCCATACGATCGAGTTCCGCTACTCCGTTCGGTTGCCCGAGACGGATGCGGGACGAATCCGGAATTGATCACGGGGTGATCACGAGGGCCATCACAAGGGTCCTCACAGGGCCGATCAGGGGACGATCACAAGGCCGGCGGAACGGCCGACCGAACGGCTTCGGTGATCAATTCCCAGGCATAGGTCTGTCACCGCCGCGCATTCCGCACTGAAAATCCGCAAGCCCGCTTAAGTGAATCTCGGACGAGTGCGGGACGAATGTGACTCGGGGGTCACTTCTGGGATCACATCCGGGATCACTTCTGGGTTCACTTCCCGGTCCGGAGGCCCTCGGGTACCGCCTGCTGAGGGAAGCCGGGCGCTCGGGGGGAGGGTCGGGTGCGGCGGCTGGGGAACGGCTCGGTAACCTAAGGCCGCTGACAGACACTTAGGGCGGCTTTAGGTACAGCTGCCCCTGCGTTCAAGGAGAAGCCGCCGCCGTGAGCAGCAGCCTTCGACGCGGCGCCCTCGCCGCCTCCGCCATCGCGTTCTCGATCGCCTCGCTCGCCGCGTGCGGCGCGGGCAACAACTCCCAGACGTTGGAGATCAAGCCCGACAACGCGGCGACGAGCGTCGGCGACATCAAGATCCAGAACGCTCTCGTCATCACCCAGCCCAGCACGGAGTCCACGGGTCCCGCCGTGATCTCCGCGACCCTCTTCAACAGCGGCACCACCGCCCAGACGCTGGACTCGATCAGCGTCGAGGGCGACGGCAACGCCGACCTCTCCCCCGCCAAGGGCAAGGGCGAGCTGACCATTCCGGCCGGCGGCTCCGTGATCCTCGGCGGCAAGGACAACGCCGCCGCGGTGCTCTCCAACCCCGGCGACTCCGTCCAGGGCGGCAACGCCCAGAAGATCACCTTCACCTTCAGCAAGACCGGTGCGGTGAGCCTGCGCGCCTTCGTCGTCCCGGCCGAGAGCTACTTCTCCAAGTGGGGCCCGAGCGAGATCCCGAGCGCCCCGGCGGCCGCTTCCCAGCAGGCGTCGGAGACCACGTCGCCCTCGCCGAACGAGTCCGGCTCCAGCTCGGCCTCCCCGAGCGACACGGCGTCCGCGAGCGCCACGTCCTCGGAGTCGGCGTCCGGCCACTGAACACCTTGCAGGCCGAAGGGCGGCACCCTTTCCGGGTGCCGCCCTTCGGCGTACGTCTTCTTTACGGCTCGTACCCGTACCCGATTTACGGCTCGAACTTGTATCCGAGGCCGCGCACCGTCACCAGGTACCTCGGCGCACCGGGGTCCGGCTCGATCTTCGCGCGCAGTCGCTTGACGTGGACGTCGAGGGTCTTGGTGTCACCGACGTAGTCGGCGCCCCAGACGCGGTCGATGAGCTGCATACGGGTGAGTACGCGGCCCGCGTTGCGCAGCAGCATCTCCAGCAGGTCGAACTCCTTGAGCGGGAGATCCACCTTCGAGCCGGAGACGGTGACCACGTGGCGGTCGACGTCCATGCGGACCGGGCCGGCCTCCAGTGCGGCCGGGGTGACCTCTTCGGGCTCGCCGCGGCGACGCAGGACGGCCCGGATACGGGCGACCAGCTCGCGCGAGGAGAACGGCTTGGTGACGTAGTCGTCGGCTCCTATTTCCAGGCCGACCACCTTGTCGATCTCGCTGTCCTTGGCGGTGACCATGATCACCGGGACGTTGGAGCGGCCGCGCAGCTGACGGCACACCTCTGTGCCGGGCAGCCCCGGCAGCATCAGGTCGAGGAGGACGAGGTCGGCGCCGTTGCGCTCGAACTCGTCGAGTCCGTCGGGGCCCGTGGTCGCGACCGCGACCTCGAAGCCCTCCTTGCGGAGCATGTACGACAGGGCGTCGGAGAAGGACTCCTCGTCCTCGACGACGAGCACTCGGGTCACGGAAGGACCTCCGGGGCGGAAAGCGTCTGGTACGCGGTTGAGTCGGGGGATGTGGCGCGCGACGGGTGGGCGGACTGCCCGGCCCCGTCATTCTCGACGTCGTCGTCAAGGTCGTCGTTGTCGTCGTCGAGGTCGGGATGCTGCTGGGCGCGGTCACGGGCCGCACCCGCCTCCGGCAGCCGCAGAGTGAACGTGGAGCCCTGTCCCTCGGAGCTCCACACCGTGACCTCCCCGCCGTGCGAGGCGGCCACGTGCTTGACGATCGCCAGCCCCAGGCCCGTACCACCCGTGGCGCGGGAGCGGGCCGGGTCGACGCGGTAGAAGCGCTCGAAGATGCGCTCCTTGTCCTTGTCGGAGATGCCGATGCCCTGGTCGGTGACGGCGATCTCGATGAGTTCTCCGCCGGGCGCGGTCACCCGGCGGGCCGCTATGCCGACGCGGGTGCGGGCCGGGGAGTAGTTGACGGCGTTCTCGACGAGGTTGCCGAGAGCGGCGGCGAGCTGCCCCCGGTTTCCCCAGATCCGCAGGTCGGCGGTGCCGCCCGTCCGTCGGCCTGCACCCTCCTCCAGCCCTGCGGAGACCCCCACATTCGCAGCCATGGTGATCTGCTTGGTGCCGGCCTGGTGGCGGCAGCGGTCGATGGCCTCGGCGACGAGTTCGCCCACGCGGACGGGCTCGGCGTCCTCGAGGGGGTCGTCGTTCTGGACCCTGGAGAGGTCGATGAGCTCCTGGACCAGGTTGGTCAGGCGCGTGGCCTCGATCTGCATCCGGCCGGCGAAGCGCTCCACCGCCTCCGGGTCGTCCGAGGCGTCCATGACGGCCTCGGAGAGAAGGGAGAGCGCGCCGACGGGGGTCTTCAGTTCGTGGCTGACGTTCGCGACGAAGTCGCGCCGTACCGCCTCGATGCGCCGGGCCTCGGTGAGGTCCTCGACGAGGAGGAGCACGAGGCGGGAGCCGAGGGGGGCGACGCGCGCGGACACGGCGAGGGCCTCGCCCCGCCCGGTCCCCCGCCTGGGCAGATCCAGCTCGACCTGGCGTATCTCACCGTCGCGCCGGGTGTCCCGGGCCATCTGGAGCATGGGTTCGACGGCGAGTTTGCCGCCGCGGACCAGCCCGAGGGCGTACGCGGCGGAACTCGCCTTGACCACGGCGTCCGCCTCGTCGAGCACGACGGCGGAGGAGCGGAGAACGGACAGGACCGTGTCCACACCCGGCGGGAGCACGGGGTCGGTGTGCAGGGAGGTTCTGGTGGGTCGCTGCTGGTCGCGTTCGCTCCAGCGGAACGCCAGCATGGCGATGACGCCGGTGAGTACCCCGGCGATCGCTGCCGCTGCGGCGACCGCCGCGTTCACGTCCATGCCCCCAGGTTAGGCATGTCGTCGCGGCTGGCCACAGCCATCGCAGTGCGACCTCGAACACTCGTCGCCCAGAGTTCACCTAGGAGCTAGCAGTGGTTCATTTGGGGTGACGGAAACCGACGCGTACGGGCCGGAACGTGGGAGCGTGGGGTTCGCACCGCCGGTCAGATGACGTTTCAGGACTGACACCGCCGGGGTCCCGGCCCCCGGAACCCCCTGAAGAACACGCACGAGAGGGAATCCTGATGCGGGACGCGTACCACGAGGAACTGGACTCGATCGGCGACGGACTGGTGGAGATGGCCCGGCTGGTGGGGTCGGCGATCGGACGCGCCACCACCGCCATCCTCGACTCCGACCTGAAGCTGGCCGAAAGTGTCATCGAGGCCGACAAGCGGGTCGATGAGCTCCAGCACGACCTGGAGGCGCGCGCGATAGCGCTGCTGGCCAGGCAGCAGCCGGTGGCCACGGATCTGCGGATCGTCGTCACGTCGCTGCGCATGTCGGCCGACCTGGAGCGCTCCGGCGACCTCGCCCAGCACGTGGCGAAGCTCGCGCGCCTGCGCTTCCCGGAGCACGCCATCCCGCACGACCTGCACGCCACGATCCTGGAGATGGGCCAGCTCGCGCAGCGTCTGATGGCGAAGGCGGCCGAGGTCATCATCACGAAGGACGTCGATCTGGCGCTCCAGCTGGAGCAGGACGACGACGCCATGGACCTGCTGCACCGCACGCTGTTCCAGCACCTGCTGGACGACCGCTGGAAGCACGGCATCGAGACGGCGGTGGACGTGACGCTCCTCGGCCGCTACTACGAGCGGTACGCCGACCACGCGGTGGCGGTCGCCAAGCGGGTGGTGTTCCTGGTGACGGGCGAGCACGCGGACGAGCTCCAGCCGGACATCCAGCCCGACATCCAGCCGGAGACCCAGTCGACGGCGGGGGGCGAGGGCGCGTAGGCCTCGCAAACCTCCGTACGTAACCCTCCGTGTCCGAAAAGGCGCGAAGCGGATAGACCGGGGCGTGTGCAAGCCACTGTGCGCCGTTGATGCGCCCTGCAGAACGGGCATCCAATGAGCACAGGCACAGCCTCGAGGAGGGACCCAGAGTCATGGCCGAATCCCCCAGCACGACGCCCGACCCCACGCAGGAACGCCAGACCGAGCAGCCCACCGAGATCAGGAACCTGACGCTGATCGGCGCGTGCGGTTGCGGCTCGGGCTGCGGGTGCGGGTGCCAGTCGGGCAACCCCTGCCAGTGCGGCTGACGCCGTAGCGGGCGTACGACGGCGAAGGGCCCCGGCAGTCACGCCGGGGCCCTTCGCCGCGCCGCGCCCGGAACGTCACTGGTCGCCCTGTCGGCCGTACGAGCGCAGCATGGAAGGTGATCCGGAAGGAGGTGCGAGCCCATGAGCAAGTTCATGGACGTCCACCACGGGATGAAGGGCATCACGCCCGACCAGCTTCGAGAGGCTCACCAGGCCGACCTCGCCATAGAGAAGGACGAGAAGGTGCACTTCGAAAGGGCCTGGGCGGACCCGGACTCCGGAACCGTCTACTGCCTCTCCGAGGCTCCCTCGGCCGAAGCGGTCCAACGCATTCACGAACGGGCCGGCCACAAGGCGGACGAGATCCACGCCGTGCCGCTGTCGATCTGACGACCACCCGCCCCACCCCGTCACCCGGAGTGGACCGCGACCGAGCTCCGCCGGGGTCTCACCACCGACGCCATCGGACAGGAAGCGCTCACCCCACTCGCGGACGCGTGCCCCGGCACCACCGTGACCTGCGAACCCGCTCCACAGAACCGTGGCCCCGCCCCGTCGAAGCGACAGGGCGGGGCCACCAACTGGATCTCCCGTCAGAGCGGATCGCGCTCTGATCTCGGGTTACTTCTTCTTGCCCTGGTTCTTGACCGCCTCGATCGCCGCCGCGGCGGCCTCCGGGTCGAGGTACTTGCCGCCCGGGGTGACCGGCTTGAAGTCGGCGTCGAGTTCGTAGTACAGGGGGATGCCCGTGGGGATGTTCAGGCCCGCGATGTCGGCGTCGGAGATGCCGTCGAGGTGCTTGACCAGGGCGCGCAGGCTGTTGCCGTGGGCGGCGATGAGGACCGTGCGGCCGGTCAGGAGGTCGGGGACGATGCCGTCGTACCAGTACGGGAGCATGCGGACGACGACGTCCTTCAGGCACTCCGTGCGGGGGCGCAGCTCCGGGGGGATGGACGCGTAGCGCGGGTCGTCCGACTGGGAGAACTCCGTGCCGTCCTCGAGGGGCGGCGGCGGGGTGTCGTAGGAGCGGCGCCAGAGCATGAACTGCTCCTCGCCGAACTCCGCGAGGGTCTGCGCCTTGTCCTTGCCCTGGAGGGCACCGTAGTGGCGCTCGTTCAGGCGCCAGGAGCGGTGGACCGGGATCCAGTGGCGGTCGGCGGACTCGAGGGCCAGCTGCGCGGTGCGGATGGCGCGCTTCTGGAGGGACGTGTGGACCACGTCGGGCAGCAGGCCGGCGTCCTTCAGCAGCTCACCGCCGCGGACCGCCTCCTTCTCGCCCTTCTCGTTGAGGTTGACGTCCACCCAGCCGGTGAACAGGTTCTTCGCGTTCCACTCGCTCTCGCCGTGGCGGAGGAGGATCAGCTTGTACGGTGCGTCGGCCATGTGTATGAGCGTAATCCACGGGTTCACGGCGGGGTGCGTCCGCCCGTAGGCCGGACACAGGACGGGCCCGCCCCGCCCCGGCCGGCCCGACGGTTGACTGGATCTGTTAATTGAGTGGTCTGCCAGGTCTTCCGGATCGTAAGTTGTGCACGCCGCCTGAGCCGCTTACATCCGTGGGGGTCCCGCCATGTCCGTCGTCGCCCTGAGACGTGCCGCCCGCCAGACCCTCTCCGGGCTGCCGCGCGAGTTCTGGTGGCTGTGGACCAGCACGCTCGTCAACCGGCTCGGTGCCTTCGTCGCCACCTTCATGGCGCTGTACCTGACGCTCGACCGCGGGTACTCCGCCGCGTACGCCGGTCTCGTCGCCTCCCTGCACGGGCTCGGCGGCGTCGCCTCCTCGCTCGGGGCGGGGGTGATGGCCGACCGCCTCGGGCGGCGGCCCACGATGCTGGTCGCCCAGGTGTCCACCGCCCTGTCCGTGGCGCTGCTCGGGTTCATGCACCATCCCGTCGCCATCGCCGGCGTCGCCTTCCTCGTCGGGATGGCCAGCAACGCCTCCCGGCCGGCCGTGCAGGCGATGATGGCCGACATCGTGCGGCCCGAGGACCGGGTGCGGGCCTTCTCGCTCAACTACTGGGCCATCAACCTCGGCTTCGCCGTCTCCTCCATGGCCGCCGGTTTCATCGCCGAGTTCAGTTACCTCGCCGGGTTCCTGATCGAGGCGGGGATGACCATGGCCTGCGCGATCGTCGTCTTCCTGAAGCTGCCCGAGTCCCGGCCGCAGCGCACGGCGGCGGAGAAGCAGGCCGCGGACGAGGTCGGGCTCAGGACCGTGCTGCGCGACGGACGCTTCATGAGCGTCGTCGGGCTGTCCTTCCTCGTCGCGCTGATCTTCCAGCAGGGGTCGGTCGGACTGCCCGTCGCCATGGGCCAGGCCGGGTTCACCCCGGCCGACTACGGCATGGCGGTCGCCGTCAACGGTGTCCTCATCGTCGCCCTGCAGATCCCCGTCACCCGGTTCATCGAGCACCGCGACCCGCGGCGGCTGCTCGTCGTCTCCTCCCTCCTGGCCGGGTACGGCTTCGGGCTGACCGCCTTCGCCGGGTCCGTCGGCGTCTTCGCGCTGACGGTGTGCGTGTGGACGCTGGCGGAGATCGTCAACGCGCCCACGCAGACGGGTCTGGTCGTGCGCCTCTCACCCGTGCACGGGCGCGGGCGCTACCAAGGCATGTACACCCTGTCCTGGTCCGTCGCCGCGCTGGTGGCCCCGCTGATGTCCGGCTTCGTCATCGACCGGTTCGGGGCGGAGTGGCTGTGGGGGCTGTGCGCGGTCGTCGGGACGGGGGCCGCGGTCGGGTACGCGGCGCTGATGCGGACGCTGCCCGCGGACGAGCGGGTGGCGGAGCGGCGCCAGGAGGCCGAACCCGAGGTCAGCGCCGCCTGATCGCACCCGCCACCGCCCGATCCCGCCGTACGAAAGTCTGCTCAGGGGTGCATCCGCGCGCCCTTGAGCACCTTGTCCACCGCGTTCCTCGGGCCGTACACCGCCAGCCCCACCAGGTCCAGATCGGCCGTCGGCACCGCGCGCACGGCCGCTCGGTTGTCCCGGTCGTTGCCCGTGGCGAAGAGGTCGGAGGTGAAGAGCGCGCGGGGCAGGGCACGGGACAGGGTCCGGGCGTGGGCCGCCGTCAGCGTCTCCTTCGTGCCCTCGAAGACCAGCACGGGCTGGCGGAACATCGGCAGGTAGGGGACGCCGTCCGCGTCCTCGTACGGCTCGCCGATCACCTCGGGGACGGCCGTACCGAGGCCGCTGACGAGGAACGCGGTGACGTTCAGGCGCTGCCAGGGCTCCAGGTCCTCGCGCAGCAGGACGGCGATCTTGGTGTCGAAACGGGGCTGCTCGCTCATGCCTCGAGACTGCCGAACGCCGTACGGCCTCGTCTTGTACGTTCTTTGCATGGCCACCGAGCCCATCGAGCGCACCGAGCGGAACGGGGGCGACAGCGTCTCCGCCTGGCGCCCGCGCGTACCTGGTGTCGTGGAGGTGCTCCACGCGCACTTCACCGAGTACGCGTATCCGATGCACGTGCACGAGGCGTGGACGCTGCTCATCGTCGACGACGGGGCCGTGCGGTACGACCTCGACCGGCACGAGCACGGCACCCCGCACGACACGGTCTCGCTGCTGCCGCCGCACGTTCCGCACAACGGATCCCCCGCCACCCCGGGCGGTTTCCGCAAGCGTGTTCTCTATCTGGACAGTTCGCGGCTGGGCGAGGATCTGATCGGGGCGGCCGTCGACGGGCCCGATCTGCGCGATCCCCTGCTGCGCTTGCGCGTGGGACAGTTGCACTCCGCGCTCACGCAGCCCGGTGACGAGTTGGAGGCCGAGAGCCGGTTGACGCTCGCCGGCGAGCGGCTGCGGGCGCTGCTGCGGCCCCGGGACGCCGTGCGCGCCCCGCGACGGGACCCCGACCTCGCCCGCCGGCTGCGTGAACTGCTGGACGAGCGCGTGGTCCAGGGCCTCACCCTCGACGAGGCCACCGGACTCGTGCACGCCCACCCCGCCCATCTGGTGCGGGCGTTCAGCGGCGCGTACGGCATCGCCCCGCACCAGTACCTGATGTCCCGCCGCGTCGACCGGGCCCGCCGCCTCCTCCTCGACGGACAGCCGCCGAGCCAGGTGGCGACGGCGACCGGCTTCTACGACCAGGCCCACCTGACCCGGCACTTCAAGAAGTTGGTGGGGGTGACCCCAGGGCGGTACGTACGGACGGGGAAGGGGTGAGCCGCCTGGGCAGGTTCCGCGCACTCCCGTGCACGCTCGAGGAGAGCCTGGTGATCAGTCGGACGGATGCTGGGTCAGGTGCGTGAACGCGTCCAGGTTCCGCGTCGACTCGCCGCGCGACACGCGCCACTCGTACTCCCTGCGGATCGCGGAGGCGAAACCGAGCTCCAGGAGGCTGTTGAAGGCGCCGTCGGCCGCTTCGAGGACCTGACCGAGGAGGCGGTCCACCTCGTCGGCGGTGACGGCGGCCAGCGACAGCTTGCCGGCGACATAGACGTCGCCGAGCCGGTCGACGGCGTAACTCACGCCGTACAGCTTGAGGTTGCGCTCCAGGAGCCAGCGATGGACGCCGGACTCGTTCTCGTCGGGGTGGCGGATCACGAAGGCGTTCAGCGAGAGGGAGTGGCGGCCGACGATGAGGGAGACGGTCGTCTTCAGCTTGCGGGTGCCGGGGAGCTGCACTACGTAGGTGCCGGTTTCGGGGCTTTCCCACTCCAGCTCGGCGTCCTTCAGGGCGCCCTCGACGACCTGCGCGGCCCTCTCGACAACATCAGCCATGGTGGGAGCGTACGCGACGCCTGTGGGAGTGCATCGCGGCCGTGTAGGCGTCGGCGGTGGCGGCTGCCGCGGTGTCCCAGCCGAAGGACTGGGCGTGCCGGGCGGCGGCGGAGCCCATCCGGGACGGCAGCTCGGGGCGGTCGGCGAAGTCGGCCAGCACGCGCGCGTAGGCGGCGGGTTCGTGGCCCTGGACCAGGAAGCCCGTCTCGCCGTCGCGCACGGCCACCGGCAGGCCGCCGACCGAGGCGGCGAGCACCGGCGTGCCGGCCGCCTGCGCCTCTATCGCGACCAGACCGAAGGACTCGCTGTAGGAGGGGACGACGAGGACGGACGCGGCACGGAACCAGTCCGCGAGCTGGTCCTGACCCACGGGCGGGTGGAACCGTACGACGTCGGCGATGCCCAGGCGCGCGGCGAGCTTCTGCAGACCCTCCGGCTTGGCCAGGCCGCTGCCGCTGGGGCCGCCCACGATCGGTACGACGACGCGTTTACGCAGGTCGGGGCGCTCGTCGAGGAGCACGGCGATGGCGCGCAGAAGCACGTCGGGGGCCTTCAGGGGCTGGATGCGGCCCGCGAAGAGGGGGATCACGGCGTCCTGCGGCAGGTCCAGGCGGGCCCGGGCGGCCGCCCGGCCGTCGGCGGGGCGGAACCGGTCGAGGTTCACGCCGGGGTGGACCACGGCGACCTTGCCGCGGTCGGCGGCGTAGTGCCGTACCAGCTCGTCGGCCTCCTCCGCGGTGTTGGCGATGAGGCGGTCGGCGGCGCTGACGATCTGGGTCTCGCCGATCACGCGGGCGGCGGGCTCGGGCGTGTCGCCGTCGGCCAGGTTGGCGTTCTTGACCTTGGCCATGGTGTGCATGGCGTGCACCAGGGGGGCGCCCCAGCGCTGGGCGGCGAGCCAGCCGACGTGGCCGGAGAGCCAGTAGTGGGAGTGGACCAGGTCGTAGTAGCCGGGGCGGTGACCGGCCCAGGCCTGCATCACGCCGTGTGTGAAGGCGCACAGCTGGGCCGGCAGCTCCTCCTTGGCGAGGCCCTCGTACGGGCCCGCGTCGACATGCCGGACGAGGACGCCGGGGGCCAGTTCGACGGCCGGCGGCAGGGCGCCGGTGGTCGCGCGGGTGAAGATCTCGACCTCGATGTTGATCGCGGCGAGGCGCTGCGCGAGCTCCACGATGTAGACGTTCATGCCGCCGGCGTCGCCGGTGCCGGGCTGGTGGAGCGGTGAGGTGTGCACGGAGAGCATGGCCACCCTGCGGGGCCTGCGGTGCGGCAGCCTGAGCCGTGAGGGCGTTGCCGGAGAGCGACGCCCGAGCCTGCTGACGTACTGGCTCACGTGGCGTTCCTCCTTGCTGCGGGCATGCCGTGCGGAGGCCGCAGCGCGCCCTCCAAGTGAAGGCAACACCGGAGGAAGGCGTTCCCATTCCGTGCGGGGTGGTTTTTACTGAGACGTTACCGAGGGTCGCTCAACCGTTCGATCATGGGATGCGTACACATCCGTCTGCCCGCACGGGTGGGATGCGTACACATCCATCTGTCCGCGTCCGCATACCCTCGTAGGCATGACATCCCGCGCTCCCGCCCGCCCCGTGGGCACGGTCACACGCGGGACGACCAATCCGAACCGGCTGCGCCGCATGGACCGCTGGATCGCCGCCACGCACGGCGCGGCGCTGCGGCGCACCGCCGACCCCGTGGCCGTCGACCTCGGGTACGGGGCCGCCCCCTGGACGGCCGTCGAGTTGCTGTGGCGCCTGCGCTCCGTCGCGCCCCACGCGCGCGTGGTGGGCATCGAGATCGAACCGGCCCGGGTCGCGGCGGCCAAGCCGTACGAGCGCGACGGACTGGTCTTCCGGCACGGCGGCTTCGAGATCCCGATCCCCCGCCGACCACACCTCGTCCGGGCCGCCAACGTGCTGCGCCAGTACGACGAGTCCGAGGTCGCCGCGGTCTGGGAGCGGCTGTGCTCCCGTCTCGCCCCCGCGACGGAGGATTCCCCGGGCGGGCTGCTCGTCGAGGGGACCTGCGACGAGATCGGGCGTCGGCACGTGTGGGTCGCGCTCGGCCCGGAGGGGCCGCGCACGGTCACCTTCGCGACCCGGCTGGGCTCCCTCGATCGCCCGTCGGACCTGGCGGAACGCCTGCCCAAGGCACTCATCCACCGCAATGTCCGCGGCGAGCCCGTGCACGCCTTCCTGCGCGACTTCGACCGCGCCTGGGCCGCCGCGGCGCCCTACGCCTCCTACGGCGCCCGCCAGCGCTGGATCCGGGCGGTACGGGACCTGACGGCGGACTGGCCGGTGACGGACGGGCCGGTGCGGTGGCGGCAGGGTGAAGTGACGGTGCGGTGGGAGGCGTTGGCGCCGCGGGACTGATCCCAGGCACCGCCCCGCTCGACCCACCTGCTCCGACCCACTCCGACCTGCAAGGAACGATCTCCGTGAGTCGTTCGTCACAAAGGCGGGGAGATCGTCGTACCGGGGCGGGATGAGGGGGAGTGAGGGGGAAGCTTTACCTCTGTCGTTTTGCGCGTCGACATGGCACGATCCCCCAGACGTCCGTAAGTTACTGACGGTAAATCAGTTTGGGGGTTGGGTTATGGGTACGGGCAAGCGCGGCCTGATCGCGATGGCAGTGACCGTGGTCTGCGCGGTCACCGTCCTGGCGGTGCCGGGCACGGCGTTCGCGGCCCCCGATCCCACACCCACCCCGAGCGCCACCTCGAACGCCACCTCGAAGGTCGAGCCCAGCAAGGACCTTGAGGCCGTCCGCGAGAAGCTCGACAAGCTCTACCACGCGGCATCCGTGGCCACGGACGCGTACAACGCCGCCGAGGAGAAGGCCGAGAAGCAGTCCGCGGAGATCGTCGAGCTGGCCAAGAAGATCGTCCAGGGTCAGGAGAGGCTCGCCGAGCTGAAGGACCGCGCGGGCGCCGCGGCCCGCTCCCAGTACCGCACCGACGGACTCCCGGACGAGGCCCGGCTGATGCTGAGCGACGACCCGCAGGAGTTCCTCGACGGAACCGGCCGGGTGCTCCAGGGCCAGCGGGCCACCAAGGGCCTGATCGCGGAAATGACCCGCACCCAGCAGGACTTGGAGCAGTACGCCGAGGACGCCTCCGCCCAGTGGCAGAAGCTGGAGGCCAACCGCCAGGCGAGGGCCGCCGCCCAGAAGAAGATCGAGAAGCAGATCGCGGCGGCCGAGAAGCTCGAGTCCCAGCTGGAGAAGGAGGAGAAGGAGCGCCTCGCCGAGCTGGAGGAGCAGGCCGCGCACCAGGCGCAGACCGCCTGGCTGGACTCCGGCATCCTCGACGAGATCAACGGCAAGGCGTCCGCGCAGGGCAAGAAGGCCGTGGAGTTCGCGACGAACCAGATGGGAAAACCGTACGAGTGGGGCGCCGAGGGCCCGAAGTCGTACGACTGCTCGGGCCTGACCTCACAGGCCTGGGCGAACGCGGGTCACGGCATTCCGCGCACCTCGCAGGAGCAGTGGAAGCAGCTCAAGCACGTCGACATCAAGGACATGCGCCCCGGCGACCTGATCATCTACTTCGACGACGCCAGCCATGTCGCGATGTACGTGGGCGAGGGCGCGATCATCCACGCCCCGCGGCCGGGCCGGACCGTGACGCTCGCGGGCGCGGGGACGATGCCGATCCTCGGAGTGGTCCGGCCGGACGCGTGACCAGGCCCACGTGACCCAGCGCACGCCCGGCGGTTCCCAAACCCTCCGTGGACGTGACGTTCGTCATCCCTGCCACACACCCACCCTGCCCAACTGCGGTACGGAACGCGGCATATGACAGTGGCCTGAGGCCGAGCGGCGTGCCTCACACCATTCCGCTGCGGCGCCGACTACCGCTATGGTCCCCGTCGGTGGATGGAGTCCCTCCGTCCACCGTGCCCTCGGGGGGAGGGAAGGAACTCAACACGATGCCCGTACCCGTACCGCGGCAGAGAGCGATCCCGGCCGTGGAGTGTGGTCAGGCGCAGGCCGCGCCTCCAGGCGGCCCCTCGAAGGAAGAGACCCCGCGCAAGGAAGCCACGGTCGCCGACACCTCCGCCACCACCCACACCAGCGCCGCCGCCAACACCGGCACCGCCGCCAACACCCAGCTCACGCTCCTGCTGATCGAGGACGATCCCGCAGGCTCGCCGCTCGTGCCCGACCTGCTCGACTCGGCCGGCAACCCGATCCGCGTGCGCACCGCCCGCAACCTCACCGAGGCCGAGCGGCTGCTCACCCACGACGTCCAGTGCATCCTGCTGGACCTGGCGCTGCCGGCGCCCGGCCGCTCGTCCGGCGACGATGACGACGAGCTCGCCGTGCTCAAGCACGTGCTGCGGCTCGCGCCCCGGCACGCCGTCCTCGCGCTCACCGCGTCCGGCGATGCCGAGCGCGGCGCGGAGGCGGTGCGCGTCGGTGCCCAGGACTACCTCTTCCGGGACGAGCTGGACGGACGGCTGCTGAGCCGCGCCATCCGGTACGCGGTGGAGCGGAAGCGTTCCGACACCGCCGAGCGGCGGCTCGCCGAGGGCAAGCTGCGCGCCCAGGAGAACGCCCGCCTGGAACGCGGCCTGCTGCCGACCCCGCTCCTGGATGGCTCGGCGCTCCGCTTCGCCGCCCGTTACCGCCCCGGCCGTTCGCGCGCGCTGCTCGGCGGTGACTTCTACGACACCGTCCGCACGCCCGACGGCACCGTGCACGCCATGATCGGCGACGTCTGCGGGCACGGCCCGGACGAGGCGGCGCTCGGCGTGGAGCTGCGCATCGCCTGGCGCGCGCTGACGCTGGCGGGGCTGTGCGGCGACGAGCTGCTCGGCACGTTGCAGCAGGTGCTGGAGCACGAGCGGGACGACGACGAGATCTTCGCGACGCTGTGCACCGTGGACATCTCCCCGGACGGCCGCCGCGCGGGCCTGTGCCTGGCCGGCCACCCCTCCCCGCTGGTCGCCCGCCCGGGCCGGCCCGCGGAGCTCCTGCCGTACGACAACAACGGCCCGGCGCTCGGTCTGCTGCCCGGCGCCCGCTGGCCGCGCATGCAGGTGGAGCTGGGCGCCGAGTGGAGTCTGATGCTCTACACCGACGGCTTGATCGAGGGCCGTATCGGGGAGGGCCGGGAGCGGCTCGGCCAGGACGGCATGGTGGAGATGGTGCGCCGCCAGCTCGCGTCCGGCCTGCACGGCGAGCAGCTGCTGCGGGCCGCGGTCAACGAGGTCCGCGAACTGAACGGGGGCGAGCTGACGGACGACGTAGCGGTGGTACTGCTGGACCGGGTTCCCTGAGAACCCGGCGGCGGTCAGCGCCCGCCGTCAGAGGGACCGCAACCCGGCGGCGGTCAGCGCCCGCCGTTGTACGGACCGTAGGGGCCGTCGCTGCTGCTTCCGCCGCCGCGGCGGCCCCAGCCGCTGCCACCGCCGGAGGCCTGCTTCACGGCGGGCCGCACGTCCACGATGTAGACGATGCTGGCGACCGCGCCGGCGATCGGCAGCATCGCGAAGATCGAGAACAGGTAGCTCACGGCGAGCGCCAGGCCGAGCATGATCAGCCAGAACACCTTGTTCTGCTTGTCGGCCGCGCGGAAGGCGTCTTCGCGCCGGAACGCGGCGTCGAACAGCCCGAACGCCGCAAGGGCCATGAGAAGGATCTTCAGGAGCCCCAGGAATCCCGCGAAGCCCAACGCCAGCATGCCGCCCACCGCCCGTTCTCTCCGACTCCCATGACCATGACGCGTACGCGGCCACCGTACCCGTAGAACGGGCCGGGCGCCCCGAGGGTGCCCGGCCCGTGCGCATACCGTCCCTTACTTGGCGGGCGGCGTCGTCTTCTTCGCGGTGGTCTTGCGAGCGGCCGGGGCCTTCTTCGCCTCGGGCTTCCTCGCCGGGGCGGGCTCGGTCCCGGCCTCGGACACGGACTCGGTCCGGGCCGCGGCGGGCTTCGCCTCTTCCTTGACCTCGACCGGCTCGGTCTTCGGCTCGACGGCGATCGCCAGCTCCTCGATCTCCTCGGCGGCCTCGCCACGCCAGGTCTTCACGGCCTGCTCGCCGTGCTCGGCGACCTTCTCGTAGGTCTCGCGGGCCTTCACGGCGTACTCGGCGGCGACGCCGACACCGCGCAGCGCGAGGTCCTGGGCGCTCTCGCCGAGCTTCTTCAGGTCGGCGTCGATCGTGCTGCCGAGCTTCTTCAGGTCCCCGTCGAGGGTGCTGATGAATTCGCCGACCTTCGTCTGGAGGGTCTCCTGCGCCTCCTTGGCCTTGGCGCCGGCCTCCTTGGCGCGGGCGGCGGCCTTCTCCTGCACGACCTTCGGGTCGGTGCCGCGGACGGCCTCGAACCGGGCCGGGGCCTCGGCGCGCAGCTGCTCCACCAGACCGGGCACCTTCTTGGCCTGCTGCAGGGCGAGGTCGGCGGTGCCGGCGGCGAAGTAGAGCGGGGTCGGGTCGCTGAAGGTCTTGCGCAGGTCATCGGTGATGGCCATGGTGATGGTCCTCCCGGATTCACGTTCGGCTGAGGGTTTTGTGGGTCCGCAGTCAGGCGGCCGGTCCCCTGGTCCGGTCAACTGGCCGTCTGCTGCGGGTCGCCGCCGGAACCGCCGACGGGGCGGGTACGGCGTGCGGGGGTCTTGCGGGTACGGCGTACGGCGCTCTCACTGACGCTGTCGTCGTCTCTGTCGGCAGCGTGCCGCGCACCGTCGGGCTCGTCGTCGGCGTCCACCGGGTCGGATGTGTCGGGCACGTCGGCCGTGTCCACCGTGCCTGCCCTGTCCCCCGGGGCCGTCGCGGGGGCGGTCGCGGGGGCGGCCTCGAATCCGTTCTCCTTGCGGAAGGACTCGTAGACCTGGAGCAGCACCTGTTTCTGCCCCTCGTTCAGCGTGGGATCGGCGAGGATGACCGCACGCGTCTCCACCTCGTCCCGGTCCCGCTCGGCGTCGAGAATGCCCGCATGGACGTACAGCGTCTCGGCGGAGATCCGCAGCGCCTTCGCGACCTGCTGCAACACCTCCGCGCTCGGCTTGCGCAGCCCGCGCTCGATCTGACTCAGATACGGATTGGACACCCCGGCGGCGTCGGCGAGCTGCCGCAGCGACAGCTGCGCGTTGCGCCGCTGCTCGCGCAGGTACTCACCGAGATTGCCGACGTTGAGCGATGCCATACCTCCACCTTGCCCCACCTCCGCTAACTTTTGCAAGCATCCGCTTGCAAAAGTGCGCCGGGCCACCCGTTCAGGCGTGCCGGGTGAGCCATTCGTGTCGTTCCGCCTGAAGTCGTCCAGGCTCAGCGGCGGCACTACCGGCTGTTACGCCGCTACGGCCCCGCAGTGATCGCTGCCTGCTACGAGCGCCGCTCCACCTTCTGGCACAGCCTGTTCCAGCGGGGCTACCGCCTGAGTGACTGGGCGAGGAGGAGCAGACGAGACTGTTCAAGGCGGAGTTCCGCCGACGTCTGCCCCAAGAACGCTCTCTTCGCACCACCGCAAGGCACTGGCTTCTCACCGAGATGATCACGACCGCATGGCGCATCGAACTGGCCATCAAGTCCGCCGAGATCAAGGAACCCACAGCCCAAGTCAATGAGAATCAGGCACACTTGCCCGGAATTGAGTGAGACGCGACGCCAGGCCACAGCATCCGAGATCATGGCAGCGTGATCGCCGTTTCAGGGCGCCGATGGAGGTATCCGCCATGTCCGACCTCGACAGCCAGACCGCCTACTGGGACGCCGCCGCGACGACCAAGACGTTCACGCATCCCCTGCACGTGCCGTGG
Organism: Streptomyces sp. NPDC001315; assembly: GCF_042896175.1. NCBI lineage: Bacteria > Bacillati > Actinomycetota > Actinomycetes > Kitasatosporales > Streptomycetaceae > Streptomyces > Streptomyces sp. NPDC001315. Next base: position 69,472 of record NZ_JBIAWZ010000023.1, on the reverse strand, counting down.
CTGGACGGCGTCGACCGGCATGCCGCGATCCTCGACTACGGCTGCGGCTACGGCCGGACCATGGAAGCCCTCGAAGAGCAGGGCTTTACCAACCTCACCGGCGTCGACACCTCACCAGGGATGATCTCCCGGGCCCACACCTTGCACGCCACGATGCACTTCGCCGTGCTGGACACACCGCCGATGCTGGCCCACCCGGACGCAAGCCTCGACGTGGTCCTCCTCTTCGCGGTGCTGACCTGCATACCCCGCAACGACGCACAGCGACGGCTGGTCGGCGAGCTGAGCCGCGTTCTCAAACCGGGCGGCATGCTCTACGTCAGCGATCTGCTGCTGCAGGACGACGAGCGCAACCGTGACCGCTATGCCAGGTTCGCGAAACCCTACGGCACCTACGGAGTCTTCGAGACCGGCGACGGCGCAGTCTGCCGCCACCATCCGAGCGACTGGTTCACCTCACTGCTTGCAGACTTCGAGATCGCCGACACCCGCCGAATCACCGTCGCCACCATGAACGGACACGAGTCGAAGGGAATCCAGATCCTGGCTCGTCGAGGGCATCTCTGCTGACCCCGGCTCCCCGCCGGCACATGCCGAACCTCGCCCCAGCGGGACGACCCCGGCCAACGCGTCCCAGGCAGGGCGCCAATCAGCGCAGGCTGATGCAGAACGGATGCCCAACCGGATCGGTGAGGACCCGCGCCTTGTCCCCATGCGGCTGGTGATCCGGCTTGCCCGCACCCAGCTCCAGCAACCGGGTCTCCGCCACGTCCAAGTCCTCGTCGACCTTGAAGCAGATGTGAAGCTGCTGGGGAACGATCTGGTCGGGCCAGCTCGGCGGCCGGTAGTCGTCGACCCGCTGAAACCCGATCAAGAGTCCGTGCTCACCGTTGAGGCCCGCGAAGTCGGCATCCGACTTCGGGTGCAGTTCAAGGCCGGTGGCCTGCTGATAGAACGCCGCCAAAGCCAGCGGATCAGGGCAGTCGAGCGTTATCGCAACCAGCTTCAGCTACCCTGCCCGCAGTTATCTGGGACAGGACACCGGGTGAGCCATTCGTGCTGCGCGGCCCCCTTGCCCGCGAGCCACGACGCCTACTTCAGCCCCAGCTCCCCGATCCACCTCTCCAGTACCGCGAAGTCCGCCTCCGTCAGTCCGTAGCGGTGGTCCACTCGGTGGAGCAGGGCAGGCTCGGGGTGGTGGGCGGTCACCCAGGTGCGGTCGGCGTCGGTGATCTCGTCGTCGAGCCAGATGAAGGGCCGGCCGCCCGCGCGGTCGACGAGCGGCCTGGTCTTCCAGTGCAGGGGCCCCGGCGGGCACTCCTCGTCCGGCCAGTCCACGACGGGCAGCGGGGGCAGCCCGAGCCAGGACGCGATGTGGTCGTTCGCCTCGTCCATCCAGGTCGTGGCCCACACGAGCTCGCAGCCCAGCGCCGCCAGCCGCGGACCGAGCGCCGGGTCGATCCGGGTCAGCAGCGGATTACCGGCGGCGTGGGCGGAGGGCGTACGGCCCGCCTCGTACGACGGGTACGGACCGGCCGCCCCGAAGGGGATCAGCGTCCCGTCGACATCGAGGAAGAGGGGCAAGGGAGGCACAAGAGGTACGGGAGTCATCGAAGACCACGTTGCATCTTGCGCTCGCGCAGCCCGGTCTCGCTCATGACGTCGAGGGTACGCACCGCCGTGACCGGCGTCGGCCTCCGGAGCCGACGCCCGCCCTATGCCGCGCCTCGTTCACGGTGCCATCGGGCGACGGCGGTCATGATCTGCGGGGCGCTGGGCACCTGCTCCAGACCGAGCGGACGCGCCGCCGCCGTGAGGATCCGGCGCAGCTTCCGGGCGGCGCGGGGAAGGGCCACCCAATTGAGATCCGCTCCGTCGCTCAAGGACAGCGGCACCCGAATGACATCGGTGAAGACGGACTGCGCCCTCTTGAAGTCGAGCACGCGGGAGAGGTCCTCCTCCCATCCGTAGGCGCTGCCCCGACGGACGCCCTCGACGACCCTGCGCCATTCCCGCACCATGAGTCGTTCCTGATCCGCGGGATAACGCATCAGATGGAGGTGGGTGGCGAGATCGTAGAGAGGGTCGCCCAGCATCGCCAGCTCCCAGTCGATGGTCCAGAGCCGGCCCTGTGGGTCGATGATGAAGTTCTCCCGGTGCAGATCCGCGTGCAGCAGGCAGAAGGGACGCTCCTTCAGCCCGGAGACATGCTTCCTGATCCGGGTGAACGCATCCTCCCGCACGCCGAGATCCCGGAAGAGCCCCTGGAAGTCCGCGAGGTTCCTGGCATAGACCTGCTCTTCACTGAAGACGATCAGGCGTTCCAGGAAGCCGTCGCTGTCACCGTCCTCCGGGCGGTCGCTGCGTTCACAGCGCCGCTCGACGTCGAGCATGTCCGGCGTGACCCGCACCATCTCCCGGAACAGCTCCACGATCTGGTCGACGATCGCGGGAGGCACGCGTCGGCCGGCCCAGCGCCGAGGACCGAGGGTGCGCCCCTCGATGAACCCCTGCAAAGACATGCCCTCTATGTCCACGACGTCGGGCACACGGGCGATGTGTCCCTTCAGGGCACGAAGAAGTTCTTCCTCCGACAGGAAGCATCTGCGGTCGAACCAGAGAATCTGCGCGCGCGGCTCCCGGCACTTGACGATCCGCGTGCCGTCCGACAGCGGAAACACATAGGTCTCGTGGTGGTACCCGTGCAGCGGGCCTTTGACCACACTCGCGTCGCCGCTCATCTTGTCGGCCCGCCGGCGAGCGACGGAGACCGGTTGCGGTGTCATTCTCTGGGTTCAGCCCGTTCCGGTGGAGCCGATGGGTAAGCGGTGAAGCACGTTACTCCACAGCCGTCAGACATCGATGGAGAACCCGGCCATTCGCAGCACCGCTCCTCCTCGTCACTCTCGTGGACCAACTGGTTCATCAATGCGGACCCTCAGCTCCTGGGAGAGCGCCCGGGGCTCCGGGTCCTCCCCGCCCCCTCAGCACTCGCAGCAGGGGCTCGAGGGAGCTGATCAGGTCCACGGCACCGGCCTCTCGCAGCAGCTTGGTCTTGCGCTCGTTGCGTACATAGCCGAGGAACGGGACCCCGGCTCCCTGTGCGGCGGCGAAGTCCGAAGGAGAGTCGCCGATCATCAGAGCGGCGGCCGGAGACGTTCCGATTGCCCTCATCGCACGGTGGAGGCAGTCCGGGTCGGGCTTGAGGAGGTGGAGGTTCTGCGTGCGCCCGTATATGTGGGGGGCGAAGCAGGAGAGCAGGCCACGGCCATCCAGGTATGCGCGGACCGTGCGCGGGGAGTTGTTCGTCGTGATGGCCAGCCGGGCGCCGACCGCCGACCAGGTGCGGATGAGCGGATCGGCGTAGGCGGTGGGCATCGCGGTGGGCGCGGCCCGGAGCTCCTCGTGGGTGAGTCGTTCCTCCAGTTCCGCGACCAGGTCGCTGCCGGGATGCCGGCGGTCCACGGCGCGCAGCACGACGTGCGGGTCGACGGCACCGCGTTCGGTGTCCGTGAGCAGTCCGCGCAGGCCGCGGCTCTCCAGCCACTCCACCAACTCCCCGGCCACTCGGTCCGCCGAGTGCCCCGCGAACAGTCGGCAGATCGGCCCGTCGAAGTCCCAGAGGACGACCCGTGCACGCGCGATCAGTTCACGCAGCCTGCCGATCTCAATCTCTGCCTCTTCTGCCACCAGTTCAGTCTGCGTCGTATCAGAAGTCACTAGGAGAGTGTCAGGTCCGTGGTGATGGTTTCCCAGAGGGCATCGAACCACTTCTGGGACTGGTCCACGAAGGCGGCGTCCCGCTGGCCGGCCCGTTTGAGGAACGAGAAGAGAAGGGACTTGGAGCCGAGCGCGTCGTACATGTCCAGGGTCTGGCTTCCCCACTCCTCCTCGCGCCGCACGAGCATGTAGTAGCCGAGCAGTGCTTCGTCCCCGTTGAGGAGGTAGAGCTTGACCGGCGGGGTGAAGGGCAGCGCGCGGAAGGTCACATGCACGTCGATGCCATGCGTGGAACGCACGGCGAGCAGGTTGTGCCGCAGTACATGGGCTTGGGCGTTGCTCGTCTCCAGCCAGCGCTGGTGAACCAGGTCGTCACCGCCGTCCTCCACCGGCACCGGAAAGGCCAGGTTGATGCTCCGGGACGGGAGCAGGATGCGGACGTCGATCGACTCGGGGCGGATACGGCCCTCGTGAATCAGGCGGAGCGGTTCACCCACGGCGATCATCAAGGTCTCCGCGGTGAGGGAGACCGTGTCGATGCGGACGTTCGGGACGGCGAAGGCATCCACCAGCCTCGGGGCCAGTCCCACCATCGTGGGCTGCGGCTCGTTGAGAACCGGCGTCGGTTCCGCGATCCGCGGGGGGCTGCCCTTGCTGACGTTGCTGAGCAGCCCGTCCTCCTGGAGTGCCCGCAGGGCCTGACGGACGGTCCCGCGTTCCACGCCGAACTCCTCGGCGAGTTCGGCCTGGGTGGGCAGGCGGTCCCCCGCCTTGAGGTCCCCGACGCGGATGCGTTCGCGCAGGACGTCGGCGATCTCCTGGGGGGAGAGCCTTCTACTGCCGTTCACTGCCACGTTCTCCTGGGTCACGACCAAACGCTACAACTTCAGTCCATCTGAAGGGAGTTGTTTGAAAGTTGTTTATGGATAGCCGCCAAGTGGGGACAACTTAACCATAGTTGGTTGCCAACTCAAGCGAGTTGGCGGAAGGTTTGCCTCCCGTCCCGGCAGCCCGAAGGGGGAATTCACCGTGCCTGTGCTCGCCCTCCTCTCCGCCGTCCTCGTCGTCGGCCTCGAACAGACCGTCCAGTGGAAGTACGGCGCCGTCGGCGTCATCGGCCTGCTGCTGCTCACCATCGGCATCAAGGCGAAGAGCCCGGCGGTCAGCTCCATCGGGGCCGTCGTACTCGCCGCCCTGGTCACCAGGCCCGCTCTATGACGCGCACCTGTCCAGGTCAACCGCTGTGGGAGACGATCAGCTCGTGAGCACCAGCTCAGAGCTGATCGTCTCCCACAGTGCGTTGAACCACAGGTTCGACTGCTCCACGAACGTCGTGTCCCGCAGACCGACGCCCTGTTCGAAGGCGTACAGCATCGACTGGGTGCCCTCGGCGTCGTACATCTCCAGCGGCTCGTGGTCGATCTCCTCCTCGCGGCGCACCAGCGTGTAATACGCGAAGAGGGCCTCCGTCCCGTTGAGGAGGTAGAGCTTGACCGGTGGCGTGAAGGGCAGCGCGCGGAAGGTCACGTGGACGTCGATGCCGTGCGTGGAGCGCAGGGCCAGCAGGTTGTGCCGGAGCACCTGCCCCTGGGCGTTGCGGTGGGCCAGCCAGCGGCGCTGCAGCCGCTCGGAGTCCGACCGGTCCACCGGTGCCGGGAACGCCAGATGGATGTCCCGGCTCGGCAGCAGGATCCGTACGTCGACCTTGGCCGGTTTTATTCGCCCCGCGTGGATCTGGCGCAGCGGTTCGCCCATGGCCAGGGTGAGGGAGACCGAGGTCAGGCACAGGGCGTCGATCTCGACGTGCGGGGCCGCGAAGGCGCCGGCGATGCGCGAGGCGAGGGCCACCGTGGTGGGCTGCGGCGGAGCTTCCGGGCCGGCCGGGACTTTGCCGAGGCCCACGTCGGGGGCGACCGTCGCAGGGCTGCCCTTGGAGACGTTGGTGAGGAGCCGCTCCGCCTGCAGGACACGCAGCGCCTCCCGTACCGCCCCGCGCTCGACGCCGAACTCGTCGGCCAGTTTGGCCTGGGTGGGCATGCGCTGGCCCGGTCGCAGCACGCCGGACCTGATCCGGGTGCGTAGTTCGTCGGCCACCTCGTGGTGTGTCCTCTGTGGCCGCTGTGGCATTTTCCGCCCATTGGCGGAGGCGGGTTCCGGGTCCACGACCAAACACTACAACTTCCCGCCATCTTTCGGCAGTTCAAGGGAAGGTGGTTATGAGTCGCTTCCAAGAGGAGATAACTACAGTGAAGTTGGTCGCCAACTTGAACAACCTGGTCAAGGTTTCAGGGGGTTGGCCACCAGTCCTGATTGCGGTTGACCGGACTCCCTTCCGGAGGGGAGCCGGGAGCCTGGTCGGTCCGCACCACAGCACAACAGAAACAACAAGAGCAACCGGCAAAACAACCACAACTGAACAGCCACAGCTACGGATGCGTGGTATCGCAACACCGCACCACCGCAATGTCTCCGGCCGAAAGGAGCGCTCAGAACATGTCCGGGCACCAAGGACGCCTGGATGTACGCAGCAGGGCGTCGGCCACCCGGGCGGCGCCCGCTCGTTCTTCCCGCACCCGGCCCAGCGCCGCCAGCCGCACCGCCGACTCGTCGCCGAGCCACAGGGTCGCCAACTCGCCCACGTCCAGCGTGAGGTCGGCGTTCGCCGTCGTCGCCGTACAGACCCCGGTCCCGTCCGCCGCGGCCTCCAGCCGGTAGCGGCCGCCGGTGAGCCCGGCCCCGTCGACGACCTCCAGCACCAGCTCGCCCGGTGCCCCGTACGTACGCGACTCCAGAGCCCGTACGACATCCAGGATCCGCACCCACAACCAGTCGGCCTGCGTGGTGATCCGGGCCGCCCGGGGGTCGGGGAAGAAGAGGGGGAGCAGGTCGTCCGGGGCCCGCCAGCCCGTCTTCACCTGCGTGATCCAGTCGATCGAGCACAGGTACCGCCACAGGGCGCGTTCGGCGGCCGGGGTCGCCGCGATGAGCCACCTCACGCTCGCCGTGTTGCGTGGCTGCTTGGCGTCGTCCCACTTGTCGTCGCACGTGTACGCCACCAGGCCCTCCACCTCGCCGTCCGCCGAGCGGTACACGGCGTGGAAGGGCTCGGTCCACGACGAAACGAAGCGTACGAGGCCCGTCCTCGCCCGCCACCACAGCTCGTCGCGATCGATGGCGCCCGGCTGGGCCCGGCGCACGCGCTCGTGCAGCTCCGGGCCGAGCTTGCGGACGTCCTCGCCGTCCACCAGGTCGATACGGCCGCCGTCGTCCGGGGCCGGACGGCGGGGGTCGAGGCCGGTGCGAGTGACGTCGACGGTCCACTCGGCCATCCAGGTGGCGGGGCCGAAGCCGTAGCGGCCGTAGATCGGGTACTCGGCCGCGATGAGCGTGGCGACGACGTCTCCGCGTTCCTTCGCCGTGGCGAGGTCCTGGCTCATCATGCGGGTGAGGAGGCCGCGGCGGCGGTGGGTGGCGGTGACGGTGACGTTGGAGATGGCGTCGGCGGGGACCGGGGTGCCGCCGACCGCCGTGAGCTCCTGGGCGAAGGAGCGGAAGGTGGCGACACAGCGCGCTCCGTCGAAGGCGCCGAGGAGTCTTCCCGGTACGAACAGGTTGCGGCGGGCCTCGATCTGCTCCTCCGGGAGGGCCGGCGCACGGAGGAAACCGGTCTCCAGGGCGCGCTGCCACTCGCGGAACTCGGGCTCGGTGATCGGGCGGACGTCGATGTCGGGGCGGCGGGTCATGGGGTCACGGTAGGTGTGCGACACGGGCGTGTCGCGCGGATTTCCCTCGCTCCCGCGACCTCTGCCCGTCCTGTCCGTCAGAGGAGCAAGTCGTCCACCTGTGCTTCCCCCTCACGGTACCGGCGGGCGATCTCCGCGCTGCAGTCGTCCGCCGTCCGCTGCAGCCGCTGCCGCCGGCGGGACACCTGCTGCTCGTACCGCACGAGCCGCCCCATCGCCTCACTCAGCTCCGGGTCGGTGCGGGCGTCCAGGTCCGACAGTTCGACCTCGGCGAGCATCTCCGCGGCAAGCAGCCGGTACTCCTCGCCGTGCGGGGTGCCCAGTGTCACGTGGCGGGCCGAGGAGCGGTGTGTGGTCGGGGCGTCGGTGAGGATCTCCGGGAGCCGGTCGAAGACGGACGCCTCGTCCGGCTCGTCCACGACGGACTCCGGCCCGCGCCGGGCAAGCTCCGCGCGCAGGATGTCGATCCGGCCCTGCAACAGCCGCCGTACGTAGCTGAGGTCGGCCTCGTCGCGCTGGGCGTCCCGGCGCAGGGTGCGCAGCTCGACCAGGCTCAGTACGGCCAGGTCGTACTCGGGAGGCTCGGCGGGCAGCCACGGGCTGTCGGTGCGCTGCGCGGGCGGTCGGGTGGCAGCCGCAGGCGGCTGCCCGGTACGCCCGGTACTCGGTGTGCTCATGTGCCTCTACCGTCCCCTCGACCGGCGTGTGGCGCCATCGTGCCACCCCAAGTGCCCGCTATGTGAACGAGTACCCCCGATCGGCCCCAGATCGGAGGATAGGGATCGAAAAAGACCTGGTACGGACCATTCCCGGACCGTTCTTCGGGCGGTTCGTCGCCGACCGGCATGATGGTCGTATGCGTGCAGTGGTGCAGAGAGTGGACGGCGCGAGCGTCGTCGTGGACGGCGGGACGGTCGGGGAGATCATCGGCGAGGGACTGTGTGTCCTCGTCGGGGTGACCCACGAGGACACCAAGGAGAAGGCGGCCCAGCTCGCCCGCAAGCTGTGGTCGATCCGCATGCTGCAGGACGAGAAGTCGTGCAGCGATGTCGACGCCCCGCTCCTCGTGATCAGCCAGTTCACCCTCTACGGAGACGCCCGCAAGGGCCGCCGCCCCACCTGGAACGCGGCCGCCCCCGGCGATGTCGCCGAGCCCCTGGTCGACGAGGTGGTCGCCCAGTTGCGCGCCCTGGGCGCGACGGTGGAGACGGGCCGGTTCGGCGCGCAGATGCGGGTGTCGCTGACGAACGACGGCCCGTTCACCGTGCTCATCGAAATCTGAGCGTGCTGAGCGTGCTCATCGAAACCGGAGCGTACTGAGCGTGCTCATCGAAACCTGATCAGGGCTCCACGACGACTTCCTGCGCCGCCGCCGTCTCCCCCGCCAGCAGCCGCGCGTCCAGCGGCACGTTCCGCTTCACCAGCGCGAGCGCGATCGGGCCGAGCTCGTGGTGGCGTACGGACGTCGTGATGAATCCGATCTTGCGGCCGTCGGGGCCCTCGTCCGCGACCCGGATCTCCGTGCCGTGGGCCGGCAGATGGACGTCGCTGCCGTCGAGGTGCAGGAAGACCAGGCGGCGCGGGGGCTTGCCCAGGTTCTGGACGCGGGCGACCGTCTCCTGACCCCGGTAGCAGCCCTTCTGGAGGTGGACCGCGCTGCCGATCCAGCCCAGCTCGTGCGGGATGGTGCGGTGGTCGGTCTCGAAGCCCACGCGCGGCTGGTGGTGCTCGACGCGCAGCGCCTCGTGGGCGAGGATTCCGACCGCCGGGCCGGCCTTCGCGGCGTACGCCTCCAGCTCCGTACGGGGGAGGAGAAGATCACGGCCGTACGCCGTCTCGCGTACGACGGCACCCGCCGGTACCTCGGCGATGGACCCGGCGGGCAGGTACACGACGGCGAACTCGTCCGTCCGGTCGGCGACTTCCACCCGGTAGAAGAACTTCATCGACTCCAGGTACGCGATCAGCGCGTCCTGGGTGCCGGGCTCCACATGGGCCCAGGTGGTCGTGCCGTCGTCCACCAGGTACAGGGCGTGCTCGATGTGGCCGTGCGCGGACAGGATCAGCGCCTCGGTGGCCTCGCCCGCGGGCAGCTCGCTGACGTGCTGGGTGAGCAGCAGGTGCAGCCAGCTCAGCCGGTCGTCGCCGGTGACGGCGACGACTCCGCGGTGCGAGAGGTCGACGAATCCGGTGCCGTCGGCGAGGGCGCGCTGCTCGCGGAACAGGTCGCCGTAGTGGGCGGCGACGCCTTCGTCCACGCCCTCGGCGGGGACGGCGCCGGGCAGGGACAGCAGAGGGCTCTTCATGTACGTAAGCCTACGACTTGGTAATTGAACTCTTGAGGGAGCAGTCCTTGCACCGGCCGAAGATCGCGAAGTGCTTCATGTCGGTGTCGAAGCCGAAGGTCCCGCGCAGCTTGGCGGTGAAGTCGGCGGCCACCTCGACGTCCGCCTCGATGACGTTCGAGCAGTCACGGCAGACGAGGTGGATGTGGTGGTGCCGGTCGGCGAGGTGGTACGTCGGCGCGCCGTGCCCGAGGTGGGCGTGGCTGACCAGCCCGAGCTCCTCCAGTAGCTCCAGGGTCCGGTAGACCGTGGAAATGTTGACCCCCGACGCCGTCTTCCTCACTTCCACGAGGATGTCGTCGGGGGTCGCGTGCTCAAGGGTGTCCACGGCTTCGAGCACGAGTTGCCGCTGCGGCGTCAGCCGGTAGCCGCGCTGCCTGAGGTCGCTCTTCCAGTCGGTGCTCACCACACCGCCCAGTGTAGAAGCGTCGACGCCCATCAAGCGCTTGTGGTGGGCAGGCGGCCCGACAGCAGAAGTTCGGAGCCATCATCCACCAGTCGTCCCTGTGATACGCCAGGGAGAGCTCCCGGTGGAGCGCATTGCGCAGCGCGAGTTCCAGGCAGTGCAGAGAGCCAAAGAGCGCACCACAGCCCGGGATGCACTTCAGGGTCGCCGTCCAGGGTCAACCGCAGTGCGCTGCGCCTTGAATCTGTTAACCCCTGCTCGCTTGTTCAGGTCACCGAGGCACCCAAAACTGTTGATGGCCCCAGCGCAGCGCGCGGGGGCCATCACGATGATGCAAACCTGAGTGACAGATCTACTTGAAGAAAGCGATCCCGTCGTCCGGCATGTCGTCGGGCAGGGCCTTGGCCCAGCGCTCCACGTCCTCCGGGGTGACGACCTTCTTCAGGTGCGCCGACATGTAGGGGCGCAGCTCGACCTCGGGGGTCTGCTTCTCGCCGACCCACATGAGGTCGCTCTTGACGTAGCCGTACAGGCGCTTGCCGCCGGTGTAGGGGCGGGAGGCGGCCGTCCGGGCCACGGCGTCCGTGACGAGGTCGATCTGCGGCTTCTTGTCGGCGAGCTCGCCGTACCAGATCTCGATGACGCCGTCGTCGCGGGTCATCGTGACCTCGACCTTGCGGTCGGCGTCGATCCGCCAGAAGCCGGACTCGGACTCCAGGGGCCTGACCTTGTTCCCGTCCTTGTCCAGGACCCAGGTGTGGGAGTTGTACTCCAGGAAGTCCCGGCCGTCGTGCGTGAAGGTGACCTCCTGGCCGAAGTTGCACTTCTCGGAGCCGGGGAAGTCGTGCACGCCGGCGCCGGCCCAGTTGCCGAGCAGGAAGGCGAGGGGGACCAGGTCCTTGTGAAGGTCCGACGGGATCTCGATCATGAGCAGCAGTCCCTAGAGGTTGTTCAGCGCTGACCCTGGTACAGCTTCTTCACGCTCAGCCCGGCGAAGGCGAGGACGCCGACGCAGACCAGGACCAGCAGGGTTTCGAAGAAGATCTCCACGGGGTGCTCCTTGGGATGAGCGCGATTCGTACGTACACAAGGCCGGGCCCCAGCTTACGCGGCCGGGGCCCGGCCCTCCTTGCGAGGTACACCCTCGCGGCGGTCAGCCGAGGAGCTGGCTCTGCAGCATCACCGTCTGCTGGAAGGGAACGGCCTTCGCGGCGCCCTTCCTGGTCTGCAGGATCACCGCGTAGACGTCACCGGCGGAGAGGTAGGCCTGGCGGACCTGCTCGGGCCCGTAGGGCTTCGCCTCGACGTAGGCGGTGCGGGCGATCCCCGAGACGGCCACCTCCGGGAAGTCCTCGTCGTAGGTGGCGTCGGTGGCACCGCGCACCTGGTAGGTCGGGCTGGTGTACGCGATGGCGTCGCTCGCGAGCGCCTTTTCCACGACGGTCGCCGTGCCGAACTGGAGCAGGTAGATCCGGGTCCGGGTGCCGTCCGGGGTGGTCCAGCCGCGGGCCGCGATGTGCCGGAGACCGGAGTCGACGAGCTTGCGCCGGATCTCGTCGCGGTCCTCTTTCTGGGCGTACTCCGCCAAGTAGTCCTCGGTCTTCAGCCAGCCGTCCGAACCGCTCAGTGCCTTGTCCTGCGTCGCTCCCTCGGGGGCGGGCAGGACCAGGGCGCGCAGATCGGCATAGTGGGCGCCCGCCGTGTTCGCCTCGGCGAAGGGCGCGGGACTGCCCGACGGCAGCGGCGGCTTGACGAGCGTGGGGAACTCCCAGCGCCCGTCCGACTCCGTCGCCAGTCCCGGTACGTCCGTCCGCTCCATCCCCGTGATCCCGTACGCCGTCGCCGTCCCGACCGCTCCGAAGACAGCGACGGCGGCGGTCCAGCGGAGGACCGCACGCAGTACACGGCGGTCCTTGGGGGGCTGGGCGGCCGAGGGGGCGGTCACCACGGCCTCAGGGGCAGGGCTGACGGTCGGCTCGCCCACGGAGACCGGAGCGGCGATCGGCTCGACCTCCGGGTTCGTTTCGGTGGTCGCCGCAGCCTCCGGCTCCGTGACCTGGTGCTGCTCAGTCATACCGCCTCCCCCGGCTCGGCAATGCGGTCGAGTTGTGTGCGCAGGAGCGTCGCGACGCCCTTGGTGTCGAGTGGCTTCACACCATCCGCGGTAGCCGTGACCAGGACGTTTCCCACGTACGCGGAGCAGAACATCGTGTCGAGGTCCTCGTCGGCGTCCTTGGGCGGCAGGAAGCACTTGGCGTTCTTGTGGCCCTTGATCTCCGGGCCCTTGCGGAAGACGTCCAGGGTGTCGAGGAACTCGTTCTGGAACGTCGACATCTCCCGGACCGCGGCCTTGCTGTCCATCTGGGCCAGCACGATGCTCACCGCGTAGATGTCGGCGTTGTCGTAGTTGCTGGCCTTGCGGCTGTAGTAACTGCGCATCGCCATGCCCTTGATGCGCTGCTTGTCGATCTGCTGTTCCAGCCGCTTGCGCTGGGAACGGGGCAGGTCGCTCAGCGACTGCTTCCGCAGGGCCGTGGCCTGGGCACCGCTCAGCTGCACGTCGGCGCCGAACTCCGCGAGGTCCGGCCCCCTGCTCCAGCCGTCTGTCCCGTACGGCACGAGCATTCCGGCGAGCCCCTGCTGGGTGGCCGCCTTCTTCTCCTCCGCCGTGACCTTCGGGAACTTCCAGACGGGAGCACCCGCGTCACGGTCGGCTCCGTCCACGGTCACGACGGTGTATCCCACCCCGGCGACGACGGCCCCGGCCAGCAGCACAGACCCGGCGACGGCCGCGAGGCGCCCCCGGCGGACGGGCTTCCTGGCGGGCTTGGGCACGGTGGTGTCAGCCACGGCAGTCTCGGACACCGTGACCGGCTCGGGCACCGTGACCGGCTCGGGCACCGTGACCGGCTCGGGCACCGCGGCCGGCTCGCTCTGCTTCTCGCTCACAGCTGCTCCATCTGCCGCTTGGCCAGGTCCATGATCGTCTTTTTGGCGATCGGCTTGTCGCCGTAGACCCAGATCTCCATCGCGATGTCGCCGCGCCAGGCGTGCGCCTCCGCGCTGTACACCGGCAGGTAGCCGGGCTCGGTGTCGGGCCGGGTGTGGACGTACGCCATGCCGTCCCCGGTGCCGGGGACGCTCCAGCTGTCGGTGGCGTTCTCCTTCTCCGCCCAGTACTGGCCGTCGTCGCTGGAGCCCTCGGCCGCCATGTCTTCTTCCTGCCGGAACTGGACCAGCCGGATCTCCACGCTGTACGCGCTGCCGACGTCCCAGCCGGTGACGGCCGCCCGGCGGAACTCCTCGCCGACCAGGTCGGAGTAGGCGTCGCCCGGCTCAGTGAAGCCGTCGGCGTAACCGGCCAGGCCCATCCAGCCGTCGGCGGCCACCCAGTCGGCCTCTTTCGCGCCGTGCGGCTTCCTCAGCAGCAGCTTCCGCAGGTCGCCGTCGGTCTTCACCTGGCGGTCCTGCGCGGCCGACAGCGGCTCGGGGCCCTCGCCCTTGGCCTGCGGCAGCGTGGGCTGGGAGAGCGGCGGCAGCTTCGTCGGCTCGCGGTCGGCCTGGACGAGGTAACCGCCGCAGGTGCCGGCGACCAGGCCGAGCGCGGCGGCGCCGACGATCAGCAGCGCCGTACGCCCGCGGCGGCGCGGCCGGGGCACGACGGGAGTACTGGGCATGTCCGGCGCATCTGATCCATCAGGCCCATCAGGCCCATCAGATGCATTAGAGCCACCAGGTGCATCAGGTGCTTCGGGTACTACTTCGGGTCCTTCCAAGACGTCCCCCCACAGAACGTGAAGCGTCGATTCCGTATACGCGCTTCACAGGAGACTCGTGGCCAACACACCTAGTTGTAAGGGAGTTGATTACGATTCAGACATGGCAAAGAAGCTCGTGATCAAGGTGACGGCGGGGGCCGATGCGCCCGAGCGCTGCTCGCAGGCGTTCACGGTCGCGGCGGTGGCCGTGGCCAGCGGGGTCGAGGTCTCCCTGTGGCTGACCGGTGAGTCCTCGTGGTTCGCGCTGCCCGGCCGGGCCGCCGAGTTCGAACTGCCGCACGCGGCTCCGCTGCCCGATCTGATCGACTCGGTTCTGGCGGGCGGCCGTCTGACCCTGTGCACGCAGTGCGCGGCCCGCCGCGACATCACCGAGAAGGACGTCATCGAGGGCGTGCGGATCGCGGGCGCACAGGTGTTCGTGCAGGAGACGCTGGGGGACGAGACGCAGGCGCTCGTCTACTGAGACCTACTCGGACTGCTCGGCCCACAGGCAGAAGGGGTGTCCCGAGGGATCGAACAGGACGCGTACGTCGTCCTGCGGCTGGTGTGCGGCGAGCCGGGCCCCCTCGGCCACGGCTCGCGCCGTCTCCGCCTCCAGGTCGTCGACCTCGATGTCCAGGTGCAGCATCATCTGCTGCTCTCCGGGATTCCGGGTGGGCCACACCGGTGGGACGTACTCGGGCTCGGTCTGGAAGGACAGGGCCGTGCCCGCGATGCCCGGCGGCGGGCCGATGAGCACCCAGTCGGGTTCGTCGGCGCGCACCTCGTAGCCGAGCAGACGTTGATAGAACCCGGCCAGCTCGTGCGCGTCACGCGTGTCGAGCACCACGGTGGACAGCCTCGTAGGCGACATGCCTGTCTTCCTACCGGGGCCGCTTCTTCCCGTCCAGCTCGTCCCACCACTCGTCGGACTTGGGATCGCCGGAGGGGTCGTCCCACCACCGGTCCTCGGGCCCCCGGCGGTTGGCGACCATCGCGGCGAGCGGGGGGATGACCATGGCCACCACGCACATGCCGACCGCCACGGGGATCGACCAGAGGCGTACGACCGCCCACGCCAGGACGAAGAGACCGATGCAGGCCCCCATCATGGCGAAGTAGATGTGCCGTCGCCGTGCGTACATACCTCCAGCGTAGGACCGGAAACGCCGAAGGGCCGCACCCCAGGCGTCCAACCCGCGGGGTGCGGCCCTTCAGTGGTTCACGGTGTCGTTCAGACCGCGATCGCGACCTCCGCGAGGCCCCCCTGCTGGGCGACGACCGTGCGGTCGGCGGTGGCGCCGGGGACGAGGGCGCGGACGGTCCAGGTGCCCTCGGCCGCGTAGAAGCGGAACTGACCGGTGGCCGAGGTCGGGACCTCGGCGGTGAACTCGCCGGTCGAGTCCAGCAGGCGGACGTAGCCGACCACGGGCTCGCCGTCCTTCGTCACCTGGCCCTGGATCGTGGTCTCACCGGGCTTGATCGTCGAGGCGTCCGGGCCGCCGGCCTTCGCTCCACACATGTCGTACTCCTGAAGGGGGTGATGAAAGGTCGGTCGGATTGCTTACTTGTTGGCGCCGAGCTCGATCGGCACGCCCACGAGGGAGCCGTACTCGGTCCAGGAGCCGTCGTAGTTCTTGACGTTCTGGACGCCGAGCAGCTCGTGCAGGACGAACCAGGTCAGGGCCGAACGCTCGCCAATGCGGCAGTAGGCGATGGTGTCCTTGGCGAGGTCGACCTGCTCCTCGGCGTAGAGCTCCTTGAGCTCCTCGTCGGACTTGAAGGTGCCGTCGTCGTTGGCGTTCTTCGACCACGGGATGTTGCGGGCGCTCGGGACGTGGCCCGGACGCTGCGACTGCTCCTGCGGCAGGTGCGCGGGGGCGAGCAGCTTGCCGGAGAACTCGTCGGGCGAGCGGACGTCGACCAGGTTCTGCGAGCCGATGGCCGCCACGACGTCGTCGCGGAAGGCGCGGATGGACGTGTCCTGCGGCTTGGCCTGGTAGGAGGTCTCGGCGCGCTCGGGCACCTCCTCGACCAGCTCGCGGGCGTCCAGCTCCCACTTCTTGCGGCCGCCGTCGAGAAGCTTGACGTTCTCGTGGCCGTACAGCTTGAAGTACCAGTAGGCGTAGGAGGCGAACCAGTTGTTGTTGCCGCCGTAGAGGATCACCAGCGTGTCGTTGGCGATGCCCTTCGACGACAGGAGCTTCTCGAAGCCCTCCTGGTCGATGAAGTCACGGCGGACCGGGTCCTGGAGGTCCTTGGTCCAGTCGATCCGGATCGCGTTCTTGATGTGGTTCTTCTCGTACGCGGACGTGTCCTCGTCGACCTCGACGATGGCCACGCTCGGGTCGTCCAGGTGGTCCTGGACCCAGTCGGCGTCGACCAGGACGTCGCTGCGGCTCATGCTCTTTCTCCTCCGGGGCAGTTGCGGCGGTGCGTGCGAGTGAGAGAGGTGCGCTCACAGAGAGAGGGCGCACGGATACCCAGGGCAGGGCGGGGGGATGCGGAAGTCGGGGCTCCCGCTCAGAAGGGGCGACAGAGCATGGCGGCGACGCGGCACAGGTCTACTGCCCGCCGCTTCGTGAGATCCGCCTGACGCTTCATGGGCTCGATCGTAGGGACGGACAGCCTGGCGTGTCACCGGCGTGTCGCATTTTGAGACGCGATCGTCCGCGATATGGGATGCGATCTGCACTCCGGCCGTCTCCGCACAGTTTCGGGGCTCCTGTGTCCGTCGCCACAGCTGCCGTGCGGACAGGAGCGTCTCGCTTTTCGGACGGCTCTCCTCCGCCGAACGCCGTCCTACCCGGCCAGCCTCACGTTCGAACCCCGCACCGAGATCTTCACTCCGTCGCTCGCCGCCTCCACCTTGTCCAGCTGGACGCCGCCGGGGAGCTCCTCGATGGCCTGCTGGAAGTCGGTGATCGAGCGGACCGCGTTCTCGGCGAGGTCGACGCCGAGATCGGGCAGCGAGTCCGCACGTACCTGCACGGTGTCGCCGTTGACCGTGACCGTGCTGAGCACGGAGACCGGGCGGGGCAGCTTCACGCCGAGGACGGTCGCGTCGACCTGCACCTTGATCTTGCCGTTGCCGCCGTCGGACAGGCCCACGACCTGGGCGGTGACGCCGGGCCCGACCCGGGTGGGCTCGGACTTGGCGGCCTTGAGCAGCTCGTCGTAGGCGATGGTCGCGGTGCCGGTGGCGGTGGCCGCGTCGTAGTCCTTGATGCCGACCTCGACGTCGTCCAGCTCGCCGCCCGCGACCTGGGTGAGGAAGGGGAAGCCGTCGATGGACACGTCCGGGGTGTTGGCCAGGCCCTCGGTGGTCTTCAGTTTGTCCGCCGCCTCACCCTCGGCGAAGTGCACGGCGACCCGGTCCACGACCACGAAGAGCACGCCCAGGATCACGACGACGATCAGAAGTACTCGCAGCGCGCGCATTCGGTGTTCCCCCACATGGACAGCCATCAAGGACGACAGCCACGGTAGTCCCGCCCTGCGGGACCACCGGGAGATTGTCGATCACCTGTGACATGCCACTGACACCAGGACAGGTCCGGGACCTGTCCTAACCGAGCGCCCGGCCCAGTACGTAGATCGCCGGCGCCGCGGCCGACAGGGGCAGGGCCACGCCCGCCGTGAAGTGGACGAACCGGGACGGGTAGTCGTAACTGGCGACCCGGTGGCCGATGAGCGCGCAGACCGCGGCGCCGGCGCCGAGCAGCGCCCCCTTCGAGCCGAGGCCCGTCATCCCGCCGACCGCGATGCCGGCGCCCGCCGCGGCGAGCAGCGCCACGACCACGGAGGCCGGGGTCGGCAGCGGCAGCGCGCGGGCCAGGACGGCCACCGCCACGGCGGCGGCGCCGACCGACACCGCGTCCGCTTCGGCGGCCAGGTGCCCGGTCGCGATGATGGACAGCGCGGCCGAGGCGACGCCTGCCATCAGGCCGTACATCCGCTCGTCCGGGTCGGCGTGCGAGCGCAGTTGCAGGACGAGGCAGAGCAGCACCCATACGCCGAGAGTGCCGAGGATCGCGGCGGGCCCGTGCTCACGTCCGGCCCCGAGGACCGCGACGTCCGAGACCAGCGCGCCGAGGAAGGCCAGCGCGATGCCCTGCCGGGCCGGCCACATCCCGTTCAGCCGGAACCAGCCCGCGGCGGTGACGGCCTGGAGGACGACGAGCGGGACGAGGAGGGCGTACGAGCCGATGGCCGCCGTGCCCGACAGCAGCAGGCCGAGCAGCGCGGTGAGCGCGGCGGGCTGCATTCCGGGCTCGATGATCGGGGAGCGGCCTTCGAGGCGAGCGCGCTGAGCGTCGGTGACGCGGGCGTTGCCGGCGACGGTGGCGGGGCCGTAGGAGGGGGCTTCCCCGGTGCTGCCACCGCCCTGGACGGCACCGGGTGCCGTGTAGGCGGGGGCCGCGGGGGCGACGGGGGGCTGCTCCGCAGCGGCGGCTCCGGGCCACCCTCCTGCCGGGGGCTCCTGATAGCCGTACGCCTGCGCATGTGCCTGCGGCTGCGGCTGCGGCTGCGGCTGCGGCTGATACTCCTGGGGCGGCAGATACGCCGTCTCCGTCGCGCTCGGCGCGGCGACCGGAGGCTGCACGTTCGTCTCCCAGGTCTGCCCCTGCCAGTGCTGGGTGTACTGCGGGTCCTCGTAGGGGTAGGGCTGGTGCTGCTGCCCCGGCCACACCTGCTGCGGTTGCGGCTGTTGCTGTTGCGGCTGCTGTTGCTGCGCGTACGGGTCGTAGCCCTCGTACGGGGACGGGGACCCTCCGTAAGGCTCGTACGGCTGGTTGGTCATCGGTGGGGTCACCCTCCTGCGAACGGCGGGAGCACCTCGACCGTGCCGCCCTCGGCCAGCCGTACCGTCTCATGCCCGCGGGTCCCGACGGGGTCACCGTCGATGAGGAACGAGCATCGCCGCAGTACGCGTGCCAGTTCTCCGGGGTGTCGCTCCCGGACCGCGTCGAGCGCCTCGGCGAGCGTGGCCGCGTCGTACGGCTCCTCGGCGACCCCGGCCGCGGCCTTGGCGGCGGCCCAGTAACGCACCGTGACCTTTGCCATCTCGTCCCTCAAGTCGGTTCGGCTGTGAACACCGCCAGGCTAGCCCGCCTGTGCGGCGGCCCAGCGACCGATCCGGCGCAGCAGTTCGTCGTCCGCCGCGTGCTCGGCGTGGCCCATGCCGGGCTCCAGCCAGAGTTCGCCGTGGTCGCCGGCGGCCGCGGCCAGCATCCGGGGGTGGTCGACGGGGAAGTAGCCGTCCTGGTCGCCGTGCACGATGAGCAGGGGCCTGGGCGCGATGTGCGGGACCGCCTCCGTCGGGGACAGCGGCACCGGGTCCCAGTCCCGGTGGTGGATCCGGGTACGGAATCCGTAGCGGCTCACCAGGCGCCCCTCGGGCCGGGTCACCAGCCAGTGCAGCCGCCGCATGGGGGCCGTGCCCCGGTAGTACCAGCGGGCCGGCGAGCTGACGGAGACCACCGCGTCCGTGCGCGCCTCGTGCCGCGGGCCGTACAGCGCCGCGTGCCGCAGCACCACCGAGCCGCCCATGGAGAAGCCGACGGTGACCACGCGCGCGTGCCCGAGGCCGCGGGCCCACTCCACCGCCGCCGCCAGGTCGAGCACCTCCCGGTCGCCCACCGTGGAGCGCCCGCCCGACGCGCCGTGCCCCCGGAAGGAGAACGTGACGACGGCCCCGTACCGCGCGAACGTCTCCGCCACCCGCCGAACATGCGGCCGGTCCACGTCGCCGGTGAAACCGTGCGCGACCACGAACACCGGGTCAGCGGAGGATGGCGGCGAGCCGTCGTATACGACCGCGCCCGGGTTGTATACGGAATCGATCGTCACGCCGTCGGAGGTGCGTAGAAACGTGCGCAAAGGCACCCGTCTGCCCATCTCAGAGTTCGGACGAACGGTGGAACGTGCCGCATGACCTGCCTGACCCGTACTCATGTGGGCTATTCTGCTGGGCAGAGGACTCGGGCAGCGTAGCCCCCGGGTCCTTTTGTGCTTTCGGGAGCGTTGTATACGACGTGGCCGGTGGCGCGGCGGGTCCCAAGGGCGCGGGAGCCGCACAGTAGGAAGCAGTGCCGCAAACGTCCTCGCAGGGACCGAGGAGGAACCAGACGTTATGGGCGAGCGAACCGTGCACGAACGTATGACGACGACCCAGGCAGGTGGGGTGCGATGAGTTCTCTGCTGCTCCTGACCAATGCCCTTCAGCCGTCGACGGAGGTGCTTCCCGCTCTCGGCCTGCTTCTGCACAATGTGCGAGTGGCCCCGGCGGAAGGCCCCGCTCTGGTCGACACCCCCGGTGCCGACGTCATCCTGATCGACGGGCGACGCGACCTCCCGCAGGTCCGCAGCCTGTGCCAGCTGCTGCGGTCCACGGGCCCCGGCTGCCCCCTCATCCTCGTCGTCACCGAGGGCGGCCTCGCGGCCGTCACCGCCGACTGGGGCATCGACGACGTACTCCTCGACACCGCCGGTCCGGCGGAGGTCGAGGCACGACTGCGGCTGGCCATGGGCCGGCAGCAGATCGTCAACGACGACTCCCCGATGGAGATCCGCAACGGCGACCTGTCGGTCGACGAGGCGACGTACTCCGCCAAGCTCAAGGGACGCGTCCTCGACCTCACCTTCAAGGAGTTCGAGCTCCTGAAGTACCTGGCGCAGCACCCGGGCCGCGTGTTCACGCGTGCACAGCTGCTCCAGGAGGTCTGGGGCTACGACTACTTCGGTGGCACCCGCACGGTCGACGTCCACGTACGGCGGCTGCGCGCCAAGCTCGGACCCGAGCACGAGTCGCTGATCGGAACCGTCCGGAACGTCGGTTATCGATTCGTTACTCCCGAGAAGGCCGACCGCGCCACGGACGAGGCGAAGGCCAAGGCGGCCCCGCCAAAGCCGGAGGATGCGGACGAGACGGCCGCCCTGGACAGCACCGAGGTCGGCGCGGAGGCGTAGTGGGCGCTCGGGCAGGGCACCCAGGGCGTTGCTCGCGCACAGGCAAAGTCCGATACGCCCTGCCCGGAGCGGGTCCATCCGCGTAGACTCCGCGCGTGGCCAAGGTGACTCGGGATGATGTGGCGCGGTTGGCGGGGACGTCCACCGCTGTGGTCAGTTACGTCATCAACAACGGACCCCGGCCGGTCGCCCCGGCCACGCGCGAGCGTGTCCTCGCCGCCATCAAGGAACTCGGTTACCGGCCCGACCGGGTGGCCCAGGCGATGGCGTCGCGGCGTACCGACCTCATAGGCCTGATCGTGCCGGACGCACGCCAGCCGTTCTTCGCGGAGATGGCGCACGCGGTCGAACAGGCCGCTTCCGATCGCGGAAAAATGGTGCTCGTCGGCAACTCCGACTACATCGGCGAGCGCGAGGTCCACTATCTGCGGGCCTTCCTCGGTATGCGCGTCTCCGGCCTGATCCTGGTCAGCCACGCGCTCAACGACCTCGCCGCCGCCGAGATCGAGGCGTGGGACGCCCGTGTGGTCCTGCTGCACGAGCGGCCCGAGGCCATCGACGACGTCGCCGTCGTCATGGACGACCTGGGTGGCGCCCAGCTCGCCGTCCGGCATCTCCTGGAGCACGGCTACGAGTACGTCGCCTGTATGGGTGGCACCGCCGAGACCCCCGCGGTCGGCGACCCGGTCTCCGACCACGTCGAGGGCTGGCGGCGCGCCATGGACGAGGCCGGGATATCGACGGAGGGGCGGCTCTTCGAGGCGCCGTACAACCGCTACGACGCCTACCGGGTCGCCCTGGAGATCCTCTCCGGGCCGCGGCGGCCCCCGGCGGTGTTCTGCTCCACCGACGACCAGGCGATCGGCCTGCTGCGGGCCGCGCGGGAGCTGCGCCTCGATGTTCCGGGGGAGCTGGCCGTGGCCGGCTTCGACGACATCAAGGAGGCGGCCCTGGCTGATCCGCCGCTGACGACGATCGCGTCGGACCGTTCGGCGATGGCGCGGGCGGCGGTGGACCTGGTGCTGGACGACGGGCTGCGGGTCGCGGGGTCGCGGCAGGAGCGGCTGAAGGTGTTCCCGTCGCGGTTGGTGGTGCGGACGTCGTGCGGGTGCGAGTGAGGCCACGGCGCTCCTTCTCCGCGGCTTCCCCGGGGTTTTTCTGAGCTTTCCCGAGCTTCCCTGAGGGCTTTCTGAGAGGCCTCGCCCAGCTGCGAGAACCCGCTTTATATCGGGCATACGAGCTTCTACCCGCCTTCTCAGGGAGCGCTCAGGAAGCTCTCATCGTGGGGCGGGAAGCTCTTTTCATGACCGAGAGCTTCCGCCGCAGCGGCGAGTACGAGACCCCCTACCAGGGCGACCAGCAGCAGGCCTCCAACCCCTTGCAGTCGGCGTACCCCCAGCAGCGGCACGCCTCCTCCCCCGTCAGCCCGGAGTGGCCGCCCCCGCCGGCGTACCAGCCCGCGCAGCCGCCGGTGGCCGTCGAGCCCGGCACCACGGTGTGGCCGGCCCAGGCCTCCTCGGGCTCCTTCCCCACCGCACCCGCCGCATCCGCCGGCTTCCCGGCGGGAGGTGCCGGTGACGGCTACGGCGGCGGCACCACCGCTCTCCTCACCGCCGTACCCGCCGAGCCCGCGCCGAAGAAGCAGCGCACCCGCGGCACGGTGGCCCTGCTCGCCGCGGTGGCGATCATCGCCGCGGCCGTGGGCGGCGGCACCGCGTACGGCATTCAGGAGCTCACCGGCAAGGACTCGGTCACCTCCAGCTCCACCAGCACCAGCGTGGTTCCCTCCGCCAAGAAGGGCACCGTCGCCGGGGTCGCCGCGGCGGTCAGCCCGAGCATCGTCGAGATCAACGCCACGCTCAGCAACGGCTCCTCGACCGGCTCCGGCGTGATCATCACCAGCGACGGCGAGATCATCACCAACAACCACGTGATCTCCGGCGCCTCGTCGATCAAGGTGTCGACGAGCAACGGCAAGGAGTACACGGCCAAGGTCGTCGGCACCGACAGCAAGAAGGACCTCGCCCTGATCAAGCTGGAGAACGCCTCCGGCCTGACGGTGGCGACCCTCGGCAACTCCGCCGGGGTCCAGGTCGGCGACGACGTCGTGGCGATCGGCTCCCCCGAGGGCCTGACCGGCACCGTCACCAGCGGCATCGTCTCCGCCCTGGACCGTGACGTGACCGTCTCGACCGACGAGAGCCAGAGCCAGGGACAGGGCGGCGGCAACGGCCAGTGGCCGTTCGAGTTCGGCGGCCGGCAGTTCAACGGCGACACCGGCACGTCGACGACGACGTACAAGGCACTCCAGACGGACGCCTCCCTCAACCCGGGCAACTCCGGCGGCGCGCTGATCGACATGAACGGCAACATCATCGGCATCAACTCCGCGATGTACTCGGCGGCGGACTCCACGTCGTCGTCCAGCGCCGGCAGCGTCGGCCTCGGCTTCGCCATCCCGATCAACACCGTCAAGGCCGACCTGGCCAGCCTGCGGGCGGGCGGTTCCGACAGCTGATCCAGCTCACCTGACACGTAGAGGAGTACGTCATGATCAAGCAGGTTTCCCACCACCTGGTGACCGGCATCGGCCCGGCCGACTTCTCCCTGACCCTCGAAGTGGCGTACGAACTCCACGCACCGGTGGCGTCGGCGCCGCTGGCGCCGCGAGCGCCGGAGGTGGTGGCCCCCGAGCTGATGGGCCTGCGCACCTCCGCGGCCCGCCCGCACCGTCGTAAGGTGCCGCTGAAGCGGCTGAGCGCGGTAGGCGGCTGAGCCGACCGCCCGCTTCCGTGACGCCCCAGCCGGGAAACATGCGAGGCTGAATGTGTTCAGCTCGTTCAGCCTCGTAGTCGTCCCCCTCCTCCCCCCATCCGAGGAACTCCGCCCATGAGCCCCGCCGAAGGCGACCGTGACACCCAGCGCATCCTGATCGTCGACGACGAGCCGGCGGTCCGCGAAGCACTCCAGCGCAGCCTCGCCTTCGAGGGGTACGACACGGAGGTCGCCGTGGACGGTGCGGACGCGCTGGAGAAGGCCACCGTGTACCGGCCCGACCTGGTCGTCCTCGACATCCAGATGCCGCGCATGGACGGCCTCACCGCCGCCCGCCGCATCCGCGGCGCCGGCGACACCACGCCCATCCTGATGCTGACGGCCCGCGACACGGTCGGCGACCGGGTCACCGGGCTCGACGCGGGCGCCGACGACTACCTGGTCAAGCCGTTCGAACTGGACGAGCTGTTCGCCCGGGTCCGCGCGCTGCTGCGCCGCAGCTCGTACGCGGCGGCGGTGCCGGGACCGGACCAGGGGGACGAGGCCCTCACCTTCGGCGACCTGCGCATGGATCTCGCGACGCGGGAAGTGACGCGGGGCGGACGCGCCGTGGAGCTGACCCGCACGGAGTTCACGCTGCTGGAGATGTTCATGGCGCACCCGCGCCAGGTCCTCACGCGTGAGCAGATCCTGAAGGCGGTGTGGGGCTTCGACTTCGAGCCCTCCTCCAACTCCCTCGACGTCTACGTCATGTACCTCCGCCGCAAGACCGAGGCGGGCGGCGAGCCGCGCCTCGTGCACACCGTGCGTGGTGTGGGGTACGTGCTCCGGCAGGGCGGCGCGGAGTGAGCCAGGTCGCACGCCGGTTCCGGACGCTGCCGATCCGGGCGCGGTTGTCGATGCTGGTCGCGGCGGCGGTGGCGTTCGCGGTGGCGGCGGTTTCGGTGACGTGCTGGTTCATCGTGCAGGGGAAGCTGTACGAGCAGGTCAACGAGGACTTGCGGAAGTCGAGGATGAAGGGGCCCGGGCAGGTCGTCCAGATGCAGGACGCGCTCACCAACTGCACCCAGACTCCGCGGACGAGCGACAACCCGTTCCGGAACAACCTCTACACCCAGGTCGTCCAGGCGAACGGCACCCCCTGCGTCCTTCAGGACTCCGAGGGCACGATCAAGGTCACCCACGCGGACAAGGACGTGATCAAGAACGGGAGCAGCGGCAAGGGCATCATCCGCAACGGCACCGACGCGGACGGCAACGCGGTACGCGTGATGACCACGCCTCTGCCCCTCGAGAACGCCGCCACAGGAGCACACTCCTACGGTGCCGTCATGGTCGCCGTCTCCCTGAAGGGCACCGAGTCCACCCTCAACGAGCTCGCCCTGGTCCTGCTCCTCGTCTCCGGCATCGGAGTCATCGGCGCCGGTGCCGCCGGTCTCGCGGTCGCCCGCGCGGGGCTGCGCCCCGTCGACAAGCTCACCGAAGCCGTCGAACACGTGGCCCGCACCGAGGACCTGGGCGTCCGCATCCCGGTGGAAGAGGACAGCGACGACGAGATCGCCCGCCTCTCCCGCTCCTTCAACTCGATGACCGCATCCCTCGCCAACTCCCGCGAACTCCAGCAACAGCTCATCGCGGACGCCGGCCACGAACTCCGCACCCCCCTCACCTCCCTCCGTACGAACATCGAACTCCTCACCCGCAGCGAGGAGACGGGCCGTCCCATCCCGGAGGCGGACCGCAAGGCGCTGCTCGCCTCGGTGAAGGCGCAGATGACGGAGCTGGCGTCGCTGATCGGCGACCTTCAGGAGCTGTCGCGTTCGGAAGGCCAGCGGGGTGAGCGCGTCCAGGTGGTCTCGCTGGAGGACACCGTCGAGGCCGCCCTGAGCCGGGCCCGCCTGCGCGGCCCGGAGCTGACGATCAAGTCGGTCGTCGAGCCCTGGTTCGTACGGGCGGAAGCGGCGGCGCTGGAGCGCGCCGTGGTCAACATCCTCGACAACGCGGTGAAGTTCAGCCCCGAGGCCGGCACGATCGAGGTGCAGCTCAGCGGCGGCGTCCTCACCGTCCGCGACCATGGCCCCGGCATCCCCGCCGACGAACTCCCGCACGTCTTCGACCGCTTCTGGCGCTCTCCGAGCGCACGCGCCCTGCCGGGCTCGGGCCTCGGCCTGTCGATCGTCGCCCGCACGGTGCAGCAGGCCGGCGGCGAGGTGAGCCTGGCCCGCGCGGAGGGCGGCGGAACCGTCGTGACGGTCCGGCTGCCGGGCTCGAAGACGCCGCCACCCGAGATTCCGTAACGGCGAACGCGACCGGCGACGGGGGACGGCCCTCGTGGTCGGGGTCCCCCTGGCCCTGACCGCCGCCGGCACCCTGGCCTACGGCACGGACTTCGGTCTACAAGTTCAGGAAAAGTGTCACACTGCCGGGCCCTGACGGGGTGTGAGCGTGAGCATGAATGGCTTCGAGCGGGAGTACGGGCGGCAAAGACGCATGTCCCGATGGCGGCTCGGCATTCTCGGCGCAGGCCCGTCCGATGCTCTCGCTCACGTCCGCAGGACCAATGTGTCGTCCGCCGCCTGCCCCGTCCCCGGGTTCCCGGGCCAGGGTGCCGCCAGCCTCGCGTAGGTTCCGCCGCGGGCGATCAGTTCGTCGTGGGTGCCGCTCTCCACGAGGTGGCCCTCGTCCACCACGAGGATCCGGTCGGCGTCCGGGGCCAGGCTAAGGTCGTGGGTGATCATGATGGTGGTGCGGCCGGACATCAGGCGGCGCAGGGGCTGGATCACCTGGCGGGCGGCGACCGAGTCGAGTCCGGTGGTCGGCTCGTCCAGGACGAGGACCGGGGCGGCGCGGAGCATCGCGCGGGCGATGGCGATGCGCTGGAGCTGGCCGCCGGAGAGGGCCGCCGTGCCGGGGGCGATGTGGGTGTCGTAGCCGTCGGGGAGGGTGGCGACGAAGTCGTGGGCCGCGGCGGAGCGGGCGGCTCGTTCGATCTCCGTGTCCGTCGCGCCCGGTCGGCCGCACTCGATGTTCTCGCGGATCGTGCCGTTGAGGATGAGGGTCTCCTGGGGAAGCAGTGCCACGTTCTCCCGCAGGAACTCCAGGGGTACGTCCGTCAGCGGGGCTCCGTCCAGGCAGATCACGCCCGAGGAGGGGTCGTAGAAGCGGGTGAGGAGCTTGGACAGGGTTGACTTGCCCGCCCCGCTCGCGCCGGTGACCAGGATCAGCTCGCCCGGGCCCGCCGTGAACGTCACGTCGCCGAGGGAGGGGCGGGGGGCGCCCGGGTAGGTGAAGGAGACGTCGTGGAAGCTGACCCAGCCTCGGACGGGCCAGGCGGGCAGCGGGTCGATGGGGTCGCTGACCGCGGGTTCGGCGTCGAGGATCTCGCCGATGCGGTCGGCGCCCGCGGTGGCCGCGGTGACGGTGAGGCCGAGCTGGCCGAGATTGCGGATCGGCGGGTAGAGGTAGCCGACGAAGGCCGCGAAGGCGAGCAGGGCACCCAGGGTCATCCGGTCGGCGGAGATCTCCCAGACGCCCAGGCCGATCACCGCGAGGACGCAGAGGGTCTCGACGACCTCCACGAACTGTTCGTACATCTCGCTCAGCCGTGCCCCCCGCACGCCGGCCCGCATCCAGGCGCGGGCCTCGCGGTCCAGACGCCGCTCCTCGTCACGACGGCGGTTGTAGGCCTGGGTCAGGACGATGTTGCCGAGCGACTCCTCGACGACCGAGGTGATCGCGCCGTCGGCGACCCGCTCGTCCTGGGACGCCTGCTTGATGCGGCCGGAGAAGCGGCGGGCGGCGAGGAGGAAGAGGGGGGCCAGGACGAAGGTGGCCAGGGCCAGGTCCCAGCGGAGCCACAGCGCGGCCACCGCGTAGAAGACCGCTGAGAAGGCGGCCGAGATCGTGCCGACCACCCCGGAGACGACCAGCTGTTCGATGGCCTCCACGTCTCCGGTCAGGCGCTCCACCAGGTCGCCCTGACGGTGCTTCTGGAAGAAGTGCGGTGGCAGGTCCTGGACGTGGCGGAAGACGCTCGCGCGCAGGCGCAGGACGAATCTCTCCGCCGTCCAGGTGGCGAGCGAGTTGCCGAGGTAGCCGACCAGCGCGCCGAGCGCGGCCACGCCCAGCCAGGCTCCGGCCGGACCCCAGAAGGCGGAGAGCGAGCCGGCCTTCAGGGCGTTGTCGGTGAGCTGGGCGAACAACAGGATGGAGGCGGTCTCGGCGAGCGCGGACACCACCACGCACCCCACGATCACCAGCATCCACCCGCGGTCACCGCGGGTCAGCGGCCAGAAGCGGCGGAAGGCCTCGCGGGCTTCCCTCATGTCGACGACTCCCTCTGCGTGGTGTGGGGGCATGGCTGAGGCGGGGTCATCGGTTGAACGAGCGTGCTCGACTGACCGGTGACCCCGCCTCGGGGCGTGCCTCAGGCCTTGTGCGCGACCGGGCGGCGCTTCGGGGCCGGCTTCTTGGCCGCGGGCTTCGGGGCCGGGGCGGCGGGCTTGTGGGCCTTCTTCACCGGGGCGATCTTGTGGAAGCTCATGGGAGTTTTCCTCTCTACTGCGGTTCTGCAACAGTCCCTCTATCGATCTGCTGCAATTCTCTTTGATTTGCTTGTGTTAAATCTTGGTAAGCCTGACATCAGCCCTTGTGGGCCTTCTTCACCAGGGCGATCTAGTGGAAGCTCATGACTGTCTCCTACTGTTGCCGTTTCCCTCTGCCTGCCGTTCGCGTTCTTCGCTTTCGCATCGTTCGCTCTCGACACGGAAAACATTACGACACCGGGAAGCCGCAAATCGCCAATTCCGCTGAGACCTCGATGAAATGCGTCTGAAGCCATTTTCAGGAGACGCCTGGAACCGAACCCGTATTCACACAGAATTTATTACGGGCAGCAAAAGGGCCCGGGACGTACGCCGCGCGTACGTCCCGGGCCTCTCACTCAGCCGAAGGCCGGTGCTTACTGCACGATCGCGATCCGGTTCGCCACCGGCGGCGCGATCGGGCTCGTGGCCGAAGAGTTGGCCGTCAGGTACTGCGCCAGCGCCGTCAGGTCATCGGTGCCGACGAGGTCGCCCGTGCCCTGGCCCAGCGTGGTGAAGCCGTCGCCGCCGCCCGCGAGGAAGCTGTTCGTCGCGACGCGGTAGGTGGCCGCCGGGTCGATGGCCGCACCGTTCAGCTTGATGGAGTCGGTCACGACACGGTCGGCGCCCGTCTTCGTCAGGTCCAGCGTGTACGTCAGGCCCGACGAGGGCTGCAGGATCTTCGGCGAGGCGGCGTTCGTGCCGCTCACCTGCTCCTTGAGGACCTGGATCAGCTGGGCGCCCGTGAAGTCCTGGAGGTTCACGGTGTTGGCGAACGGCTGCACCGTGAATCCCTCGGCGTACGTCACCACGCCGTCGCCCTCGGTGCCCTTGGCCGCGTACGTCAGACCCGCGCGGACACCGCCCGGGTTCATCAGCGCCAGGTCGGTCTCCGGGTCAAGCTCCTTGCCGTACGCCAGCTGCGCGTCCGCGATCAGGTCGCCCATCGGGGACTCGGTGCCGGTGCTGGGGACGTCGGCGGAGATGTAGCCGATCGCACGGTTGCCGACGGGGGCGGCCAGGGTGTTCCACTTGCTGATCAGCTCGGTCATGTCGGCCGCCTTGGCGACGTCCCGGGTGACCACGTGGTTCGCGGACTTGACGGACGTACGGGCGATGTCGCCGGTGAAGCGGTCGTACGTCAGCGTGGTGTCCGTGTACAGGCGGCCGAAGGACGCGGCCGAGGTGACCATGCGCGGCTTGCCCGCCGGGTCGGGGATCGTGCACACGTACGCCGCGTGGGTGTGGCCGGTGACCAGCGCGTCCACCTTCGGCGTGATGTTCTTGGCGATGTCGACGATCGGGCCGGAGATACCGTCACCCGCACCCGGCGAGTCACAGTTGTAGTTGTACGAGCCCGAGGCCGGCAGTCCGCCCTCGTGGATCAGCGCGACGATCGACTTCACGCCCTGCTTCTCCAGCACCTTGGCGTACTTGTTGATCGTCTCGACCTCGTCCTTGAACTCGAGGCCCTTGACGCCGTCGGCGGAGACGACACCCGGGGTGTTCTCCAGGGTCACGCCGATGAAGCCGATCTTGACGCCGTTCTTCTTCCACACCGTGTACGGCTTGAGGATCGGCTTGCCGGTCTTCTCGTCGAGGACGTTCGCCGCGAGGTAGGGGAAGTCGGCGCCCTCGAACTTGTCGTCCGTGTAGCAGCCGGCCGTCGGGTGGCAGCCACCGTTCTGGAGGCGGGCCAGTTCCGTGGCGCCCTCGTCGAACTCGTGGTTGCCGACGGACGTGACGTCCAGGTCGAGCTTGTTCAGCGCCTCGATGGTGGGCTCGTCGTGGAAGAGGCCCGAGATCAGCGGGGAGGCGCCGACCATGTCGCCGCCGGCCGCGGTGATCGAGTAGGCGTTGCCCTTGCGGGCCTCGCGCAGGTGCGTCGCGAGGTACTCCACGCCACCCGCGTCGATCGTCTTCGTCGTGCCGTCGGCCTGCGTCTCGGTGACGCGGCCGGAGGAACCCGACGGCGGTTCGAGGTTGCCGTGCAGGTCGTTGAAGGACAGCAGCTGGACGTCCTGGTAACGGCTCGGCTTCGCCTGGCCGGGCTCGCCCGACTCGTGCGCGTCCGCCGGGAGCGCGGCGGCCAGTGCTCCGGCGGTGGCGAGACCGGCGGCGGCCGCCAGAAGCCGGTACGTACGGCGTCTGCGGCTGGGGTACGACTGAGGTGTGGCTGGCATACGCCCCCCTGTGGCTGATGTGCGTCCACCGGGCCGTCGTGGCCCCGTGGGTCTGCTGAGGATGTGGCCCCGTCCGGCGCAGCCTAGGGTCAACGCGCGTAGCACGACAGGGGGTTCATGGTTACATCCTGGTTTCCCTTTGCCCTCTCCTTTGCCGTCTCCTCAGCCTTCTCCTTTGGCCTCTCCCCTGCCGCCACTTTGCCGCGCACTCCCTTTACCCTCATACGCATGACCAGCGACGACACCGAGCGGTTCCCCGGCTCCCGATCCATCGAGACCCTCTCCGCGCTCTCCCCGGAGCAGACCGACGCCGTGCTCGCACTCCTCGCGGAGGCCGCCCGGAACGACGGCCAGCAGGCGGTGTCCGAACAGGGACGGCTGCAACTGCGCGGCGGCGCCCGCGAGGGCGTGTCCCATCTGCTGCTGTCCGTGGGCGACGAACTGGTCGGCTACGCGCAGCTGGAGGACACCGACCCGGTGGAGGCGCCGGCCGCCGAGATGGTCGTACACCCCTCGCACCGCGGGCACGGGCACGGGCGGGCGCTGGGCTCGGCGCTGCTCGCCGCTTCGGGGAAGCGGCTGCGGGTATGGGCGCACGGCGGCCACTCCGCCGCACGGCACCTGGCCCAGGTCCTCGGGCTCACCCTCTTCCGCGAACTGCGCCAGATGCGGCGCTCGTTGACGGACCTCGACCTGCCCGACCCGGTCCTCCCCGAGGGCGTGAGCGTCCGCACCTTCGAGCCCGGCACCGACGACGCGGCCTGGCTCGCCGTGAACTCCGCCGCCTTCGCCCACCACCCCGAACAGGGCTCCCTCACCCAGCGCGACCTCGACGACCGCAAGTCCGAGCCGTGGTTCGACCCCGCCGGCTTCTTCCTCGCCCTCCGCGGGGACCGGATCGTCGGCTTCCACTGGACCAAGGTCCACGCCGAGGAGCGGCTCGGCGAGGTCTATGTCCTCGGTGTCGCCCCCGGCGCGCAGGGCGGCGGCCTCGGCAAGGCCCTCACGACGATCGGCCTGCGGCATCTCGCGGCGCAGGCGTTGCCTACGGTGATGCTGTACGTCGACGCCGACAACAAGGCAGCGGTGTCCGTCTACGAGCGGCTGGGGTTCCTCACGCACGAGACGGATCTGATGTACCGCACGGAGACGTGAGCGGCGTTCATCGGCACCCGGCGCCGGTGCGGGCGTCGCCGGGGGCTGCCGCCCCCGGGCCCCCGCTGTCGGCCTGAACGGCCTCGTCCTCAGTCGCCGGACGGGCTGAGTTCTCTACCGAGCCGCGCCGAAAAGCAGGCGCCCGCCTCGGCGAAAGCCGTGCCCCCGCCGCAGCGGCTCCGGCATGCACACCATCACCACCACCCCCGCGAGCACCAACAGCCCCGCCCATCGCTCGTGCGCGTCCTCCCACCGCTTGTCGCCCACCGCCGCCAACAGCGTCCATCGCGCAGGGAGCAGCAGCGTCGGCACGGTCAGTGCGCCGGCCAGCAGGCCGGTCGCGACGGCGGTGCCCGGCCGGGCCTCGTCCGAGAACCGGACGACGGTCGCGGCGGCGGCCAGGGCGAGCGCGGCACAGGCGGCCGCCTCCAGGGTGACGGCGCCCACCGGGGGCCGCGCCTCCCTCGGTACGAGCAGCAGCGCGACCGTCCACCACAGCGCGGCGACCGGGGCGGCCAGGGCCAGCCGCAGTCCGCTGCGCACCGGCCGGCCTACCGGCACCGACGCGGTGGTGTGCCGGGCCGGGTCGTCCAGCAGGAACGCCAGGCCCAGGCCGAGGCAGAGCGCGGCGGCCCGCAGCAGGCTGAGGCACAGCCACGGGTCGGGCGCGTCGGACAGCAGACGCGGGAGGCCGACGAGCAGCAGCCCGAAACCGCCGGTCGCGGTGAGGGCCGTCCAGGGCAGTGTGCGCCAGACGGGGCGGAGCAGGGCGCGCATCACGGCGTACTCCTTCAGTTCATTCCTACTCCCCGCACTCGTCACCGGTCTCCGCCCCCTTCGCCGGCGCCTTCACGTCCAGCAGTTCCGCCACCCGTGTGAGCGACGTCTTCGGTGAGGTCAGCTCCGTCCAGTGGGCCTTCACCTTGGCGGTGACGCCGTAGCGGGGCTGCTGGAGCAACTGCCGTACGACGTCGGTCTGTCCGGTGCTCATGAAGACGCCGTTCGTGGGTGTCAGCGCGAGCGCGGAGCCCGTGACGCTGTCGTCGAGGCGGACGTTGCGGAACGCGGTCATCGGTTCGGACTCCGCGCCCAGCGCCAGCCACATGATCGTCACGGCGCGGGCGTCGCACACCTCACCGCCGGACTTCTCGTCGCCCGCCACCAGCACCGAGGCGACGCCGACCTCGAACTCGGGGATCCGGTTGCCGCCCCAGGCGGTGCCGACGGTGACCTGGCCGGGCTCGGTGAGCGGGTCGATCGCGGCGTCGTCCGCCGGGCCGTAGCGGGCCTCGACGCGCTGCCGTACGGTCAGCCGCGCGCTTCCGGCGGCGCCGCCCGCGAGCTTCTGCACCCGGTCGACCGCGGCGGCCCAGTCGGTGGTGCGGCCGGTCCACTCGGGGAAGGCGCAGTACGTCGAGGTGCCGTGCGCGACGCACGACTGGAGCCGCTCGGGGTGGGTGGACGCCTCGGCTCGGGCGGCCGTCAGTGCGGCCGAGTCGCCGGGGGCCTGACCGACGGCACCCGCGGCCGTGACGGCGAGGGCGACGACGGCCGCGGTCCTGACCAGCCGCGTGCGTCCACCGCTCAGCAGCACCGCGCCGCAGAGCAGGAGGGCGATCAGCCCCGCCAGGTACAGCGCGTGCCAGGCGGCCGGGCGGCCGATCAGGTCGGACGGGAGGGGGTCGGCGCCGGTCTCGGTGACGGTCGGCGACAGCCAGCGCAGCCAGTGTGCGCTGCCAGTGCTTTCCGACACGAGGGTGAACAGGACGTAGGCGCCGACGACGAAGAGGGAGGCGGCGAAGGAGGACGGGATCACCCGGGCGAGCAGGACGCCGACGACGCCGAACAGGAGCACGATGAGCGGGCCCACGGCCAGTTCGAAGAACGAGCCGTGGCCGGCCGCGCCCGGCTTCAGCGCCGCCCCGGTGAACTCGACCGCGACGACGAGCGCGGTGACCACGGCGTACGGCACGACGGACAGGGCGTGCGCGACCGTGCGCCGCCAGGGCTCCATGGGCAGGACGCCGTCGTGCCGGTCGGTGCCGTTGCGGCGGGAGCGCAGCGCGGCCCGGTTGACGCAGACGAGCAGCGCGATGCCGAGGAGCGGCGGCATGCTCTGCGTACCGCGGTCGACGTCCTGGAGGGCCGGGTAGGCGTCCATGCCCTCGCGGCCCGAGAACAGCTGCCAGCCGGTGTATCCGACGTACAGGAGGAGGAGGGCGAACACCGGTATGTACTGGAGGAGTTCGCGGGCCTCGAAGCGGGCGAGGGCGAGGACGGCCGCCGCGCGCCTCGGGGCGGGGGCGGGCTCGACGGCCGTGGGGGCCGTTTCCATGACCGCGGTGGCGCTCATGCGGCCACCTCCGCCGGCTCGCCGTCGAGGGTGAGCAAGTAGCCGTCCTCCAGGGACGGTTCGAGGAGATCGGCGCCTTCGGGCGGGTCGCCGACGTTACGGAAGGTGCCCAGGCCCGTACGCCATCCCGCCCGAGCCCCCGGGTCCCGCTCGGCGCTGCTCCACACCCGGCCCGCCGCCTGCGCGGTGAGCTCGGCGGGGGTGCCCTCGAAGCGGACGCGACCGCGGGCCATGACGATCACGCGGTGGCAGAGCATCGCCACGTCCTCGGTCTGATGGGTGGACAGCAGGACGGTCCGGCCCTCGCCGGCCTGGGCGATCAGCTCCCGGAACCTCATGCGCTGTTCGGGGTCCAGGCCGACGGTCGGCTCGTCGAGGACGAGGAAACCGGGGTCGCCGACGAGGGCGGCGGCGAGTGCGACGCGCTGCCGCATTCCGCCGGACAGCCGCTTGATGCGCTTGCCGCGTACGTCCGACAGGTCGACGGCGTCGAGCACCCGCCGCACCTCGCGGTGCCGGGCGCCGCGGTCCGTCAGTTCCTTGAGGATCGCGACGTAGTCGACGAACTCGAAGGGGGTGAAGTCCGGGTGGAACCCGGGGGTCTGCGGCAGGTATCCCAGGGCGCGGCGGACGTGCTGCCGCCCGGCCGCGGTGCCCGGGTCGTGCCCGAGGACGGTGAAGGCGCCCCGGTCGGCGGGGACGGCGGTGGCGAGCACCCGCAGCAGGGTGGTCTTTCCGGCCCCGTTGGGCCCGAGCAGCCCGGTCACCCCTTCGGTGAGCCGCAGCGAGACGTCGTCGAGGGCCGCGGTGCCGCCGTAGCGAAGGGCCAGCCCCGCGGCGGAGACGGTGGGAGTCATAGGGCGCTCCTGTGGAAGAGGCGGATCAAGTCGGAGTGGTCGGAGAAAGGGGCTGCCGTCAGGCTCACCCGTCGCCCCCGCTGTCAGTGTCGGAGCTGTCGGACGTCCGACCGGTGCGGGGCGCCGGGCCGGTCAGGAGCAGGCGGAGGAGTTCGGCGGTCCACAGGGCGACCGCCCCGGCCGCCAGGGCAGCCGCCTTGAGCAGCAGTACGAGCCGCTTGCGGCGCCGCGCGCCGGGCGTCATCGCCGGAAGGGACTCCGTCACAGCGCACCCCCGCCCGAGGAGCCCCCGAACAGCACCCGCGTCGACGACGAGTCGAACCGGTCGCGGGCCGTGTACAGCAGCCCGGCGGCCAGCGCGGCGACCCCGGCCGCGACGCCCTGCCCGGCCGCGGTGAAGGGCGCGAGCGTCCCGCTGCCGTGCCGGGAGGCCTCCGCCACCAGGAGCAGCGCGGTCCACGCTCCGCCGACCAGGGCGGGCGCGAGGACCGGGCCCAGTCGAGCCGTCAGCGCGAGTCCGGCCGCGGTCAGCGCGAGTGCGGGCAGCAGCCAGGCCAGCGCCGCCAGCCCGTACGACGGGAGGGCGAGCGTCGCCAGGCCGTTGAGCGCGAGGCCGACGGCCAGCACGGCGACCGTGCGCGTCAGCAGCAGCCGGAACCCGTGCAGCGGTGCGACGACGGCCATCTCGTACGTCGGGTCCAGCGCGGGCCCGAACGACAGCGCGACCCCGGCGAGCGGCAGCAGTGGTGCGAGGACGAGGAACATCGTGGGCGAGTCGGCCGTGTAGACGGCCCCCACGGTCATGACCAGCAGGAGCACGACCGAAGCGAGCCAGGAGCGGCGCAGCACGGGTGTGGCGGTGAGCAGCCGGGCCGTGTGGTCGGCGACGCCGGTCCGTACGAGCAGCGACTCGACGAACCCCGGCCTGGGCGCGTCGAGTTCGGCGTCGAGCCGCTCCCAGCCGGCGTCCAGCGCGACGGGATCACCGACCCGCGCGAGCAGGGCGCGGCAGTCGGCGCAGGCCGCCAGGTGCGTGTCGGCGGACCACAGCCGCGGCGCCGCCAACTCACCCTGTACGTAAGCCCGGAGGTCGTCCTCGGGCACATGCCAGGTCGTACTCATGCCAGCGCCTCCCGCAGTTGCTTGCGGGCGCGCAGTGCCCGCGTCTTGACCGTGCCGGGCGGGATGCCGAGCAGCACGGCCGCCTCCCGGGTGGTGAGCCCGTCGATGACCGTCGCCTGGAGGACGGCCCGCAGTTCGGGCGAGAGCCGGGTGAGGGCCCCGGCGAGGTCCCCGTGCTCCACCCCCGCGAGCACGCGTTCCTCCGCCGAGGCCTCGTCCCGGTGCCGCAGCCGCGCCAGCGTCTGCCGCAGCCGCCCCCGCGCCCCGTCACCGCGCAGCGCGTCGACCAGCCGCCGCGACCCGATACGCCACAGCCAGCCGGCCACGTCTCCCTCCTCGCGGTAGCGGGCGGTCCCCCGCCACACCGCGAGAAACGTCTCCTGTACGACGTCGTCGACGATCCCGGCGTCGGCGCACCGGCCGCGCAGCCGTGCGCTCAGCCACGGCGCGAACCGCCGGTACAGCTCTTCGAAGGCGCGCCGGTCCCCGTCCGCCGCGATGGCCCGCAGCAGCTCCCCGTCGCTTCTCGTTTCGCTCACGTCTCCTCATCGGACGAGCCCTGCCGATCGGTTCACTCGATCGCCCCTGACTTTCCGGCTTCTTTTTCCGGCTTGACTTTCCGGATCATCTTCCACCACCCTTTCACTACTCAATTAGTGAAAGGGTGGTTGTACGGGTGGTCGAGTACCGCATCGACCGGCGCTCCGGCGTCGCCACCTATCTGCAGATCGTCCAGCAGACCAAACAGGCCCTCCGGCTGGGCCTCATCGAGCCCGGCGACAAGCTCCCCACGGCCCGCGAGGTCGTGGAGGCCACCGCCATCAACCCGAACACCGTCCTGAAGGCCTACCGCGAGCTGGAGCGCGAGGGCCTGGTCGAGGCCCGCCGCGGCCTCGGCACCTTCGTCCGCCGCACCCTCGGCGCCCACCCGGCCGACACGCCCCTGCGCAGCGAACTCGACGCATGGGCGCAGCGGGCCAGGGAAGCGGGCCTCGACCGCGAGGACGTGGACGCGCTGTTCGGCTCCGTACTGGACGCACATTTCCCGAAGGGGGACCAGTGAGTTCCACCCGCACCACCCCGGCCGTCGCCCTGGAGGCGTCCGGACTCGGCAAGCGCTACGGCAGGCGGGGCGCCGCCGCCCTCGACGACTGCTCCTTCCGGCTCCCGGCCGGCCGGATCAGCGCCCTGGTCGGCCCGAACGGGTCCGGGAAGTCGACCCTGCTGGCGATGGCGGCCGGCCTGCTGCGCCCCACCTCCGGCGCCCTCACCGTCCTCGGCGGGACCCCGGGCGAGCACCGCGACCGGGTCGCCTACCTCGCCCAGGACAAGCCCCTGCACCCCCAGCTCACCATCGCCGAGACCCTGCGCATGGGCGCCGAGCTCAACCCGGGCCGCTGGGACGGCGCCCACGCCGCCGCGATCGTCGAGCAGGGCTCCCTCGATCCCGGCAAGCGGATCCGCCGGCTCTCCGGCGGCCAGCGCACCCGGGTCGCGCTCGCCCTCGCGCTCGGCAAGCGGCCCGAGCTGCTGCTGCTCGACGAGCCGATGGCCGACCTCGACCCGCTGGCCCGCCACGAGCTGATGGGCACGCTGATGGCGGACGCCGCCGAGCGCGGCACCACCGTCCTCGTCTCGTCGCACATCGTCGCCGAACTCGCCGATGCCTGCGACCACCTGCTGCTCCTGGGCAACGGCCGCATCCGGCTCGGCGGCGGCATCGACGACCTGCTCGCCGCCCACACCCTGGTGACCGGGCGCGGCACCCCCGCCGACCTCGCTCCCCACACGGTGGTCGAGTCCCGCGCCACCGGCCGCGGCGTCACCGCTCTGATCCGCCGCGAAGGCCCGGTCGGCGACGGCTGGGCGACCGCGGAGCCGTCCCTGGAGGCGCTGCTCCTCGCCCACCTCCGCTCCCCCGGCGCCCCGGCCCTGCTCACCCCGGGCACGACCTCGCGCATGTCGACGGTCAAGGCATGAGCGCGACGGCTCTCTCCGTGTCCCCGACGGCCTCGCGCTCCCCGCGCCGCACCCTCGTGCGACCCCGCGGCCTCGTCTGGACCGTGCTCCGCCTGCACCGCGCCGCGTTGTGGACCTGGCTCGCCTTCGTCGTGGTCACGGCGGGCCTGCTGCTGTGGCTGTACGGGCCGGGCGCGACGGCCGCCCAGCAGGAGTTCGACCGGTACGGGTACTACGTGCCGAACGGCTGGAGCTCGGCGAAGAACGCGTACGACCTCCTGTTCTACCGCCCGGCCGGCTTCATCCGCGTGGCCACCTTCGCCGTCCCGCTGTTCGCGGCGAGCGCGCTGGTCGGCCGCGAGCTGGAGTCCGGGACCGCGCCGCTCGCCTGGACCCAGTCCGTCTCCCCGGCCCGCTGGCTGGCCGTGAAGCTGGCCGTGCCCGCCGTCGCGATCGCCGCCGGCACGGGACTGCTCGTGGTGCTCTACCGGCTGCTGTGGACCGCTCACAACGGGCTCCTGTACGCCGGTCACGCCCCGCAGGAGCTCTACTTCCGGATCGGCCCGGCCACCGTCGCCTACCCGCTGCTCGGTCTGGCCGTCGGCGCACTCGCCGGACTGCTCGTCGGGCGGGCGCTGCCCGCACTGGCGGTCGCCGTCGCCGTCCAGTACGTGATCACGTCGCTGCACGACCACCTGTGGCCCTTCCAGCACCTCGCGCTCTTCACCTCCTTCCCGGAGCTCGCCGTGCGCGGCGGCGCGCACCGCACCTACCTGCCGTCCCCCGAGTACTGGCCCCGCCAGCTCCTGGAGACCGGCGTCGTCCTGGCCCTCACCGCGCTCGTCGTCGCCGTGTCCCTCCGCGTCCTGCACAAGAAAGTGGCCGCCGCATGAGCACCCTCTCCGTACCGGCCGCCCCGGCCCGCTCGCCCCGCCTGTCCGGACCGACCTGGCTGGTCCTGCGCCTGCACCGGCCCGCGCTGCTCGTCTGGGCGCTCGTGGTCGTCGGCGGCGCCGCCCTGACGCTGTGGCTGGGCGGCCCGCTCACCGACGCCTCGGCCGAGGCCTGGCGCCAGTACAACGCCTGTCCGCAGCCGGCCTGCTCGTACGACCAGAACGCCGTCACCACCTACAAGTCGGTCGCCCTGTACGCCGCCTTCGTCGTGGCCCTCGCGCCGCTCGCCGTCGCCGCCTGGGCGGGCGGTGCCCTGTTCGGGCGGGAGGTGGAGGACGGCACGGCGCAGCTCGCCTGGACCCAGTCCGTCTCCCCGGCCCGCTGGCTGGCCGTGAAGCTGGCCTGGCCGGCCGCGCTGATCGTCGTAGGCCTGACGCCGCTCGCTCTGCTGTACCACCGGGCGTGGTCCGCGGGGCAGGGCCGGATCGACACCATCAAGCCGTGGACCGACGTCCTCACCTACACCGCGAGCGGTCCGGTCCCGGTCGCCGTCGCCCTGTTCGCCCTCGCCTTCGGTGCCGTCGCGGCCCTGCGGCTGGGCCGTGCACTGCCCGCGCTGGGCGTGACCGGCGCGGCCTCCTTCGGCGTCTGGAGCATCGCCGAGGCCCTGCGTGTCCGCCTGTGGCCGACCGTGACGCGCGTCGCCGGCCTCAGAAGCGAGTCGATCCCCGGCACCTCCCGGGCCGAGACCGTCGAGCGGGGCATCGTCACCTCGGGCGGCACGCACGTCGCCGGCGACTCCAGCTGCTTCATCCCCGACTACAAGGACGCCCCCGGCTGTGCCACGAAGCTCGAACAGCTCCACGCCACGGGCTACTACGCCGACGTCCACCCCTACTCCCACTTCTGGCCCCTCCAGCTCATGGAATCCGGGGTCGTGCTCGCCTTCGCCGCGGTGACGGCGTTCGTCGCCTTCCGGCTGCTGCGTCGCCGGACCGCCTGAAACGAGCTCTCGTCGGCACATTCCGTACGGGGGACGGGGTGTGCCCTCATCCTCCTACGCGGCTCCCGGTGCCGTGGACGCCCGGGAGCCGTGTCCCGATATCCCGCACGCCATGTCTCCGTAACCATCGGTTCAGACGAGCTTGCGACGCTCGATCAATGAACCCCGCCGTGCCCGAGCCTTCGCCGCCCCCCGAGGACGACGCCGCCGCGCTCCCGCCCGCACAATCCGACGCGCCGGTCAGGCTGCTGGCGCGGAAGAATGGGTTTATGAGCCAGCCAAACGCCCAGGCAGAGGTCCAGCACGCACAGCCCTCCGTGGGCTCCATAGCCGCGCACCGCCCGCACACCGTGGCGGCCGCGGTCTCCGACCTGGAACCCGACATCGATGCCGACCTCGATGCGTACGAGGAGTCGCCGCACGACGGGCCGCAACTGCCGCAAGGTCGTTTCCTCGACCGTGAGCGCAGCTGGCTCGCGTTCAACGAGCGCGTCCTCGAACTCGCCGAGGACCCGAACACGCCCCTCCTCGAACGGGCGAACTTCCTGGCGATCTTCGCCAGCAATCTGGACGAGTTCTTCATGGTCCGGGTGGCCGGTCTGAAGCGCCGTATCGCCACCGGCGTCGCCACCCGCTCCGCCTCCGGACTCCAGCCCCGCGAGGTGCTGGAGATGATCTGGGCCCGCTCCCGCGAGCTCATGGCCCGGCACGCCGCCTGCTACCACGAGGACGTCGCCCCCGCCCTCGCGGAGGAGGGCATCCACCTGGTCCGCTGGGGCGAGCTGACGGAGAAGGAGCAGGCGCGCCTCTTCACGCTCTTCCGCCACCAGATCTTCCCGGTGCTGACCCCCCTCGCGGTCGACCCGGCACACCCCTTCCCGTACATCTCCGGCCTGTCCCTCAACCTGGCCGTCGTCGTACGCAACCCGGTCAGCGGTCACAAGCACTTCGCCCGAGTGAAGGTGCCGCCGCTGCTGTCCCGCTTCCTGGAGAGCTCCCCCGGCCGCTACGTGCCCATCGAGGACGTCATCGCCGCCCACCTGGAGGAGCTGTTCCCGGGCATGGAGGTGCTGGAGAGCCACGCCTTCCGCCTCACCCGCAACGAGGACCTGGAGGTCGAGGAGGACGACGCCGAGAACCTCCTCCAGGCGCTGGAGAAGGAGCTCATGCGGCGCCGCTTCGGGCCGCCGGTGCGCCTGGAGGTCGAGGAGTCCATCGACCGCGAGGTGCTCGACCTCCTGGTGCGCGAGCTGAAGATCAGCGAGGCCGAGGTGTACCCGCTGCCGGGTCCCCTGGACCTCACGGGCCTCTTCCGTATCCACGGCCTCGACCGTCCCGAGCTGAAGTACCCGAAGTTCGTGGCGGGCACCCACCGCGACCTGGCGGAGGTCGAGTCCGCGTCGGCGCCGGACATCTTCGCCGCCCTGCGGCAGCGGGACGTGCTCCTGCACCACCCGTACGACTCCTTCTCGACGTCCGTGCAGGCCTTCATCGAGCAGGCGGCCGAAGACCCGGACGTCCTCGCGATCAAGCAGACCCTGTACCGGACCTCCGGCGACTCCCCGATAGTCAACGCACTCATCGACGCCGCCGAGGCGGGCAAGCAGGTCCTCGTCCTGGTCGAGATCAAGGCCCGCTTCGACGAGCACGCCAACATCAAGTGGGCGAAGAAGCTGGAGGAGGCCGGCTGCCACGTCGTGTACGGCCTCGTCGGCCTGAAGACCCACTGCAAGCTGTCCCTGGTGGTCCGCCAGGAGGGCGAGACGCTGCGGCGCTACAGCCACGTCGGCACGGGCAACTACCACCCGAAGACGGCCCGCCTCTACGAGGACCTGGGCGTGCTGACGGCGGACCCGCAGGTCGGCGCGGACCTCTCCGACCTGTTCAACCGCCTCTCCGGCTACTCCCGCCGCGAGACCTACCGCCGCCTCCTCGTCGCCCCCAAGTCCCTGCGGGACGGGCTGATCGCGCGCATCAACAAGGAAGTCCAGCACCACCGCGCCGGACGGCCGGCCCACGTCCGCATCAAGGTCAACTCGATGGTGGACGAGGCGATCATCGACGCGTGCTACCGCGCGTCCCAGGCGGGCGTGCCCGTCGACATCTGG
The DNA here is from genome assembly GCF_042896175.1 of Streptomyces sp. NPDC001315. Lineage (NCBI taxonomy): Bacteria > Bacillati > Actinomycetota > Actinomycetes > Kitasatosporales > Streptomycetaceae > Streptomyces > Streptomyces sp. NPDC001315. The sequence continues at coordinate 27,536 of NZ_JBIAWZ010000023.1, read as the reverse complement.
GTGCGCGGCATCTGCGCGGTGCGCCCGGGCGTCACGGGCCTGTCGGAGAACATCCGGGTCCGCTCGATCCTCGGCCGCTTCCTCGAACACTCCCGCGTGTTCGGCTTCGGCAACGGCGGCGAGCCCGAGGTCTGGATCGGCAGCGCCGACATGATGCACCGCAACCTCGACCGCCGTATAGAGGCCCTGGTCCGGGTCACCGACTCGGCCCACCGGGCGTCCCTCAACCGGTTGCTGGAGACCGGCATGTCCGACTCCACCGCGTCCTGGCACCTGGGCCCGGACGGCGAGTGGACCCGGCACGCGACCGACGCGGACGGACAGCCCCTGCGCAACGTCCAGGAGATGCTCATAGACGCCCGGAGGCGCCGGCGTGGCACAGCAACACCTTGACCCGACGGACCCCACAGCCGCCGGGCCCGTGACCGGAGACGCCCTCGCGCGCTACCTCCGGTCCCAGGCCACGGAGTTCCTCCGCGCCCTGCGCCTGCACCGGGAGACCGGCGGCAGTGGGGGTGCCCCCGGTCGAGCGCAGCCGCGACCGGGGGACAACGGCGCGGAGGGGTCCGCCGACGCGGCCCTGGCCCTGCGCCAGTCGGCCCGCCGCATCAGCGGCAGCCTGCACACCTATCGCCCCCTCCTGGACCCCGCCTGGGCGGAGGACATCCGCCCGGAACTGGCCTGGCTGTCCGGCACCTTGGCACTGGAGCACGCGTACGAGGCCCGCCTGGCACGGCTGTTGCTCGCACTGCACCGGTTGTCGGGGGCGGCTGTGTTTCCGGCCCAGACGGTCGGCACGGCGCCGGCCGGCACCGCGGGCCCGGATGCCCCACCCTCCGACGCGACAGAACGCGGCAACCTCACCGTAGGCGCGGCGAAAGCAGGCGCCCTGCTCGAACGCCAGCTCACACTCGCCCGGACCCGGGCCCACTCCACGGCCCTGCAAGCTCTCGGCTCGTCCCGCTTCCACGCCGTCGCGGACAAACTCGCCGTACTCGCCAGCGACGTCCCCCTCACCCTGACCGCCCCCACCACCGACCTGCGCCCCCTCGCCGCCGCGGCCGAAGAGCGCCTCACGGACGCCGTCACCACCCTCCCCCTCGTCACCGCGGGCCACCCCTACAACGCGGAGGCCCTGATCCACGGCCTCTCCCCGGACCCGGCCCCCCACCCCCAGGACGGCCCCTGGCACCAGGTCCGCCTGCTGCTGCGCCTGCACCGCTACGCCCGCGAGGTCCTGGCCCCGCACGGCGGCTCCCCCCTCCACGTACGCGTGCTGTCGGCCGGCCAGGCCCTCAACCGGCATCGCGACGCCTCGGAGGCCGCCGCGGCGGCGGCCCAGGCGGCCCGTACGCCACGCATCGCCCCGGCGACGGCGTACGCGCTCGGCGTGCTCCACGCCGACCAGCGGCACGAGGTCGAGGCGGCCAGGTTCGCGTTCCAGCAGGCGTGGCAGAAGCAGACCGTCACCACGTCCTGACGCACAGGGAGGCCGAGCACACGGTGACAGACATCGACGACGACAGCACCGTCCAGGCGGCCGGCTGCGTCCTGTGGCGCCGCTCCCCGTTCGACGGGCAGCTGGAGCTCTGCCTGGTGCACCGGCCGAAGTACGACGACTGGTCGCATCCCAAGGGCAAGCTCAAGCGCGGCGAGGAACACCTCGCCGCCGCGCTGCGCGAGGTCGAGGAGGAGACGGGCTACACCGCCGAGCCCGGCCCGCCGCTGCCGACCATGTACTACCTCGCCAACGGCCGCCCGAAGCGGGTCCGTTACTGGGCGGCCGAGGCCGTCTCCGGCGTGTTCGCCCCGACCCACGAGGTGGACCGCATCCTGTGGCTCTCCCCCACCGCGGCCCGCAACCGCCTCACCCAGCCCCGCGACCGAACCCTGGTCGACAACCTGCTGGCGACCGTACGCCACGCCTGACCGCCTGACCCGGCGCCGCCGGAAAACGAACGGGCTCAGCCGGCCGGCACATGCCCCTCCGCGTCCGCCCGGGCCAGACTCCGTGCCCGGCGGGCCGGACCGCGCCAGCCGCAGGTGCAGCGGGCCACGCAGAAACGCCCCTGTTCAGCCGTCGTCGTTCGATGTCCCGGCAATTCCCGGATGAAGTCCGGCACCTCCTGCTGCGCCACGCAGACAACGTTACCCAGGCTTGGTAAAGGGCTCGTATGGCGCCCGTGAGGGCTTGGCACCGGCCCCGGCAGCCCACGGCGCGCGTGACCGGCGTCACCTACCCGTCGTTAACCGGAACGACAGGGGGCCCGTGACGGACGTACCGGCTGGGGGTAGGCAGGCGATGGCGGCAAGGCAGCGGCGGCACAGCCGGACGGCGGGCGGGACCGCGGTGGCGGGGCTCGTGGTCTGGATCTGTGTGGGGGCCACCGGATGTTCCTGGAGCGGTGCCGCCGCCGAGGACGCGCGGGGCGCCGGCGATCCCGTCGAGACGCTGCGGCACGCCGCCGACCGGCTGGTGGACGCGGGCAGTTCCAAGGCGCGTACGTCGATGGAGATGGCCACCGGCGGCACCCGCGTCACCATCCGCGGCGAGGGCGGCTACGACTACCGCAGACAGCTCGGCCGGCTGAAGGTGCTGCTGCCGCAGGACCCGGCCGGACAGAGCGAGCACCGGCCCATCACCGAACTCCTCGCACCGGGCGCCCTGTTCATGAAGAACAGGGGCGCGGGAGTGCCGGACGACAAATGGGTCCGGGTGGAGACGGCGGGCCTGTCCGACGGGAACCTGGTGACGGGCGGGGCCACCGATCCGTACGCCGCCGCCGAGGTGCTGCGCGGGACGCTGGCGGCGACGTACCTGGGCCGGACCGAGGTCGCGGGGACCGAGGTGCGGCACTACCGGGGCACCGCCGACCTCAACCAGGCGGCGAAACACGCCTCGGCCGGCGGCCGGGAGTCACTGCGGGCGGCAGCGAAAGGGTTCGCCACGGCCGAGGTTCCGTTCGACGTCTACCTCGACGACCAGGGGCGCATCCGCAAGGTCCGGCAGCGGTTCAGCTTCGTCAACGGCCGGCAGAAGGACGCCGTGGCGGTCGCGTCGACGACACTGCTCTACGACTTCGGGGCCCCCGTGGACGTACGGCTGCCGGCGGCCGGGGACATCTACGCGGGAACGATCGCCGAACAGTGAGACGTGAGAACTAGCCCGTCCGTGCCATGCGCGGTGCGTAGGCCGCTCCCTACTCTAGGAAGTCGGTGACGGCAGAGATGAGGTGATGCGCGTGGCTCCGGTCGGCGGTACGGCAGTTCAGGACCACGTGGCCCTCGCCGAGATCGAACTGTGCGGAGAACTGATCATCGCGGCGTCGGCCGCCGACGAGGACCGGCTCAGCCTGGAGAGCATCGACGAGGTGCTGCGGGTGGCCGAGGAACGGAACACCCGCGGCGGCTGAGCACCGGCCCCGCACGGCGGCGGTCAGGTACGCAGCAGCCGGCCGATCGCCTTCGTCGCCTCTTCCACCTTGGCGTCGATCTCGGCACCGCCCTTGACGGCGGCGTCTGCGACGCAGTGCCGCAGGTGTTCCTCCAGGAGCTGCAGGGCGAAGGACTGCAGGGCCTTGGTGGAGGCGGACACCTGGGTGAGTATGTCGATGCAGTAGACGTCCTCGTCGACCATGCGCTGCAGACCGCGGATCTGGCCCTCGATCCGGCGCAGGCGCTTTAGGTGCTCGTCCTTCTGCTTGTGGTATCCGTGCACGGTCGCTTCGGGTACGACTGTTTCGGGTTCGGCTGCTTCGGAGGGCGCCGTCGCGCCGGCCTCGGTGGTCGTCATCGCGTCCTCCCGCTGACTGATACCCCTGGTGGGTATATGGTAACGAACTTTGCTGGGTATGAGGCCCCGTGCCCATGGCGGTACCGGGCCCCGTGCCGACCACTCTGCCCGATGGGCGACACTGGAGGACGGCCCATTAGCCGTGGCCGGATGATGCGCCTAGCATCAGCCTGACCGAAACCGATGCATCCCGAGGACCACACGTGCGCTTTCGTCTGACCCCCAGGGAGACGAGCTTCTACGACATGTTCGCCGCGTCCGCGGACAACATCGTCACGGGCTCGAAACTCCTGATGGAACTGCTCGGGGCGGACGCTTCCGCCCGGGCCGAGATCGCAGAGCGTATGCGGGCCGCGGAACACGCCGGTGACGACGCCACGCACGCGATCTTCCACCAGCTGAACTCCTCGTTCATCACGCCCTTCGACCGCGAGGACATCTACAACCTCGCGTCCTCCCTCGACGACATCATGGACTTCATGGAGGAGGCCGTCGACCTGGTCGTCCTCTACAACGTGGAGGAACTGCCGAAGGGCGTCGAGCAGCAGATCGAGGTGCTGGCCCGGGCGGCGGAGCTCACCGCCGAGGCCATGCCGAACCTCCGGACCATGCAGAACCTGACCGAGTACTGGATCGAGGTCAACCGCCTCGAGAACCAGGCGGACCAGATCCACCGCAAGCTGCTCGCCACCCTCTTCAACGGCAAGTACGACGCGATCGAGGTGCTGAAGCTGAAGCAGATCGTGGACGTGCTGGAGGAGGCGGCGGACGCCTTCGAGCACGTCGCCAACACGGTGGAGACCATCGCGGTCAAGGAGTCCTGAGCCAGTCCATGGACACCCTCGCTCTGGTCGTGACCATCGCGGTCGCGCTCTTCTTCACGTACACCAACGGCTTCCACGACTCCGCCAACGCGATCGCGACGTCTGTCTCGACCCGGGCGCTGACTCCCCGCGCGGCTCTCGCCATGGCCGCGGTCATGAACCTCGCCGGTGCCTTCCTGGGCAGCGGGGTCGCCAAGACCGTCAGCGAAGGCATCATTCAGACACCCGAGGGCTCGAAGGGGATGGGCATCCTCTTCGCGGCGCTGGTCGGCGCGATCACCTGGAACCTGATCACCTGGTACTTCGGTCTGCCCTCCTCCTCCTCCCACGCGCTGTTCGGCGGCATGGTCGGCGCGGCGCTCGCGGGCGGTACGACGGTCTACTGGAGCGGGGTGCTGGACAAGATCGTCATCCCGATGTTCCTGTCCCCGGTCGTGGGCCTGATCGTCGGCTACCTGGTCATGACCGCGATCATGTGGATCTTCCGCAAAGCCAACCCGCACAAGGCCAAGCGCGGTTTCCGCATCGCGCAGACCGTCTCGGCGGCAGGCATGGCCCTCGGCCACGGCCTCCAGGACGCCCAGAAGACGATGGGCATCGTGGTGATGGCGCTGGTCATCGCCGACGTCGAGGACTACAGCGACCCGATCCCGGTCTGGGTCAAGCTCGTCTGCGCGATGATGTTGTCCCTGGGCACGTACGCCGGCGGCTGGCGCATCATGCGCACCCTCGGCCGCAAGATCATCGAACTGGACCCGCCGCAGGGCTTCGCCGCGGAGACGACCGGTGCGTCGATCATGTTCACCACGGCGTACCTCTTCAAGGCGCCCATCTCCACGACCCATGTCATCACCTCGGCGATCATGGGCGTCGGCGCGACGAAGCGCGTGAACGCGGTGCGGTGGGGCGTCGCCAAGAACATCGTCCTGGGCTGGTTCATCACGATGCCGGCGGCCGCGCTGGTGGCTGCGGCGTCGTACGGGGTTGTGAACCTGGCGTTCCTGTAGCGGCCGGGGGTGGGCCGCGCGGCCCGTCGCTTACGGGGTGTCGAACGCCTCACTTCAAAGCGCCGGTCAGCAAAGCTCCCAGCGACATCTCGGCCCGTCCGGCGATCGAGGACGAGGCCGTCAAGGCCGAAACGGCGTCCGGGGCGCAGCCCCGGGGGGCCGACGACGATGGGCCCGCCCCCCGGGAGCCAGGGGGCGGGCCCATTTTGACCTCGCGGTGGCACCGCCATGCAGCACCGCGAGGGGTCCTTTCGGAGCGTCGGCCTAGCCGAAGCGGCCCGAGATGTAGTCCTCGGTCGCCTGGACCGACGGGTTGGAGAAGATCCGCTCCGTGTCGTCGATCTCGATGAGCCTGCCGGGCTGACCGACCGCCGCGAGGTTGAAGAACGCCGTACGGTCCGAGACGCGCGCCGCCTGCTGCATGTTGTGCGTCACGATGACGATCGTGAAGCGCTCCTTCAGCTCACCGATCAGGTCCTCGATGGCGAGGGTGGAGATCGGGTCGAGGGCGGAGCAGGGCTCGTCCATGAGCAGGACGTTCGGCTCGACAGCGATCGCGCGGGCGATGCACAGCCGCTGCTGCTGACCTCCGGAGAGACCCGAGCCGGGCTTGTTCAGGCGGTCCTTCACCTCGTTCCAGAGGTTCGCGCCCTTGAGCGACTTCTCGACGATGTCGTTCAGCTCGCTCTTCTTGAACTTGCCGTTCAGGCGCAGCCCCGCCGCCACGTTGTCGAAGATCGACATCGTGGGGAAGGGGTTCGGACGCTGGAAGACCATGCCGACCTCGCGCCGCACGGACACCGGGTCGATGCCGGCGCCGTACAGGTCCTCGTCGTCCAGCAGCACCTTGCCCTCGACGCGGCCGCCGGAGGTGACCTCGTGCATACGGTTCAGCGTGCGCAGAAACGTCGACTTGCCGCAGCCCGAGGGGCCGATGAAGGCCGTCACCGAGCGGGGCTCGACCGTCATCGAGATGTCTTCGATCGCCTTGTGGGAGCCGTAGTAGGCGGTGAGTCCGCTTACGTCGATTCGCTTGGCCATTACTACTTCACTTCCAGAGTCTTCAGTCGCCGATGGCCGCGTCAGCGACCGGTCTTCGGGGCCTTCCAGCGGGCGATGCCGCGGGCCACCAGGTTCAGGATCATCACGAAGGCGATCAGCGTCAGCGACGCCGCCCAGGCACGGTCGTACGCCGCCGTCGATCCACCACTCTGCGAGTACTGCTGGTAGATGTACAGCGGCAGCGAGGCCTGCGCCCCCTCGAAGGGGTTGGCGTTGATGAACGGGTTGCCGAACACCAGCAGCAGCACCGGCGCGGTCTCGCCCGCGATACGGGCGATCGACAGCATGATGCCGGTGGTGATGCCGCCGATCGAGGTCGGCAGGACCACCTTCAGGATCGTGCGCCACTTCGGGACGCCGAGCGCCAGGGAGGCTTCGCGCAGCTCGTTCGGGACGAGCTTGAGCATCTCCTCCGTGGAGCGGACGACGACCGGCATCATCAGGATCGCCAGGGCGAGCGAGCCGGCGAAGCCGAAGGGCTGCATGTCGAACATCAGCATGAGGCTGAGGATGAACAGACCCGCGACGATCGACGGGATGCCCGTCATGACGTCGACGAAGAAGGTGACGGCCGTGGCGAGCTTCCCGCGCCCGTACTCGACGAGGTAGATCGCGGTGAGCACGCCGATCGGCGCACCGATCGCGGTGGCGAGGGCGACCTGCTCGAGGCTGCCGAGGATGGCGTGGTAGATACCGCCGCCCGGCTCGGAGTCGGCGACCACACCCATGGAGTGGGTCAGGAAGTAGACGTCGAGGACCTTCACACCGCGCTGCACGGTCACCCAGATCAGGGAGACCAGCGGGACCAGGGCGATCAGGAAGGAGACCCAGACGAGCGAGGTCGCGATGCGGTCCTTGGCCTGGCGGCGGCCCTCGACGCGCGCGGCGATGCCGTACGTGCCGAAGACGAACAGGAGCGCGGCGATCAGACCCCACTGGATGTGACTGTGCAGGTCGGCGGCGAGGCCGATGACGACCGCGAGGGCGAGGGAGCCCGCGGCGATGGCCCACGGCGACCACTTGGGGAGGCTGGCGCCGCGCAGCGTGCTGGGCTGCTTGTCGGCGACGACGGCTGCGTGGCTCATGCGTTGGCCCCCGAGTACTCCTTGCGGCGGGCGATGATCATGCGGGCCGCGCCGTTGACCAGCAGCGTGATGACGAACAGGACCAGACCGGAGGCGATGAGCGCGTCACGGCCGAACTCCGTCGCCTCGCTGAACTTGCTGGCGATGTTCTGGGCGAACGTACCGCCGCCCGGGTCGAGCAGGCTGGCCTGGATGTCGAAGCTCGGCGACAGCACGGTGGCGACAGCGATCGTCTCGCCGAGCGCACGCCCGAGGCCGAGCATCGAGGCGGAGATCACGCCGGAGCGGCCGAAGGGCAGCACCGACATACGGATGACCTCCCAGCGCGTGGCACCGAGGGCCAGCGCGGCCTCCTCGTGCATCTGCGGGACCTGGCGGAAGACCTCGCGGCTCACGTTGGTGATGATCGGCAGGATCATGATCGCGAGCAGGATGCCGACGGTGAGCATCGAGCGCGGGGCGCCTTCTTCCCAGGAGAAGATGCCGGTCCAGCCGAGGTAGTCGTTGAGCCAGCTGAACAGACCGTTCATGTGCGGCACGAGGATCAGGGCGCCCCACAGGCCGTACACGATGGACGGTACGGCGGCGAGCAGGTCGATCACGTACGCGATGGGGCCGCTCAGCTTGCGCGGGGCGTAGTGCGTGAGGAAGAGCGCGATGGCGACGGCGATCGGGACCGCGAGGAGCATGGCGACGATCGAGGAGACGATCGTGCCGAAGGCCAGGACGGCGATGCCGAAGACCGGCTGCTGGAGGCCGGTGTTCCACTCGAAGGTGGTGAGGAAGTTTCCGTGGTCCTTGCTGATGGCGAGCGAGGCGCGGTAGCTGAGGAAGACCGCGATCGCGGCCATGATCACGAGCAGCAGGATGCCCGACCCGCGGGACAGACCGAGGAAGATGCGGTCACCGGGCCGGGTGGCGCCGCGGGCGGCGCGCTTCTGCTCGCCCACGGAGGGCTGGGGCGTTGGAGGTGGAGCCTGTGTTTTCTGTGTCGATATATCCATCGGGTTCTCCGGTCTGCGGAGCCGCTCGGTCGGAGCGGCTCGGCGGAGCCGTCCGTGCGGGACGGCTCATGGCGGCGGTGCACCGGACGGTGCGGTCCAGCCCCGGGTTCCCAGGACCGGACCGCACCTTCAGATCAGCTCAGGCCCTCGATGGTGGTGCGGACCTTGGCGATGATGTCGGCGGGAACGGGGGCGTAGTCGATGCCGGAGAGGATGCCCTGGCCGTCCTCGCTGGCGATGTAGCGCAGGAAGGCCTTGGTGCTCGCCAGGGTGTCGGCCTTGTTGCCCTTGTCGCAGACGATCTCGTACGTGACCAGGGTGATCGGGTAGGCGCCGTCGGCCTTGGTCGTGTAGTTCATCTTGAGCGCCAGGTCACTGCCGGTGCCGACGACCTTGGCGTCCGCGATGGCCTTGGTGGCACCGTCGGAGGAGGCCTTCACCGGGGCGGAGGCACCCGTGTCGATGGAGACCGTCGACAGACCGTCCTTGGCGTACGACAGCTCCATGTAGCCGATGGCGCCGTTGGTCTGCTTGACGCCCGCGGCGACACCGCTGGAGCCGGACGCGGCCTGACCACCCTTGGCCTGCCAGGCCTTGCCGCCGGAGTACTTCCAGTTGGCCGGGGTGGTGGCGATCAGGTACTTGGTGAAGTTGTCCGTGGTGCCGGACTCGTCCGAGCGGTGGAACGCCTGGATCTTCAGGTCGGGCAGCGTGGCGCTCGGGTTCAGCGCCTTGATCGCCGCGTCGTTCCACTTGGTGATCTTGCCGTCGAAGATCTTGGCAATGGTCGGGGCGTCCAGGACGAGGTTGTCCACGCCGTCGAGCTTGTACGCGAGGGCGATCGGGCCGCCGACCATCGGGAGGTCGATGCCCTGGCCGTTGGAGCAGACCGACTTCGACGCCGTGACCTCGTCGGGCTTCAGCGCGGAGTCCGAACCGGCGAAGGCGACCTGGCCCTGGGTGAACGCCGTGACGCCGGCGCCGGAGCCGCCACCCTTGTAGTTGATCTGCACGCCCGAGCAGGCAGCGGTGAACTGCTTGACCCAGGCGTCGATCGCGTTCTTCTGCGCGGAGGAGCCGTCGGCGAGCAGCTGGCCCTTGGCGTCGTCACACTTGATGTTGCTGCCACCGGTGGTCGCGGAGGCGCTGCTGCCACCGCTGCCGCCGCCGGTGTCGTCCGAGCCGCACGCCGTGAGGGCCAGGGCGCCGGAGACGGCGAGAGCGCCGAGAGCGAGAGCCCGCCGGTTCTTGCGCTGAAGCTTCACTGAGGGAATTCCTTCCAGGAGCCGCCGGCCTGATCGGCGGCGTGCGAAGACAGGGTGCTGCGGGTGATCCGGACGCGTTTGCGCAGTGCGTCCGGCATCGGTAAGGCCGAAATTAGGCAGATCAGGTGAAGCGACCTACGGACGGAAGTGAACGGGGGGTGAACCCCTGAGGACGGTGCGGTTAGGTCACGGATTGCTCACAGGGAGAACACATGGAGGTTCCGACGCGACGCCGATCTGACACACCACCTGACACACTGCACGACATATCGGACATAGCGCCACACATCTCGGCATCCGCGCAACCATCCGACGCCCCCGCACCACCGCGCCCACCCCGTACCCTCGCCACATAACCGTGCCCATGAGGCCGATGAACCAGCCCGTCCCGGGAACCCCCCGGCCGGGGGACCCGTCTCGTTCCACGAGAGCTAGCAGGAGGCCACATGGAACGGCGTACGTTCATCGGAGGCGGCGCGGCCGCGATAGCGGCGGTCGCGGCGACCGGGTGCAAGGGCGGGGGAACCGGGTCGGCCGTGCCGTCGCAGAGCACTCCGCCGCCGACGACCGCGGACGGGTCCGCCCCGCCCGCCTCCACCTCCCTGCGCACCACCGCCGCCACGGCCCCCGCGAACTGGACCGCGCTCGCCCATGACCTGGACGGCGTCCTCGTACGCCCCGGCGACGCCAAGTGGCAGTCGGCCCGCCGGCTCTACAACACCCGCTTCGACGATCTGAAGCCGGCGGCCGTCGCCTACGTCGCCCACGCCGACGACATCCGTACGACCCTGGCGTACGCCCGCGCCCACCACATCCAGGTGTCGATCCGCAACGGCGGCCACTCCTACGCGGGCTGGTCCTCGGGCAACGGCCGCCTGGTCGTCGACGTCTCCGAGCTCAACCGGGTCCGCAGCAGCGGCGGCACGGCGGTCGTCGGCGCCGGCGCCAAGCTGATCGACGTCTATCGCGCGCTCGCCGCGAAGGGCGTGACGATTCCGGCGGGCTCGTGCCCGACCGTGGGCGTCTCCGGCCTGGTGCTGGGCGGCGGTCACGGCGTGGCCTCCCGCGCGTACGGCCTGACCTGCGACAGCCTCACCCAGGCGACCCTGATCACGGCGGACGGCAAGCAGCTGACCGCCAACGCCACCGAGAACAAGGACCTCTTCTGGGCCCTGCGCGGCGCGGGCAACGGCAACTTCGGCGTCGTCACCGAGCTGCGGTTCCGCACCCACGCCGCCCCCCAGGCCGTCACCGCGTACATGACCTGGCCGTGGGCGAAGGCGGCCGCGGTGGTGAAGGCCTGGCAGGGGTGGGGTCCGTCCCAGCCGGACGAGATCTGGTCCTCCCTGCACCTGGAGAGCTCCGGCGGCACGCCCAAGGTCTCCGTCGCGGCCTTCTCCCTCGGCACGTACGGCGAACTGCAGAACGCCGTCGACCGCCTCGCCGACCGTATCGGCGCCCCGGCGAGCAGCGTCTCGCTCCGCCGCCGCGGCTACGAGGAGGCGATGGAGATCTACGCCGGCTGCTCCTCCTTCTCCTCCGACGCCCAGTGCCACCTCCCGGGCGCGACCCCGGGCCGCTCCCCGCAGGGCGCGCTGGGCCGGGAGACGTACGCGGCGAAGTCGGACTTCTTCGACCGCTCCCTCTCCGCGGCCGGCATCCAGACCCTGCTCGCCCAGATCACGTCGGTGCGCGGCGGCTCCGGCAGCATCGCCCTCACGGCTCTCGGCGGCGCGGTCAACCGTGTCTCCCCCACGGCGACGGCCTTCGTGCACCGCCGCTCGCGCATGCTGGCGCAGTACATCGTGTCCTGGGGGGCCGGGACGTCGGGCTCCACGGCCCAGTCCTGGCTGACGACGGCTCACAACGCGATGCAGCCGTACGCCTCGGGCGCGGCCTACCAGAACTACACGGACCCGACTCTGACGGACTGGCGGAAGGCGTACTACGGCGAAGCGGCAACGCGCCTGGCCCAGTTGAAGAAGCAGTACGACCCGAACCGGTTCTTCACCTACCCGCAGGCTCTCTAGTACCCGCAGGCTCTCCAGGGGGCCTCAGGCCGCGAGATCCCGTTCCTCGGCTCCCGCCGAGGACGCACTCCGCGCCCCCGGAACCACCGCGTCCCGAGCGTCCCCGGCCGACCGGCGCCGGATCAGCCGACCGGCGTGGGGGGAGCGGTCCACGGCCTTCATCACCGGGGTGAGCATCAGCATGGCCAGCGGCGAGAGCAGCAGCGCCACGGCCGTACCGAGCGCGAACCCGCCGATGACGTCCGTCGGGTAGTGCACGCCCATGTAGACCCGGCAGAACCCTTCGAGCAGCGCCAGCCCGATCCCGACGAGTCCGAACCTCCGGTTCGCGACGAACAGCGCGACGCCCATCGCCATGGTGAGGGTGGCGTGATCGCTCACGAAGGAGTAGTCGGTCTTGCCGGAGACGAGGACATCGAGTCCCTGGTGGTCGCGGAAGGGCCGGGGCCGCTCCACGAACCCCCGTATCGGCACGTTCACCAGCACCGCGAGGCCGGCCGCCAGCGGCGCCCACACCAGCGCGGCCACGGACGGGGCGGCCGCGTCGCCGCCCCGCCGCCGCACGGTCCACCAGCACCAGAGCACCAGCAGCACCATGGCGAGCAACAGCCCGTACTCACCCACGAACTCGACCACGCGGTCGAACCAGTGCGGCGCGTCCTTGGCCAGACCGTTGATGTCATAGAGCAGGTCGACGTCGGGGTTCGACCCGGATTCGGCGAGTCCAGCCATGGCGCTGCGGCCCCTTCGTCGTTCTTCCGGACGCACCTCACGTGCGCCGCTCCTGCCCACCCCCGTGGTCTGTAGGTCCGCTTCCGCTCCGCTGCACACACGCGCACATGACACGTGCCGACTGACGTCCGCCGGGCTACGTGAACAGGAACGCACGGCCCCTGTCACTACGTTCCACACTCCACCGAATGATCACGCAGACGTTATCGAAGAGAAATACATCTCCGCAGCTCAGGGGGTGGGTTCACGCTCGGTTCACACCGTGGTGGGGAGCGCTTTCGCGCCATCTTCGGTGACCCTCGTGGCCCCGAAGTAGTCAGGGGTGTCGATCGGGTCGAACCGGATCACAGCACCTGTTCTCGGCGCGTCGATCATGTATCCGCCACCCACATAAATCCCCACATGCCGGATGGCCCGCGAGTTGGTGAGGTCGTCCGAGAAGAACACCAGGTCCCCGGGCAGCAGTTCGTCCCGCTTCGGATGCGGCCCGGCGTTGTACTGGTCGTTGGCGACGCGCGGCAGCGTGATCCCCACACTCTCGTACGAGGCCTTGGTCAGCCCCGAACAGTCGAACCGTCCGCCCTGGTCAGCCGTGCCGTTGCCGCCCCACAGATAGGGAGTGCCCAGCTTCTTCTGCGCGTAGTAGATGGCCCCCGCGGCCTGCTTGGACGGATCGACGCGACTGACCGGCGCGGCGAAGGAGTCCTCCAGAGTCGTGATCGTCTTCACGTAGTTCCGGGTCTCCTTGTACGGCGGCACGCCCCCGTACTTGATGACCGCGTACGCCCCCGCGTTGTAGGCGGCGAGCATGTTGTGGGTGGCGTCGCCCGGCACGTCCTTCACGTACGACGCGAGCTGACAGTCGTACGAAGCGGCCGACGGAATCGCGTCATTCGGATCCCATACGTCGCGGTCGCCGTCTCCGTCACCGTCGATGCCGTGGGTGGCCCATGTCCCCGGGATGAATTGCGCTATGCCCTGCGCGGCCGCCGGACTCTTGGCGCTCGGGTTGAACCCGCTCTCCTGGTACAGCTGGGCGGCGAGCAGGGCCGGGTTGAGGGCGGAGCACAGATTGCCCCACTTCTGCACAAGCGTCTGATACGCCGCGGGCACGGCCCCCTTGGCCAACGCCCTGGTCCCACCGCCCACCCCGCCCGCGAGGTTCCCGGAGGCGACGTAGACCCCGACGACGAGCAGCATCACGAAGGCGAGACCGGCACCGGCGACAGCGGTCACCACGACCCACGTCTTACGCACCGTCAACCGCCCCTCACCGCCCGGGAGTACGCCCACGTCAGTGTAGAGGCGGCCCCCGCGGTGAGGGGTGATCACGGGAAAGGTCGACGCGTATGCGCGCGTCGGTGGCCGAGGACGGCTCTCTGTCTACGCCTGTCGGCGTCTAGGGATCGCCCGCCGCGTCCCCGTACAGCTCCGCGACCTCTCTTCCGAACACCACGCTGTACGAGATGTCGTCGGTGGACCCACCCTGCTCGTGCCCGCCGAGCACGCCGACGATCTGCCCGTTGCCGTTCACCCAGGGGCTGCCGCTGGTGCCGCCGCTGAAGTCGGGGCAGTCGATGCGCTGTTGCGTGGTGCTGTGCGCGGCGGGCTTGTTGGTGCAGCTGATGGGTGCCTCGCGGGAGTCGGGATACCCGGTGACGGTCAGCGCTGTCGCCCCGGTGGCCACCCCGGCGGCGAACCGGTTCGCACCGACGACGTCCTCGATCCCCTTCTCGCCCTGCGGCTCGACGACGGCGAAGGCGATGTCACTGTCCTCGTCCTGTCCGTCGGCCCACCCGTCGGGCAGAAACAGCCGCCCGACCTTCCACAAGCCGTGGGGAGCCTTGCCGTCCCGATACCCGGGCGCGAAGACGAGGTCGCGGCCCCCGTTCCCGCCGAGGCAGTGCGCGGCGGTGACGATGAGGTTCCGGTGCGGGCTGTGCACCACGGAGGCGGTGCAGAAGTGCTCGCCGGCGAGACCGGAGCCGCGGTCGGCCGGGAACAGCGCCCCCACCCGAGCGGCTTGCGCCGACCGGCCCGTGGTGATGGTTACGCCCAGGGGGCCGGCCCCGTCGTCCGCCGCCGCCTCCGAGGCCGCCGCGACGACCAACAGCACGAGCGCGCCGAGCAGCGTGCGCCTACGGGTGCCCGGGGGGCGGAGGGTGCGCTTCATCGGGCCCACCTTGTCGCATGAAGGTGAGAGGAACGTCAGACGCTGGGCGGCGGAGTGCCGTAGATCGGGAAGCCGTCGGTGGCGACCTCGACGTCCAGCGGCTCGGGCAGCCGCAAGGATTCGCCGAACTTGCCGGGCGTGACGTCCTGGTAGGCGCCGTTGTCGGGGTTGGTGTGCAGGGACCAGGTGCCCTTGCGCGGGTCGATGACGAGAAGGAGGGGGACGCGGGCAACCGCGTACCAGTCGGCTTTGTCCCTGATCTCCCTGGACTTCTCGGACTGCGAGATGACTTCCACGGCGAGCGCCGCATCCTCCGAGGCGGCCAGCCAACCGTCGTCCTCGTCCCATTCGGTGGGCAGGACGATCAGGTCCGGCGTCGCATAGTCATCGGGGTCTTCCGGCGATGCGATCGAGGACATCTCATACATGTCCAGCCCTTCGGGCATCGCCGCGTAGAGCTGCCGACGCAGCCGCCTCAGCACACCGGCGTGCTTGCCTCGCGGCGTCGGAGACGTCACGAGCTTCCCTCCCAGAACCTGCACGCGCAGACCTGTCGCTTCCTGGATCTTCTCGGCGACTTCGCGCAGATTCCCGGGGCGGGGCCTGGGATGGAATTGAGGCACGGACGGCATCGACATGGTGTCCGACCTCCATCCTTCCGGCTCCGGCTCGGCGTCGAATCCACCGTACTGTGCGAGCCCCTCCCCCGCCTCCGCGTCAGGCCCCGCGCACACGGCCGCGCCCCTGTGTCGCTGCTCAACCTTCGCCACACCACGCCTTCCTTACGTTCCGTCGCCACATGACTACGTTAGGCCAATCGTCTGACACTCGGCCCACAGCAGCTTCCCGCCCTTCGACGCGCCCGGCTCCCGCAGCACGGAGACACCCCACCTGCCCGCACACGCCTGTACGAGGTGCAGCCCACGTCCGTGCTCGGCGTCGGGCGGAGGGAGGGCGACGGGGGCGCCGTCGGCGGCGAAGCCGGGCGGGACACGGGGTTCGGTGTCCCAGACGGCGATCCGGGGCCTCCCGGGTTCCGCCGAGAGGAGGCGGAGGCGTAGGGGCCGGCGGTGTGGAGGTGGGCGTCGGTGAGCAGCTCGGCGGCCAGACGTTCGGCGCTGGGGGTGAGTTCGGTGAGGTCATGGGCGGAGAGGATGGTGCGCAGGGTGGCGCGGGCGACGCCGGGGGCGCCTGGGTCGTGCGGGAGTTGGAGGGTGTGGGTCCAGGGCGGGGATACGGTGGGCATGGAAGTCTCCGGTCACTGAGGGGAGTTGGCCGGATGCCCAGTGGCATACCGCCGGAGCGGCGGACGCCCGGGGCAACTCCTGCGTGAACGCCGTCGCGTCCCCCGAAGCAATCCACATGACCGAAACCGGCGACCCCACCGCCGCGATACTCACCTCCACCCCCGTCGCCTTCGCAGCCCTCCTCCACGTACTCCAGAAGGACCCCCACCATGTCTGACGACATCCCCCCGAACCTCACCTGGGAACGCGCCGCCCCGCCGGAGGCGACCGGCCCCGGCCCCTGGATCGAGATCGCCTTCGGCGAGGGGGACGACGGGGACGCGCCCGTCTACATCCGCGAGACCAGCGACCCGGACAACGTGGTCACGACGAACCGGCGAAAGTGGGACGCGTTCGTACTGGGCGTGCAGGCGGGGGAGTTCGACCATTTCGTGGATGGCGCGGTATGACCCGGCCATGACCACGAAGATCACCGTGCCGCTCTCGGATGAAACAGTCGGCCATGTCAGGGATCACGCCCCGATGGCAATGTATCCGCGTACACAGACCGCCTCATCCGGCGCCAGATCACGCCGGACGCCGCCAAGCAGCTCGCTGCCGCCGGTCACTGTCCCGATCTGGACGGCGAGGGCGAATCGCCCCTGCGTGCCCCCAACAGACGCCCCCTGCTCCACCCCGCCCACCCTGTGTGCCCCCTGTGCCCAAGGTCAAGAGCCAGCCATCGCCCGTCCATCCCCCAGCCACTGAGTGGTAAGCCCGAACCGCCCTCAGTAAGGCGGAGGTCAGGAATCGACAACTCGTCTTGTTGTCGCGTACTCAACAAGCGATGGTCATCTGCGGGCCGCTCGGCCCCCCGCCGGGGACACCGTACCGGCGGCGCACCCGCACCGCCCCTGTCAACCGTTCTCAGGAGGCTGTACGTTGCGCACCACACACCCCGACAGACCCGTCATACGCCGCAGCCTGCGCCGCATGGGCGCAGCCGCCCTCGGCACCGCGGCCCTCGTCCTCGCCGGCTTCGGCACCGCCGGAGCGGCGGACGCCCAGAGCGGCGTCGCCAAGGTCGCCCCTCACGTCAGCTGGACCAGGGCGTGCGCGACGCCCACCAAGGCGGACGTCGCGGCCTGTAACGCCAAACGGGTCACCAGCGGCGTCACCGAGTACATGGCGGAGAAGGCCTACGCCAAGGGCGTCACGCCCAAGGCCGCCGACGCCACCACCCCGTCCGGCTTCGGGCCGACCGACCTGCGGGCCGCGTACGGCCTGACCTCGGCCGCCGCCTCCAACGGCTCGGGCGAGACCATCGCCATCGTCGACGCGTACAACGACCCCAACGCCGAGGCGGACCTCGCCACCTACCGCTCGTACTACGGCCTGTCGGCGTGCACCACCGCCAACGGCTGCTTCAAGAAGGTCAGTCAGACCGGTTCCACGACCTCACTGCCGACGAGCAACACCGGCTGGGCCGAGGAGATCTCCCTCGACCTCGACATGGCCAGCGCCATCTGCCCGAACTGCAAGATCCTGCTCGTCGAGGCCAAGTCCGCCACCATGGCCAACCTCGGCACCGCGGTGAACGAGGCGGTCACCCTCGGCGCGAAGTTTGTCTCCAACAGCTACGGCGGCTCCGAGTCGTCCTCCGACTCCACCTACGACACCTCGTACTTCAAGCACACCGGTGTCGCCATCACCGTCAGCGCGGGTGACGAGGCCTACGGCGCCGAGTACCCGGCGGCCTCGCAGTACGTCACCTCCGTCGGCGGCACCGCGCTGACCAAGGCCACCTCCACCACCCGCGGCTGGACCGAAACGGTCTGGAAGACCAGCAGCACCGAGGGCACCGGCTCCGGCTGCTCCGCCTATGACGCCAAGCCGAGCTGGCAGACCGACACGGGCTGCACCAAGCGCATGATCTCCGACGTCTCGGCGGTCGCGGACCCGGCCACCGGCGTCGCGGTCTATGACTCGTACGGCATTACGGCGGGCTGGTACACCTTCGGCGGCACCAGCGTCTCCTCGCCCATCATCGCGGGCGTGTACGCCCTGGCCGGCACGCCGTCCTCCGGTTCCTACCCGGCGAAGTTCCCCTACACGGCGGCCGGCACCTCGGCCCTCAACGACGTGACCTCGGGCAACAACGGCACCTGCACCACCAGCTACTTCTGCACCGCCACGACGGGCTACGACGGCCCGACCGGCTGGGGCACCCCGGAGGGAGTCGCCGCCTTCACCGGCTGACGGCCGACTGCCGGTGACCACGACCGATACGACCGATACACCCGACTGACGATCAGTCACCACAGCGCGCCACCGTGGACCGTGGGGACCACGTGGCAAGGGGAGAACGGGCCGCGGCACCCAGCCGCGGCCCGTTCGTCGTACCCGATAACCTTCACCCCGAGAACATCGACACGAAAAAGGGTCAACGACGGAACCACACGACAGGTTCCGCTCCGACCTCATTGCCCGGCGTGACCTGCCGTGATACACAGAGTGACGATAGGGCCCTTCGTCAGGCACTCGTACGAAACCCGCCAATCAATGACGCCAAGTCGACATGCGACAGCGACATTGTCGGCGACAATGGGGCCTGACCTCTGCACACCGCAGAGGCCGCTCGGAACTACCCACCAGGGGCGGTGACTTACATGCTCTTTGCGGCCGACAAGGGAGACATCAACACCATCATCGGCGGGATCGCTCCGGACTGGGGCCCCTTCGGCAGCCTCGGCAACGAGGCCAAGGTGATGATCGAGGTCGTGATGGCGGTCGCCATCCTGCTCTGCCTCGGCATCGCCGTGTGGGGCGCCGCCAAGCAGCGTATCGGCGCGACCGCCCTGCGCGACACGTTCAGCGCGGAACAGGGCAAGGGGCTCATCATCGCCGGCCTCACCGGTGTCTTCATCATCGGCTCGCTCGGCACGCTGTTCACCATCGTGTACGGCATGGCCGTATAGCTCCGGCCCGCCCGGGCACGCCCGGTCCCACCTCCACCCCCACCCGCCCGTCGTGCCCACCGGCTGAGGTTGCGTTTCCCTGATGTCGAGTCACCACACCGCGCCCGCGCGGGAACCAGCACGGCTACCGTCGTACTTCTACGCTTTTCGGTACGAGGTCGAGAGGGCGTACGCGGCATGAGCCTCGGGGACGAGCACGGTTACGGCGACACCGCACGCACCGGTGCCGACGACGGTTACGGCGGCTCAGGCCAGACCCGCACCCGCCTGCCCGACAGCGACCCCTACGGCGGCGCCCGGCGCGGCGGCCGCTCGTCGTCACGGAGCCTGATCACGGTGGTCGGCGTGGTGGTCCTGCTCATCGCGGCGATCGCCTTCGCGAACCGTGGAGGAGACGGTTCCGCGTCCACGGCCGGCAACGAAAGCGGCAGCACGGGCGCCGACAAACCACAGACGTCGACGACTGCGGCGAGCGGAACGAAGCCGGTGGAGACGAAGGCGGGCGGGATTCCGTCGGGGTTCGCCGACACCGAGCAGGGTGCGCAGTCGGCCGCCGCGAACTACTCCGTGGCGCTCGGCTCGACCAGCATGTTCCAGAAGGACAGCCGGCACGCCCTTCTCGACGCCCTCTACACCGCCGACGCGGCTGCCAGACTCCAGGCCCCTATGGACCAGGCCTACTCGGCCGACTTCCTCGGCAAGCTCGGGCTCGACGCCGACGGCAAGGCACCGGCGGGCAGCACGTTCGTCTCCCGCGTGGTCCCCGTGGGCACGACGGTCCAGTCGTACAGCGCCGGCAGCGCCAAGGTCGCGGTCTGGTACATGGGGCTCATCGGCATGTCCGGGGACAAGTCGACCGACCCCGTCACCTCGACGTGGAAGACCTGGACGTTCGACCTGCAGTGGTCCGGCGGCGACTGGAAGATCTCCACGGACTCCCAGAAGGACGGCCCCGCCCCGGTTCCGGGCGATAACCAGGCCGCCAGTTCCGACGAGATCAGCAAGGCCATCGAGGAGTACGGAGGGTTCACGTATGCCCGGTAACCCGCACCGCGTGCTCAGGCTCGCCGGAGTCGTCACGGCCGTACAGACATCGGCCGTGCTGCTGGCCACCCGCGCCTTCGCCGCGCCCACACCCAGTCCGTCGCCGTCGCCCTCGGCGTCCCAGAGCAGCGACTGCGACCTCATCGTCGGCGAGGCCAAGAAGTACTGCGAACGCGGCAACACCCCCTCCGGCACCACCACCCCCAGCACCACCGACACCCTCGACCCCCTCTCCTCCCTCGCCAAGGGCTGTGCCGACGCCGCCTCCTGGACCGTCGACAAGCTCAGCGAGGCCGTGAAGGACACCGCGAACGTCGACTTCACGAACCCCAAGTTCCTCCAGCAGTACGCGGTCGTCTTCGCCGCGTCGACCGTCCTGACGCTGCTGCTGTGGCTGCTGGCCGTCGCCAAGCGGGCCGTGCGCGGGGTTTCCCTGACCACCGCCATCTCGGAGGCGGTCGGCTTCCTGTGGCTCACCGTGCTGGCCTCCGCCTTCACCCCGCTGATCCTGTACACGGTCGTCTCGGCGACCGACGGCATCTCCGAGGTCCTGGCGAAGACCACCGGGAACCAGACCGACACCTTCTTCGGCAACTTCTCCGGCGCCCTCGCCAAGGGCGAGAACATCGGCGGCGGCCCGATCATGCTGATCGTCGTCTCCCTGGTCTCCATCCTCGCCGCCGGCGTCCTCTGGCTGGAGCTCGTCATCCGCGCCGCGCTCCTCTACGTCGGCGCCCTCCTCGGCACCGTCGTCTACGCCGGCATGGTCGACAAGAACCTGTGGGGCCACGTCCGCCGCTGGGCCGGAATCATGATCGCCGTGATCCTGGTCAAGCCGGTCATCGTCATCGTGCTGGGCCTCGCCGGAGCCCTGTCCAGCGATGACGGCCCCGACGCCTTCTCCGCCGTCGTCTCCGGCCTCGCGATCATCCTGCTCGCCATCTTCGCCAGCGCGATGATCTACCGCTTCGTCCCCGGCTTCGGCGACGAGATCGCGAACTCCCGCAACAACCGCATCATGCAGGGCGCCGAAGGCAAGGCCGCGGCCGTCATCAGCTCCCCGGCGACCCTCGTCGCACAGGGCATCAAGACGCACAGCACCCGCGCCGACAACAACGGCGGAGGCCAGTCCGGCTCCAACGGCCCCCGCCCCGCCAACCCCGCCTCCGGTGGCGTCGCCGCGCACAGCACTCGCACCTCGAACAGAGGCGGCGGATCCGTCCCCTCCGCCACGCCCGCGCCGCGCGCACCCAGCCCGGTGAACACCCCGCACGCCAGCAACACCCGCAACAGCAGTACCAACCGCACGGGAGGTGAAGGGCGTTGACGACCCAGTCCCACGTGTCCCATCCGGTCACGCCCCGCCGTACATATCTGATCGGCCGCGCCCGGCCGAACGCGATCGTCGGCCGCAACCGCGAGTCCGGCGAGATCGCGCTCATCATCACGGGCGCGTTCCTCGGCATGATGTGCGGACTTCTGGTCCCCGTCCTCCCCCTGCGCATCGTGCTGCTGACGGGCTTCCCGATGATCGCGCTGGCCGCGGTCTACGTGCCGTACAAGCAGCGCACGTTCTACAAGTGGTTCGAGGTCAACCGCAGCTACAAGCGGACCCTCCGCCGGGGCGCCGCCTACCGCTCCTCCGTCATGGAGGCCGGCACACGGATCGACGGGCGGGAGATCGAGGTCGGGCCGCCGCCCGGCATCGGCCGCATCAACTGGCTGGCCGCGCCCTTCGGCCCCGACGAGATCGCCGTACTCCTGCACGCCGACCGCCGCACGGTCACCGCGGCGATCGAGATCGAGGGGCCGGGCGTCGGTCTGCGCGACAGCGAGGACCAGGAGGCCCTCGTCGACCGCTTCGGCACGCTCCTCAAGCACGTGGCGAACGGCGACGGCTTCGTCACCCGCCTGCAGATGCTCGCCCGCACCCTCCCGGCCGACCCGGACGCCCACGCCAAGGACGTGGCCGTACGCGGCGACGAGAAGGCACCGGCATGGCTGGCGCAGTCGTACGAGCAGCTCCAGTCCATGGTGTCCACCAGCAGCGAGCAGCACCGCGCCTACCTCGTCGCCTGCATGCACTTCAACCGTGAGCTGGCCGCCGAGGCGCAGGCCATGGCCCGGGCGGCCCGCCCGCAGTCCGGCCGCAAGCTGGACCGGGACGCCGGTCTCGCCGTCGTCATGGCCCGCGAGCTGACCGACATCTGCTCCCGCCTCCAGGAGGCGGACATCCGGGTCCGCCAGCCGCTGGGCCAGGGCCGCCTCGCGTCCCTGATCCACTCCATGTACGACCCGGACCACCCGATCGACCACATCCAGGCGATGACGAAGCGCAACGCCTGGCCGGCCGAGCTGGACGCCATGGAACCCACCTACCTCCAGGCGAAGACCCGCGAGTCCTCCACCCGTGCCCCCTGGTGCCACGCCACCGCCTGGGTGAAGGAGTGGCCGATGACCCCCGTCGGCGTCAACTTCCTGGCGCCCCTCCTGGTCCACACCCCGGACGTCATCCGCACGGTCGCCGTCACGATGGACCTCGAACCCACCGAGGTCGCCATCGAACGCATGCTGACGGAGAAGACGAACGACGAGGCGGAGGCGTCCCGCGCCGCCAAGATGAACCGCACCGTCGACCCGCGTGACGTGGCCGCCCACGGCCGCCTCGACCAGCGCGGCGAGGACCTCGCCAGCGGCGCCGCGGGCGTCAACCTGGTCGGCTACATCACCGTCTCCTCCCGCAATCCGGAGGCGCTCGCCCGCGACAAGCGGACGATAAGGGCCTCGGCCGGCAAGTCGTACCTCAAGCTGGAGTGGTGCGACCGCGAGCACCATCGCGCCTTCGTGAACACACTTCCCTTCGCCACCGGCATTCGGAGGTAGGACCTGATGCGGGATCCGCTGTCCGTCCTCACCGACGCCTTCACGTCCTTCCTCTTCGGGAAGGTCGAGACGACCCGGCTCCCGGTGCGCACCTCCACGGGCCAGGCCCAGGCGGTCTACCTCCCCACCGCCGCCCCCGGCCTCGGCGACTCCGGCGTCATCATCGGCCGCGAGGTCTACTCCGGCAAGGGCTACATCTACGACCCCTTCCAGCTGTACGGCCAGCAGCTCCCGGCCCCGCACTGGCTGGTCCTCGGCGAGTCCGGCAACGGCAAGTCGGCCCTGGAGAAGACGTACGTCCTACGGCAACTGCGCTTCCGCGACCGCCAGGTCGTCGTCCTGGACGCGCAGGGCGAGGACGGGGTCGGCGAATGGAACCTCGTCGCGCAGGAGTTGGGAATAACTCCCATCCGCCTGGACCCGATGGCAGCCCTGGACCACGGAATCCGCCTCAACCCGCTCGACCCCTCGATCACGACCACGGGCCAGCTGGCCCTGCTCCGCACGATCATCGAGGTCGCGATGGGCCACGGCCTGGACGAGCGTTCCGGCTTCGCCCTCAAGGTCGCCCACGCCTACGTCAACGAGACGATCGTCGAACGCCAGCCGGTCCTGTCCGACATCGTCGAGCAGCTGCGCCACCCCGAGCCGGAGTCGGCCGAGGCGATGAACGTCGCCATAGACGACGTGCGGGCGTGGGGCCTGGACGTCGCCCTGGTGCTGGACCGCCTGGTCGACGGTGACCTGCGCGGCATGTTCGACGGCCCGACGACGGTGGGCATCGACCTGGACGCCCCGCTGATCGTCTTCGACCTCTCCCACATCGACCGCAACTCCATCGCCATGCCGATCCTGATGGCGATCGTCGGCGTGTGGCTGGAGCACACCTGGATCCGCCCCGACCGGAAGAAGCGCATCTTCCTGGTCGAGGAGGCGTGGCACATCATCAACAGTCCGTTCGTGGCGCAGCTGTTCCAGCGGCTGCTGAAGTTCGGACGCCGGCTGGGCCTGTCCTTCGTGGCCGTCGTCCACCACCTGTCCGACGTGGTGGACGGAGCGGCGGCGAAGGAGGCGGCAGCCATCCTGAAGATGGCGTCGACGAGGACGATCTACGCCCAGAAAGCGGACGAGGCGAGGGCGACGGGCCGCGTCCTGGGCCTGCCGCGCTGGGCGGTCGAAATCATCCCGACCCTCACCCCCGGCATCGCGGTCTGGGACGTCAACGGCAACGTCCAGGTGGTCAAACACCTGGTCACCGAGACGGAACGCCCGCTGGTCTTCACCGACCGCGCGATGACGGAGTCGTCCAGCGACCTGCTCTCCGACGACGATGCGCTGCGCGCCGCCGAGCTGGAGGCGGAGGAACGGGCGGCGGCCTTCATGGAGCAGCACCTGGGCGACCTGGACGGCTCGTCCGAGTCGACGGTGGCGTAGAAGGGGTGTCCCTGGCATGAGACCGGACGACCGCGAGCGCACCAGCGGCCAAGGCCAGGGAGGCATCCCTGACGGCCTGCTGGTCGGCATACTCGCGTTCCTCCTCGGCATGACCCTGCTGGTGTGGTCGGCCACAGGCCTGGCGGGCTTGTTCGCAAACGGCTCCTGGCCGGCCGGCGTCACCTTCACCCGCACCCCCCTCGCCATGCGCCACCTCATCGCCCAACCCCACGACATCCCCGGCGCCTGGCCGGAGGCGGAGGAGACGGCCCTCTCCGGCTACGGCCTCTTCTGGGGCCTGCTCATCGGCCAGCTGATGGTCCTGTTCGTCCTGACGGTGTTCGTGATGGGAACACTGGCGAGGTGGAAGGCGGTGCGGGCCAGGAGACGGGAGGAGACGCGCGCGGCGGAACGGCGCCGCCATGAAGCTCGGACCTCCGATACGGCCGCCCCCCACGAGGCGCCGACGACACCGACCCACCATGAGGTCCCGACGCCCAGGGCGGAGGTGACGCCGAGGGCGGAGTCGGAGCCGGGGGCGGAGGCGAAACCGAACACGGACGGCGAGCCGCGGACACCGACGGAGACTCTCCACCCGACACCGGCCCCGCCGACCCCCTCGACGCTCACGTCACCGTCGAAGGGTGAGCAGGTGGGCGGGTGGGAGAACACCCACTACGAAGGCGCCGTGCACTACGCCCCCGCAGCCACCCGCCAGGCCACCGCGACCCAAGCCGTACGCGACGCAGAGGGCGCCGTCCTCATCGTCACCTCCAACCCCGCCCTCTGGCAGGACACCAAGGACGCCAGGGCCAAACTGGGCCCGGTCCACCTCTACGACCCGACCCACCTCTGCGACACCCCGGCCCGCCTCCACTGGTCTCCCACAACAGCCTGCGAAACCAAGGAAATCGCGGCCTCCCGCGCGGCAGCGATCCTCGCCCCCGTACGCCCCGCCGCCCGCCTGGACCAGGCGGTGAGCGACACCGCGGAAACCCTCCTCCGTAGCTATCTGCACGCCGCGGCCATCGACGGCCGCACCATCCGCCACGTCCACCGCTGGTCCCAGGGCACAGGAATCCAGGAAGCGGTCCGCACCCTCCGTACGAACCCCAAGGCAGCCGCTGGTTCGGCCGGCGAACTCGAAGCAGCCCTCACCGCTCACCCCGAACGCCGTGACATCGCCCAGGAGTTGACCTCCCGAGCCCTGTTCGCCCTCTCCACCATCAACATCCGCGAAGCATGCACTCCCAACCGAACTGATGCCCTCGCCTTGGATTCCTTCGTTGACGAAGGGGGAACTCTTTATGTGGTCGGCGAATCCATTGAGGACCCCAGGACCAGCCCCGGCGCGATGCCCCTCCTGACGGCCCTCGTCTCCAGCGTGGTCGAGCGCGGCCGGCGCATGGCCGAACGGTCATCCTCCGGTCGCCTCGACCCACCACTGACACTGGTCCTCGACGACATCGCGGCCGTGGCCCCCCTCCCCCAGCTCCCGGACCTCCTGTCCACGGGGTCGAACCGCGGCCTCCCCACCCTGGCCCTCCTGCGCTCCCGGGAACAGGCCCGAGCCCGCTGGCCGCACCACGAACTACCGGTCTGACGGCTGCCGTTGCTCCCGTCACGATCGTTCGAGCACGAACTCCAACTCCCGCTGCTCCTCAACGTGCACGTACGGCACGGTCATCCCGCTGGGCGCGAACCCCAGTTTGCGATAGGCGGCCTGCGCCCGAGCGTTGTCCTCGTGTACGAGCAGCCGAACCCGCTCGACGCCGCGTTCCCAGGCCCATTCCACGCCCGCGTCGAACAGCGCCTTGACCAACCCGGTCCCGCGCCCTTCAGCTCGTACGAACACGCCGACCACGTGCCCCTGCATCCGCTCGACCGGGAACCCGGCCCAGTCCGTCGTCCCGGCCTCCTCGACCAGAACGGTCACGCTCCCGGCCCACGTCCCGTCCGCCCCCTCGGCGATGAACTGACGCGCCCCGGTGGCCCCCTCACCGGACCGTTCGGCTCTCCCCTGCCAGAAGGAGTCCGGTTCGGCCGCCGCCTTCTCGTACGTTTCCAGGAACGCGAGGTGCGCCACCGGGTCCCGCAATGCGTCGAGCCGCAACTGCTTGACGGCCTCCCACTCGTCGGACCGTATCGCACGAATAACGTAATCACCGCTGGTCATGGCACTCATGCGGGACACGGTAGTCCCCCGAACCGACCCTTCACTCGATTAATCCCGGCCGGCTGCCAGTGCCGCCCCCTACCGTGAAAACCATGACGACTCTGCCGAACCGCCCGAACACGGCCCTGCTGATCGTGGATGTACAGAACGGGGTGGTGGCCGGCTCCCACAACCGCGACGAGGTCATCGCCAACATCAACACCCTGCTCACCAGAGCCCGCGCCGAGGCCGTACCGGTGATCTGGGTCCAGCACTCCGACGACCGTCTGAAGCCCGACACCGAGCCCTGGCAGTACGTACCGGAGCTGACCCGCGAAGCCGCCGAGCCCCTCATCCACAAGAACTACGCCGACTCCTTCGAGGCTACCGACCTGGAGACCGTCCTGGCCGAGCGTGGCGTGGGCCGTCTCGTGGTCACGGGCGCCCAGACCGACGCATGCATCCGCTCCACCTTGCACGGCGCGGTGGTCCGGGGCTACGACGCGACCCTGGTTGCCGACGCCCACACCACGGAGGACCTCACGCAGTACGGCGCGCCGGCCCCGCAGCAGGTGATCGCCCACACCAACCTCTACTGGAAGTGGCAGACGGCCCCCGGCCGCCGCGGCGGAACGGTCGACACCGCGGAAATGACGTTCTGAAGACACTGATCGACCCTGAACCGAACCTGAATCGACCCTGAACGCAGAAAACCCCCGTATCTTTCGATACGGGGGTTTTCCCACAATTTGTTCGGCGGCGTCCTACTCTCCCACAGGGTCCCCCCTGCAGTACCATCGGCGCTGTAAGGCTTAGCTTCCGGGTTCGGAATGTAACCGGG
>NZ_JBIAWZ010000022.1:0-116941 GCF_042896175.1 Streptomyces sp. NPDC001315 | reverse complement strand
CGGGCCGGTCGGGGCTGCGCCCGTGGGCTCGGCCGTCGAGAACTGGGGGTGCAGATATCCGTCGTAGACGTCGCAGGCCGAGTTGCCGATCTCCTGGTCGTACCTCAGGACTTCGATCTTCCCCGGGGTGACCCGGTACTTCGCCGGGTCGGACAGCTCGACGTCGAGCACGCGGCGCACGATGGTGCGGGCCACCTCGTTCGCGCCGTCGTCGACGCGCACCAGCGGATAGACGAAGGTGTAGTCGGCGTGCACGACGACGGAGGCGTGCTCGCCCGCCTTGAACGTCATCCGCCCACGGATCTTGACCACGTCACCGACCGGCCGCAGCTCGTCGGGGTCGAAGCGGCTGAACATCGTCAGCGGGTCGTGGTCCTGGTCCGGCTTGCGCAGCGAGGTGTTCAGCCGGTCGAGCAGTTCCGTCTGCCGGGGATCGATCACCGCGAGCGCGGTCTCGGGGCGTCCGCCGCGCAGGGTGGCCGGGTCGAGGTTCGCGTCGACCAGGAGCTTCCTGGTCTGCTCGAGCGCCTGCCCCACCTGGGCCTTGGACAGCGATCCGACCGGCGTCGCCTTCGGCACGACGATGCCCGCAGCACCGTCGGCCCAGCGCAGGGCCGGGGAACCGGCGAACGGATCGTCCAGCGTCGGGACCTCGGGATCCGCCGACTCCGGCGGGGCGGTCGGAGCCGCGGTCTCGGCCGGGAGCGGTGACGCCGCGGCCGCCTGCGATTCCCCCGTGCCGAACGGATCGCCCGGCAGCAACGACGGCCGCACCGCGACCACGGCCACCGCGATCGCGACGGGCACACCGAGAACCGCCCACAGCCTCCGCCGCCGGGCCGTCCGCCCGTTCGTCTCCTGCCAGGCCGGCCCGGTGCGCCACCCCTCGGGCAACTCGCCCCGCGCCTCCTGCTGCCGCAGCCGCGCGGTGACCATACGGGCCCGAGCGGACGGCTCCTTCGGCACCGAGTCGCCGATCCCAAGCTCGGCGTCCTTCACGAACTTCTCCCACACCTCGTCGGGTATGGACTCCCCGGAATCAGGTCCGGGCTCTTCGGACTGTCTGTCGGCCACGGCGCCGCACGCCTTTCTCTCGGTCAGCTCCGGTCGGCTGTCGGCGAGGAGAGATTACGGCAGCCCAAAAAACCTGTGTGCGGCGTACAACCATTCACAGGCGTCGCGAATCAAACCAGCAGTAACACGGGCCATCCCGCGCTCCACACGCGGAAGGCCTCCCCCATGTGTGCTGCTGACCGGGATAACACGAGTCGCAGCGCCACGGACACACCGAGGTCTTCATGAAAATTCGCCGAGCTCTGGCCACCGCGGCCGCGACAGCGGTATTGGCGCCGCTCGCCCTGCTGTCGGCCCCCGTCGCCTTCGCGTCGGACGGCACTCCCGACACGTCCACGACCGCTCAGGCGACGGACCAGACCACCCCCGCCTCCGACGACAGCACCCCGGCGACGGACCAGAGCAGCCAGGCCGCCGGCGGCGAGGACACCGCAGGCGACGACAGCGGCGCCGCGGCCGGCGAGGACGACTCGGCCGGCGACGACAGCGACTCGGTCTCCGGCTCCGACACCGACACCGACACCGACAAGGCCCCCGCGGCCGACACCGGCACGGCCGGCAGCAGCTCCAGCACATCGTCTACGGCCACGCCCAGCGGCGAGCCGTCCGAGTGGCCCGAGGACTGCCCGGTCGACGAGGACGGCGTCGACGCCGACTCCCAGCTGACCCTCTCCGTCGACGGCCTGCCCGGCAAGATCGTCGCGGGCAGCGGCTGGCACAACTTCAAGCTCACCGCCGCCAACCACAGCGACACGTCGCTCGGCACGGTGCAGTGGTACGCGCTCATCGACAACGACGCGCTGAGCGACGACGAGAAGGACTGGCTGGGCACCTACGCCGAGATCGAGTACTTCAACCCGGAGACCAAGACCTGGGAGTCGATCGCGGACGAGGTCGGCGACGGCTTCTACTTCGGCGAGACGAAGCTCGGCCCCAAGGAGACCGTCGGCATCAAGCTGCGCGTCAACATCACCGCGAAGGCACCGGCCGGTGACGGCTTCACCGTGGGCCTGGGCGGATACGTGGACGCCGAGAAGAACTGTGTGCACAGCGCCTACTCGGAGTACGACTTCACGGTCCTCAAGCCCGGCAGCAGCAACGACGACCCGGGCGAGGCCAAGCCGGGCAAGGGCGACAAGCCGGCCGGCGGCAAGCAGCCGCAGGGCGGCGCCGTCGAGATCCCGGCCACGGGCAGCCTCGCCTCGACCGGCTCCAGCTCCGCCCTCCCCGTGATCGGCCTGGTCGGCGGTGTCGCCGTCGTGGCCGGTGCCGGTGCGCTGTTCATGGTGCGACGCCGGAAGAGCGACGCGCAGGCGTGAGACGTACGGCGTCGGACGTAGGGCGTACGGAGAGACGCGCGGCGTGAGACGTACGGCGGGACCGCGTGACGCGTGAGGCGTGGCGCGTACCGCCGGCAGCGGAGAGGGACCTGGGCTCGGAGGGGGGCTCAGGTCCCTTCCCGTTTCCGCTACTTCTTCGGCTTCGGCGGAACCGCCGGCATCCCCAGGAAGGGAAGCCGCAGCGCGCCGAACGCCTCCGCCGGGACCGCCGGCGACTTCGGCTCGACCGGTTGCAGACGTTCGTACGCGGCTCCCTGCGCGGGGCGCGGGTCCGCCTCGCCCTTGTTGGGCCAGTACGCCATCGCGCGCTCCGCCTGTGCGGTGATCGTCAGGGACGGGTTCACGCCCAGGTTCGCCGAGACCGCCGCGCCGTCGACGACCGAGATGCCGGGGTGGCCGTGGAGGCGGTGGTAGGGGTCGATGACGCCGGTTTCGCGGGTGGCGCCGATCGGGCAGCCGCCGAGGAAGTGGGCGGTGAGCGGGGTGCCCATCAGTTCGCCCACGTTCGAGCCGGCGAAGCCGTTGATCTCGGCGGCGATGGCCGAAGCGGCCTCCGAGGCGGCCCTGATCTGCCTGGGGTTGGGGGCGCCGTGGCCCTGGCGTGCGGTGAGCAGGCCCTTGCCGACGCCGTCCGGCTTCAGGTACGTCGTCAGGGAGTTGTCCAGGGACTGCATCACCAGGCCGATGATGGTCCGCTCCGACCAACGGCGGTTGGACAGGGAGCGCAGCACCAGCATGGGGTGGCGGGCGGCGTTCGCCAGCCAGGCCGCGATGCGCGAGGAGCCCTCCGCGTACGGGACCTGGAGGATCGACAGGCCGCCCATCGAGTTGGAGCCCTTGCCGTAGCGGACCGGCTCGATGTGGGTGTTCTCGTCGGGGTGGACCGAGGACGTGATGGCGACCCCGCGGGTGAAGTCGACCTTCGGTTCGCCGGTGGCCCTGCGGTAGCGGCGGTTGTCGGTCTGGGCGCCGACCAGCGCTTCGGAGTTGGTACGGGTCAGCTCGCCCAGCTTCTCCGAGATGTACGGCAGCTGCCGGCCCGCCTTCATGCGGTGCAGCAGTGTCTGGGTGCCGTACGTACCGGCGGCGAGGACGACCCGGCGGGCGGTGAAGGTGCGGCCGTCGCCCTTCTTCTTCCGGTCCGTGGGGAGCGTGGCGACCGCGTAGCCGCCCCGCGAGTCGTCCGTGACGGACACGACCGTGGTCATGGGGTGCACGACCGCGCCCGCCTTCTCGGCGAGGTGGAGGTAGTTCTCGTTGAGGGTGTTCTTCGCGCCGTGCCGGCAGCCCGTCATGCACTCGCCGCACTCGGTACAGGCCTTGCGCGCCGGGCCCGCCCCACCGAAGTACGGGTCCGCCACCTGCTCACCGGGCTTGGCCTTCGCCTCGCCGCCGGCATCCTGGCCGTCCCCGAAGAACACCCCGACCGGCGCCATGTGGAAGGTGTCGCCCACGCCCATCCGCTGGGCCGCCGCCTTGAGGTGGACGTCGGAGGGGGTCATGGTGGGGTTGAGCCGTACGCCGAGCATGCGGCGGGCCTGGTCGTAGTACGGCTCCAACTCCTCCCGCCAGTCGGTGATGTCACGCCACTGGGGGTCGTCGAAGAAGGGCTTCGGCGGTACGTAAAGGGTGTTGGCGTAGTTGAGGGAGCCGCCGCCGACGCCCGCACCGGCCAGGACCATGACGTTGCCCAGCAGGTGGATGCGCTGGATGCCGTACATGCCGAGCTTGGGAGCCCACAGATAGTTCTTCAGGTCCCAGGAGTTCTTGGGCAGGGACTCGCGGGTGAAGCGGCGGCCGGCTTCCAGGACGCCGACGCGGTAGCCCTTCTCGGTCAGGCGCAGGGCGGTGACGGAGCCGCCGAAGCCGGAGCCGACGACGACGACGTCGTAGTCGTAGCCGGAGTCGTCGTGGCCCGAGTCGCCGGGGGCCGCGTCGGCGTGGCCCGGGTCGTCGTCCTGCGTGCGGACAGAGTTCTCCTGTGACACGTGCTCTCCTCGTTGAGAACTGCCGTTGTGCGGCGGGATCTAGCGGAAACGGAACGCCTTCATCAGCCGCAGGCTCCGGCTCATGAACTCCGCGTACTTCTCGTCGTCCATCCCCAGCGAGGGCGCCATCGGCAGCAGTCGCTGGTGGGCGACCGTCTGGGCCTCGGTGTACTTGAGGATGCCCTCGGAACCGTGGCGGCGGCCGAGGCCGGAGTCCTTCATGCCGCCCATGGGCGACTGGACACTGCCGTAGGCGGGGGCGTAGCCGTCGTTGACGTTGACCGTGCCGGTGCGCAAGCGGGCGGCGACCGCGCGGCCGCGCCGGCCGTCCTTCGTCCACACGGAGGAGTTCAGGCCGTACGGCGTTGAGTTGGCGTGCTCGACCGCCTCGTCCTCGGACGTGAAGCGGTAGAGGGAGACGACCGGGCCGAACGTCTCCTCCGTGCACACGGACATGGGGGCCTCGACGCCGTCGAGGATGGTGGGCTCGAAGAAGTACGGGCCGATGTCCGGGCGGGCGACCCCGCCGGCGACGACCTTCGCGCCCTTGGCGACGGCCTCCTCCACATGCCGCTTGACGGTCTCCAGCTGGCGTTCGCCGACCAGCGAGCCCATGTCGGCGCCGTACGCGAGGGACGTGCCGAGCCGCATGGCCTTGGTGCGGGCGGCGAAGCGCTCGAGGAAGGCGTCCGCGACGGAGGCGTGGACGTACAACCGCTCGATGGAGATGCAGAGTTGCCCGGCGGAGGAGAAGCAGGCACGGACGGCGCCCGCGGCGGCCTTCTCGATGTCGGCGTCCTCCAGGACCAGCATGGCGTTCTTGCCGCCGAGTTCAAGAGAGACGCCGACCAGACGGGCGGCGGCGCCCTGGGCGACCTCGCGGCCGGTGCGAGTGGAGCCGGTGAAGGAGACGTAGTCGGCGTGCTTGACGATCTCGGGGCCGACGACCGGTCCGTCGCCGATGACGACCTGGAACACCTCGGCGGGCAGCCCGGCCTCGATGAGGAGGTCACGGGCCCACAGGGCGGTGAGGCACGTCTCGGTGTCCGGCTTCATCACGACGGCGTTGCCCGCGACGAAGGCCGGGAGCGCGTCGCCGACGGAGAGTTCGAGGGGGTAGTTCCAGGGGGCGATCTGGCCGACGACACCGCGCGGGTGACGCAGCTCGGTGACCTTGGTGAGGGTGGGCATGGCGCCCGCGTGCCGCTTCGGCTTGAGGTAGGCGGGGGCCTTGCGGCCGTAGTGGCGGGCCGCGACGGCGACGGCCTGCACCTCCTCGTGGGCGTGCAGGCGTGCCTTGCCGGTCTCCAACTGGATCAGGTCGAGCACCTCGGCCTGGCGGGCGAGGACGAGGTCGTGGAAGCGGAGCAGGACGGCGGCGCGCTGCCGTACGGGAGTCCGCGCCCAGACGGCCTGGGCGGCGCGGGCCGCCTCGAAGGCCTCTCGCACGTCCTCGGGGGTGGACTCGGGCAGGTCGGCGAGCTTCTCGCCGGTGAACGGCGTGTGGTTGGCGGTCCGGCCCGAGCCGACCACGCCCTTGGTGAGCTGCGCGACCAGCTCGGGGGTGACCACGTCGGCGGCGGTACGGGCGCCCGTGGGAGCGGGGGCGAGAGGGTTGGTGCCGGTCTGTTCGGGTGTGCCCGTGCCGGTCTTCTCCGGGGCCTGCGAGTCCGTCATGAGCCGCAGGGTATGCCGGAGCGGAAACTTTGGGTACCCGTCGGTAATCGGGATTCACCGAGTGCTCACACACAGCCAGTGATCACTGGCAACGAACGTGCTGATCAGGCCGTTGTTCGGCGATGGTCAGCCACCGTTCAGTCAATTCCGATCTCAAGGCGGTCGCGGGCGCCCTTGAAGACCGCGGTGCCCTTCTTCTCGTCGGCCGTGCCCTTGGGCATGTCGACCCGCAGCTCGTACATGCGGTCGTCGTCGGTGAGGATCATCAGCTCCATGACCCGGGTCGGGGTGGCCTGGAAGCCGTATGCGGTGTCGACGAGGGCGGCCTCGTAGCCGTCGACCAACGACCGCCTGGCCGCCGAGGCGGGCGTCTCCCGCGCCACGCTGGCCCGCCGCTTCACCGCCCTCGTGGGCCGGCCGCCGATGGCGTATCTGACCTGGTGGCGGCTGACCCTGGCGGCGGCTCTGCTCCGGAACTCGGACGCGTCACTGGCTTCGGTGGCACGCGAGGCCGGCTACAGCAGTCCGTACGCCCTCTCACACGCGTTCAGCCGGGAGTTCGGCGTCACTCCGGGGAAGTACCGGCTTCCGGCTCAGGCAGGATGAACTCCGACGTGTCCAGCTCGAAGTCGAAGGGCGCGGGCACGTGCAACGGCCGCCCGAAGGGGATGTTCGTGCGCGACCGGTATCCCTTGGGAGAGGGGTCCCAGAACGCGCTGATCTCCTGGATCTTCATGTCGAGCAGCAGATACACGGGCACGATCCGCCCATACGTGTCCAGCTTGTCGATCCAGTCCACGTCCTTGGTGGAGTCCGAGGTCAGCTCGGCGACGAGGGAGAGGGCGGAGCCGTCGGCGTGGCGGCCGTCCTCGTCGAAGGCGGATTCGTCGGCGACGAAGAGATCGGGGCCGAAGCCTCGCTCAGAGGGAGGGAACACGAAGAGGAAGGGCGAGGTCTCAGTGACGTGCCCCTCGGGAGCATGGGCCTCCACCTGCGCGCGCAGCCTTCGCATGGGACGCAGGTAGCGCAACTTCGACCACGGCGACACGACGATCTTCCCCCGGATGAGCTCGGCCTTGTAGCCGGCAGGCGTGTTCAGTTCCTCGACGATCCGGAGCATGTCCTCGAAGGATCCGGCCGGAGGAGCGTCTATGGCCGCCGGGCGCTCGGTCATGGTGGTCACCACGGTCCTCCATTGGTTACAGAGCGTGTCGCCCTTCCTACGATAGCGCCGGGCCACTCCGGTCGCCCGCCCCTCGACCGCACTCATGCCGCAGCCGTCCGACCCATGGCCTGCACTCCCACCTCGCACCACAGCAGCTTCCCGCCCCGCCCGAAGAGATCGCCCCCGAGCGGGTAGCCGCCCCACGCGTCCGCGTAATGACTTACGAGGAACAGCCCGCGCCCGCTGTCCGCCTCGGTCGGCACGGGCCGGAGCGGGCCTCGGCCCTTGTCGAAGGGAGGCGGAATGTGCGGGTTGGCGTCCCACACGCTCACGCGCAGACGGGTGCCGGGCAGGGCGCGGAGGCGGAGGGTGGCGGGGCCGGTGGAGTGGCGGTAGGCGTTGGTGACGAGTTCGGAGGTCAACAGCTCGGCGCTGTCGGTGAGTTGAGGGAGGCCGTGTCCGGCGAGGACGGCACGGAGGGTGGTTCGGGCGATGCGCGGGGCGAGCGGGTCGTGGGGCAGTTGGAGGGCGTACGCCCACGTTGGGGCCCTTCGCACTCCGACGGGGATACGGTGACCATGAATGCCTCCTGCGGTGGGGGAAGTCGGCTCGCTCGACGGCTCGGCCGGGCGGTGGCAGTGCCGCGCACGTCGCGGTGCGGCGCGGTGCGCTAAGCGAGCAGCGCATCCGCACCCTCGCCCACAACTACGACTGCACCGACGATGCCTTGATCGACGCACTCGTGGCCATGGCGGCGTACCGCGAACGCGGCTGGTGGGAGGAGTACCGGGACACGCTGCCGCCCCGCTTCCTGGACGTGGCGGAGATGGAGCACCATGCGGCCGCCCTGCGCGTGGCGCAGGTCATCAACATCCCCGGCCTGCTCCAGACACCGGAGCACGCCCGCACACTTTTCCGTCAGGCGGTCCCGACTCTGCGCCCGCACGAGATCGAGTACCGCATCTCCCATCGGATCAAGCGTCAGGCTGTCCTCCATCGCGAGCGGCCCCCGCAGTACACGGCGATCATCCACGAAGCTGCTCTGCGCATGCGGTTCGGTGGGCGGGAAGTGGCCCGTACCCAGCTCGACCACCTGGTCAAGATGAGCGAGCAGCCGCACATCACCCTGCGGGTGATCCCCTTCGACGGCACCGCGTTCCCCACCGTGGGCCATGGGCTGGACTACGCGTACGGACCGGTGCCCGCGCTGGACACGGCACAGTTGGACGCCGCGCACGGCAGTGAACTGATCGATGCCGTTGCACAGTTGAAGAAATACCGACTGATCCTGGACCGCATGGAGGAGGCCACCCTGGAACCCGACGACTCCCGCCGCCTCATCCACCGCACCGCCCAAGACATCTGAGAGCCGAGCCGTGACCGAACTCATCTGGCAGAAATCCACATACAGCGAGGAGGCCTCCTCCTGCGTCTACCTCGCCACCACCCCCACGGGAACGATCCTCCTCCGCGAGAGCGACGAACTCGACACGATCCTCACCACCGGCCCCCGCCAGCTCAGCGCCCTGATATCCGCCCTGCGAAGTTGCTCCTGAACCAGCCACGCCGTACCGCAGAGGGCCCGTGACAAGCGCAGGCTGCGGCCTGGTGGGCGACTGCGGCTTGAGCGGTGCATCCTTTGGCCGCTACTGCGGGCCAGTGATTGGCGGATTCGTTCCAGTCTCGTCGGCGGTGACCAGGCCCTTCCGGGACTGCGCGCGGAACAGATCTACCAACCCTGCGACGGCTCTCGTAGAGCCAGTTGCCGCCGCGGAGGTATCGGGAGCGCAGACGATGAATACACGGAAAAGGGCCCGCCAGTATCGCGAGTATCGCGACTGACGGGCCCCAGTCCACCAGGAGGCCGCTCACTCCTTGCGAGAGACGAACTCCTGGAACACCTCCAACATCCTTTCGAGCGATCCGGGGTCGCACGAGGCACGGAACATCTCACCGTCGGACCAAGCGATCATCCACCTTCCCCGGTCGTCGTCCGTGCGCTGCTTGGGCATCAGCCGAGCCTCCGCCGCTGTCCCCAGGAGGTCGACCTCGATGCTCCAGCCGGGGTTGTCCAGGCTTGCGAGCCGTACCCCGAACTCGTGCTCCCAGTCGCCGTCGCACTGGGCCGCGTACCAACGAACGAGCGTGTTGAGCGGATCCCTCTCGGAGTCCCTACCGTCACGGGCAGCCATCGGCCTTCTCCCAGTCGTCCAACGGCCTCGCACTGCCGTCGGCTTCGTTGATGTGCGGTGTCGGCACAACTGATCCGTCCGCGTTCGCATGTGCCCAACCGGTCGAGCGGAGGGCGCAGGCACCACGTGGACCAGGTCGAGGCGAGCCGCCGGCTGCGGCCGCCGTCCCAACGTTGGAAGGGGTCGTAGCCCAACGCTTCCAGCAGCCAGTAGCGCTATACAGCCTCTGATATGCACTTAGCCACGACAGCAGTGTGCCGGACCCGTCCCGGCCCCGTCGCAGTACTCGATGCAGCCGGCGTCCGCGTAGGTCTTGCCGTCCGTGGTGACGTTCTCGCCAGGGACCCCGACGATCAGGTACGGGTCACCGCTCGCGGCCGTGCCCGACATCATCGAGAAGCCGAACCAGTCGTACGCCTCGGTCGTCGTGGCCGAGTCGTAGCCGTCCTGGCTGTAGCCCTCGATCGTGGAGCCCGCACCGATGCCGGTGGGCGTGCCATGAATGACATAGATCGCCCCGGCGTCATAGATCTGGGTCCCGTTCCTGGAGATGTTCTCGTACGGGGCGCCGACCACCAGGTCGCCGCAGCCGTCACCGTCGGCGTCATATGTCGCGTACGAGGTCCCGAAGCCGTCCCCGGCCTCGGGCGCGGCGGGCATACCGCTGGTGGCCTGGGAGATCTCGAAAGCGCCCTTATTGTTCCCGAGCACCACGCGCACCAGCCCGGCCTTCTTCGCTCCGTTCACTGTGGCAGTCGGGTCGGGGATGACCGTGTCACCCACGCCGTCGCCGTTGAAGTCGCCCGCCGATCCCGCCGCGCAAGTGGCCGCCGCGGCAGGGTGCGCACCGAGCGACACCACCCCCTCAGCCATCAAGAAAGCGCTTGCTGCGCAGCCAGAGCTCCAGCCAGCCGTGTACGCGTACGCACACTCCACCCCGTTCCCACCCCGGACGGGACCTGATGGCCCGTCTGTGAACGCTATAAGCGCTGACTAAATATGTCCTAGGTAAAGGGTGTCAATGACTTTCGATCAACCGACTGCACACAGCACGCATACAGGCGGTAACCTTTCGGCGCCTTCTCGGTGCAATGTTTCGGAATGCAATATCAGCGTAAACAACGGACAAGTCAGGCGCTGCCGAGTGGCCCGCGTCACGCATTGGTGAACAAGAGGTTTCACTTCCCCGTCATCGGGTAGCCGTCGGCGGCTCATGGTATCTTCACATTCCTTCCGGCACCTTCCCCCAAGCAAACGGAGGCTGAGCCAGCACCTGCGAAGCCGACCATGATCCGGGGCGTGCCCCGTATTCTTGGAGAGCGTGACGATGGCTGGCCCCACCGTTTCGGTGATCATCGCTGCGTACAACGCGATGCCCTATCTGACGCGTTGTATCGAGTCCGTCGCGGACCAGACCATCGGCCGTGAGCAGCTGGAAGTCATCGCCGTCAACGACGGTTCCACCGACACGACCCCGGCCGAACTCGAACGCCTGGCCACCGTGTACCCGAAGCTGCTGCGCGTCGTCCACCAGGAGAACTCCGGTGGCCCCGCGGCCCCCCGCAACGCCGGTCTCGAACTCGCGCGCGGCAAGTACGTCTTCTTCCTGGACGCCGACGACTACCTCGGCCCCGAGGCCCTGGCGCGCATGGTGGCCATGGCCGAGAAGAACGGCACCGACGTCGTCCTCGGCAAGATGGTCGGCGTCGGCGGCCGCGGCGCGCCGAAGTCGATGTTCCAGCGCGACCAGCCGAAGACCGACGTCTTCAACTCCCGCGCCTGGTGGACCCTCAGCCCCATGAAGCTGTTCCGCCACAGCCTCCTGAAGCGGCTCGAACTGCGCTTCCCGACCGACCTGCGCACCGGCGAGGACCAGCCGTTCGTGGGCAAGGCGTATCTGGAGGCGTCGGGCATCTCCATCGTCGCCGACTACGACTGCGTGTTCTGGGTGCTGCGGGACGACGGCAACAACGTCACCCAAACCACCTCCGGTTCCGAGCCCCGGCTGCGCTATCTCGCCCGCATGGTCGACATGATGATCGACAGCGTCCCGGCCGGCCCGAACCGCGACCACCTGGCACACCGGCACCTGACCGTCGAGGTGCGCACCCTGGTCCGCTGGCACCTCTCGCGGGAGCCCCGCGAGCAGCAGGAGAAGACCCTGGCCCGGCTCGCCGAGATCATCGACCCGCTGCTCCACGAGGGCCTGCGCGAGCGGATCACGGGGGCGGCCTGGCTGCGGCTGCACTTCATCCGGGAGCGGATGCTCGACGAACTCCTCGAAGTCGACCGCTTCGAGATCCGGGAGAGCGCGTCGAAGGCCGCCACCCCGCTGCTGATCGACAACGGCCGCGCGTACGTCCGGTACCCCTTCCTGCGCGACCCGTCCCGCTCCGTCCCCGACGCCTACTACGAGGTCACCGACCGGCTCGGCACCCGCCACCACGTCTCCCGCGCCGAACTGCGCGGCACCGAACTGCACTTGGCCGGACACGCCTACCTGCACCGCGTGGCGACCGACGAGGTGACCACCGCTCTCCTCCTGCGCGAACGGGACAGCAAGGTCGAGTACCGGCTGCCCGTCACGCACACCCCGACGCCGGGCCTCGGTGCCGACCAGGACGCGGGGCACTTCGCCTACGAGCAGGCCGGCTTCGAGGCCGTCGTCGACATCGACACCGCGGCCGACGGCAAGCCCCTGACCGACGGCCTCTGGGACATCTATCTGACCGTCGGCGCGCAGGGCCTGTCCCGTGAGGCCCGGATCGGCAGCAAGCGCGACAAGGACCTGGACGGCAAGCCGGACATACGGGTCGTGGACACCGCGCAGGGTGCCCGTGCCGTCACCCTGTACACCACCAAGCCGTACGGCAACTACACGATCGACCTGGGCGAGCAGAAGCACCGGGTCATGTCACGCCTGCCGGTCGAGGCCTTCCGCTGGTCGGCGAGCGACCCCGGCATGCTGGTGGTCACCGGACAGAGCACGCTCGGCGCCTACCCGGACGGCGACCTCACCGTCGTACTCACCGGGGACGGCAAGTCCACCGCTGCCTTCCCCGCCGAACGCACCCTGTACACCGACTCCTTCACCGCCCGCGTCCAGGTGTCCGAGCTGCCCGCCGGCCTCTGGCGCGGCGAACTCCGCCTCGGCGACTGGGCAGCGCCGCTTCCGGCGCTCCCGAAGACGCTGCCGCCCACCAAGTGGCGCCGGCTCGGCCGGACCTGGTACGCCAAGCCGGCCTCCGGTGGCGACGGGAAGAAGTTCGGGCTGCGGGTGGCCCAGACCAGCGTGGTCAAGGCGATCGCGAACCGGCTCAAGCCCTGAGGTCCACCGGATCCACCACCCTCCTCTCTCAGATCTCTCCGGTCTCTCGGATCTCTCGGATCTCTCAGAAAGCGTGGCAATGGAACGCCCCACTGTTTCGGTCATCGTCGCCGCGTACAACGCGATGCCATACCTGACCCGTTGCATCACGTCCGTGGCCGAGCAGAGCATCGGGCAGGACGCGTTGGAGGTCATAGTCGTCGACGACGGCTCGACCGACGGCACGGCGGCGGAACTCGACCGGCTGAGCGAGGTACATCAGGGCCTGCTGCACGTCATCCACCAGGAGAACTCCGGCGGCCCGTCGGTGCCGCGCAACGTCGGACTCGACCACGCGCAGGGGCAGTTCGTGTTCTTCCTGGACGCCGACGACTACCTGGGCCCGGAGACCCTGGAACGCATGGTGGCCATGGCCGAGGAGAACGGCACGGACATCGTCCTCGGCAAGATGGTCGGCGTCGGCGGCCGCGGCGCGCCCAAGTCGATGTTCCAGCGCAACCAGCCGAAGACGGACGTCTTCAACTCACGGGTGTACTGGACGCTCAACCCGATGAAGCTGATACGCCGGGAGCTCCTGGAACGCCACGGGATGCGGTTCGCGACGGACCTGCGGTACGGCGAGGACCAGCTGTTCATGGGCCTGGCCTACATTCGCGCGGCCGGCATCTCCGTCGTGGCCGACTACGACTGCATCTACTGGGTCAACCGCGACGACGGCGGCAACATCACCACAACCGCCGACATCGAGTCCCGCTGGAAGTTCATTCCGCACGTGGCCGACATGATCCTCGAGAACGTGCCACCCGGCCCCGGCCGCGACCACCTCGCCCACCGGCACCTCACCGTCGAAGTGCCCTTCTTCCTCGACTACCTGGTGCACGAGCCCCGTCCGGAGCAGGAGAAGCACCTCGCCCGCCTCGCCGAGGTCATCGCCCCCCTCTGGCACGACGGCATGAACAACGAGCTCTCGGCGATGGCCCGGCTGCGCCTGCACCTCGTACGCCACCGGATGCTCGACGAGGCACTGGAACTCGTGCAGTTCGAGAAGGGGTTGGCGACAGCCAAGGTCTCCACCCCCCTCCTCCTCGACAAGGGCCGCGCCTACGCCCGCTACCCCTTCCTCCGTGACCCGGCCCGCGAGATCCCGGACGCGCTCTACGACGTCACGGACAAGCTGGGCTTCCGCCACCACCTCACCCGCGCCGACCTGGACGGCACCACCCTCCACCTGGCCGGCCACGCCTACCTGCACCGCGTGGAGACGCGCGACGTCACCACCGAACTGGTCCTGCGCGAGCGTGACAGCGGCACCGAGCACCGTCTCCCCGTCACCCACACCGCGACCCCCGGTCTCGGCGCGGCCGAGGACGACGGGCACTTCGCCTATGACCACGCCGGTTTCGAGGCGGCGGTGGACATCACCAAGGCGGCGGACGGATCCCCGCTGTCCGACGGCCTGTGGGACATCTCCCTCGCCGTCGGCGCCCAGGGCGTCTCCCGCGAGACCCGCATCGGCAGCAGACGGGCCGACGACGTCTCCGGCGAGACGACCGTCCGGGTCACCGCCCTGCCCGACGGCACCCGGCGGGCGGTCGGCCTCTACACCACCCCGTACGGCAACTTCACCCTCGACCTCGGTGAGCGCAAGCACAAGGTGGCGTCGCGCCTGTCGGTCGACGGCTTCCGCTGGTCGGCCGACAACCCCACCGAGCTGGTGATCACCGGGCGCAGCAAGCTCGCCGCCTACCCCGACGGGGAGCTGAGCGTCACGCTCACCGGAGACTCCGGCACACGGGCGGCCTTCCCCGCCGAACGCACGCCGGGCTCCAACGCCTTCACCGCCCGCGTCCCCGTCCAAGAGCTGTCCCGCGGCCTCTGGACCGGCGCACTCCACCTGGGCGAGTGGTCGGTACCTCTTCCGGCACTGCCGAAGAAGCTCGCGGCGGCCAAGTGGCGCCGCCGGGGCCTGCCCTGGTACGCCAAGCCGGCACCGGAGTCCGGCGGGAAGCGGTTCGCGTTGCTGGTGGCGAAGACCGACCTCCTCAAGGCAGTCACCGGCAAGCTGAGGTGACGGAGCGGATCACAATTCGTTGACGTCCAGATTCGCGATCGCCACCCGCGCCACCTCCCGCCCCCGCTCCGTGAAGTCCCCCTTGCCCGGATAGCTGACGGTGAGCTTGTACATGTCGCCGGCGGAATTCCGGTAGTAGAAGATCTTCAGCTCGCGGGGGCGCGGGTTCTGGGTGTCGTCGGTGGTGTAGACGATCGTGTTCTCGGCGGCCTTCTTGCCGTGGTACGTCTTGCCGTCCTCGGTGGTGGTCCTCGGGCCCTGGGGCATGTCGAGGTCGTAGTCGCCCTGCTGCTTGAACTTGGCGTCGTCGTCGTACATCTCGGCGGCCGCGGAGTCGGCGATGATCTTGCTCGTGTCCTCGGCCTTCTTGTCGAGGAACAGGCCGATCGAGATGCTGCCGCTCCAGTCGGTGTACGTGACCCAGTGGCTCCGGTCCGTCTTGCGGTCAGGGAGCCCGCGCCGGTAGTCGTCGGGCACCGCGAGCGTCGCGGCGACGTCCTTCTCCTTGTGCAGGCTCCAACCATCGGGCAGCGGGCCCGCGAACGGGTCGGCGACGACCAGATACGTCACCACCGCCGCCGCGACCACCGCCGCGCCGAGGCCGAGCCATGCCGTACGGCCGAGCCGGAGGCCCTTTTTCGGGGCTTCCTGGTAGCGCACGACCTGTGTGGGCTCGGGCGTGGGCGGGTTCGCGGCCGCTGCCAGCAGCGCGCGGACCTGGGCGGGGCCCGGACGGCGGGCCGGGTCCTTCTGGAGCAGGCCGTTGATGGCCTCGGCGAGCGGGCCCTGCGCGGAGGCGGGCGGGGCGGGCGTGGCGTTGAGGACGGACTGGAGGGTGGCGGGCGTGTTGCTGCGGCGGAAGGGCGAGACGCCCTCCGTGGCCGCGTACAGCACCACGCCGAGCGACCACAGGTCGCTCGCCGGACCGGGCCGCTGGCCCAGCACGCGCTCCGGCGCGATGTACTCGGGCGAGCCGACGAAGCCACCGGTGTCCGTCAGGCTCGTC
Organism: Streptomyces sp. NPDC001315; assembly: GCF_042896175.1. Taxonomy (NCBI): domain Bacteria; kingdom Bacillati; phylum Actinomycetota; class Actinomycetes; order Kitasatosporales; family Streptomycetaceae; genus Streptomyces; species Streptomyces sp. NPDC001315. Next base: position 101,100 of record NZ_JBIAWZ010000022.1, on the reverse strand, counting down.
TCGCCCTCGATCCGGGCGATGCCGAAGTCGGTGAGGACGACCCGGTCGTGCCGGCCGAGCAGCACGTTGTCCGGCTTGACGTCCCGGTGCAGGACGCCCGCCGCGTGCGCCGCCTCCAGCGCGCCCAGCACCTCCAGGCCGATCCGGGCGGCCTCGCGTGGGCCGAGCGTGCCCTCCTGGAGGGCGTCGCCGAGCGAACGTCCCCGCACCAGCTCCATCACGATCCAGGGCCGGTCGTCGACCACCGCCACGTCGTACACGTTCACGACAGCCGGATGGTCCAGCCGGGCCGCGGCGCGCGCCTCGCGGCGCATCCGCTCGAAGGCGTTGGCGCGTTCGCGTTCGGGAAGATGGTCCGGGACGCGCGGCTCCTTCACGGCGACCTCGCGGTCCACCGTCTCGTCCTTGGCCCGCCACACGGTGCCCATGCCGCCGTGCCCGAGTTTGGCCAGCAGCCGGTACCGGCCGCCGATGAGCCGCCCGGCGCCGCCGTCCAGGGCCTGCGGCGGGACCACCTCGGTCGGCGCCGCCGCGTACGGGTTGTTGGGATGCGGCACCGCCGCAGGTGGGTTCGGCGGTTGCAGACCGAAACTCGTCGGATCATCAGCTCCCTGGCGGGCTCCCCCGTTGCTGCTCATGAGTCCATCCATATCGCGCCATGAGTTCCCGCATCCACATCGATCGCACACCGGTCACAGACCCGTGACCCAAGCGGTCACTTATCTCCCACTTGTGCGGATTCCCAGGTCCGTACGAACCCTTTTCGGGCCCGTACCAACTTCTTTCAGGCCCGTACGAACGTGTCGACCGCGACGTCGAAGTACTCCCGGGCCTCCCGCACCTTCCCGACCGGCGCCGACACCCACACGTCGTACATGCGCCCGTTCTCCTCCCAGCACAGGTCGTAGGTGTGCCGGGGGCCCTCCGTCGTACTGAAGCCCTTCCAGGTGAACTCCCAGAGGGCGGCGGGCCGTCCGTCGTGCGCGGTCTCGGTGACCCGGCCGTCGTGGTAACCCGGGTTCGTGTCCGGGCCCTTGGCGGCCGCGCGCCGCATCACCGCGAGCGGGCCGCCCTGTTCGGGGTCGGCGACCCTGATGCCGATGCGGAAGATCTCCCCCGCCGACATGTAGAAGATCCGCTCGCCCTGGGGTTTGCGGGTGAAGTCCTCCGGCACGGCGAGCGAGAAGCCGGCGGGGTCGTCGGCGACGCGGTAGCCGGAGGGGGCGGTGGGTCGGTCCTCGGACGCGTTGGACGGGGTGCCCGTCACGGCGGATGACGGCGCGGAGCTCCGTGGCGCCGAACTGCGCGGTGCCGAACTGCGTGGTGCCGAACTCACCGGCGTCCCGGCCCCGTCATCACCCCGGTGCATCAGCAGCGCCGCCGCGGACACGCCCGCCCCTGCCATCGCGGCGACCAGCAGCGCGGCCACCAGCACACCCCGCGTGGAGGGCGCCGCACGCGCCGGGGCGGGGGCCGGCTGGAGGGGTGCGTCCCGCTGGGTCGGCGTGTAGCCGGACGGCGCCGCCTGCGGCGTACGGCCCGACTCCAGGAAGCCTCGCAGCATCCGCTCCGCCTCCGCCGCGTCCAGCCGCCGTTCCGGATCGCGTTCGAGCAGCCCCCGTACGACGGGAAGCAGGGGCTCGGCCTGCGCGGGCGTACGGATGTCGGCGATGACCACGGCGTGCAGGATGCCGCCCAACGAGTCGCGCCGGAACGGTGATTCGCCGCTGAGGACCGTGCACAGCAGCGCGCCCAGCGACCACAGGTCGGACGCGGGTCCGGTGCCGGCGCCGGACATCCGCTCGGGCGCGGTGTACTCGGGCGAGCCGACGAAGGCGCCGGTGTCGGTGATCGTGGTGGCGCCCGCGACCTGGGCGATGCCGAAGTCGGTGAGGACGACCCGACCGTCCTCGGCGACCAGGACGTTCGCGGGCTTGATGTCCCGGTGCAGCACTCCGGCCGCGTGCGCCGCGCGCAGCGCGCTCAGCAGGGCGATGCCGATCCGGGCGGCCTCACCGACGTCGACCGGGCCGCGCCGGGAGATCCGGTCGGCCAGCGAGCCGCCGTCGATCGACTCCATGACGATGTACGGGCGTTCGTCCTGCTCGACTACGTCGTGCACCACGATGATGTGCGGGTGACGCAGCTGGGCGACCGCGCGGGCCTCGCGCAACGTCCGGTCGCGCTGCCGTCGGGCCTCCTCCGCGGAGAGGGCCTCGTCGAAGGCGAGCTCCTTGACCGCGACCTGCCGGCCGAGCAACTGGTCGGTGGCACGCCAGACGACGCCCATGCCTCCGCGCCCCAGCCGTGCCTCCAGCCGGTACCGGCCCGCGATCAGGCGGAGGTCGTCCCCCTCGGTCCCCATGAGGCCCATCATGCCGCACCGGACGACCGCCCTCCGGGTAGCCGACCGGCCAAAGCCCCGCGACGCCGACCGGTTACGACAGGTCGGTCTCGACGAGCCGATTACGCCAGGCGGGTTACCACGGGCCGGTTACGACGCCTCGGGCTGCCAGCTCTGCAGCACCGCCTTGAACTGCTTCCGCGTGGTCGACCAGTCCTCGGCGGGCGAGGACATGTAGATCGCGTACTCGACGCCGTCCCGGGCGATGTACGTCTCGTCGATCGCGCGGCGCGGCCCGGGGAACTTCGTGTCCTTCGCCTGCGCGGTCCACGTGTACTCCCACAGCGAAGCCCTGCGGTCGCGGTAGGTGTTGACCTCCAACTGCAGCCGGTTGTAGTCGACCAGCCGCGTGAGCTGCTGGTCGAGGTCACGCTGGTGCTGGTAGGGGTCGGCGAAGTCGGGCTGCTCGTCGACGGCGATACGGACGAAGTGCTCGCCGCCGTCGGGCGTGTAGTCGATCTGCTGCAGGTCGCCGTCGTCGCTGAAGACCTGCCGTTCCCAGCCCTTGGGCAGCGAGAGGCTGAAGCCCAGCGGGTCGGTGATGTGCTTCCAGTTGGCCGGGTCCGTCTCCGCTTCGGGGCTCGGGGTGCCCGGCGCCGTCCCCGTCGCGGTGGCCGTCGCCGTCGGGTCGGAAGCGGTGGAGGCGGAGGCACCACCCTGCCGCTGCCGTCCCTCGTCCCACTTCTGGAGGCCCACCGCCGTGGCCCCGCCGACGAGGGCGGCCAGCACGACCACCAGAGCGAGCGAGCGCAGGCGGCGCTTGGGACGCTGAGACGCGGACGGGCCGATCCCGGTCGGCCCCGTGGGGTCTCCCCCGGTGCCCGTCGCCCCCATCGCCGTCGGACCCATCGCCGTCGGGCCGATCGACGTCGGGCCGGTGGCCGTCGGGCCGGTGGCCGTCGGACCGGTCACGGAGCGGTGCGGCGTGGCCGTCTCCGGACCGTACGGCACACCGGTCGACGGACCGTACGACGTCCCGGCGGACGGCCCGTACGACGCCGCGCTGGTCCCCGTCTCGTGCTGGAGGGCCTGTCGGGGCCCGCCGTGCTGCGTCGGCACGAACGCCTGCGCGGCGCTGGACCGCCGCCCCTCTGCCGCCTCGGCGAGCATGTGCTCGGCCTGGGCCGCGTCCGGCCGGCCGGCCGGATCCTTGCGCAGGAGAGCGTTGATGACGGGCTCGAGCGGGCCGGCGTACCGCGGTGCGGCGGCCTCCTCCTCGACGACCGCCTGCATGGTGGTCAGCGGTGAGGTGCGGCGGAACGGCGACCGCCCCTCCACCGCCGTGTACAGCGTCGCGCCCAGCGCCCACAGGTCGGAGGAGGGCCCGGGGTCGTGGCCGCGGACGCGCTCGGGGGCCAGGTAGTCGACCGAGCCGACGACCTCTCCGGTGCGGGTGATGGTGGTGTCGCCCTCGATCTGGGCGATGCCGAAGTCGGTGAGCAGGACGCGGCCGTCGTGGCCGAGCAGGACGTTGCCGGGCTTGACGTCCCGGTGCAGGACGCCGGCGGTGTGCGCGGCGGTCAGGGCGCGCAGCACCCACAGGCCGATCCGGGCGGCCTCGGCCGGCTCGACGCGCCCCTGCTCCTTGACGGCATCGGCCAGCGAGCAGCCCTCGACCAGCTCCATCACGATCCACGGCCGGCCGTCGTGCTCGAGGACGTCGTGCACGGTGACGACGGCCGAGTGGTTGATCCGCGCGGCCGCCCGCGCCTCCGCGCGGGTGCGCGCGAGCAGCACGCCCTGATCGCTCTCGGAGACGTAGAGCGCGGCCGTCAGCTCCTTGATCGCGACAGCTCGGTGCAGCAGCTCGTCGTGCGCGCGCCACACGCGGCCCATGCCGCCGCTGCCGATCGATTCGGCGAGCCGGTACCGGCCCGCGAGGAGCAGGCCCTGCATCTGATTCACGTTGCCCCGCAATGCTCTTGACAGGCTCAGACTAAGGACCGGTCAGCGTCCAGGGAACCAGCGGGGCGCCAAGGAAACCGCACTGTGACGGTTGTCGCTTCTGGCAGAGAGTGGGAACCGACGTCAGGTGATCGATTGCGGACCGGATCCGGCCGGTGAGCCGCGTACCGGATCAGCCGGTGAACTGATAAGTCGCCGACGCCTGCTCGTACAGCCGCGTCACCTCGTCCCGCTCGGCCTCCGGACCGCGCACCTGCACGACGTGGTACCGGCCGTCGATGAGGATCGCCAGGTTGCGCACGAACAGCTCGCGCCCGCTGTTGTCGGTCCAGGTGAACTGCCCCTCGGCCATGGTGCGTCCGCCCACCTCGATCGTGCGCAGCCCGCCGGAGGTGGCCCAGCTGGACTCGCGGTACGGCCCCAGTTCGTACTCCTTCTCGCGCTGGTAGACCATCGGATCGGTGCCGTACGTCGACGCTCGGTCCCGGCCGGGGACCACGATCAGCTCGAAGTCCCCGTGCGCGTACACCACCTGCCCGAGACCGTTCTTCGGCGTGCGGTCCCAGCCGTTCGCCACGGCGACGCGGAAGCCCTCGGAGTCCTTGCGGAGGGTGAAGCCGTCGGCGACGTCGGTTCCGGTGGTCTGCGTCTCGGTGGAACCGGCGGACGCGGAGGCACTGTTGTCCTGCCCGGGCGAGGTCTGCCCGGGCGACGTCTGCTCGGTCCGGGGCTCGCTGCTCGCGTCGGGGTCCGCGTCCCCCTCGGTCTGTACCGGCGTCACCGGTCGGCCGGCGCCGGCCGACTTGGTGTCCTCGGCCTTCGGCATGAACAGCACGGCGTACGCGACCGCCCCGGCCAGCACGAGCAGTATCAGCAGGAGCAGGACGCGGCCCAGGCTGCGCGGTGAGCGGGAGGCCTCCTGTTTGGCCCGCTTGTGCCGCCCGTGCGGACTGGTGGCGGGCAGTCCGGCGCGCCGCCTGCGCACCAGCTCGCCCCGCCGCCGCACGATCGGCAGCCGGCTCGGGTCGACGGGCGGCGCGGCGACGACGTGCAGGCCGGCGTCCGGCTCGGGCGCCGAACGCACCAGCGAACGCAGCCAGCCGCCCAGCTCCTCGAAGTCGAGCCGCTCGGTGGGGTCCTGACGCAGCAGCGATTCCACGACCGGCCGGAGCGGTCCGCACTCCTCGGCGAAGGCGGGCGGCTCCGCGCACACCATCTGCACCAGCTCGGCGGTCGACTCCTCCGGGTACGGCGCATGCCCCTGTACGGCCCTGAAGAGCAGCGCACCCAGCGCCCACAGGTCGGTCGCGGGCCCGATGGGCGCGGCCAGCTGCCAGTTCTCGTGCACGGGTCCCGCCTGCTCCGGGGCCCATCGCTCGGTCACAGGCCCCACGAGCGCCATCCGCGCCTGCCGCGCCCGCTCGGCGGCCAGCGCGGTCGCCGGCCCGCGACGCGCGGGGACACCGGCGGCGAGGTCGTCCCAACGGGCCGGAGGCTGTGCGGTGTCGACGGGAAGGCTGCCGCCGGGCGACGGGGCCGCGGCGCGGGGCGCCGCCTCCTGCCAGGGCGCGCCGCGTACCCCGTAGGGGTCGGCCGTCCGGGCCGGCGGCACGCTGCCGGTCGTGCTCCGCTCACTGCCCCCGGCGACGTACGGCGACTGCGGCCGGCCGTCGGCCGCGGCGTCGCGGTCGGGGGCCGACCTGGCCCCGGGCAGTGCCGCCCGGCCGTTCTGCTGCGCCTCCTGCACACGGGCCGCCGCCCGCGCGCCCGCGCGATACGCGGCGATCGCCCCGGCGCGGGCGGCCCTGATGTCTCCGCCGCTCTCCACGGCCGCCCTGCGGGCTACGGCGGCCGAGGCCGCCGTCGCCCCGCGTGTCGCGTCTGCCCCGTCCGTACCGGCGGCACCGGCCGCGGGCAGCCCTCCGGCAGCCCGCGCCTCGATGGCGGCTCGCCGAGCCGCCTCCGCATCCACAGCACCGGTACCGGCAGCACTGGCACCGTTGCCGGTACCGGCGCCATCAGGCCCACCGAGGCGGGCCCTCGGGCCCGTGGAGCCACCTGTCCCGTCCATGGCTCCCGGCCCAGCGGCCCCATCGGGCCCGCTGCCCTCGTCGCCGCCCGCGTCCCCGTCCTCGGTGGGCACCGGGTCGTACCCGCACAGTGCCTCCTCCGCCGCGCCGACCGCGAGCCCGGTCAGCATGACTCGGCCGTCGTCGCAGACGAGCACCGTGCGCGCGGTGATGTTGCGGTGGACCCAGCCGTGCGCGTGCAGCACCCGCAGGGCCATGAGCACATCGGAGGCGACCTCGGCCGCCCGGTACGGCGACAGCGGCTTCTCGGCGAGCAGCGCCGCCAGCGGCCGCGCGGCCACCAGCTCACTGACGATCCAGAGCGAACCGGCCTCGGCGAACACGTCGAAGACCTGGTCGAGCCGCGGATGGTCGGGAATCCGGGCGGCGGCCTGCGCGGCCTCCACCGCCCGTCGTACGACGGGATCGGCCGGCCGTCGCGTGCTCGCGCCCGTGCGCGCCGCCGGTCGTCGTGCCCCGCCGTCACGCGCCGTGAACCCCGCGGGCAGCCCCTCCGCGTCGAGCACCTCCGCCTCGACGACCTCCGGCAACGGCACCTGCCGGACGAGGACTTCCTGTCCGCTGTAGGTGTCGAAGGCGCGGGTCTCGGTGAGTTCGTACTCGTCGGACGGCGGCAGCGGCAGGCGGTAGCGGTCGGCGAGTACCCGGCCCGCGTAGTCGTCCACTGTGCCTCCCTCGGCCGCCCGGTTGGTCAATTCCGTTCGCCTCGCGGCCCGTTCCGGCCGCATGGGCGGCTGCGTACGGTCCGCAAGCACTCACGATACGTGCCGGAGGCAACCTGCAAAGAGGGGTTGACCGATCTCAGGCCCCAAACCCGGGGGCCGCAGTGGTCACTTCTTCGGTTCGAAGGTCTCCGTCAGCGTCTGCCAGGTGTTCTTGCGCAGTTCGCCGTCCCAGGCCGACGCCTTCGCCGTGTACATGAGCGCGTATCCGAGGTGGTCGTCGATGACGAACCCACGGTCGACGGTCCGGTACTTCGTGCTGCTCTCCACGTAGGTGAACTCCCAGTCGGCGGTGTTCCAGCCTCGGTACTCCACCTTCTTGATGTCGATCTTCTTGTACTGCGAGCGCGTCATGTAGCGCTCCTGGTTCTCCCAGTCCGCCTTCGGGTCGTCCTTCGGTGTGGTCGTCCAGGCGACCAGCAGCTTCTGCCCGTCGGGCCCGGTGAAACGATCCCCCGCGGAGTCCGAGGACTGGAACTTCCATCCCTCGGGCAGCCCTATCGAGTACCCCTGCCCGCCCTTGTGCGTCGACACCACCGCGCTGTCGGTGGCACCGGAGGTGCTGGTGCTCGTGCCGGTGTCGGACGAGCTGCCCGACGTCGAGCCGGCCGTGGAGCCCGACCCCGCGCCCGCCGCCGCGGACTGGGCCGCGTCGTCATCCGCGCGCGTCCCGCCGCTCGTGTCCTCCTTGGTGTCGGCGCTCGCGCTCTCACTGGCCACGGCCTTCGAACCGCCGCCGCCCTTGGAGCCGTCGGCACTGCTGTCGTCCCCGCCGAGCGTGAAGGCCAGCACGATGCCGATCACCGCGAGCACCACCACCACGGCGATGATCACCAAGGTCCGCTTCGGCACCACGTCGGTGAGCGGCGCCCTGGGCACGGGCCGCGGCGGCAGATCCGGCGGCGGCATCACGGGCCACCCCGAACTGCGCCCACCCGCACCCGCGTTACCGCTCCCCTGAGCACCCGGCTCACCAGCACCGGCACCGGCCGCCGTCTTGGCCGCCGCACCTCCGGACACCCGCGCGGAAGCCGATGCCGACGCAGCCGTCGCCTTCGCCCCTGCCGCGCCCTCCGTGGCCGTCCCGCTGTCGGCGGACTTGGTGCGCGTCGCGGCCGCCGAGGTGGCCGCACCGGCCGCGACGGCGGCCTTGCGGACGGACCGCAACGCCCCACGCAGCTTCTCCGCCGCCTCCTCGCCGCGCTTGCTCCCGGCCCCGGCCGAACTCCCCTTGCCCGCAGGCGCGTCCGGCTGGGCCGGCAGCGGCACCACCTTCGTCGCGTCCGCGGGCTCGGGTGCGGAGTCCTTGGGCTCGGGTGCGTGGATCACCTTGTTCAGCATGGTCCGCGCGCCCGCGTCGTCGAGTCGCTGCGCCGGGTCCTTGGTGAGCAGCCCGTAGATGACGTCCCTCAGCGGCCCCGCGTTCTTGGGCTCCTCCAGCGGCTCGGTCATCACGGCCGTGAGCGTCGCTATCGCGGAGCCCTTGTCGTACGGCGGTGCGCCCTCGACCGCCGCGTACAGCAGCCCGCCGAGCGACCACAGGTCGGCGGCGGGACCGGGCTTGTGGCCGCGGGCGCGCTCCGGGGAGATGTAGGAGGGGGCCCCGACGAGCATGCCGGTGGACGTGATGGACGGGTCGCCCTCGACCTGGGCGATGCCGAAGTCGGTGAGCACGACCCGGCCGTCCTCGGCGATCAGCACGTTCGACGGCTTCACGTCACGGTGCAGGATGCCCTCGCGGTGCGCCGAACGCAGCACGTCCAGGATCGCCAGGCCGACCTCCGCCGCGCGCTTCGGCTCCAGCAGGCCGTCCTCGCGGATGGCCTCGGCGAGCGACTTGCCCTCGACGAGCTCCATCACGATCCATGGCCGGTCGTCCTCGTCGACCACGTCGAAGACCGTCACCGCGCTGTTGTTACGGATCCGGGCGATGGCCTTGGCCTCGCGCAGCGTCCGCGTGATCAGCCGGCGCTTCTCCTCGTCGTCGATGCTCGACGGGAACCGCAGCTCCTTGACGGCGACCGTCCGGCCGAGGGTCTCGTCCTCGGCGCGCCACACCGTACCCATGCCGCCGCGGCCGAGCACTCCTCCCAGCCGGTATCGCCCGGCGAGGAGACGTGCGCTCTTGTCCTGACGGGATGTCCCCGCCCGCTCCGCCTCCGACATGCGTCCCCTCATGCAACCCGCCCTGACAGAGCCTCCATTGTCCCTCACCCGACAAGTGCTCGACGCCCAGGGTGCCCCTCACGGCGCCACCGAGTCCGCGGACTCCCGCCAGGGTCCCACGGATCCCGGTCACTGATCCCGGACGCGGTCCCCCGGCCGGGCTCCCGCCTGCCCGGGGGACCCGGTGAAGCCAGCGTTCCCCGGCCCTGCATGATGGGCCGCGACAAGGGAGGACCGCGATGCCGCCGCTACGGACACTACTGGCCGTGCCTGTGTCCCTGGCCCTCCTCTGGCTGGCCCCGGCCGACTCACAGGCGCGCTCCGCCCCGCCCACGGACGCGGTCCTTCCGCTGCTGGTCAGCCGGGGCGCGGCACCCGCCGCGGCCCTGCTGGCCCGCGAGGAGACGGACACCCGCTACGCCCAGGCCGGTCCGGGAATCTCCCGTGCCGACCACTTCCGCGCCGGCAGCATCACGAAGACCTTCGTCGCGACGGTCGTCCTGCAACTGGCCGACGAACACCTGCTGTCCCTGTCCGACACCGTGGAGCAGCATCTGCCCGGCCTGGTGCGCGGAGCGGGCAACGACGGGCGCGCGCTGACCCTTCGTTCCCTGCTCACCCACACCAGCGGCCTGTACGACTTCACCCGGGACACCGGGGGCATCGTCCCCGTCGCTCCTCTTCAGTCCGTCCGAATCGCACTCACCCACTCTCCGGCCGTCCGCGGCCGCTTCGCCTACTCGAACACCAACTACGTCCTGCTCGGTTTGGTCGTCGAGCAGGTCACCGGCCACTCGTACGCCACCGAGGCAGGGCGCCGCATCATCGCTCCGCTGGGTCTGACGGGCACCTCCTTTCCCGGATCCCGCACGTCCCTCCCCTCCCCGCACGGCCGCGCCTACGCCGCCGACGGGTCCGACGTCACCGAACTCGACCCGCGGGTGGCCGGGGCCGCGGGCGAGCTGGTGACCACGCTCGCCGACCTGGACCGCTTCTACGCGGCCCTGCTCGGCGGTGAGTTGCTGCCCTCGCACCGGCTGCGCGAGATGCTCGACACCCGTGCCGCACACGGCTCGTACGGCATGGGGCTGTTCCCCGTGAAGCTGCCCTGCGGGATCACGGTGTGGGGGCACAACGGGCGCATCTCGGGCAGCTACGTGCGCACCGCAGCCACCGTGGACGGCCGTCGCGTCCTCACCTTCCGGGTGAACACGACCGCGATCGCAGACCCCGACCTCGAACCGGCCCTGCTCGCCGCCGAGTTCTGCCCTCGCACCCCGTAGAACGCGCGGGGTTCGAGCGGATATCCCGCTTCACGACACTCGTTCGGGTGATGTCGGCAGATTCCCGGCCGAGGAACCACTACAAGGGCACGACCACAGCGACACCACCTCCCCGACGGCGCGACCAAAGGCCACGACCACCAGGGCACGACCACAGCGGCACAACCACGGCGGCATGGCCGCAGCGCCACAACTACAGCGGCACGATGTCCGGCGCCCCCAGCCGCGCCGCGTCCGCCGTCTGGTCGTCCGGCTGGAGCTGCGACTCCCGCTCCGCCTCCACCCGCTTCTCGTAGTGCTCGACCTCGCGCTCGATCTGACCCTTGTCCCAGCCGAGCACCGGCGCCATCAGCTCCGCGGCCTCGCGGGCGCTGCGCGTGCCCCGGTCGAAGGTCTCGATGGAGATGCGGGTGCGCCGGGTCAGCACGTCGTCCAGGTGGCGGGCGCCCTCGTGCGAGGCCCCGTAGACGATCTCGGCGCGCAAATAGTCGTCGGCCGCCTGCAGAGGCTCGCCCAGCGAGGGATCGGCCACGATGAGGTCGAGCACTTCCTGCGCCGCCGAACCGAAGCGGTTCAGCAGGTGCTCCACGCGCACCACGTGCAGCCCGGTCTGCGCGGCGATCCGCGCCCGCGCGTTCCACAGCGCCCGGTAACCCTCCGCGCCCAGCAGCGGAACGTCCTCGGTGACACACTCGGCGACCCTCATGTCGAGCCCGTGCACGGCCTCGTCGACCGCGTCCTTGGCCATCACCCGGTAGGTGGTGTACTTGCCGCCCGCCACGACCACGAGCCCCGGTACGGGATGCGCCACGGTGTGCTCGCGCGACAGCTTGCTGGTGGCGTCCGACTCGCCCGCCAGCAGCGGGCGCAGTCCCGCGTACACACCCTCGACGTCGTCGCGGGTCAGCGGCACCGAGAGCACCGAGTTCACGTGCTCCAGCAGATAGTCGATGTCGGCGCTGGAGGCGGCCGGGTGGGCCTTGTCGAGGTTCCAATCGGTGTCGGTGGTACCGATGATCCAGTGCCGGCCCCAGGGGATGACGAAGAGGACGGACTTCTCGGTGCGCAGGATCAGGCCGGTCGAGGAGTTGACGCGGTCCTTGGGTACGACCAGGTGTATGCCCTTGGACGCCCGGACGTGGAACCGTCCGCGCTCCCCCACCATGCCCTGCGTGTCGTCGGTCCACACGCCGGTCGCGTTGACGATCTGCTTGGCGCGGACCTCGTACTCCACGCCCCCTTCGACATCCTTGACCCGGGCGCCGACCACGCGTTCGCCCTCGCGCAGAAAGCCCGTCACGCGCGCACGGTTGGCGACATGGGCGCCGTACGAGGCGGCCGTGCGCACCAGCGTGGCCACGTACCGGGCGTCGTCCATCTGGGCGTCGTAGTACTGGAGCGCGCCGACGAGCGCGTCCTTCTTCAGACACGGGGCGACGCGCAGGGCGTGACTGCGGGTCAGGTGGCGGTGCCTGGGCAGGCCGCGGCCGCGGCCTCGGGCCGTCGACATGGCGTCGTAGAGCGCGACGCCCGAACCGGCGTACAGGCGCTCCCAGCCCTGGTGCTGCAACGGATACAGGAACGGCACCGGCTTGACCAGGTGGGGCGCGAGCCGCTCCAGCAGCAGGCCGCGCTCCTTCAGCGCCTCCCGGACCAGCGCGAAGTCGAGCATCTCCAGATAGCGCAGCCCGCCGTGAATGAGCTTGCTGGACCTGCTCGACGTGCCCGACGCCCAGTCACGCGCCTCGACAAGTCCCGTGGACAGGCCGCGCGTCACGGCGTCGAGCGCGGTGCCCGCGCCGACGACACCGCCGCCGACGACCAGCACGTCCAGCTCGCGCTCGGCCATGGATGCCAGTGACTCGACGCGCTGCGCCGGTCCCAGTGTCGCTGTCCTCACCGTTGCCTCCCGCTCATCGGTCGCGCCGGCCGCACCCGTGGGGCGAGGCCCGGTTCATATCCCCCATGCCCCAATCCTGACCGGGATGCCCGACTTCAGCCACCAGTCACCCCCAGCCTGTGGACAACATTCGCGGGACTACCGAACAACACAGCCAGTCAATCCCGCATAACGGTCATATTTACTCCTAGTCTGACATCGCGCTCCGCTCGTCCTGTCCACAGGGCTTGCGCACCTGTCCCGCTTCGGCTACTGGGAAGGACGGCCCACGCCATGCCCGCAGATCTCGCCGTCATCGGACTCGGTCCTCTCGGCCTGCCCCTGGCCCAGGCAGCCGTCGCCGCCGGCGTCGCCACGCTCGGGTACCGGACCGGGCCGGAGGCCGGTTCCCTCAGCCCCGCCGAACTGCGCCGGATGCTCTCGGGGGGCTTCCGGACCGCCACCAACCCGGCCGAGCTGGGCCGCGTCCGCACCGCGGTCATCTGCGCGCCCACCCCACGCGGCGCCGACGGCGGGCTCGACCTGAGCCAGGTGGAGACGGCCACCCGCACCCTGGCCGAACGCCTGCGCCCGCACACCACCGTGATCCTGGAGTCGCCCGTGTACCCCGGGACGACCGAGGAACTCCTGCGCCCGCTGCTCGAGGAGGGCTCGGGGCTGCGGGCCGGCCGCGACTTCCACCTCGCCTACTCACCCGGCCGGGTGGACCCCGGCAACCGCGACTTCACCCCGGCCAACACCCCCAAGGTCATCGGCGGCCTCACACCCGCGTGCACCGAGTCGGCCGCCGCCTTCTACGGCCGGCTCACCGACAAGGTGGTACGCGCGCGTGGACCCCGCGAAGCCGAAACCGTGCAGCTCCTGGAGACCAACTACCGCCACGTCAACATCGCCCTCGTCAACGAGATGGCCGTCCTGTGCCACGACCTGGGCGTCGACCTGTGGGACGTCATCCGCTGCGCGGAGACCAAGCCGTTCGGCTTCCAGGCCTTCCGCCCCGGCCCCGGCGTCGGCGGCCACGCCGTCCCCCAGGACCTGACCGCCCACGCGGGCCGCACCCTGCGGATGGTGGAGCTGGCCCAGCAGGTCAACAACCGGATGCCCCGGTACGTCGTCCAGCGCGCCGGGGCCCTCCTGAACGAGCACGGAAAGTCGGCGCGCGGCGCGCGCGTACTGCTGCTCGGCGTCACCTACAAGGCCGACCTCGCCGACCAGCAGGCCACTCCGGCCCAGGAGATCGCGATCCGTCTGATGGAGCTCGGCGCCTCCATCAGCTACCACGACCCGCACATCCCGTCCTGGAGCGTCCTGGACCGCCCAGTACCCCGCGCGGACTCCCTCTACGAGGCCGCCGCCCACGCCGACCTGACGATCCTCCTCCAGCAGCACCGCACGTACGACCTGCAGGGCCTGTCGGTGAAGGCGCAGCTGCTGCTGGACACGCGTGGCGCGACACCCACGGGTGCGGCGCACCGGTTGTGAACGGGGGCGCACGGGTGCGGGCCGGGCTCCGGGGGGTGGTGGCGTACGGCATTGCCCGCCGGTAACGTACGAAACAGGTGGAGCCACCGCAGGGGCTACTGCGGCAGGCTCCTGATGGTTCACGGGTGTCCGCCCCTACGTCTCATGGGGGCGGCCGCTCACCATCCGAAAAGCTGCAAGATCCACCTCCTCCGGCACTGCACCGTCCGAAGACGGAGTCGGTCCCAGCGGGTGGGCTTGCGGTGGAAAGGGCCAGTCACCTCACCGATGTGAGATGACCGGCCCTTGCCGACGTCCTACGACGTAGGACCTACCGCTTGTGCTGGGAGTCCGCCACCGTCACCTCGACGCGCTGGAACTCCTTCAGCTCGCTGTAGCCGGTGGTGGCCATGGCGCGGCGCAGGGCGCCGAAGAGGTTCATCGAGCCGTCCGGGGTGTGGGACGGGCCGGTGAGGACCTCCTCGAGGGTGCCGACCGTGCCGAGGTCGACCTTCTTGCCGCGCGGCAGTTCCTCGTTGACCGCCTCCATGCCCCAGTGGTGGCCCTTGCCGGGCGCGTCCGTGGCGCGGGCGAGCGGGGAGCCCATCATCACCGAGTCGGCGCCGCAGGCGATCGCCTTGGGCAGGTCGCCGGACCAGCCGACACCGCCGTCCGCGATCACGTGCACATACCGGCCGCCGGACTCGTCCATGTAGTCACGGCGGGCCGCCGCCACGTCGGCGACGGCCGTGGCCATCGGGACCTGGATGCCCAGGACGTTGCGCGTGGTGTGCGCGGCGCCGCCACCGAAGCCGACCAGGACGCCGGCCGCGCCGGTGCGCATCAGGTGCAGGGCCGCCGTGTAGGTGGCACAGCCGCCGACGATCACCGGGACGTCGAGCTCGTAGATGAACTGCTTCAGGTTCAGCGGCTCGTGCGCGCCGGACACGTGCTCCGCCGACACCGTCGTACCGCGGATGACGAAGATGTCGACGCCGGCGTCCACGACCGCCTTGGAGAACTGGGCCGTGCGCTGCGGGGAGAGCGCGGCCGCCGTGACCACGCCGGAGTCGCGCACCTCCTTGAGGCGCTGCCCGATCAGCTCCTCCTTGATGGGCGCCGCGTAGATCTCCTGGAGGCGCCGGGTCGCGGTCTCGTCGTCCAGCTCGGTGATCTCGTCGAGCAGCGGCTGCGGGTCCTCGTACCGCGTCCACAGGCCCTCGAGGTTCAGCACGCCCAGGCCGCCGAGCTCGCCGATACGGATCGCGGTGGCCGGGGAGACGACCGAGTCCATGGGGGCGGCGAGGAAGGGCAGCTCGAAGCGGTAGGCGTCGATCTGCCAGGCGATCGAGACCTCCTTCGGGTCCCGCGTACGGCGGCTGGGGACGACGGCGATGTCGTCGAAGGCGTACGCCCGGCGGCCGCGCTTGCCGCGCCCGATCTCGATCTCAGTCACGTCTGTGGCCTTTCCCTCTGCGTTTCAGCGTCTCCAGTATCGCCGACGGGTACGACAAGGGCGGCCCCGGAACCCTCCGGGACCGCCCTCGGCAGTACATCGGCACACTTCACGCGCGCGTGTGTGTCACTTACGGCTGTAGTTCGGCGCCTCGACCGTCATCTGGATGTCGTGCGGGTGGCTCTCCTTGAGACCCGCGGACGTGATCCGGACGAAGCGGCCCTTGGACTCCATCTCCTCGATGGTGGCCGCTCCCACGTAACCCATGGTCTGGCGCAGACCGCCGACGAGCTGGTGCAGCACGTTGGCCAGCGGGCCGCGGTAGGGCACCTGGCCCTCGATGCCCTCGGGCACGAGCTTGTCGTCGGAGGCGACCTCCGCCTGGAAGTAGCGGTCCTTCGAGTACGACCTGCCCTGGCCCCGGGACTGCATGGCGCCGAGCGAACCCATACCGCGGTACGACTTGAACTGCTTGCCGTTGATGAACTGCAGCTCGCCGGGCGACTCCTCACAGCCCGCGAGGAGGCTGCCCAGCATCACCGTGTCGGCGCCGGCGGCGAGCGCCTTGCCGATGTCACCGGAGTACTGCAGACCGCCGTCGCCGATCAGCGGAACGCCGGCGGGCCGGGCCGCGAGGGAGGCCTCGTAGATGGCGGTGACCTGCGGGACGCCGATGCCGGCGACGACACGCGTGGTACAGATCGAGCCGGGGCCCACACCCACCTTGATGCCGTCGACACCGGCGTCGATCAGCGCCTGGGCGCCGTCACGCGTGGCGACGTTGCCGCCGATCACGTCGACGTGCACGCTCGACTTGATCTTCGCCATCCAGCTGAGGGCGTTGCTGTTGTGACCGTGCGAGGTGTCGACGACCAGGAAGTCCACACCGGCCTCGGCGAGGGCCTGGGCGCGCTCCAGCGCCTCGGGGCTGGCACCCACCGCGGCGCCCACGAGCAGACGGCCCTCGGCGTCCTTCGCGGCGTGGGGGTACTGCTCGGCCTTCACGAAGTCCTTGACCGTGATGAGGCCCTTGAGAACGCCCGCGTCGTCGACCAGGGGAAGCTTCTCGATCTTGTGGCGGCGCAGCAGCTCGATGGCGTCGGCGCCGGAGATGCCGACATGGCCGGTGACCAGCGGCATCGGCGTCATGACTTCGTGCACCCGACGCGAGCGGTCGCTCTCGAAGGCCATGTCGCGGTTGGTGACGATGCCGAGCAGCTTCTTGTCGCCGTCGGTGACCGGGACGCCGCTGATGCGGAACTTGGCGCAGAGTGCGTCGGCCTCGGCCAGCGTCGCCTCCGGGTTCACCGTGATCGGGTCGGTGACCATCCCGGACTCGGACCGCTTCACCAGGTCGACCTGGTTCACCTGGTCTTCGATGGACAGGTTGCGGTGCAGTACACCGACGCCACCCTGGCGGGCCATCGCGATCGCCATGCGCGATTCGGTGACCTTGTCCATGGCGGCGGACAGCAGCGGGATGTTGACCCGGACGTTGCGGGAGATCCGGGACGAGGTGTCGACCGCGTTGGGGAGCACTTCGGATGCACCCGGCAGCAGCAGCACGTCGTCGTAGGTCAGCCCGAGTGTCGCGAATTTACCGGGCACTCCGTCGACGTTTGCAGTCATGACACCTTCCCCAAATGGCCTTGATCGGTGCGGATGTCCATGCTAACGGGAAGCGGGGCTCCCGAATTCCGCGGTCGAGCGTGACTCCGGGCTTCGTATGTTCGTACGGAGACGGCGAGCGCCCTGTTCACCCAAGGAGCTGTCACTGCTCGGCGAGCGCCCGCAACCGGTTCAGCGCTCGGTGTTGGGCCACCCGGACCGCACCGGGTGACATTCCCAACATCTGTCCAGTCTCCTCCGCCGTCAGCCCCACCGCGATACGCAGCAGGAGCAGCTCGCGCTGGTTCTCGGGGAGGCTGGCCAGCAGTTGCTTGGCCCACTCGGCGTCGCTGCTGAGCAGCGCCCGCTCCTCGGGGCCCAGCGAGTCGTCGGGGCGCTCCGGCATCTCGTCGGACGGGACGGCCGTCGAGCCCGGGTGACGCATCGCGGCGCGCTGGAGGTCGGCGACCTTGTGCGCGGCGATGGCGAAGACGAACGCCTCGAAGGGGCGGCCGGTGTCCCGGTAGCGGGGCAGGGCGAGGAGGACGGCCACGCAGACCTCCTGCGCCAGGTCCTCGACGAAGTGGCGGGCGTCGCCGGGCAGCCGGGACAGCCGGGTGCGGCAGTACCGGATCGCCAGGGGGTGAACATGGGCGAGCAGGTCGTGCGTGGCCTGCTCGTCCCCGTCGACGGCGCGGTGGACCAGTGCACCGATCGCCCCTGGCGCAGTGGCCACGTCGTCCTCGCGCATCGGACCATGGTGCCCTGCGGCCGATTGATCCGTGGCACCGCGTCCATCGTTGTGCACCGAAGCGTTATGAGCAGGTGCGCTGGAACTCATCCCGTGCGCCCTCCCCTTCCGCTTGACCGACTCGTCCCCGAGGAACTCCACACCTCAAGGATGCGGCATCCGCGGCGAAACGAGCAGCGGGCACCGGGCGAGCCCGGTCGCCACCCCCGCCCACCATGAGGCGGACGGGGATCACCTGGGACTTCTTACGGGTCTCCCTACGGGTCTTCCTACCCCCGCGACGACACACCCGGCACGCCTAGCGCACCAGGCCCCAGCGGAACCCGAGCGCCACCGCGTGTGCCCGGTCCGAGGCGCCGAGCTTCTTGAAGAGACGTCGGGCGTGGGTCTTGACGGTGTCCTCGGAGAGGAACAGCTCGCGGCCGATCTCGGCGTTGGAGCGGCCGTGGCTCATGCCCTCCAGTACCTGGATCTCACGCGCGGTGAGGGTGGGCGCGGCGCCCATCTCGGCCGAGCGGAGACGGCGCGGGGCGAGGCGCCAGGTCGGGTCGGCGAGGGCCTGCGTGACGGTGGCGCGCAGTTCGGCGCGTGAGGCGTCCTTGTGCAGATAGCCGCGGGCGCCGGCGGCCACCGCGAGGGCGACTCCGTCCAGGTCCTCGGCGACGGTGAGCATGATGATGCGCGCACCTGGGTCGGCGGACAGCAGTCGCCGTACGGTCTCGACGCCGCCCAGGCCGGGCATGCGTACGTCCATCAGAATCAGGTCCGAGCGGTCGGCACCCCAGCGGCGGAGGACTTCCTCGCCGTTGGCCGCCGTCGTCACGCGCTCGACGCCGGGCACGGTCGCGACCGCGCGGCGGAGCGCCTCTCGGGCAAGCGGGGAGTCGTCGCAGACGAGGACGGATGTCATGGCCGCCCTCCGCAGCTGATGCGCGTCACCTTGTGCCTCCAGGCTGGTACGAAATCGTCACCTGTGCGGTCGACCGTCTCGGACGCCTGCCCGAGCGCTTGTGTTCTCAACCGCCTCCGCACTCTCAACGACGGTCACTCGAAAGAGTTACGGGGCCGTGTGCCATCTTCGGCACTCTACGTGAGGGGTCGGACACAGCGCAGACACGCGCGGCAGACCCTCAAGCTTTCATCACAACCCGTGCCCCATTTAGCCCTATTTCTTCCCTTCTGCTGGTGTCTGAGGCTAGATTCGCAATGAGTCATATTTTCATCTCCTTAGATCGTAGATGTACGGTCGTGAGCACCGTATCCGCTCAGAACGGCTGCAAGGGGTCACGTAATGGCAGATTTCTCCCGCCTTCCCGGACCGAACGCGGACCTGTGGGACTGGCAGCTCCTGGCCGCCTGTCGCGGGGTGGACAGCTCTCTGTTCTTCCATCCGGAGGGCGAGCGCGGGGCGGCCCGGAGTGCTCGTGAGAACTCGGCCAAGGAGGTCTGCATGAGGTGCCCGGTCCGCGCACAGTGCGCGGCGCACGCACTGGCGGTGCGTGAGCCGTACGGCGTGTGGGGCGGGTTGACCGAGGACGAGCGCGAGGAACTCATGGGCCGGGCACGCAACCGGCTGGTGTCGGCGTCCGCCACTGGAGGGAACAGCGTTTCGAACACCTGAAGGAACGTTTCTGCAAGCATCTGCAAGCAAAACCGCAGAGCACGGTACGCCTGCCCCTGACCATTCGGGGAGCGTCCGCTAGCGGACTGCAGCCCGCTCCAGTTGCTCCAGCGTCGCCGCCACCGCCGGCACCTGAGCCAGGTCGGGCAGCGTGAGCGCGACGATCTTCCGCCGCACCGGCGGCTCCACCGTCACTGTGCGTACGCCCCTGGGACGTACGGACTCGACGGCGAGCTGGGGCAGGACGGCGACGCCGAGACCGGCGCCCACCAGGCCGACCACCGCCGGGTAGTCGTCGGTGGCGAAATCGATGCGCGGGGAGAAGCCGGCGCTCTCGCACACCTCCACCAGCTGGCCACGACAGCGCGGGCAGCCTGCGATCCATGGTTCCCGGGCGAGTTCGCCGATGGCCACGGACTCCGCGCGCGCGAGCCGGTGACGTTCCGGCACCAGGCCCACCAGCCGGTCGGTCAGCAGGGGCCGTACGACGAGGTCGTCCCACTCCTCCGCGCCCGCCGCGTTCTCGTAGCGGAAGGCGAGCGCGACGTCGCAGTCGCCGCCCCGGAGCTTCTCGACCGACTCGGGCGGCTCGGCCTCCTCCAGGGAGACGCGGGTGCCGGGGTGCGCGGCGCGCAGGGCGGCGAGGGCGGTGGGCACGAGCGTGGAGCTGCCGCTGGGGAAGGAGACCAGCCGGACCCGGCCCGCCCGCAGGCCCGCGATGGCGGCGATCTCCTCCTCGGCCGCGGTGAGTCCGGCGAGGATGCCGGCCGCGTGCCGGACGAGGGCCTCGCCCGCCTGGGTCAGACGCATCTCGCGGCCGCTGCGGATGAGCAGCGGGGTGCCGGCCGACGCCTCCAGTGCCTTCATCTGCTGGCTCACGGCGGGCTGGGTGCAGCCCAGTTCACGCCCCGCCGCCGAGAAGGAGCCGGTGGCGGCGACGGCGCGCAGGACGCGGAGATGACGGGCCTCGATCACCCTTCAAGCATAAGTCGGCCTTGGGTGCGGCGCCCGATATTGCGTCGACGCTTTGGGGGTCGGCCTTTTAGCCTGCGTCCATGAAGCTTCTCTCGGTGAACCTGGGCCGCCCGCGGGCCGTGCCCTACACGGACCAGCCGGAGGGTCTGACCGGCATCGACAAGCAGCCGTCGGACGGGCCGGTGCGGGTGTCCGCGCCCGGGCCCAAGGGGACCGGCGCGAGCGGGCTGGCCGGGGACGCGGTGTGCGACACCCGCCATCACGGCGGCGACGACCAGGCCGTGTACGCGGTCGCGCGCGAGGACCTCGACGACTGGGAGCGCGAGCTGGGCCGGACGCTCGGCAACGGCGCGTTCGGCGAGAACCTCACGACCTCCGGCCTCGACGTGTCCGGCGCGCGGATCGGCGAGCGCTGGCGCATCGGGCGTGAGCTGGTGCTGGAGGTCACCTGTGGGCGGATTCCGTGCCGCACCTTCCAGGACCATCTGGGTGAGCGGGGGTGGGTGAAGCGGTTCACGCGCAAGGGCGCGCCCGGCGCCTACCTCCGGGTGATCGAGCCGGGTGAGATACGGGCGGGCGACCGGGTCGAGATCGTGCACCGGCCTGCCCACGAGGTGACGGTGGCCCTCCAGTTCAGGGCGGTCACGACCGAGCGGGAACTGCTGCCGCGGCTGCTCGCGGCGGGCGAGGCGCTGCATCCGGAGTCGCTGGCGGCGGCACGGAAGTACGCGGAGCAGCACAAGGTCTGAATCTTCGTCAGGCAAGTCCGGCGCACACCGCTGTTCACCAGCGGGAGGCCCTGTGCAGAGAGCGGACGCACACCGTCCGGGTAACTACGCTTGCGCCATGACAACGGCTCTGATTACGGGATCGACCGCGGGCATCGGTGCCGCGTTCGCGCGGCGGCTGGCCGCGGACGGGCACAACCTCGTGCTGGTGGCACGCGACACCAAGCGGCTTCGGGAGCAGGCGACGGAACTGCACGACCGGCACGGCATCGAGGCGGAGGTGCTGACGGCGGACCTCGCGACGGACGACGGCATCGACGCGGTGGCCGACCGGCTCGGCGACCGGAGGAACCCCGTCGACCTGCTGATCAACAACGCCGGTTTCGGCAACAAGGGCCGCTTCCTCGACGTGTCGATGGCCGACGAGCTGAAGATGCTCAAGGTGCACTGCGAGGCGGTGCTGCGGCTGACGGCGGCGGCGACCGGGGGAATGCGGGAGCGCGGTCGCGGCGGAGTCGTCAACGTCGCCTCGGTCGCCGCCTTCGTCCCCCGGGGTACGTACGGTGCGTCCAAGGCGTGGGTCGTGCAGTTCACGCAGGGAGCCGCGCGGGATCTGGCGGGCAGCGGCGTGCGGCTGATGGCGCTGTGCCCCGGCTTCGTGCGGACCGAGTTCCATGAGCGGGCCGGGATGGGCACGGACAACATTCCGGGCTGGATGTGGCTGGATGCCGACAAGCTGGTCGCGGCGGCGCTGAACGATCTGGCGCGCGGGAAGTCGTTGTCCGTTCCGGACCCGCGCTACAAGGCACTGATGGGGCTGGTGAAGGTGACACCGCGGGGGCTGCTGGGCGGGGTCACCTCGAAGACGGGGCGCAAGTACGGGCCGCAGTGACCCTCGGGCGAGGCTCGGTACGAAGGGGGTGACGTCGCCACTCCGGTGGGAGAATGGGCGTGAGGGACCGGACCCAGGGGGGCCGGAGGCGGCGTCATGACGTTCGTACAGCTCATCGAGTGCAGGACGAGTCGGTTCGACGAGATGAACCGGCTCATGGACACGTGGGTCGAACAGACCAAGGGGAAGCGGACCGCGACGCACGACCTGCTCGGCAGGGACAGGTCCGACGCGTCGCACATCATCGAGATCGTGGAGTTCCCGTCGTACGAGGACGCGATGCGGAACTCGAATCTCCCCGAAACCGACAAGATCTTCCAGGAGATGGTCGCCCTCTGCGACGAGATGCCGACGTTCACGGACCTCGAAGTGGTGCGGGACGAGCAGTTGTACGCGGGCAACGCGCGCAGGTTCTTCGAGCAGGTGGCCGCCAGGGGTGAACTTCCGCCGCTGAACGACGTGCTGGCGGAGAACTACCACGACCACGATCCCGCCAACGATCAGGACACGCTCGGGCTGGACAACATGCGGCGCGAGATCGAGATGTGGCGGGGCGCGTTCGACTTCGCGTTCACCGTGGAGGACCAGATCGCCCAGGGCGACCGGGTGTCCACGCGCTGGACCTGGCAGGGCACGCACCGCGGCGACTTCCTGGGGATTCCGGCCACCGGGAAGCAGGTGTCGATGACCGGCACGACCGTCTTCCGGTGCGGTGAGGACGCGAAGATCGTCGAGGGGTGGTGGCAGTACGACAGGCTGGGGCTGATGGCGCAGCTCGGGGTGCTGGACTCGCTGGAGCTCTGACAGCGCGCCAAGGAGCGACAAGCCGCCCGCGAGGGGGAGAAGCCCCCGTTCCGTATTCGGAACGGGGGCTTCTTCCGGTGGTGCGGTGGCGCGTGCCTCAGTGGGAGTGGCCGTGACCGTGGCCCGCGGCGGCCGGCTCTTCCTCTTCCTTCTTCTCGACGACCAGGGTCTCGGTCGTGAGGAGGAGGGAGGCGATGGAGGCGGCGTTCTCCAGGGCGGAGCGGGTGACCTTCACCGGGTCGATGACGCCGGCCTTGACCAGGTCGCCGTACTCGCCGGTGGCGGCGTTGAAGCCCTGGCCCTTGTCGAGCTCGGCGACCTTGGAGGTGATGACGTAGCCCTCGAGGCCGGCGTTCTCGGCGATCCAGCGCAGCGGCTCGACGACCGCGCGGCGGACCACGGCGACACCGGTGGCCTCGTCGCCGGTCTTGTCGAGGTTGCCCTCGAGGACCTTGGCGGCGTGCACCAGCGCGGAGCCACCACCGGAGACGATGCCCTCCTCGACCGCGGCGCGGGTCGCGGAGATGGCGTCCTCCAGACGGTGCTTCTTCTCCTTCAGCTCCACCTCGGTGGCGGCGCCGACCTTGATCACGCACACGCCGCCGGCCAGCTTGGCGAGGCGCTCCTGGAGCTTCTCGCGGTCCCAGTCGGAGTCGGTGTTCTCGATCTCGGCCTTGATCTGGGCGACGCGGCCGACGACGTCCTCGGCGTTGCCGGCACCGTCGACGACCGTGGTGTCGTCCTTGGTGACGGTGACGCGGCGGGCGGAGCCCAGCACGTCCAGACCGACCTGGTCGAGCTTGAGGCCGACCTCCTCGGAGATGACCGTGGCACCGGTGAGGATCGCCAGGTCCTGCAGCATCGCCTTGCGGCGGTCACCGAAGCCGGGGGCCTTGACCGCGACCGCGTTGAAGGTGCCGCGGATCTTGTTGACGACCAGGGTCGACAGGGCCTCGCCCTCGACGTCCTCGGCGATGATCAGCAGCGGCTTCGAGGAGTTGGTCTGGATGACCTTCTCCAGCAGCGGCAGCAGGTCCTGGATGGAGGAGACCTTGCCCTGGTTGATCAGGATGTACGGCTCGTCGAGGACGGCCTCCATGCGCTCCTGGTCCGTCACGAAGTACGGCGACAGGTAGCCCTTGTCGAAGGCCATGCCCTCGGTGAAGTCCAGCTCCAGACCGAAGGTGTTGGACTCCTCGACGGTGATGACACCGTCCTTGCCGACCTTGTCCATCGCCTCGGCGATGAGCTCGCCGACCTGCTGGTCCTGGGCGGACAGCGCGGCGACCGCGGCGATGTCGGACTTCTCGTCGATCGGACGGGCCGAGGCGAGGAGGTCCTCGGAGACGGCCTTGACCGCGGCGTCGATGCCCTTCTTCAGGGCGGCCGGGGAGGCACCGGCGGCGACGTTCTTCAGGCCCTCGCGCACCAGCGCCTGGGCGAGCACGGTGGCGGTGGTGGTGCCGTCACCAGCGACGTCGTTGGTCTTGGTCGCCACCTCCTTCACCAGCTGGGCGCCGAGGTTCTCGTACGGGTCGTCGATCTCGACCTCGCGGGCGATGGTGACACCGTCGTTGGTGATGGTCGGGGCGCCGAACTTCTTGTCGATGACGACGTTGCGGCCCTTGGGGCCGATCGTCACCTTCACCGTGTCGGCAAGCTTGTTGACGCCGCGCTCGAGGGCGCGACGGGCGTCCTCGTCGAACTTCAGAATCTTCGCCATGGGAGCGTTTCAGCCCTCTCGGAACTCGTATGAAAGAACTGCGCCCCTCGCCGCCCGGCGTCAGCGGGGTGGCCAGGGGCGCAGCTCACAAAGCAAATCTTCGGGTGAACTACTTCTCGATGATCGCGAGCACGTCGCGAGCCGAGAGGACGAGGTACTCCTCGCCGTTGTACTTCACCTCGGTGCCGCCGTACTTGCTGTACAGCACGATGTCGCCGGTCTTGACGTCGAGCGGCAGGCGCTCGCCGTTCTCGAAGCGGCCCGGGCCCACGGCGAGGACGACGCCCTCCTGGGGCTTCTCCTTCGCGGTGTCCGGGATGACCAGGCCAGAGGCCGTGGTCTGCTCGGCGTCGAGCGGCTGGACCACGATGCGGTCCTCGAGCGGCTTGATGGCAACCTTGGAGCTGGCGGTCGTCACGATCCGACCTCCCCCTTCGGAGATCTCACGGGGTTAACTGTCTGAGGTGGCGACCAGGTCGATCCGTCGTCGCGGGTGCCGGACCTGCCCGTCGCGTGTTGGCACTCTCCAGGGGGGAGTGCCAGGGCCGAGACTATGACCGCGATTAGCACTCGGTCAAGCGGAGTGCCAATTGCGCTGCGGCGCGGCGCGGGAATCCGGGTGCGCCCTGGTCGGACTGACCGCCGGTCAACCGAGTCGGGCGGGGGGCCGCTCGGGCTACAGGTAGTCCTCCAGACGTCCCACCGTCAGGCCCTGCCGCTGGATCCGGCGCAGCAGGCGGGTCGTGCGCTGCCTGAGCGTCGGGGTCGTCGTCTCGTCCGGGCCGACGGCCACGATGTCGCCGGGGAGGAGCTGGTGGGAGCCCTTGGCGTAGGTCAGGTCGTCCGCTCCCATCGACACCCGCCACAGCACCACCGCGGAGACACCGCAGTCGGCGGCGGCACGCAGCGTGGCGGCGTCGTACGTGCCGTAGGGCGGCCGGAGCAGGCGCGGGCGCACGCCGAAACGGGCCCGGAGCTTGTCCTGCTGGCCGCAGATCTCCGCGCGCTGACCGGCGTAGGGCAGACCGCGCAGGGAGGGATGGTCGAGGGTGTGGTTCTGGAGGCTCGCGCCGACCGACCGCAGCCGGGCGAAGTGGCCGTACGCCGGTCCGACGACGCTGTCCGTGAGGAACATGCTGACCGGAAGCCGTAGTTCACGGACCATGTCGACGAACCGCGGATCGCGTTCGGCGCCGTCGTCGTAGGTGAGGAAGACGACCTTGTCGCGGGTCGGGACGTGGTCGACCACGAGCGGGAGGCCGCGACCGGCGGGACGTGCGGGATCGGCCGGACCGGCGGGACCAGCGGGATCGGCCGGACCGGCGCGATCGGTGAGCGGCCGGACCGCCGGCTCGGGGGCCGGGGTCAGTGGAGCCGTGAGGCCCCAGTGGCGGTACGCCTGCTGCCCGGCAGGGCTGTGCGGCCGTACCCGCTGGGCCGCCTTCTTGCCCAGCCGCTCGATCGGGTCGACGGACTGGGCGCAGCCGGTCAGCAGTACGGCCGACGCCAGCACTCCCGCGGTCAGCGCCCTCAGCCTCACAGGTAGTCCTCCAGGCGGGCCACCGCGTACCCCTCGTCGGTGACCTTCTTCAGGAACCGGCGGATCATGTCGGGCATCGTGCCCGCCCAGTCGGTCGGGCCCCGGAAATGGGTGAGGACGATGTCTCCGGGGTGCAGGCCCTGGTCCCACTCGCGGTACTCCCAGTGGTCGACGAAGACCTCCTCGTCCCAGATCGGGGCGTACTTGATACCGCAGGCCTTCGCGGCGCGCAGGGTGTCCTGGTTGTAGTTGCCGTAGGGCGGGCGGAAGACGGTCGGGCGCTTGCCGTAGTGGCTCTCGATCACGTCCTGCATGCCGCAGATCTCGTGTTTCTGCTCCTCGTACGACAGGCCGGGCAGGTACGGGTGGTGGAGGGTGTGGTTGTTCAGGACCACTCCCCTGCCCTGCATCTTCTTGAAGTAGCCGTAGTCGTCCTTGATCAGGTAGCCGCTGAGGAAGGCGGTGTACGGGATCTTCAGGTCGCTCATCATGCGCAGGAACGCCGGGTCCTTCTCGGAGCCGTCGTCGATGGTGAGGAAGACGACCTTCTGCTCGGTGGGGATCGTGGTGAAGACCGGGGGCAGGTTCAGCTCCTCCTGGCCATGGACCTCGAACCCGTCGCGTGCGGTGATCTCCGGCTTCCTCGCCGGGGGCCGCGGGGGTGTCAGCGGGACCTTCTCCAGGCCCCAGCGCCTGGCTGCGGCGGCCCGGGCCGCGTACTCGGCGCGCAGCTTGCCGGCATAGGAGTCGAGGGCGCGGGCCGGGGGTGCGTGGAGGGGATTCGGCTGTCCGGGGGCCGGACGGACCGCCGTCCCGTCGCCACCCTGCGCACAGCCCGAAGCGATGGCGGCGACGGCGAGCGCGGCGATGACGCAACGGACCCGAGAGACCCGAAACGCGCCATTTTTGTCATCTTGTACGACTACTCGCATGCTGCCGGATCCTCCCAGCCCACGCCGCCGCACCCGGCCCGACACCGCCACCGGAGGCGCACCATCCACCGACTGGCCCACAATGAGCCGGTGAACGACCTGGACGCCCTCCTCACGCCCGAAGGTCGCGCCCTCCTCGACGAGGTACGCGACACCGCCCCGGCCGACGAGCTCGCCGTCGCCACCCGGCTGCGCCGCGAGCACCCCGCCGAACTGGTGTCGGCGGCGATCGGCCAGGCGCGGCTGCGGCAGCGGGCGGCGGCGAAGTTCGCGGCCGAGGACGCGCAGCGGATGTTCTTCACGCCCAACGGGGTGGAGCAGTCCACCCGGGCGACGGTGGCCACGTATCGCGCCCGAAGGCTCAAGGAACTCGGCGTGGCCTCGGTCGCCGACCTGTGCTGCGGCATCGGCGGCGACGCGATCGCGCTCGCCCGCGTCGGCATCCGGGTCCTCGCCGTGGACCGCGACCCGCTGACGGCGGCCGTGGCGCGGGCGAACGCCGACGCGCTGGGGCTCGCCGATCTGATCGAGGTGCGGGAGGCGGATGTCACGGAGGTGGACGCGACGCCGTACGACGCCGTCTTCGTGGACCCGGCGCGCCGGGGCGGTCGCGGTCGTATCTTCGATCCGGAGGCGTACTCGCCGCCGCTGTCCTGGGCGGTGGACACGGCCCTGAAGTCCCCGCACGCCGCCCTGAAGGTCGCGCCCGGCATTCCGCACGAGGCGGTCCCCGCCGAGGCCGAGGCCGAGTGGATCTCGGACGGCGGAGACGTGAAGGAGGCGGTGCTGTGGTTCGGCACGGCCCCGGGCGCGGTGCGCGCCACCCTGCTGCCCGGCCCGCGCACCCTGCTCTCCCGCGGTCTGCCGAACCCCGAAGTGCGTTCCGTCGGCCGCTACTTGTACGAACCCGACGGCGCCGTCATCCGCGCCCACCTGGTCGCCGAGGTCGCCGAGGAGGTCGGCGGCGGACTCGTCGACGAGACCATCGCGTACGTCACGGCGGACGAAGCGCGCCCGACGGCGTACGCCTCGGCGTACGAGATCACCGACCAACTCCACTTCAGCGTCAAGAAGTTGAAGGCGCTGCTGCGAGAGCGGGAGGTCGGGGTGCTGACCGTCAAGAAGCGCGGGTCGGCGGTGGAGCCGGAGGAGCTGCGCCGCAAGGTCAAGCCGCACGGGCCCCACTCGGCGACGGTGTTCCTCACCCGGGTCGCGGGGGCACCGACGATGCTGATCGGCCACCCGGCGCAGGACACCTAGGACACCTCTGCCGCCCGCCGCAGCAGCAACTCCCGCTCCCGTTCGTTGCGTGCCAGCGCCGCCGCCCGTTCGAACTCCGCCCGCGCCTCCGCCGCACGGCCCAACCGTGCGAGCAGATCGCCCCGCACGCTGGGCAGCAAGTGGTAGTCCCGTAGCGCGGGTTCGGCGGCGAGGGTGTCGACGATCTCCAGGGCCGCGTCCGGCCCCTCCGCCATCGACACGGCCACCGCCCGGTTGAGTTCGACGACCGGGGAGGGGGCGCGGGCCGCGAGGAGGCCGTAGAGCGTGGCGATGGCCGGCCAGTCGGTTTCGTCGTAGGTGTACGCGTGTGCGTGGCAGGCGGCGATCGTGGCCTGGAGGACGTACGGGCCGGGGGTGGTGGTGTCCGCGCGGGCGAGGGCGTTGATGCCGCGGGCGATGAGCATGCGGTTCCAGCGGCGGCGGTTCTGGTCGCGGAGGAGGATCGGCTCGCCTTCGGGGCCGGTGCGGGCGGCCGTGCGGGAGGCCTGGAACTCCAGCAGCGACACCAGGCCGTGCACCTCCGGCTCCTTGGGCATCAGCGCCGCCAGCTGCCGGGCGAGCCGCAGGGCGTCCTCGCACAGTGCCGGGCGCAGCCAGTCGTCGCCGACCGTGGCCGCGTACCCCTCGTTGAAGATCAGGTAGATGACGTCGAGGACCGAGGCGAGGCGGGTTTCGCGGTCTTGGCCGTACGGCACCTCGAAGGCCACGTTCTTCGTGGCCAGCGTGCGTTTCGCGCGGACGATGCGCTGGGCGATCGTCGGCTCCGGGGTGAGGAAGGCACGGGCGATCTCGGGCGTGGTCAGGCCGCCGAGCAGACGCAGGGTGAGGGCGATGCGGGCCTCGGCGGACAGCACCGGGTGGCAGGCGGTGAAGACGAGGCGGAGCAGGTCGTCGTCGATGTCGTCCGGGTCGGCGGGCTCCTCCGGCGGGACCGTGGTCTCCAGGTCGCGGCCGATCTCCGCGAGCTTGCGGGCGTAGTTCTCCCGGCGGCGGACCAGGTCGACGGCGCGACGGCGGGCGGTGGTGACGAGCCAGGCGCCCGGATTGTCGGGGACCCCGTCCCGCGGCCACTGCTCCAGGGCCGCGACCAGCGCGTCCTGCGCCAGCTCCTCCGCGATGCCGACGTCGCGGACGACACGGGCGACGGCTGCGATGACGCGGGGGGACTCCAGGCGGAAGACGGTTTCGATGGCGCCGCGCGGGTCGGCGGGGGGCTGCGGGCTCACAGCCCCCCATCGAACACCCCGGACCGCGTTCCGGCCAAGGAGCCGCTCAGCCCTCGGCGATCTCCCGTACCTCGCAGGTCACCGTCCAGTGGTCCTCGTGGACCTTCAGGAACCGCTTGGTCCACTCGATGGCCTCGGCCAGGTCCTTGCACTGCATGACGGCGTAGCCGCCGACGACCTCCTTGGCCTCGGTGAACGGCCCGTCGGTGACGGAGATCTTTCCGCCCTCCCAGTGCACCCGGGTGCCCTGCGCGGAGGGGGTCAGCCCGGCGGTGTCGAGCATGACGCCGGCCTTGGTGATCTCCTCGATCAGCTCCCCCATCCGCTGCATCAGCTCGGGGCTGGGGCCCTCGGCGGGCGCGGTGGACTCGTCGATCTGCACGAGCGACAGATAGCGCGGCATGGTGACTCCTTACGGCGGTGAGCGACCCGTACGGTGACGAGTCTCCCGGGCGGGGCCTCTCCCCGCCTCTCACCTGTGCGTCGAACGGGAGACGGGCGGATCGACACGACCGCCGGAATTCTTCGAAGAATTTTCCTGAGCCGAGTTCTCCCGGGCCCGGGCCCAGGCGCGGGCGTGGGCGGTCAGCGCAGCGACGCCCACAGCTTGCTCGCCGCCGGTTCCTGAGCCACCACCCGGTTGGGGTCCGACGGGGCGGTCACCACCGGCATCATCACCGTCTTGACGCTGTCGGCCGACAGGGCCTTCAGGCTCGCGCCCAGGTTCCTCAGCTCGCCCAGCGAGTCGAGGCCGGTGTCGGTGGTGAGGCTGCCGGTGACGGCGTCGGCGACCTCGTAGAGCTTGGCGGGGTCGGTCAGCAGGTCGGTCGAGGCGATCTGTTCGAGCAGGGCCTTCACCAGCTTCTGCTGGAGGCCTATGCGGCCGAGGTCGCTGCCGTCGCCTATGCCGTGCCGGGTGCGGGCCAGGGCGAGGGCCTGCTTGCCGTTCAGGTGGTGGGTGCCCGCCTTCAGGTGCAGGTGGCTGTGGTCGTCGTCGATGTCCTCGTCCGTGGTGAGGGTGACTCCGCCGAGCGCGTTCACGAGCTTCGCGAAACCCGAGAAGTCGATCTCGATGTAGTGGTCCATCCGGACGCCCGTGATCGACTCGACGGTCTTCACCGCGCAGACCGGACCGCCCACCGAGTAGGCGCTGTTGAACATCGCGCCGTACGCCACCGCCGTCGACCCCCCGGACGACAACGGGCAGGACGGACGCGTGACGAGTGTGTCGCGCGGGATGCTGACCACGGTGGCCGTCGTGCGGCCCGCGTCGATGTGCACGACCATCGCCGTGTCGGAGCGGGCGCCGGAACTGCTGCCGCCGCCGAGCTCCTGGTTCTCCTCGCCACTGCGCGAGTCGGAGCCCAGGACCAGGATGTTCAGGGCCTCGGTCGGCAGTGGGGAGGCGGCGGCCGACGGGGACGCCGATCCGGTGGGCGTCGGTGTGGTCACCGACTTGGCCGGGCGGTCGTCGCCGAGCGCGCTGTTGATGTCGACGCTCTTGATGTTGCTGCTCAGATGCCAGTAGGCCCAGCCCGCCGTCGCGGCGCCCAGCACCAGGGCGCCCGCGAGGGTGAGGCCGGCGGCCTTGAGAATGGTCGACCGCCGGCCTCCGCGTCTGCCCGCGTCCCCGTTCTGGTCCTTGTCGTCTCCGGTCACGGAGAGGAACATAAGTCCGAATTATTACGGCGGTGATGCTCACGATGCCATTCTTCGGAAAATCTCATATTTCTCAGCGCAGCGTCACGGTAGGCACCGGATTGCTCCCGCTCCACGACGCGTTGAACCCGAACGTCACCGAACCGCCGTCCGCGACCGCCTCGTTGTAGGAGGCGTTCGCGCAGGACACGGCCGCGCCCGACTGCGTGCAGGTCGCGTTCCAGGCCTGGCTGATCTGCTGGCCCGCGCCGTACGTCCAGCCCACCTTCCACGAGGACAGCGAGGCGCCGGAGCAGGCGATCTTCACCTGGCCCGTGAAGCCCGCGTCCCACTGGCTCACCACGCTGTACGTCGCCGTGCAGCCGCCGGTCGTGGGCGGCGGCGTGGTCGTCGTCCCGCCGAGCGCCTCGGCGATGCCGTAGTACGCCGGTTTCGGCGCGTAGTTCTCGTCGTACGGGGTCGCGGCCCCGTAGCCCGAGAAGGTGCCCGGGACCCATGAGTCGGAGTCGGTGAAGCCCCAGACGGTGAGGTTGACGCAGCGCGTCACGGCCACGCAGGCGGCGGTGACCGACTTGTAGTCGGCGGCCTGCTGGGCCAGTTTCGTGCTGTCGGCCGGCAGCGCCATCCGTATGTCCAGCTCGGTGATCGCCACGTCGACGCCGAGGTCGGCGAAGCGCTGGATGTTCTGCTGAAGCGTGGACGGCACCTGACCGAGGATCAGGTGGGCCTGGAGACCGACGCCGTCGATCGGGACGCCGCGCTCCTTCAGGGACTTGACCAGGTTGTACAGGGCGGTGCTCTTGGCGTTGACGCCCTCGACGTTGTAGTCGTTGATGTACAGCTTGGCGGCCGGGTCGGCGGCCCGCGCCCAGGTCAGGGCGCTCGCGATGTAGTCGACGCCGAGGCCGTTGTACCAGAGGGTCGAGCGGTAGGTACCGTCCTCGTTGAAGGGCTCGTTGACCACGTCCCAGGCGGCGATCTTGCCCCGGTAGCGGCCGACCTCGGTACCGATGTGGTTCTGGAGCAGGCTGCTGAGCTGGGCGGACGTCCAGCTGCCGTTGGTCAGCCAGCTCGGGTTCTGGTTGTGCCAGGCGAGAGTGTGGCCGCGCACCTGCTGGTTGTGGGCCTGCGCGAAGGCGACGATCTGGTCGGCCTCCGTCCAGTTGAAGGTGCCCTGTGTCGGCTCGACCGACCCCCACTTCATGGCGTTGCCCGGGGTCAGCGAGTTGAACTGCGCCCCGGCGATGTCGCCGTAGGTGCCGGTGAGCTTGGAGCCGGTGACCGCCGTACCGATGATCTTGCCCTTGGCGGCCGCGAGGTCGCGCAGGGGCGTGTCGGCGGCGTGCGCGGACGTCATGCCGGCCGCGAGGAGAGCGCCGACGGCGGTGACGCCGGTGAGCACGGCGACAAGGCGAGCTCGTAAGGATGTCGATCTGACGGATGATGATCTGGAGGGGCTCATTGCGGGTGCCTCCGAAAGTTTCGGTCGTTCAACCGATTGACTTCGGAGGAGTGTGGAGGCGCCGACCTCACCCGTCAATACGTCAACTTCTGGCCACAGGCGCCCCAGTACTCGACCGCACCACCAGACTGGTGGCCAGCTCCACCCGGGTCGCCACCGGCGCCCCCTCCGCGCGCGCCAGCTCCAGCACCAGCCGGGCCGCCGCCTCCGCCATCTCCATCAGCGGCTGCCGTACGGTCGTCAGCGGCGGCCCCACCCAGCGCGCCACCGGCAGGTCGTCGAAGCCGACCACGCTCAGGTCGTCCGGGATGCGCAGTCCCAGCTCACGGGCGGCCTCGTAGAGTCCGAGCGCCTGGAGGTCGTTGCCGGCGAAGACGGCCGTGGGCCGGTCCGGCAGGCTCAGCAGTTCGCGGCCGAGGCGGTAGCCGGCCTCGTGATGGAAGTCCCCGGTCTTGATCAGTCCCGGGTCGACGGGCAGCCCGGCCGTCTCCAGGGCGGCCCGGTAGCCGTCCACCCGGGCGCGGCTGCACATCATGCTCGCCGGTCCGCTGATGGCGCCGATGCGGGTGTGGCCGAGGTCGACCAGATGCCGGGTGGCGGCGAGACCGCCCTGCCAGTTGGTGGCGCCGATGGACGGCACGTCGGAGCCCGGGTCGCCGGCCGGGTCCATCACCACGAACGGGATGGACCGACTGGTCAACAGCGCCCGCTGGGACTCGTCGAGGCCGGACAGGACGAGGATCACGCCGTGCGGACGGCGGGCGGCGACCTGGTCGGCCCAGGTCCGCCCCGGGGTGAGCCGCCCCGCGCTCTCGCTCAGCACGACACTCAGCCCGGCGTCCCGGGCCACGTTCTCCACGCCCCGGATGACCTCCATCGCCCAGGCGCTCTCCAGTTCGTGGAAGACCAGGTCGATCAGGGGCGAGCGGCTGGCCTCGGCCCGGCGGCGCCGGTAGCCGTAGGCGCGCAGCAGTTCCTCCACGCGGGTCCGGGTGGCCGGGGCGACGTCGGCACGGCCGTTGAGGACCTTCGAAACAGTCGGCGCCGACACGCCGGCCTCGCGGGCGATCTCAGCGAGGGTGGCGGTCTGGGTGGACCGCCCTGTCGTGTGGGTTTCAGCGGACTCCGAGGCTGTCATGGCGGCGATCGTATCCCTGCGCGACCTCTTGACGAACCCCCTGGCGCACCATAGGTTCCCGGAACATTCGGATTACTTATCGAAACATTCGATTCGGCCTCCTAACCGAGTGGAGTTTCATGACCACCGCCCCCTGGCGTGACCCCGCTCTCCCCGCGGCCGCCCGCGTCGACGACCTCCTCGCCCGGATGACCCTGGAGGAGAAGACCGCCCAGCTCTACGGCGTGTGGGTGGGCGCCGCCACGGACGGCGACGGGGTCGCTCCCCATCAGCACGACATGACCGCCGACTACGACTGGGACGAGCTGATCGGTCTCGGCCTGGGTCAGCTCACCCGTTCCTTCGGCACGGCCCCCGTCGACCCGGACCTCGGCGCCCGGGCCCTGGCCCTGGCCCAGCGCCGTATCGCCGCGGCGGGCCGCTTCGGCATCCCGGCCGTCGCCCACGAGGAGTGCCTGGCCGGCTTCACGGCCTGGCGCGCCACCGCGTACCCCGTGCCGCTGGCCTGGGGTGCGAGCTTCGACCCGCCGCTGGTCGAGGAGATGGCCCGGCACATCGGCCGCGACCTGCGCTCGGTGGGTGTGCACCAAGGGCTGGCGCCGGTCCTGGACGTGGTCCGTGACCCCCGCTGGGGCCGGGTCGAGGAGACGATCGGCGAGGACCCGTATCTGGTCGGCACGGTCGGCAGCGCCTATGTGCGCGGTCTGGAGTCGGCCGGGATCGTCGCCACGCTCAAGCACTTCGCCGGGTACGCGTCCTCGGCGGGCGCCCGCAATCTGGCACCCGTACGGGCCGGTGTCCGCGAGTTCGCCGACATCACCCTGCCGCCCTTCGAGATGGCCCTGCGCGAAGGCGGAGCGCGCTCGCTGATGGCGGCGTACAACGAGACGGACGGCGTACCGGCGTCGGCCGACCCCGGGCTGCTGACCGAACTCCTGCGGGAGGAATGGGGCTTCACGGGGACGGTCGTCGCCGACTACTTCGGCATCGGCTTCCTGGAGACCCTGCACAAGGTCGCCGGTTCGCCCACCGAGGCGGCCCACCTGGCCCTCGCGGCCGGCATCGACGTCGAACTGCCGACGGTGAAGTGCTACGGGCCGGACCTGGTGGCAGCGGTACGGGAGGGTACGGTCCCGGCGGACCTGGTGGACCGGGCGGTCCGTCGCGTCCTGCTCCAGAAGTGCGAACTGGGCCTCCTGGACGAGGACTGGGACCCGGAGCCGGCGGAGTCGATCGACCTGGACTCGGCGGAGAACCGCGCCCTGGCCCGCCGCCTCGCCGAGGAGTCGGTGGTCCTGCTGGACAACCCAGACGGCGTCCTCCCGCTGGCCCCCGACGCGCGCATCGCGGTCGTCGGCCCGAGGGCGGCGGACGCGCTGGCGATGCTGGGCTGCTACTCGTTCCCGTCGCACGTCCTCACGCACCACCCGGAGGTGCCGACGGGGATCGACATCCCCACGGTCCTGGAGGCCCTGCGCGCCGAACTCCCGGACGCGAAGGTGACGTTCGCGGAGGGCTGCGGCGTCTCGGATCCGGACGACTCCGGCTTCGAGGAGGCGGTGACCCGGGCGTCGGAGGCGGACGTGTGCGTGGCGGTCCTGGGCGACCGGGCCGGCCTGTTCGGCCGGGGCACGTCGGGCGAGGGCTGCGACGTGGCGGACCTGCAACTTCCCGGCATACAGGGCGACTTGCTGGACCAGCTGGTGGCGACGGGGGTCCCGGTGGTCCTGGTCCTGCTCACCGGCCGCCCGTACGCGCTCGGCCGCTGGCACGGCAGGCTGGGCGCGGTGGTCCAGGCGTTCTTCCCGGGCGAGGAGGGCGGCCCCGCGGTCGCGGGAGTGCTCTCGGGCCGGGTGAATCCGTCGGGTCGCCTGCCGGTGAGCGTGCCGCGCGTGCCGGGGGGCCAGCCGTGGACGTACCTCCAGCCTCCGCTGGGGCTGGCGGACGAGGTCAGCAGCCTGGACCCGACCCCGCTCTACCCCTTCGGACACGGGAGGTCGTACACGGCGTTCGCGTGGGAGGACTTCGAGGGACCCGCAGCGGAGATCGACACGGACGGTTCGTACGACGTCTCGGTGACCGTCCGCAACACCGGTGACCGTGAGGGCGCGGAGGTCGTGCAGCTGTACCTGCACGACCCGGTGGCGTCCGTGACGCGCCCCGACGTCCGCCTGGTCGGTTATCAGCGGCTGGAGCTGGCTCCGGGTGAGGCGCGACGCGTGACGTTCCACTTCCACGCGGACCTGTCCGCCTTCACCGACCGGAAGGGGCGTCGGGTGGTCGAACCCGGGGCGCTGGAACTGCGGTTGGGCGTGTCCAGCACGGAGGCACGGCACACGGCTCGGCTGACGGTCACGGGTCCGGTACGGGTGCTGGGTCCCGACCGGCTACTGCGGTGTGAGGTCAGCTGACGTGTGAGGAAACCGGCCCGGGTGGTGGGGGCGACAGGGCCGGAGGGCGGCACCGGGTGTCCCGGTGCCGCCCCCGGCCGTCGGTGGGCTACCTCCTCGCCTTCCGCCGGCCGGCGCGGGCCGGGGTCAGGGCGCCGAGCGCCAGGAGCGCCACGACGAGGAACGCCACGACCTCCGCCGGCGACGGGAGCGCGTGACGGGTGATCAGGGACGCGATCGTCATGCCCGCCGCGGCGCAGACGAAGGACAAAGCCGCACGCTTCACGAATGTCCTCCCGAGGGTCTGCCGGATCATGCGCATCACCAGCCTACGAACGTCGCCCGGATGCGGTGGAGGGTCCATCAGCGGCGGGCTTCCGGGAGTCACGGAAGCGAACCGTCACGCCGGCTCGGCGTCCACCGACTCGAATTGCCACCGGTGCACCGCCCGCGTCACCAGCTCCCCGGCCGGATCGGGCAGTTCGGGCAGCTCGGCGCCGTAGGGCGCGTCCCACCAGGTGATCACGAGGACCCGGTCGCCGGGGGCGCGGAAGGTCTCGCGGCGCAACGGACGCAGGGGGAGCTCCTGCTCCCGGGCCCAGGCGAGGAGCTCCGCCCCTCGCCCGTCGGCGGCGCGGGCCTCCCACATCAGAGCGACCGTCACGAGTACAGGTTCTCCTCGCCGATCTCGTGCACATGGTCGTGCCCGGGGACATGTGGGTCCGTCACCGGCAGCGAGGAGTCCGCCGAGAGGTCCCAGCTGGACGCGGACCGGCCTCGTGCGACCATCTCCGCGCCGAGCGCGGCCACCATGGCGCCGTTGTCGGTGCACAGCTTGGGCCGCGGCACCCGCAGCTGGATGCCGGCCGCCTCGCAACGCTCCTGGGCCAGCACCCGCAGCCGGGAGTTGGCGGCGACTCCACCGCCGATCATCAGGTGGTCGACGCCCTCGTCCTTGCAGGCCCGTACGGCCTTGCGGGTCAGCACGTCCACGACCGCCTCCTGGAAGGAGGCCGCCACGTCGCGCACCGGCACCTCCTCCCCCGCCGCCCGCTTGGCCTCGATCCAGCGGGCCACGGACGTCTTCAGCCCGGAGAAGGAGAAGTCGTACGCGGGGTCGCGCGGCCCGGTCAGCCCACGCGGGAAGGCGATCGCGGCCGGGTCGCCCTCCTTCGCGTACCGGTCGATGACCGGGCCGCCGGGGAAGCCGAGGTTCAGCACGCGGGCGATCTTGTCGAAGGCCTCGCCCGCCGCGTCGTCGATGGTCGCGCCCATGGGGCGCACGTCGGAGGTGATGTCGGTGGAGAGCAGCAGGGACGAGTGGCCGCCGGAGACCAGCAGGGCCATCGTCGGCTCGGGCAGTGCGCCGTGCTCCAGCTGGTCGACGCAGATGTGCGAGGCGAGGTGGTTGACGCCGTAGAGCGGCTTGCCGAGCGCGTACGCGTACGCCTTCGCCGCCGAGACGCCGACCAGCAGGGCGCCCGCAAGGCCAGGACCGGCGGTGACCGCGATGCCGTCCAGGTCCCTCGCGCTCACCCCCGCCTCCTTCAGCGCGCGGTCGATGGTGGGCACCATCGCCTCCAGGTGCGCCCGGGACGCCACCTCCGGCACGACCCCGCCGAACCGGGCGTGCTCGTCGACGCTGGACGCGACGGCGTCCGCCAGCAGGGTGGTGCCGCGGACGATGCCGACACCGGTCTCGTCGCAGGAGGTCTCGATCCCCAGGACCAGGGGTTCGTCAGCCATTGATCTCGGTTCCTCGGGTTCCTTGTACGGAGGTGGAGGGGTCGGTCAGACGCATCACCAGGGCGTCGACGTTGCCCGGCTGGTAGTAGCCGCGTCGGAAACCGATGGGCTCGAAGCCGAAGCGTTCGTAGAGCCTCTGGGCGCTGAGGTTGTCGACCCGGCACTCGAGCATGACCTCGGCGCACTCGAAGGCGGTAGCGGCCCGCAGCAGCTCGGTCAGCAGGCGTCCGCCCAGTCCGGTGCCCTGGTGGTCGCGGGCGACGGCTATGGTCTGGACGTCGGCGAGGTCGCCGGAGGCGGCGAGGCCCGCATAGCCGACGACACGGTCGCCGGCCTCGGCCACGACGTACCGCCGGGTCGCCTCGGGGCCCCGCGCATGGGCCAGCTCGGACCAGAACATGCCCCGCGACCAGGCGTCCTCGGGAAAGAGGTCCTTCTCGAGGTCCAGCACGGGGTCGATGTCCCACCAGCGCATCTCGCGCAGGCCAGGAGTCACGGGTCCGGTCACTTCGGGGTGACCACCTTGTAGTTCTTGGGCACCTGGGCGTCGGGACGGCGCAGGTACAGCGGCCGGGGCGGCTGCAGTTCCTCGCCGGCCGCCAGTTTTTCGGCGGCGAGGGCGGCGAGAGCGGCGGCGGAGATGTGCTCGGGCTCGTGGGCGACCGGGAAGGTGTCGGGGTAGAGCAGCGCGCCCGCACCGACGGCCGGGAGTCCGGCCACCTGGTCGGCGATGTCGGCGGGCCGGTCGACGGCGGGGCCGGTCAGCCGGGTCCGGGAGTCGGCGTACGTCGCCCAGTAGACCTCCTTGCGGCGGGCGTCGGTGGCCACGACGAAGGGGCCCTTCTCGATGTCGGCGGCGTAGGCGAGGCCGTCCAGCGTGCACAGGCCGTACACGGGGACGCCGAGAGCGAGCCCGAAGGTGTCGGCGGTCATCAGGCCGACGCGCAGCCCGGTGTACGGGCCGGGCCCGGTGCCGACGACGACCGCCGTGACGGAGTCGAGCTTCAGCCCGGCCTCGGCGAGCACACGGTCGACGGCCGGCAGCAGCAGCTCACCGTGTCGGCGGGCGTCCACCTGGCTCGACGAGGCGATGACGTCCGTACCGTCGTGCAGCGCGACGGTGACGGCGGGGGTGGCGGTATCCAGAGCGAGCAAGAGCACGCAAACAGCCTACGGCTCCGAAGGGGGGTGCCGGACGCACGGCCGTCAGCTCGGGACCTCGGGGGCGGGCCGACGGGGCCCGGCGGGGGAATGGCCTGGCGGCGGGCGCGCGGTCGCCCCGGTCGGGCAGGTCGCGGCTGCTAACGTCGCCAGGAGGCACGAGGTACGGCGCGTAGTACAGATGCAGAGGTGGCGGCGGTGGCAAGCAGCAGCGCGGGATTCGTGGCCGGGCTCACCGCGGCGGCCGTGGTGACGGTCGGCTTCCTCACCTACCAGGCCTCGGCGAACATCCCGGCGGCCCTGGTCGGCAAGTCCCGCGCGAACACGTCCGCCACGGCGGCCGCGAAGGCGCCCCGGGACAAGAAGAACCCCACCGCCCTGCCCGGGAGCTCCGGTACGGGTGAACGTGTCGTGTACTCGGTGGACGACGACCGGGTGTGGCTGGTCAGCGCGACCGGCAGGGTCGAGCGCACCTTCAAGGTCACGCCGGGCAGCGTCGACCCGCTTCCGGGCACCTACGCCGTCACCTCCCGCTCGAAAGCCGTCACCGGCACCGACGGCACCCCCATCGAGCACGTGGTCCGCTTCACCAGCGTGGGTGGCGTGGTCATCGGCTTCAGCGCGGCGGTGAACGGCACGACGACGGCCCCCGACTCGACCGTGAAGACGGGCGGCATCCGGGAGTCCCGCAAGGACGGCGACGCGATGTGGGTGTTCGCGACGATCGGCCAGAAGATCGTCGTCATCCGCTAGATCCGCTGGATCCGCTGGATCCGGTAGAACCGGTAGAACCGGTAGAACCGCCGGGTCCTCCGGATCCGGCGGATCCGGCGGATCCTCCGATCCGGCGGAGACCTATGCGGCCTCGCGGTGGTCCTCGACCAGCTCGTCCGGCTCACGCGGCGGCGTGGAGATCGCGTCCGCCGCCGCGCACGACGCCAGCAACTCGCGCATGGAGAGCCCGGGCTGCATGGGCTGCGTCTGGGGTTCCGAAGCCGGCATGGACGCCTCCTGAGGGTCGGGGGCGGACGTAGTTAGGTACACCTAACTACGAACTGGATACCATGTGATCACGCTCGGAGCACCTGGCGCAATATCTTGCCGACAGGTTGTCGGAACGTTCATACGAACGTCCGCGGAACCCTCGCACCGCTACGACCGTCTCAGATCGGTCTCAGGCCGCGAGCACGCTCAGATCGACCGTCTCCCACCGCGTTCCCAGCCCGGTCACCGTCACATGCCGCACCTCGTCGGTCGTGTCGCCCACGGCCCGGTGGATCTGAACCTGAAGCCGCTCGTCCGTCAGCTCCTCGACCTTGCCCTCGCCCCACTCCACGACGATCACCGACTCGGGCAGCGAGACGTCGAGGTCGAGGTCCTCCATCTCGTCCAGACCGCCACCCAGCCGGTAGGCGTCGACGTGCACGAGCGGCGGACCGTCGCCGAGGGAGGGATGCACGCGGGCGATCACAAAGGTCGGGGACGTGACGGCGCCGCGCACGCCGAGGCCCTCGCCGAGCCCGCGGGTGAGCGTGGTCTTGCCCGCGCCGAGCTCCCCGCTGAGCATCACCAGGTCGCCCGCGCGCAGCAGCTTGGCCAGACGGCGGCCCAGTTCCCGCATCTGGTCGGGCGAAATGATGGTCAGTTCGAGGTCAGCCGGGCTGTGCGGTGCTGCTGGTGCTTCCATAGCCACCCACGGTAGCTCCTGCGGGCACGGCACCCGCGCGGGTGAGCAGGTCGGCGAGGCGGTCGGTGACCACCTCCGGGTGCTCCAGCATCACCAGGTGCCCGGCGTCCGGTACGAGGACGAGCTCGGCTTCGGGCAGCAGGTCCGCGATGGCCTCGCTGTGCTCGCTGGGGGTGACGAGGTCCTGCACCCCGGCCAGCACGAGCACCGGCATCTCCTGGAACAGGGCGAGCGCCTCGGTCTTGTCGTGGTCGGTGAACGCCGGGTAGAACTCGGCGACCACGTCGATCGGCGTGCCCTCGATCATCCGCTCGGCGAACCGCTCGACCGCCGGATCGATGTCCCGGGACGCGAACGAGTACCGCTTGATGATCCCGGCGAAGAGCTCCGCCGTCGCCCTGCGCCCCTTCTCCACCAGTTCGGCCTGCTGCCCCAGCGCCTTCAGCACACCGGGGAGTACGCGCCGCACCGCGTTGACGCCGGCGACGGGCAGCCCGAAGTTGACCTCGCCGAGCCGCCCGGACGACGTACCGACGAGGGCGGTGGCGACGACCCGGTCACGGATCAGCTCCGGGAACTGGGCCGCCAGCGCCATCACCGTCATCCCGCCCATGGAGTGGCCGACCAGCACGATCGGCCCGTCGGGCACGGCGGCGTCGATGACGGCCTTCAGGTCCTGCCCGAGCTGGTCGATGGTGACCGGCACTCCGTCCCGGACCTGCGCCGCCCCGTGCCCGGACCGGCCGTGGCTGCGCTGGTCCCAGTGCACGGTCCGTACGACGCCGCGCAGCGCCGCCCGCTGAAAG
Organism: Streptomyces sp. NPDC001315; assembly: GCF_042896175.1. Lineage (NCBI taxonomy): Bacteria > Bacillati > Actinomycetota > Actinomycetes > Kitasatosporales > Streptomycetaceae > Streptomyces > Streptomyces sp. NPDC001315. The sequence goes on along the minus strand of NZ_JBIAWZ010000022.1, from coordinate 59,583 downwards.
TGCCAGGAGTCCTGGTTGAGGCAGTAGCCGTGGCTGAAGACGACGGTGACGGGGAGGGGCGCCTTGCGGCCGAAGAGCCGGCGTCGGCGGGGTGCCGGGCCGCCTTCGGGCTCGACGTCGTCGACCTCGTAGTACAGCTCGGTGCCGTCGTCGGCGTACGCCTTGCCGGGCGTGCCGCGCAGTGCGCCGTACGGCCCCGTCGAGTCCAGCGCGAGCCGGGCCCGCCTGCGCATCCCGCGGCCGACCGTCATCCGTTCGATGGCTACACCGGCGGCCGCTCCCGCCGCGAGCACGCCTATCGCGGCGCCCGCGAGGCCGGTCGTCCTGCGCCAGCCGCCGGACGCCGCCGCGGCGGAGGCGATGGCCGCTGTGGCGCTCCCGACGGCCTCCGCACTGCTCTCGCTCACGTACCGCTCCTCTTTGCCGTGTCGGCCGTACCAGCCGCGGTCGCCGTACCTGCCGCGGTCGCCGGAGTAGCCGCAGTCGTCGTAGTACTGGTTGCCGGTTCCTCATCCAGGTAGACGCGAGGAACACGCGTTCCGATGCGTGTGACGATCTCGTACGCGATGGTGCCCGCGGCCTGCGCCCAGTCCTCGGCGGTGGGCTCGCCGTGGTCGCCGGGGCCGAAGAGCACGGCGCGGGAGCCGGTCCCGGGCTCGTCCCCGCCGAGGTCGACGACGAACTGGTCCATCGCGATCCGCCCCGCGACCGTGCGCCACTTGCCGTCGACCAGGACCGGGCCGCTGCCGGAGGCGTGCCGCGGGATGCCGTCCGCGTAGCCGACGGGGATCAGGCCGAGGGTGGTCTCGCCGGGGGTGACGTAGTGGTGGCCGTAGCTCACGCCGTGGCCGGCCGGGACCCGCTTCACCAGCGCGACGGACGCCGACAGCGTCATCACGGGGCGCAGCCCGAAGTCGGCGGGGGTGCCGAGCTCGGGGCTGGGTGAGATGCCGTAGAGGGCGATCCCGGTCCGGACGAGGTCGAAGTGGCTCTCGGGGAGGGTGAGCGTGGCGGGCGAGTTGGCGATGTGCCGCACCTCGGGGCGGACGCCCCGCGCCTCGGCGTACGCCACCATCTCCCGGAAGAGGGTGAGCTGGGCGGCGATGGAGGGGTGCCCGGGTTCGTCGGCGCAGGCGAAGTGCGACCAGAGCCCGGTGATCCGGACGAGCCCCTCGGTCTCGGCGGCCAGGGCCGCGCCGACCAGTTCGGCCCAGTCGTCGCCGGGCTGGCAGCCGTTGCGCCCGAGCCCGGTGTCGGCCTTGAGATGCACGCGCGCGGGTGCGCCGGCCGCCCGGGCCGCCTCCGTGACCTCCCGCAGCGCCCACATCCCGCTGACGGACACGTCCAGGTCGGCCTCGATCGCCGCCCGCCAGGGCCCGCCGGGCGTCCACAGCCAGCACATGATCCGCACGTCCCCCGGCAGCCCGGCGGCACGCAGCGCCAGGGCCTCCTCGGGCGTGGCCGTACCGAGCCAGGTCGCGCCCGCCTCGACGGCCGCGCGGGCGCACGGGACCGCCCCGTGGCCGTACGCGTCGGACTTCACGACGGCCATGAGGGCCGCGCCCGGCGCGAGGGCGCGCAGGCTCCGCGCATTGGCCCGCAGGGCCGCCAGGTCGATCTCGGCGCGGGCACGCAGGGGTGCGGTCGGCGAAGGCGCGGTCGGCGAAGGTGCTGTCTCATTCATGGCGCCCCCAGTGTCTCAGAGGGGTGTGACCGCCCCCCGGCCCCCGGTCGGGTCCGGCTTGTGGCCCCGGGCTACGTCCCCGGCCTGCGCCCCCACACGTACACGTGGTCGTTCTTCTTCAACACGCCCCACAGCTTGCGCGCGTCGGCCGGCCTCAGATTCACGCAGCCCCAGGAACCGACGGTCGTGTAGATGCTGTCGGGCACGGCGTGGAAGGCCTGCCCGCCACTGAAGAACTGGGCGTACGGCATGGAGGTGTGGTAGATCGTCGACCAGTGGTTCTTGTGCCGCCAGTAGATGGTGTGCCATCCGGTCCGCGTCCGGTACCCGGCCCGCCCGCTGCGCATCGGCACGGGCCCGAAGACCACCTTCTCGCCCCTCTGCACCCAGGTCAGCTGCCGGCTGAGGTCCACACAGGCCACACGGTACGTCCGCACCGGGCACTTCTTGGCCGCGTTGGGGTTCTTCCTCGCGGACTTCAGCATCATCCGCGCCCAGGTGACGGGCCCGGCGAACCCCGTCGCGGGCTTGATCTTCTCTTTCCGCTGGAACGCGCGGACGGCCCGGCAGTCGGCCGCCGACTGCTTCCCGTCCGCCTTCAGCTTCAGCCACCGTTCGACCTGCCGCTGATACGGCCCGGCCTGCTTGCTGCACCTCACGCGCGCGGCTGGTGCGGCGTGGGCGGCGGCCCCCGGAAGGAGGACGGTCACTGCGGTGAGCAAGACGGCGACACTGCGCATTCGTACGCTGATCATGCAATCAGCGAAGCGTGGGGAGAAGACAGGGCAGGGGTGGCGCGCGGAGGGGTCACCCTTATTGAGGAACCCGCTCAGCTGCGGGCAGTCGTGCCGCCAGGGGCGGCACCCGTCCCCCACTCCCCTGCGCGCTCACTCCCGCCAGTCCCCTGCGCGCTCACTCCCGCACATCCCGCCAGGCCCCCGGAATCGCCGCGGCCACGTCATGCGCCCCGGCCGGCGCCCCGTCCGACGCGAACCTCCCCGCAAGCCCGTGCAGATACGCCGCCACGCTCCCCGCGTCCACAGCACTCAGCCCGGCCGCCAACAACGACCCGCCCAGCCCCGACAGCACATCCCCGCTCCCGGCCGTGGCCAGCCAGGACGTGCCCGTCGGATTCACCCGCACGGCCCCGCCCGCGGCGTCGGCGACCAACGTCGTCGACCCTTTCAACAGCACGGCCGCCCCGTACCGCCCCGCCAGCTCCCGCGCCGACTCCAGCCGCGCCCCCTCGACCTCCTCACGTGCCACCCCGAGCAACGCCGCGGCCTCTCCCGCATGAGGCGTCATCAACGTCGGTGCCGTACGCGCCCGCACCGCCCCGGCGTCCGCCAGCCGCAACCCGTCCGCGTCGATCAGCACCGGCACGTCCGCCGCCAGCACCTCCGCCACGGTCGCCGCGTCGTCCCCCGCCCCCGGCCCGACGACCCACGCCTGCACGCGGCCCGCGTGCTTGGGCCCCCGGTCCGACACGAGGGTCTCGGGAAAGCGGGCGATGACGGAGTCCCCGGCGGGCCCGACGTACCGCACGGCCCCGGCGCCGCCCCGCAGCGCTCCCGCGACGGCCAGTACGGCGGCCCCCGGATAGCGCGCCGACCCGGCGGCGATGCCGACGACACCGCGCCGGTACTTGTCGCTCTCGGCGCCGGGCAAGGGCAGCAACGCGCGTACGTCGGCGTGCTGCAACGCCTCCAGTTCCGCCTCGTCCGGCAGTTCGGGCCCGAGCCCGATGTCCACGAGCCGCACGGACCCGGCGTACTCCCGCGCCGGGTCGATCAGCAGCCCCGGCTTGTGCGTCCCGAAGGTGACGGTCAGGTCGGCGCGTACGGCCGGCCCCCGCACCTCCCCGGTGTCGGCCTCCACCCCGCTCGGCAGGTCCACGGCGACGACGGCGGCCCGGGACTCCTCGACGAGCGACGCCAGCGCCGCCGCGTCCGGACGCAGACCACCCCGGCCCCCGATCCCGACGATGCCGTCGAGGACGAGGCCGGCCCGCAGGATCGGCTCCTTCGCCGCGCCGGGGGCAACCGTCACGCCCCCCGCCCGGCGCAGCGCCGCGAGCCCGCCCGGATGCGTGCGGTCGGGCGCGAGCAGCACCGCCGTGACGCCCGCGCCGCGCCGGGCCAGCCGGGCTCCGGCGTACAGGGCGTCGCCGCCGTTGTCGCCGCTGCCGACCAGCAGCACGACCCGGCTGCCGTAGACCCGCCCGAGCAAGTCCGCGCAGGCGGCGGCCAGTCCGGCGGCGGCACGCTGCATGAGCGCACCCTCCGGAAGCCGCGCCATCAGCTCACGCTCGGCAGCCCTTACCGTCTCCACGCTGTACGCAGTACGCATGGGACCGAGTCTTCCCTACGCCACACGCACCACGCAGGTTCTAACCGTCCCCACAGGCGTCACGCGGGGGCCGGCCCTGCCCATGCCGCGCCACGCGGGGACCGGCCCCTGCCCATGCCCTATGCCGCGCCACGCAGGTTCCAGCCCTCCCCGTGCCCCATGCCGCGCCGCGCGGGTTCCAGCCTGCCCATGCCCCAGGCCGCGCCACGCGGGTTCCAGCCTGCCCATGCCCCAGGCCGTATCACGCAGGCCCGCGCTCTACCCCTCCGCCACCACGACCGCCGAAGCCACCCCGGCGTCATGGCTGAGCGACACATGCCAGGACCGCACCCCGAGCTCCGCCGCCCGGGCCGCCACCGTCCCCGTCACCCGTAGCCGTGGCTGTCCGCTGTCCTCGACGTAGACCTCGGCGTCCGTCCAGTGCAGGCCGGCCGGTGCGCCCAGCGCCTTGGCCACCGCTTCCTTCGCCGCGAACCGCACCGCGAGCGAGGCGACGCCCCTGCGCTCCCCGCTGGGCAGCAGCAACTCGCTCTCCAGGAACAGTCGTTGGACCAGTCCGGGCGTGCGCTGCAGCGATGCCGCGAACCGGTCGATCTCGGCCACGTCGATACCGACCCCGATGATGCTCATGCCGAGCACCCTACGGCCGGGGACTCCTCCGTCGACGCGACTGTCACAGCAGGCTGCCAGGACGCGGACTGGGGCGCGGCTCGGCTCATGGGTGCCGGAACCCCCTCTCGTCCCGACGACCGGAAAACCGCACCGGACCCGGCGTCCGGCCGGAACGTCGCATCCATGCCGGCGCCGCCGACCGCGCTGCCTAGAGTGGTGCCGCCAAGGTCTGCCCCCCCCCCGACATCGACCCTCGAGGAAACTGTCACAGGATTGGCAGATCTGTAACACTCGCGGGCTCCTCACGGTACGGCCACGGTGTTGGAGCCGGCACGAATCTGCCAATCCTGCGCGCGCCAGCAGTCAAGCCGCCCCCAACTCGCACCACACGAGCTTGCCCCGATTGCCGAACCTGGACAGCGGCTGCCAGCCCCACCCGTCCGCACACGCCCGCACCAACCCCAGCCCACGCCCCTCCTCGACCTCCCCGAGCTGCTCCAACTTCCCCGGCGGCGGGGGCGGCTCCGGGTCGGCATCCCACGCCCCGATCCGCAACACGCCCGCCGACCAGCGCACCCGTAGTGCGGCCGGTCCCTTGGTGTGGCATACGGCGTTGGAGATCAGTTCGGTGGCGAGGAGTTCGGCGGTGTCCACGAGCCCGATCAGTCCGTGCAGGGTGAGGATCAGACGGAGGGTGCGGCGGCAGACGGTGACGGCTCGGGGGTCGTTGGGGATGTAGAGGGAGTACTCCCAGGGTTCGTTGGGCTCATGCGGCTCGTTGGGCTCGGTTTCGGACATGCGTCAACTCCGTTCAGGGGTAAGGAGGTTGGTGGGCGGTGGCGGTGCCGCAACCGTCACAGCAGGACGATGCGGTGCACTTCCGCTGTGTGCACGTTACGTCACTGACGGTAGACCTTTATTTACAGACCAAGCAACCCAATCGCGTAATCTGTCCCCGAACGAGCCGCACCGGCAGGCCCGTTGATCCAAGGAGCAGTCGATGGGCTTGAGGCGCGAACCGACGGCACGCCAGACGCGCCTGGCGACCGAACTGCGCAGACTTCGCGATGCGGCAGGCCTCAAAGCTCGCGAAGCCGCAGAGCTGCTCGGCGTGAGTTCCGTCCAGATCAGCCAGATCGAGTCCGGCCTCTCGGGCCTGAGCGAGGAGCGGCTGCGCCGTCTTGCGTCCCACTACATGTGCACGGACGACGAGTTGGTCTCGGCGCTGGTAGCCATGGCGACTGACCGGACGCGCGGCTGGTGGGAGGCGTACCGATGGCTGCTGCCGAAGCCCTTTCTCGACCTCGCCGAGCTGGAGCACCATGCGACGTCCCTGAGGGAAGTCCAGTTCCTTTACATCCCCGGGCCTTTTCAGACAGAGGACTACGCTCGCGCCGTCTTCTCCTATCGCGTGCCAGAACTTCCGCATGAAGAACTGGAGTTGCGGGTTCGTCACCGGATGCAACGCAAGACGACCCTCGAAGGCACCCCGTACGAGGCCGTCGTCCACGAGGCGGCACTGCGCATCATGGTCGGCGACCGCGCCGCTTCACGAGCCCAGCTCTCCCACCTTCTGGAGCTTTCGGAGGCGGAGCACGTCACCGTGCGCGTCATCCCCTTCGACCTGGAGGGATTCGCCGGCGCGGCGAGCGCCATGACGTACGCGGGAGGCGCCGTACCCAAGTTGGACACGGTCGTACGCGATGGCCCTCACGGCGCGTCCTTCATCGACTCCGAGGCCCAACTCGGCGCGTTTCGCGCGCTCTTTCATAAAGTAGAGGCCGTATCGCTCGTTCCCGGGCGGTCGCGCGACTTCATCCACAGGCTGACGAAAGAGCTGTGAGGCACTCCATGGACACCCCCGACAACTGGCGGAAGTCGTCCTACTCCGGGCCCGGCGACGGCGACTCCTGCGTCGAGATCGCCGACCTCCGCACCCGCATAGCCATCCGAGACTCCAAGGACCCGGCCGTCGGCATCCTCACCTTCCCGACCGGGTCCTTCACCCCCTTCATCGAAGCCCTAAAGGGAACTCACTCCACCGTCACCGACTTCGCCAGGTTCCGAGGCTGATCCACCTCGTTCCCCCGAGCCGTGGCCAGCTCACAAGCGAAGACCTGCAACGGCACCGTGGCCACCAGCGGCTGCAGCAAGGTCGGGGTCGCCGGGATCCGGATCAGATGGTCGGCGTACGGGACGACCGCCTCATCCCCCTCCTCCGCGATGACGATCGTCCGCGCACCCCGTGCCCGGATCTCCTGGATGTTGGACACGATCTTGTCGTGGAGGACGGACCGCCCCCGAGGCGACGGCACGACCACCACGACCGGCAGATCCTCCTCGATCAGCGCGATCGGCCCGTGCTTCAGTTCGCCGGCCGCGAAGCCCTCGGCGTGCATGTACGCCAGTTCCTTCAGCTTCAGCGCGCCCTCGAGGGCCACCGGATACCCCACGTGCCGCCCCAGGAACAGCACCGTGTTCTTGCTGGCGAGGGTCCGTGCCAGAGCCCGTACCGGCTCCATCGTCTCCAGGACCCGGTCGACCTCGCCGGAGATCTGGGACAGGTCCCGGATCACCGCCCGGATCTCGTCGCCCCACTTGGTGCCCCGCACCTGGCCCAGATACAGCGCGACCAGGTAGCAGGCCACGAGCTGCGTCAGGAATGCCTTCGTCGAGGCGACCGCGACCTCCGGCCCGGCGTGCGTGTACAGCACCGCGTCCGACTCGCGCGGGATCGTCGAGCCGTTGGTGTTGCAGATCGCCAGCACCTTGGAGCCCTGCTCGCGGGCGTGCCTCAGGGCCATGAGCGTGTCCATGGTCTCGCCGGACTGGGAGATGGCGATCACCAGGGACCTGGAGTCCAGGATCGGATCCCGGTACCGGAACTCGCTCGCCAGCTCCACCTCGCACGGGATGCGGGTCCAGTGCTCGATGGCGTACTTGGCGATCAGCCCGGCGTGGAAGGCCGTACCGCACGCGACGATGACGACCTTGTCCACCTCGCGCAGCTCGGCGGTGGAGATACGGACCTCGTCCAGAGTCAGCGAGCCGGACGCGTCGATGCGGCCCAGGAGCGTGTCGGCGACCGCCTTGGGCTGCTCGGCGATCTCCTTGAGCATGAAGTAGTCGTAGCCGCCCTTTTCCGCGGCCGACGCGTCCCAGTCGACGTGGTAGGAACGCACCTCCGCCGGACGGCCGTCGAAGCCCGTCACGGTCACGCCTTCCCGGCGCAGCTCCACCACCTGGTCCTGACCCAGCTCGATCGCGGACCGCGTGTGGGCGATGAACGCGGCGACGTCCGAGGCGAGAAAGGCCTCGCCCTCGCCGACGCCCACCACGAGCGGCGAGTTCCGCCGCGCCCCGACGACCACGTCCGGCTCGTCCGCGTGCACCGCGACCAGCGTGAACGCGCCCTCCAGCCGCCGGCACACCAGCCGCATCGCCTCCGCCAGGTCCGCGCAGGAGGAGAACTCCTCGGCGAGCAGGTGCGCGACCACCTCGGTGTCGGTCTCGGAGTTCAGCTCGTGCCCGCGCTCCGCCAGTTCGGCGCGCAGCTCCGCGAAGTTCTCGATGATCCCGTTGTGCACGACGGCGACGCGCCCCGCGTTGTCGAGATGCGGATGCGCGTTCGCGTCCGTGGGCCCTCCGTGCGTGGCCCACCGGGTGTGCCCGATGCCCGTCGTACCGGACGGCAGCGGCCGCTCGACCAGCTCCTTCTCCAGATTGACCAGCTTCCCGGCCCTCTTCGCCGCGGCGAGCCCCCCGTCCGCCAACACGGCGACGCCCGCCGAGTCGTACCCCCGGTACTCCAGCCGCTTGAGTCCGGCCATGACAACATCGAGCGCCGGCTGCGCCCCCACGTATCCCACGATTCCGCACATGAGCGGCAGCCTAAGGTCCGGCGCCCGCCGAAAAGAGCCGCCGCGTGCCCGAAATCGGAAATTCCCACCGTCGTACGAAGCCCGCCCACAGCCCCTTCCGGGCCCCCCTCCAGCCCGCCCACAGCCCCTTCCCGGCCCGCTCCAGCTCTCTCGCAGCCCCTTCCCGAGCCTGCGACCAGCCCCTCTCTCGCCCCCAGCCCGGCCCGGCGTGACGCACCCCACCTCCCACCCCGTTCAAACTCCGTTAACAATGGACTGTGATCTCTCCGGTCTCCTCGATGCCCCGGAGCGCCCACCGGCACAAGCCGGAGGCGACTCCCTACGTCGACCTCACCCGTGCCGAGTGGAGTGCGCTGCGCGACAAGACGCCGCTCCCCCTCACCGCCGAGGAGGTCGAGAAGCTGCGCGGCCTCGGCGATGTCATCGACCTCGACGAGGTGCGCGACATCTACCTTCCGCTGTCGCGGCTGCTCAACCTCTACATCGGCGCCACCGACGGACTCAGAGGCGCGCTCAACACCTTCCTCGGCGAACAGGGCTCCCAGTCCGGCACCCCGTTCGTCATAGGAGTCGCGGGCTCGGTCGCCGTCGGCAAGTCCACCGTCGCCCGGCTCCTCCAGGCCCTGCTCTCCCGATGGCCCGAGCACCCGCGCGTCGAGTTGGTGACCACGGACGGCTTCCTGCTCCCCACCAGGGAACTGGAAGCCCGCGGCCTGATGTCGCGGAAGGGCTTCCCCGAGTCGTACGACCGCCGCGCCCTGACTCGTTTCGTCGCCGACATCAAGGCCGGCAAGGACGAGGTGACGGCCCCCGTCTACTCGCACCTCATCTACGACATCGTCCCCGACCAGCGGCTCACGGTCCGCCGCCCCGACATCCTCATCGTCGAGGGCCTGAACGTCCTGCAGCCCGCGCTGCCCGGCAAGGACGGCCGCACCCGGGTCGGCCTCGCCGACTACTTCGACTTCAGTGTGTACGTCGACGCCCGCACCGAGGACATCGAGCACTGGTACCTCAACCGGTTCAAGAAGCTGCGCGCGACCGCCTTCCAGAACCCGTCCTCGTACTTCCGCAAGTACACCCAGGTCTCCGAGGAGGAGGCCCTCGACTACGCCCGCACCACCTGGCGCACCATCAACAAGCCCAACCTCGTGGAGAACGTGGCCCCCACCCGCGGCCGCGCGACCCTGATCGTGCGCAAGGGCCCGGACCACAAGGTGCAGCGGCTGAGTCTGCGCAAACTCTGACGGCCACCGGCCCCGGAAAGCGGCCGGCACCGCCCACCAAGTGGGCGGTGCCGGAGAGGCCCGTCAGGGGTTCAGCCAGGAACTGGTCTAGCCGAGCGCGGACTTCACCGCATCCGCCAACCGCCCGGCAACCGACCGCGCCTGATCGATGTCCGCGGCCTCGACCATCACGCGAACCAGCGGCTCCGTACCGGACGGCCGCAGCAACACCCGTCCCGTGGAGCCGAGTTCCCGCTCCGCCTCGGCCACCGCGGTGGCGAGGTCCGCGGACGTCCCGACCCGCGCCTTGTCCACGTCCGGCACATTGACGAGGACCTGCGGCAGCCGCTCCATCACGGACGCGAGCTCCCGCAGCGAACGCCCGGTCTCCGCGACCCGCGCGGCCAGCATCAGCCCGGTCAGCGTGCCGTCGCCGGTCGTCGCGTGGTCGAGGATGATCACGTGCCCGGACTGCTCGCCGCCGAGGGCGTAGCCGTGCTGCTTCATCTCCTCCAGGACGTAGCGGTCACCGACCGCCGTCTGGATGAGCTTGAGGCCCTCGCGCTCCAGCGCCAGCTTGAAGCCCAGGTTGGACATCACGGTCGCGACGACGGTGTCGGAGCGCAGCGCGGAACGCTCCCGCATCGCCAGCGCGAGCACGGCGAGGATCTGGTCGCCGTCGATCTCCTCACCGGTGTGGTCCACGGCGAGGCAGCGGTCGGCGTCACCGTCGTGCGCGATACCGAGTGCGGCACCGTGCGCGACGACGGCCTCCTTCAGCGGGCCGAGGTGGGTCGATCCGCAGCCGTCGTTGATGTTGAGCCCGTCCGGCTCGGCACCGATGGTGATCACTTCGGCGCCGGCCCGAGTGAACGCCTCGGGCGAGACCCGCGCGGCAGCGCCGTGCGCCTCGTCGAGGACGATCTTCAGACCGTCCAGCCGGTTCGGGAGTACGGCGATGAGGTGGGCGACGTACTTGTCGAACCCTTCGTCGTACGACCGCACGCGGCCGACGCCCGCGCCCGTCGGCCGCTCCCAGGGCGCGCCGGTGCGGTGCTCCTCGTAGACGGTCTCGATCTTGTCCTCGAGTTCGTCGGCGAGCTTGTGGCCGCCGCGGGCGAAGAACTTGATGCCGTTGTCGGGCATGGCGTTGTGGCTGGCGGACAGCATCACGCCGAGGTCGGCGCCGAGCGCGCCGGTGAGGTACGCCACCGCCGGCGTCGGCAGCACGCCGACGCGCAGGACGTCGACGCCCGCACTCGCGAGGCCCGCGACCACGGCGGCCTCCAGGAACTCCCCGGACGCGCGCGGGTCCCGCCCGACCACCGCCGTCGGCCGGTGGCCCGCGAACGTACCCGCCTCGGCCAGCACATGTGCCGCCGCGACGGACAGACCGAGCGCCATCTCGGCCGTCAGATCCGCGTTGGCGACACCGCGCACGCCGTCCGTGCCGAAGAGTCGTCCCACGTGTCCTCCTGAGGAAGCGTCAGTTACGGAAGCCGTGTGCCGGTGCGGCCCACACACGGGGCTTCCGCTCCCAGGCATTCGATGCCTGACCATCCGATAGCACAAGCCATTGAGCGTCTTGTGCCGTTATACGCCCGAAGGCTGTGATAAACGAACGCCCCGGCGGCACTGTGGCGTGCCGCCGGGGCGTTCGGAGTACGTGCAGGCAGCTGGTGATTAGCGCTTGCTGTACTGCGGGGCCTTGCGGGCCTTCTTCAGACCGGCCTTCTTGCGCTCGACCGCACGGTCGTCGCGCTTGAGGAAGCCGGCCTTCTTGAGCGGGCCGCGGTTGTTGTCCACGTCCGCCTCGTTCAGGGCGCGGGCCACGCCGAGGCGCAGGGCACCGGCCTGACCGGAGACACCGCCACCCGCGATGCGGGCGATGACGTCGTAGCGGCCCTCGAGCTCGAGCACCTTGAAGGGCTCGTTGACTTCCTGCTGGTGCACCTTGTTCGGGAAGTAGTCCTCGAGGGTGCGACCGTTGATCTTCCACTTGCCGGTGCCCGGGACGATCCGGACGCGGGCGATGGCGTTCTTGCGACGGCCCAGGCCGGCGGCCGGCTGCGGCTCGCCGAAGCGGGAAGCCAGCGACTCCGAGGTGTACTCGCCCTCGACGGGGACCTCGGACTCGGTGGTGTAGCTGTCGATGTCGACGAGCTCAGTCTCTTCGACCGGCTGCTCAACAGTGGTCTCGGCCACGATTCTCCTCAGATTTCTTTTCGTCTTAGGGGGTGGCCGGAACTACTGCGCGACCTGGGTGATCTCGAACGGCACCGGCTGCTGGGCAGCGTGCGGGTGCTGGTCGCCCGAGTAGACCTTCAGCTTCGAGAGCATCTGACGGCCCAGGGTGTTCTTGGGGAGCATGCCCTTGACGGCCTTCTCGATGGCCTTCTCGGGGTTCTTGTCGAGCAGCTCGTCGTAGCGGACGGCGCGCAGACCACCCGGGTAGCCCGAGTGGCGGTACGCCATCTTCTGGGTCCGCTTGTTGCCGGAGAGGTGCACCTTGTCGGCGTTGATGATGACGACGAAGTCACCGGTGTCGACGTGCGGGGCGTAGATCGGCTTGTGCTTGCCACGGAGGAGGCTGGCGGCAGTGGTGGCGAGACGACCCAGGACAACGTCCTGAGCGTCGATGACGTGCCACTGGCGCGTCACATCGCCGGGCTTGGGGCTGTACGTACGCACGGTTCGTAGCCTTCGCTTCTTCAGTGAGTGGTCCTGACAGGTCACCAAAGACGATCACGACAGCCCTGACCGCACTGCGGTGACGCAAACCGCGTGCTGGTCGCTGGTCATCGGCCCGGTGGACCGGTGTAAGGGCCCGTCCCGTGAGAAGGCAAGCCAATACACAACGAAGAATCAGAGTACCCGGGCCCCCATGGACGGGTCAAAACGAGGTCGCGCGCGCCCCACACACGCGCCCCATCCGGCCCCATGCGCCCCTTCAGCGGGCCTCGACCCGGTCCGCGTGGACCGCCGACCACCCTGTGAGATCGGGCACTCCGATCAGGCGGTACGAGATCCGGGTGCCGGCAGCAGGGAAGCCCGCGGCGGGGTACCGCCGTCGTGCCCGGTGCGGTCCAGCCCGCTCTGTCATTCACAGCTTCGCACGCGCGCCGTCGGCACATGACCGCGCATGCTGCGTGACCGTCCGTAACCTCGTACACGTATGCGCAGGTCCGGCCCCTCTCGCTCGAGACCCGCTGCCAGGACATGTCGCCTATAACCCTTCTTGCTCCCCGAACGCCCGTGGCTCCAGCGCTCGTTGAGGCAGAACCGCATCCACCGCGTCCCGTCTAAGATGCGCCCCATGAGCTATGGGCAGGGGGGACCCCAGTCCCAGTGGGATCCCTGGAAACCGAATTCGCAGCAGCCGTGGACCAGCGGCAGCGACGGGCAGTCCCCGGACTGGGCGGCACTCGCCGAGGCGTCGGAGACGCGCAACAAACGGCGGCGGATCCTCTTCATCGGCGGCGGCGTGCTGGCCACGGTCGGCATCGGCACCGCCGTCGCCTTGGGCGTGATGTCGGCGAACGGCGACTCCGAGGCGTCGAACCAGCCGGCCTCCCAACTGCCCGCGACCGCGGACATACCGAGCGGCGGCGCCACCGCGACGCCGTCGTTCGCCCCCACGACCGCCCCGCCTCCGCTGGACCCGAAGGACTTCGTGGCCAGCGCCAAGAAGGACACGGCGCCGCTCGGCCCGGACATCCTCTTCCCGGGCACGCAGCTGACCATGACCGAGACCGTGTACAAGAAGGGCGCCACGGCCGACACGAAGAGCTGCGCCACGGCCGCCCAGGGCACGCTTCCGAAGATCCTCACCGCCAACGGCTGCACCCGGCTGATGCGCGTTACCTACACCAAGGACGACATCGCGGTGACCGTCGGCGTGGCCGTCTTCGACACCGAGGCACAGGCCACCAAGGCCAAGGGCCAGGCAGACGGCAAGAGCATCGTCAAGGCGCTGTCCGGCAAGGGCGTCAAGGACTTCTGCAGCGGCGCCGTCTGCCGCTCCACGACGAACGCCTACGGCCGCTACGCCTACTTCACGATCACCGGCTTCCCCAGCGGCAAGGACGTCACGACCAAGGACACCAAGGTGTTCAGCACGGGTGACGACCTCGCCGAGTTCACGTTCCGGCAGATCCGCAGGCGCGGCGAGGCCCAGGCGTCGGCCGCGGCCGACGAGTGACGCCCGGCAGGAACGGGTGACGCCGGGCAGCAACGAATGACGCTCGTCAAAGGCGAATGCCGAATGACGCTCGTCAAGGACGTGTGAGAGCCTCCCCCAACCGTTGATCGAGCCGATCAACGGTGATCAAGCCGATCGCCTTCGCCTTTGGGCCGATCCCTTGGGGGGACCAGCACATGAGCACTGCCCGTACGTCCAGACGCCGCCTGCTCGCGAGCGCCGCGGGCCTCGGCGGCGCCGCCCTCGCCACGACCGTCGCCACGGCGGACGAAGCGGCCGCGGCCGACGCCCTCGCGGGATGGCTGAATGTCAAAGACTCCGCCTACGGCGCGCTCGGCGACGACTCGGCCGACGACCAGCCCGCGATCCAGAAGGCCATCGACGCGGCCGGCCAGGGCGGCACGGTCTACTTCCCGCCGGGCAAGTACCGCATCGCCTCACCCCTGAAGCTCTCCCTCGGCGTGACGCTGCGCGGCGACTGGAACCCGCACTTCCCGGTGCGCACCAACATGCCCGACTCCTTCCTTCGCCCCGGCATCGGCAACTTCACCGGCGAGGCCCTGATCGTCATCGACCCGGCCCCCGCGCAGGGCGCGTACATCGATTCCGCCTACCGGGGCGGCCCGCGCCTGTACGGCCTCGCGCTCGACGGGCGCGACACGCTGACCAAGGTGCCGGACGGCGCGACGGTGGGCGATCCCATCGACGGTGTGCGCATCAACCCCGGCGTCAAGGACGTCGGCATGGACAAGGTGACGATCTGGCGGTTCACCGGCAACGGCGTCAACGCCCAGAACGCGGCCGCCTTCCAGTTCAACCAGGTCCACTGCGTGGACAACAACCTCCACGGCTTCACCTGGGGCGACTCCCAGGGCACCGGCGGCGGCCTGGTCGACGCCGACCTGTTCCAGTGCTACTCCCAGGGCAACAGCCTGCACGGCTACGACATCCTCAACCCCAACGCCGTGACCATGGTCGACTGCCGCTCCGAGTGGAACGGCCGGCACGGCTACAACATCACCGGCATCAACTACTCCATGGTCGTCGTCGGTTGCAACACCGACCGCAGCGGCCAGGACGGCTTCCACGTCTCCACCTCCGCCGGTGGCCGCTTCATCCAGTTCCTGGGCTGCCTGGCCAAGCGGGACGGCAAGACGGGCACCGGCTGGTCCGGCTTCAGCATCACGGGCAGCGCGGCCGAGGGCGTCGTCCTCACCGGCTGCTCCACCTCGACGGGCCGCAACGACGACAACACGGGCGACTACTCCCCGTCGTACGGCATCACCACCTCCGCCCTGAACTCCGCCAGTTGCGTCTCGCTCGTCGGCGGCGAGTACGTCGGCGTCACGGCCCCCTTCAACGACGCCGGCGCGGTCGTCGTACGGCACAGCGGCGTCACCGCCGGCACCCACACCGACACGGGCATCACCTGGGACAAGTCCGACGTCCACATGGTGTCCGGGGCCGCCGGAACCACCCGTGACGTGCAGTTCTGGTCGCGTGGCAAGAACCGCCGCTGGGCGCTGCGCACCACCGACACCGCCGAGTCCGGCGCGGGCGACGGCTCCGACTTCGCCCTCGTCCGGTACGCCGACGACGGCACCGCGATCGACACCCCGGTCACCGTCCGCCGCAACACCGGCCGCATCACCCTCGGCCAGTCCGGTACGACGCCCGGCGTGGTCGTCAACGCCACCGCGAGCCCCGGCGTCAGCCTCGTCCAGACCCAGGCCGCGGGCCAGGGCTACTCCGTCACCGGCGCCGACACCGCCTCCCGTGCCTTCCAGTCCCAGGTCACCGGCGACTCGATCAACCGCTTCGCCATGGACATCGCCGGCACCCAGAGCTTCGGCCCCGGTGGCTCCACCGGCCGGGACACCAGCTGGGGGCGGCTCGGCGCGGCCCAGGTCGGCAGCGCCGACTCGGACATCGTGGCGGGCCTGGCCGGCAAGGGCATCAAGGTCAAGGAGGGCACCAACGCGAAGATGGGGACCCTCACCCTGAACGGCGCCACCGCGGTCACGGTCGCGACCACCGCGGTCACCGCCACCAGCCGCATCTTCCTGACCGTCCAGGCCCCCGGCGGCACCCCGGCCGGCATCGCCTACGTCTCCGCCCGCACCGCCGGCACGTCCTTCAGCGTCAAGGGCGTCGCCGGGGACACCTCGACGGTGGCGTGGCTGATCGTGGAACCGGCGTAGGCGCGGGCGCGGGGCCGGGTCAGCAGCACCCGGCCCCGGGCAGCGTCCGCCTGTTCCGCGCCTCCTTGTTGCGGGCGGCCAGCAGCTCGTCGGCCGGGTAGCCGACCTCCTCCAGCGTCAGCCCGTGCGGCCGTACGACATGCACGGCCGAATCCCGTACGCCCGCGGCGAGCACCTTGCCCGGCCAGTCCGGCCCACGGTGCCCGTCCCCCACGAACAGCAGCGCCCCGATCAGCGAGCGCACCATGTTGTGGCAGAAGGCGTCGGCGCGGACGGTGGCGGTGATGATCCCGTCCTCGCCCTTGCGCAGTCTCAGCTCCTGCAGCGTACGAATGGTGGTCGCGCCCTCCCGCCGCTTGCAGTAGGCGGCGAAGTCGTGCTCCCCCAGCAGCCGCTGAGCTGCCTCGTTCATGGCGTCGACGTCGAGCGGCCAGTCGTGCCAGAGGACATGGTTGCGCAGCAGGGGGTCGACGCCGCCGGGGTTGTCGGTGACACGGTAGGCGTACCGCCGCCAGATCGCGGAGAAACGGGCGTTGAAGCCGCTGGGCGCCTCCCTGAGGGCCCACACCCGTACGTCCTTGGGCAGGCGCCCGGCGAGTCGCTTGAGCAGCTTCTCGTGGTGCTCGACCCAGACCTCCCGGGGCAGATCGACATGGGCGACCTGTCCGCGCGCGTGCACCCCGGCGTCGGTCCGCCCGGCCACGGTCAGCTCGTACGTCGTCTGCCCGGACCGCGTCACGGTCCGCAGGGCGTCCTCGATCTCCCCCTGCACGGTCCGCCGTCCCCCGGCCTGCTTGGCCCACCCGGAGAACTCGGTCCCGTCGTACGAGAGATCCATTCGCACCCGTACGAACCCGGGCTGTACTTCGTCACTCACCCCTAGATCCTCTCAAGCCTGCGTCCTTCGGGAAACGCGGAACGGGCCCGCCCCGAAGGGCGGACCCGTTCACTGCAAGGCAGAGCCTCAGGCGTCCTTGGACTCCTCAGCGGCCTCGTCCGCGGCCGGAGCCGCGTCCTCGACCTTGGTCTCCTCGACCTTGGTCTCCTCGGCCTCCTTGACGGCACGCTTGGTCGCCGCCTCGGCCTCACCGGTGGCCTGCTGGGCCACGGTCAGCGCCTCCACCAGCTCGATGACGGCCATGGGCGCGTTGTCGCCACGGCGGTTACCGATCTTGGTGATACGGGTGTAGCCACCCGGGCGGTTCTCGTAGCGCGGGCCGATCTCGGTGAAGAGCGTGTGGACGATGCTCTTGTCCGTGATCACCTGGAGCACCTGACGGCGGTTGTGAAGGTCGCCCTTCTTCGCCTTGGTGACCAGACGCTCGGCGTACGGCCGCAGACGGCGGGCCTTCGCCTCGGTGGTGGTGATCCGGCCGTGCTCGAACAGCGACTTCGCGAGGTTCGCGAGGAGCAGCTTCTCGTGCGCGGCGCTGCCGCCCAGACGGGCACCCTTGGTGGGCTTCGGCATGGTGTTTCTCCTAGGTGTCTGCCCCGGCCGTATCAGGTACCGGGGTCAGTATCCGAGCAGGCGGTCGCCTGTCGGAGATCCGGGAGCGGCCCCGAAGGGGCGCTCCCGGAAGGGGCGCGGGGAACTGCGCGATCAAGCACAGCGCACCCGCACCCGAAAACGGACCGGCTGGCCCGAGCTCTCAGTACTGCTCGGTCTCCACGAAGCCCGCGTCCGCGTCGTCGTCGGCGCCGAAGGCGTCCGCGGCAGCGGTCGGGTCGAATCCGGGCGGGCTGTCCTTGAGGGCCAGGCCCATGCCGGCCAGCTTCGCCTTGACCTCGTCGATGGACTTCGCACCGAAGTTGCGGATGTCCAGGAGGTCGGCCTCGGAGCGGGCGACGAGCTCACCCACGGAGTGGATGCCCTCACGCTTGAGGCAGTTGTAGGAGCGGACCGTAAGCTCCAGCTCCTCGATCGGCAGCGCCAGGTCGGCGGCAAGGGCGGCGTCCGTGGGGGACGGGCCCATGTCGATGCCCTCGGCGTCGATGTTGAGCTCGCGGGCCAGACCGAACAGCTCCACCAGGGTCTTACCGGCGGACGCCATGGCGTCACGGGGACGCATGGCCTGCTTGGTCTCGACGTCGACGATCAGCTTGTCGAAGTCGGTGCGCTGCTCGACACGGGTCGCCTCGACCTTGTACGTGACCTTCAGCACCGGCGAGTAGATGGAGTCGACCGGGATACGGCCGATCTCCTGGCCCACCTGCTTGTTCTGCACGGCGGAGACGTAACCACGGCCACGCTCGACCGTGAGCTCCATCTCCAGCTTGCCCTTGCCGTTGAGCGTGGCGAGGACGAGGTCGGGGTTGTGCACCTCGACACCGGCGGGCGGCGCGATGTCAGCGGCGGTGACCAGGCCCGGGCCCTGCTTGCGCAGGTACATGACGACGGGCTCGTCGTGCTCGCTGGAGACCACCAGCTGCTTGATGTTGAGGATCAGGTCGGTGACGTCCTCCTTGACGCCCGGCACGGTGGTGAACTCGTGCAGGACACCGTCGATACGGATGGACGTGACCGCCGCACCCGGGATCGAGGAGAGGAGCGTACGACGCAGGGAGTTGCCGAGGGTGTAGCCGAAGCCCGGCTCCAGCGGCTCGATCACGAACCGGGAGCGGAACTCGTCGACGACCTCTTCGGTCAACGAGGGACGCTGAGCAATCAGCATGTTGCGATCCTTCAGTCATGGGCGCCCGCTATTTGACGCCCTGCTGTTACTGCAAGGGTACGGGCGATACGCCTCCGAAGAGCCGTACCGCCCGAAAGCCCGGAACTACCGGCCGTGCGTCAGACGCGGCGGCGCTTCGGCGGACGGCAGCCGTTGTGCGGGGTGGGGGTGACGTCCTGGATGGAGCCGACCTCGAGGCCAGTGGCCTGGAGGGAGCGGATCGCGGTCTCACGACCGGAGCCCGGGCCCTTGACGAAGACGTCGACCTTGCGCATGCCGTGCTCCTGCGCGCGGCGCGCGGCCGACTCGGCGGCCATCTGCGCGGCGAACGGGGTCGACTTGCGCGAGCCCTTGAAGCCGACGTGGCCGGCGGAGGCCCAGGAGATCACGTTGCCGGAGGGGTCCGTGATCGAGACGATCGTGTTGTTGAACGTGCTCTTGATGTGGGCGTGCCCGTGAGCGACGTTCTTCTTTTCCTTGCGGCGCACCTTCTTGGCAGCGCCCTGACGACCCTTGGGGGGCATCTGTAACTCCTACGGGGAGGTGGTCGGTCCTACAGCGAAGACCGCTGATGAAGCGTTGTCCGCTGAGGACTACTTCTTGCCCGGCTTCTTCTTGCCGGCGATGGCGCGACGCGGGCCCTTGCGGGTACGAGCGTTCGTGCTGGTGCGCTGACCGCGGACGGGCAGACCGCGGCGGTGCCGCAGACCCTGGTAGCAGCCGATCTCGACCTTGCGGCGGATGTCGGCCTGGATCTCGCGACGGAGGTCACCCTCGGTCTTGATGTTGTTGTCGACGTACTCGCGGATCGCGACGAGCTGCTCCTCGGAGAGGTCGCGAACGCGGGTGTTCGGGTCGACGCCGGTCGCTGCCAGCGTCTCCTTCGAGAGGGTCCGGCCGATGCCGAACACGTAGGTGAGGGCGACCTCCACGCGCTTTTCGCGCGGGATGTCAACACCGGAAACGCGTGCCATTCAATGGCTCCAGTTGAATCTTCGGAGGTCTTCCGCAGGACCGAGTCCCAGTCGCCGTACGAGGTACGAACTGGGTCCCCGGCCTCCGAGCCGGGGGTGTCAGGCTTGATTCGCTCAGGCCTGGGTGCTGCGTATGAACATATTCAGCTTGCGTCGCGCGAATTTCTGCGAAGTGCAGAGGGTGCGGTCGTGCGTCAGCCCTGGCGCTGCTTGTGGCGCGGGTTCTCGCAGATGACCATGACCCGGCCGTGACGGCGGATCACCCTGCACTTGTCGCAGATCTTCTTGACGCTCGGCTTGACCTTCATTGGGTGAGGTTCTCCGGGTCAGTGCCATCGCCTCGGGAGGCCCGGGGCGCGGGCAAGATCTACTTGTACCGGTAGACGATCCGGCCACGCGTCAGGTCGTACGGAGACAGCTCCACCACGACCCGGTCGTCAGGGAGGATGCGGATGTAGTGCATACGCATCTTGCCGCTGATGTGTGCCAGGACCTGGTGGCCGTTCTGGAGCTCGACCTTGAACATGGCGTTCGGCAGAGACTCGACGACAGTGCCCTCGATCTCGATGGCACCTTGCTTCTTGGCCACGCTTCGCCCTTCGAATCGACTACCTTGATCGACTCCGTACGAGCGCATGCAGGCATGCGGGTGCACGAGAGCCGACGAGTCAGTCTACGTCAGCGCACCCGGAAACACGAATCGGGGAAGTCTGCCCCACGCGGAAGATCATCATGCAACGGGGTCCGGCGAAGCCGTGACTCCGTACTCCGCCGGCCCGGCCTTGCCGCCGAACCGGCTCGACGCCGCTCTCGCCGGCTCGGTGCCAGGGGCGCCTCACGAGCTTCGGCCGGCCGCGCCGGCCTCCGGCCGACGGTCGTGGGCCGGGGTCGTCGTCAGGCAAGCGGGTCCGGCGCGGCCGTGATCCCGTGTTCCGCCAGCTTCGCCTTGCCGCCGTCCGGCGCCGTGAGGACCAGCGGGCCCTGCTCGGTCAGGGCGACGGAGTGCTCCCAGTGGGAGGACCAGGTGCCGTCCGTGGTGATGACCGTCCAGTCGTCCTCGAGGACCTCGGTCTTCGGGGTGCCCAGGGAGACCATCGGCTCGATGGCGAGGCAGAAGCCGGGGACGAGCTTGGGGCCCTTGCCGCGGCGGCGGTCGACGTAGTTCAGCAGATGCGGGTCCATGTGCATCTCGGTGCCGATGCCGTGGCCGCCGTAGTCCTCGATGATCCCGTACCGGCCGCCGCCGGGCTTGGGCTGGCGGCGGATGTACGTCTCGATGGCGCGGGAGACGTCGACGAGCCGGCTGCCCTGCTTCATGGCCGCGATGCCGGCCCACATCGACTCCTCGGTCACCCGGGAGAGCTCGATCAGCTCCGGGGCGTGACCGGAACCCACGAACGCGGTGTAGGCGGCGTCGCCGTGCCAGCCGTCGACGATCGCGCCGCAGTCGATGGAGATGATGTCGCCGTCCTTGAGGACGACGTCCTCGGACGGGATGCCGTGGACCACGACGTCGTTCACGGAGGTGCAGATCGTCGCGGGGAAACCGCCGTAGCCGAGGAAGTTCGACTTGGCGCCATGCTCCGCGAGCACCTTGCGCGCGACCTCGTCCAGGTCCTTGGTCGTCGCCCCGGGCACGGCCGCCTCCCGCGTGGCCGCGTGAATGGCGGCGACGACCAGCCCCGCCGCTCGCATCTTGGCGATCTGCTCGGGGGTCTTGATCTGCACCATGGGGGCTACGGCCTTTCTGGACGCTCCGGACCGGAGGGGCTGCGGACTGCGGACTGCGGATGTCTCAACGATACGTGGGGGTACAACCGCCCCCCACACAGCAGCCGCGGCCCCCTCGAAGGGAAACCGCGGCTACAGCGACGTACGAACGACTACTTGGCGTCGTCCTCGCGCTTCAGCGCTTCCAGCGCCCGCTTCGTGACCTCGTCCACCGGGCCCAGCGCCGAGATCGTGACGACCAGGCCCTGCGCCTTGTAGTAGTCGATGATCGGCTCGGTCTGCGTGTGGTAGACCTCGAGCCGCGTGCGGACGGTGCCCTCGGAGTCGTCGTCCCGCTGGTACAGCTCGCCGCCGCAGACGTCGCAGACGCCTTCCTTGGCCGCCGGCTTGTACGTCACGTGGAAGACGTGCGAGGAGTCGTTGCGGCAGATGCGCCGGCCGGCGATCCGCTTGACGACCTCCTCCTCGGGCGCCTCCAGGTCCAGCACCGCGTCCAGCTTGATGCCCTCGCCCTCGAGGAGCTCGTCCAGCGCCTCGGCCTGCGAGACATTGCGCGGGAAACCGTCGAGCAGGAAGCCGTTCACGGCGTCGGGCTGCTCCATGCGGTCCTTGGCCATCGCGATGGTGACCTCGTCGGGGACGAGGTTGCCGGCGTCCATGTAGGACTTCGCGAGCTTCCCGAGCTCCGTCTGCTGGCTGATGTTGGCGCGGAACAGGTCGCCCGTGGAGATGTGGGGAACGCGGAGCTTCTCGGCAAGGCGCGTGGCCTGCGTTCCCTTACCGGCACCCGGCGGCCCGACGAGGACGATTCGCATCAGCGGAGGAACCCTTCGTAATTGCGCTGCTGGAGCTGGCTCTCAATCTGCTTCACAGTCTCGAGACCCACACCCACGATGATCAGGATGCTGGTCCCGCCGAACGGGAAGTTCTGGCTTGCCCCGAAGCCAACCAACGCCATCGTCGGGACGAGAGCGATCAGACCCAAGTACAGCGAACCCGGCCAGGTGATCCGGTTGAGCACGTAGCTGAGGTACTCAGCGGTCGGTCGGCCAGCCCGGATGCCCGGGATGAAGCCACCATACTTCTTCATGTTGTCCGCGACTTCCTCGGGGTTGAAGGAGATCGCCACGTAGAAGAACGCGAAGAAAACGATGAGCAAGAAGTACGAAGTGATGTAAATCGGGTGGTCACCCTTGGTCAAGTTCGTCTGAACCCACGTCTTCCAGCCGGAATTGCTGCCGGAGAACTGCGCGACCAACGCCGGGATGTAGAGCAGCGACGAGGCGAAGATGACGGGGATCACACCCGCCTGGTTGACCTTCAGCGGGATGTACGTCGACGTACCGCCGTAGGAACGACGGCCGATCATGCGCTTCGCGTACTGCACGGGAATACGGCGCTGGGCCTGCTCGACGAAGACCACCAGGGCCACCATGACCAGACCGACCGCGATGACGGTGCCGAACTCGATCCAGCCGTCGGCGAGGGTGCCCGACTTCTTGATGGCCCACAGCGCGGACGGGAAGGTCGCGGCGATCGAGATGAACATCAGGATCGACATGCCGTTGCCGATGCCGCGGTCGGTGATGAGCTCGCCCAGCCACATGACGACGGCCGTACCGGCGGTCATGCAGATGACCATCGTGATGGTGGTGAAGATCGCGCGGTCCGGGACGATGCTCGAGGCGACCGTGCAACCGGAGAACAGCGCGCCGCTGCGGGCGGTGGCCACCAGGCCGGTGCCCTGCAGGATGGCGAGCGCCACGGTCAGGTAGCGGGTGTACTGCGTGATCTTCGCCGTACCGGCCTGGCCCTCCTTCTTGAGGGCTTCCAGGCGCGGGATCACCACGGTCAGCAGCTGCAGAATGATGCTCGCCGTGATGTACGGCATGATGCCGAGCGCGAAGATCGTGATCTGCAGCAGCGCACCGCCGCTGAACATGTTGACCAGACCGAAGAGGCCCTGGTTGCCGGATGCCTCGTCCACGCACTGCTGGACGGACTTGTAGTCGACGCCCGGGATCGGGATGTGGGTACCGACCCGGTAGACCACGATGATGCCGAGCGTGAAGAGCAGCTTCTTGCGCAGGTCGGGCGTCCTGAACGCCCGGGCGAACGCGGTGAGCACGGTGCCTCCTGCGACCCCCGCGCAACTGCGTCAAGGGTGACGGTCTTGAGATTCCAATGGAATGACGACTTGAGAACGGTCGACTGCCGCTCAGGGTGCCCCATGTGACGCACCCGGAAAAGAAAGTGGACAGTGCAGGCCACCTTACCGGCGAGACTGCCCCCTTGGAACGACCAACCGGGGATACCCCTTATGTGGGTATCCCCGGTCGGGATCGTTCAAGTCATCGAGACGCCTGAGTGGATCAGACGAGCTCGGTGACGGTGCCGCCGGCGGCGGTGATCTTCTCCTTGGCGGAGCCGGAGACGGCGTCGACCGTCACCTGCAGCGCCACGGAGATC
Organism: Streptomyces sp. NPDC001315; assembly: GCF_042896175.1. Taxonomy (NCBI): domain Bacteria; kingdom Bacillati; phylum Actinomycetota; class Actinomycetes; order Kitasatosporales; family Streptomycetaceae; genus Streptomyces; species Streptomyces sp. NPDC001315. Next base: position 35,583 of record NZ_JBIAWZ010000022.1, on the reverse strand, counting down.
TCGCCCTGGCCGAGGACCTTGACGAGGCTGTTCTTGCGAACGGCACCCTTGGCCACCAGACCCTCGACGGTGACCTCGCCACCCTCGGGGTAGAGCGCGGCCAGCTTGTCGAGGTTCACGACCTGGAACTCGGTCTTGAACGGGTTCTTGAAGCCCTTCAGCTTCGGAAGACGCATGTGGAGGGGCATCTGGCCACCCTCGAAGCGCTCCGGAACCTGGTAACGGGCCTTCGTACCCTTGGTACCACGACCGGCCGTCTTACCCTTCGACGCCTCACCACGACCGACACGGGTCTTGGCGGTCTTGGCGCCGGGGGCCGGACGGAGGTTGTGGATCTTGAGCGGGTTGTTCTCCGCCATGATCAGTCGACCTCCTCGACCGTCACGAGGTGGCGGACGGTGTGCACCATGCCGCGGAACTCGGGGCGGTCCTCCTTGACGACCTGCGTGTTGATGCCCTTGAGACCAAGGGAGCGCAGGGTGTCACGGTGGTTCTGCTTGCTGCCGATGTACGACTTCACCTGCGTGATCTTGAGCTGCGCCATTACGCACCAGCCCCGGCACGCGCACGGAGAAGAGCCGCGGGAGCGACGTCCTCGAGGGGCAGACCACGGCGAGCCGCGATCTCCTCGGGACGCTGCAGGCCCTTCAGGGCCTCCACGGTCGCGTGCACGATGTTGATCGCGTTGTCGGAGCCGAGCGACTTCGACAGCACGTCGTGGATACCGGCGCACTCGAGCACGGCACGCACCGGGCCACCGGCGATAACGCCGGTACCGGGGGACGCGGGCTTGAGCAGCACGACGCCGGCAGCCTTCTCACCCTGGATGGGGTGCGGGATGGTGCCCTGGATACGGGGGACCTTGAAGAAGTGCTTCTTGGCCTCCTCAACACCCTTGGCGATGGCGGCCGGCACCTCCTTGGCCTTGCCGTAACCGACACCCACGGTGCCGTCACCGTCGCCCACCACGACCAGCGCGGTGAAGCTGAAGCGACGACCACCCTTCACAACCTTGGCGACGCGGTTGATCGCGACGACGCGCTCAACGTAAGCGGTCTTCTCGGCGGCAGCTGCGCCGCCGTCACGGCCCTTCCGGTCCCGCCGCTCGCCGCCACCGGCACCGCTTCCGCGGCGCTGGGGTCCAGCCATTGGAATTACCTCTCTCTGTTTCCGCTAGCTACGCGGCAACTTTTAGTCGCTGCCGCGACGGGCGGCCTCTAGAACTTCAGGCCGGCTTCGCGGGCGGCGTCCGCCAGGGCGGCGATGCGCCCGGCGTACTGGTTGCCACCACGGTCGAATACGACAGCCTCGACACCCGCGGCCTTTGCACGCTCGGCGACAAGCGCGCCGACCTGCTTGGCCTGGGCCGACTTGTCACCCTCGCCACCGCGGATCGAGGTGTCCAGGGTGGACGCCGACGCAAGGGTGTGACCCTTGAGGTCGTCGATCACCTGGGCCACGATGTGGCGGTTGGAGCGGGTAACGACCAGGCGGGGACGCTCCGCCGTACCGGCGATCCGCTTGCGGATCCGGATGTGACGGCGCTTGATCGCGGCGCGCTTGTAGGCGTCGCCCTTCAGGATCTTCTGTCCGTATGCCATGGCTTACTTACCCGCCTTTCCGACCTTGCGGCGGATGACTTCGCCCTCGTACTTGACACCCTTGGCCTTGTACGGGTCGGGCTTGCGCAGCTTGCGGATGTTGGCCGCAACCTCGCCGACCTTCTGCTTGTCGATGCCCTCGACCTGGAAGCGGGTCGGGGTCTCCACCTTGAAGGTGATGCCCTCGGGTGCCTCGACGGTGATCGGGTGGCTGTAGCCGAGCGCGAACTCGAGGTTCGAACCCTTGGCGGTCACGCGGTAACCGACACCGCTGATCTCGAGCTTCTTCACGTAACCCTGGGTCACGCCGGTGATCATGTTCGCCACCAGCGTGCGGGACAGGCCGTGCAGGGCCTTGCTCTGACGCTCGTCGTTGGGGCGGGTGACGTTCAGAACGCCGTCCTCACCCTTGGCGATCTCGATCGGCGCCACGACGGTGTGGGTCAGCGAGCCCTTGGGACCCTTGACCGAAACCGTCTGGCCGTCGATGGTGACGTCCACGCCGGCGGGAACCGTGATGGGGAGCTTGCCAATACGCGACATAGCTGTTTCCTCCGTTCCCTTCCGCTACCAGACGTAGGCGAGGACTTCCCCACCCACGCCCTTCTTGCCGGCCTGCTTGTCGGTGAGGAGCCCGTGGGACGTGGAGATGATCGCCACGCCCAGGCCGCCGAGCACCTTCGGCAGGTTGGTGGACTTCGCGTAAACCCGGAGACCGGGCTTGGAGATCCGCTTGATGCCCGCGATGGAGCGCTCACGGTTCGGGCCGAACTTCAGCTCGAGGACGAGGTTCTTGCCGACCTCGGCGTCCTCGATCTTCCAGCCCGTGATGAAGCCCTCCTGCTGGAGGATCTCCGCGATGTGAGACTTGATCTTCGATGCCGGCATCGTCACGGAGTCGTGGTATGCCGAGTTCGCGTTCCGCAGACGCGTAAGCATGTCTGCGATCGGATCAGTCATGGTCATGAATTGGCCTTCGGCCTCTCTCGCCGGGGTTTCCTGGTGCGCCATCCCTCTCCCCGATCCGGGACGGGACGGGTGCGGCGCGGTGGACCTACGGCGTAGTAAGTCGTACGGGCGGCAATCAGGCGCCCAACCCCCCAAGCCTAAGCCATGGAGAGGAGGGCGCCTGACACGCCCAGTGCTTACCGAGAGCCCTTGGAATCCCTTATTAGGGGGACTACCAGGAGCTCTTGGTCACGCCCGGCAGCTCGCCACGGTGAGCCATCTCACGAAGGCACACGCGGCACAGGCCGAACTTGCGGTACACGGAGTGGGGACGGCCGCAGCGCTGGCAGCGCGTGTAGCCACGCACGCCGAACTTGGGCTTGCGAGCAGCCTTCGCGATCAGAGCCTTCTTCGCCATCTCGCTCACGCCTCCTTGAAGGGGAAGCCGAGGTGACGAAGGAGCGCGCGGCCCTCAGCGTCGTTGGTCGCCGTGGTGACCACGGTGATGTCCATACCCCGGACGCGGTCGATCTTGTCCTGGTCGATCTCGTGGAACATGACCTGCTCCGTGAGACCGAAGGTGTAGTTGCCACGGCCGTCGAACTGCTTGGGGGACAGGCCGCGGAAGTCGCGGATGCGCGGCAGCGCGAGCGACAGGGTGCGGTCCAGGAACTCCCACATGCGGTCGCCACGGAGCGTGACGTGGGCACCGATCGGCTGACCCTCACGCAGCTTGAACTGCGCGATGGACTTGCGGGCCTTGGTCACGGCCGGCTTCTGACCGGTGATCGTGGTGAGGTCGCGGATGGCGCCCTCGATCAGCTTGGAGTCGCGGGCGGCGTCGCCCACACCCATGTTGACCACGATCTTGACGAGGCCGGGGATCTGCATGACGTTCTCGTACTTGAACTCGTCACGCAGCTTGCCCGCGATCTCCTCGCGGTACTTCTGCTTCAGACGCGGGGTGGTGGTGGTAGCCATCAGATGTCCTCACCCGTCCGCTTGGCAACGCGGATCTTGTTGCCCTCGTCGTCGAAGCGGTAACCGACACGCGTGACGACCTTGTTGCCGTCCTTCTCCACGACCAGCTGAACGTTGGACACGTGGATCGGGGCCTCGGTGGTCACGATGCCGCCGGCCTGGGAACCGCTGGCGGTCGGGCCGGCCTTCGTGTGCTTCTTGACCCGGTTGACACCCTCGACCAGGACACGGTCCTCGCGGGGGAAGGCCGCGATGACCTTGCCCTGCTTGCCCTTGTCCTTACCGGTGATGACCTGGACCAGGTCGCCCTTCTTGATCTTCATGCTTACAGCACCTCCGGCGCGAGCGAGATGATCTTCATGAACTTCTTCTCGCGCAGCTCACGGCCCACGGGGCCGAAGATACGGGTGCCGCGAGGGTCGCCGTCGTTCTTCAGAATGACGGCGGCGTTCTCGTCGAAGCGGATGTACGAGCCGTCCGGACGGCGGCGCTCCTTGACGGTGCGAACGATGACCGCCTTGACGACGTCACCCTTCTTCACGTTGCCACCGGGGATCGCGTCCTTGACGGTGGCGACGATGACGTCACCGATGCCCGCGTAGCGGCGACCGGAGCCACCGAGCACACGGATGCAAAGGATCTCCTTCGCACCAGTGTTGTCGGCGACACGCAGTCGCGACTCCTGCTGGATCACGTCTATCTCCTGGTTGTCTGCCGGTTCCCGGGGCGGGGCCGCACGACGGCGGCCCCGCCCCGAGCCTGGCGGAACGATGCCTAGGGGGTCCCCCTAGGAGGGATTACTTGGCCTTCTCGAGGATCTCGACGATGCGCCAGCGCTTCGTCGCGGACAGCGGCCGGGTCTCCGCGAGGAGGACACGGTCGCCGACGCCTGCAGCGTTCTGCTCGTCGTGGGCCTTGAGCTTGTTCGTACGGCGGATGACCTTGCCGTACAGCGCGTGCTTCACACGGTCCTCGACAGCGACGACGACGGTCTTGTCCATCTTGTCGCTGACGACGAGACCCTCACGGGTCTTGCGGAAACCGCGCGCCTCAGTGGTGTTCTCGGTCACGTTGCTCTCGCTCATCAGGCGCTCTCCACCGTCTCGATGCCCAGCTCGCGCTCACGCATCAGGGTGTAGATCCGCGCGATGTCCTTACGGACGGCCTTCAGCCGACCGTGGTTCTCGAGCTGACCCGTCGCCGCCTGGAAGCGGAGGTTGAACAGCTCTTCCTTGGCCTCGCGGAGCTTGTTGAGGAGCTCCTCGTTGCCCAGCTCGCGCAGCTCGGACGCCTTGGTACCGGCCGACATCACGCTTCACCTGCCTCGCGCTTGACGATCCGGCACTTCATCGGCAGCTTGTGGGCTGCGCGAGTGAGGGCCTCACGGGCGATCTTCTCGTTGGGGTAGGACAGCTCGAACATGACCCGGCCCGGGTGCACGTTCGCGATCCACCACTCCGGAGAACCCTTACCGGAACCCATGCGGGTCTCGGCAGGCTTCTTCGTCAGCGGGCGGTCCGGGTAGATGTTGATCCAGACCTTGCCGCCACGCTTGATGTGGCGGGTCATCGCGATACGAGCCGCCTCGATCTGACGGTTGGTCACGTACGCCGGCGTGAGGGCCTGAATGCCGTACTCGCCGAACGCGACCGTCGTACCGCCCTTGGCCTGACCACGGCGCTTCGGGTGGTGCTGCTTGCGGTGCTTGACCCTACGGGGGATCAGCATGTCGGTCAGGCCTCCGTTCCGGTGCTCTCAGCCGGAGCGGCAGCCGGAGCCTCGGCCTTGGGGGCCTCGGCAGCGGGAGCCTGCTGCGGCTTGCGACCGCGACCGCCACGCTCGCCACCGCGGCCACCACGGGCCGGGCGGTCAGCGCCGCCACGGGCCGGGCGGTTGCCGGCGCGGGCAGCAGCGTTCTCGGCGCGGACCTCGGCGATGTTCTTGACGTCGCCCTTGTAGATCCAGACCTTCACACCGATGCGGCCGAAGGTCGTCTTGGCCTCGAAGAAGCCGTAGTCCACGTTCGCGCGGAGCGTGTGCAGGGGCACACGGCCCTCGCGGTAGAACTCCGAGCGGGACATCTCGGCGCCACCGAGGCGGCCACCGCACTGGATCTTGATGCCCTTGGCGCCGGCCTTCATGGCGGACTGCATGCTCTTACGCATGGCCCGACGGAAGGAGACGCGGGAGGAGAGCTGCTCGGCGACGGCCTGGGCAACCAGCTGAGCGTCGGTCTCGGGGTTCTTGACCTCGAGGATGTTCAGCTGGACCTGCTTGCCCGTGAGCTTCTCGAGGTCGCCGCGGATGCGGTCGGCCTCGGCGCCACGGCGGCCGATGACGATGCCCGGACGGGCCGTGTGGATGTCCACACGGACGCGGTCACGGGTGCGCTCGATCTCAACCTTCGAGATGCCGGCGCGCTCCATGCCGGACGTCATCATCCGACGGATGGCGACGTCTTCCTTGACGTAGTCCTTGTACAGCTTGTCGGCGTACCAACGCGACTTGAAGTCGGTCGTGACACCGAGCCGGAACCCATGCGGGTTTACCTTCTGGCCCATTACCGGGTTCCTTCCTTGCTGCTGACGACCACGGTGATGTGGCTGGTCCGCTTGCGGATCCGGTAGGCACGGCCCTGGGCACGCGGACGGAACCGCTTCAGGGTCGGGCCCTCATCGACGTAGGCCTCGGAGATGAAGAGGCTGTCGACATCGGTGTGGTCGTAGTTGTGCGCGGCGTTGGCGATGGCGCTGTCCAGCACCTTGCCGACCGGCACGCTCGCGGCCTGCGGGGCGAAACGCAGGACCGCCTGAGCCTCCGTGGCATCCATGCCACGGATAAGGTCCACCACGCGGCGGGCCTTCATGGGCGTAACGCGGATGTACCGCGCCTGGGCCCTGGCTTCCATGGTTGTCCTTCCAGTGTCTGTCATGGTCATTCCACCCCGCGTTAGCGGCGCTTCGACTTCCGGTCGTCCTTGACGTGACCCCGGAAGGTGCGCGTCGGCGAGAACTCGCCGAGCTTGTGGCCGACCATCGACTCGGTGACAAACACCGGAATGTGGGTCTTGCCGTTGTGCACCGCGATCGTGTGGCCGAGCATGGCCGGGATGATCATCGAGCGGCGGGACCAGGTCTTGATGACGTTCTTGGTGCCGGCTTCGTTCTGCGAATCCACCTTCTTGATCAGGTGGTCGTCGACGAAGGGCCCCTTCTTGAGACTGCGCGGCATCTAAACCCGCTCCTAGCGCTTCTTGTTCGTCTTGCGGCGGCGGACGATGTACTTGTTCGAAGCCTTCTTCGGCGAACGAGTACGACCCTCCTTCTGACCCCACGGGGAGACCGGGTGGCGACCACCGGAGGTCTTGCCCTCACCACCACCGTGCGGGTGGTCGACCGGGTTCATCGCCACACCGCGAACGGTCGGGCGAACGCCCAGCCAGCGCTTACGGCCGGCCTTGCCCCAGTTGATGTTGCTCTGCTCGGCGTTGCCGACCTCGCCGACCGTGGCGCGGCAGCGCTGGTCGACCAGGCGGATCTCACCGGAGGGCATGCGGAGGTGGGCCATCGAGCCCTCCTTCGCGAGCAGCTGCACGGAGGCACCGGCGGAGCGGGCGAACTTGGCACCGCCACCGGGACGGAGCTCGATCGCGTGGATCGTGGTACCGACCGGGATGTTGCGGAGGGCCAGGTTGTTGCCCGGCTTGATGTCGGCCCCGGGACCGTTCTCCACGCGGTCACCCTGCTGCAGGTTGCGCGGGGCGAGGATGTAGCGCTTCTCGCCGTCCGCGTAGTGCAGCAGCGCGATGCGCGCGGTGCGGTTGGGGTCGTACTCGATGTGCGCGACCTTCGCCGGCACGCCGTCCTTGTCGTGACGACGGAAGTCGATCACGCGGTAGGCGCGCTTGTGTCCGCCACCCTGGTGGCGAACGGTCACACGACCGGCGTTGTTACGGCCGCCCTTGCTGTGCAGAGGGCGGACCAGCGACTTCTCCGGCGTGGACCGCGTGACCTCGACGAAGTCGGCGACGCTGGAGCCACGACGGCCCGGAGTCGTCGGCTTGTACTTGCGGATACCCATTTCTCAGTCCTCGTCCGATATCGGACGATCCGGACCTCCGTCAGGAGGTCGGACCGCCGAAGATGTCGATACGGTCGCCCTCGGCGAGGGTCACGATCGCGCGCTTGCTGTCAGCACGCTTACCGAAACCGCTCTTGGTGCGCTTGCGCTTGCCCTGGCGGTTGATCGTGTTGACCCCGGTGACCTTGACCGAGAAGACCGCCTGGACGGCCTCCTTGATCTGGGTCTTGTTGGAGCCGGGCGCGACGATGAAGGTGTACTTGCCCTCGTCGAGCAGCGCGTAGCTCTTCTCGGAGACGACCGGCTTGAGCAGCACGTCACGGGGGTCCGTGAAGGACTTGCTCAGCGGCGTCTCGACGGTGTTCTTGCCCTCGGTGGCGTGGCGGCGTGCCTTGGCGACGCGCGCGGCCTTGGCGGCCTTGGCCGCCTTCGAGGCGATGCTCGGGTGACGCGTAGCCATCAGGCCTCGCTCCCTTCGGTGTCAGCGGCCTTGGGGCCAGACACGAAGGACTCGAACGCGGACTGGGTGAAGACCACGTCGTCCGAGACGAGAACGTCGTACGTGTTGAGCTGGCCCGGCTCCAGGATGTGGACCTGGGGCAGGTTGCGGGCGGACAGCCACGCGGCCTCGTCGCTGCGCTCGACGACCAGGAGCAGGTTCTTGCGCTCCGAGATCTTGCCGAACAGCGTCTTCGCGGCCTTCGTGGAGATGTCGCCCTCGACCACGCCGGAGACGACGTGGATGCGGTTGTGGCGGGCCCGGTCGGTGAGGGCGTGGCGCAGGGCCGCGGCCTTCATCTTCTTCGGGGTCCGCTGCGAGTAGTCACGCGGCACGGGGCCGTGGACGACGCCACCGCCGGCGAACTGCGGGGCGCGGGTCGAGCCCTGACGGGCGCGGCCGGTGCCCTTCTGGCGGTACGGCTTCTTGCCGCCACCGCGAACCTCGCCACGAGTCTTGGTCTTGTGCGTGCCCTGACGGGCAGCGGCCAGCTGTGCGACGACGACCTGGTGGATCAGCGGAATGCTGACCTTTTCAACGCCGAAGATCTCCGCGGGGAGCTCGACGGATCCGGCCTTGTCGCCCGCCGGCGAAAGGATGTCAACAGTGCTCATCGGTTACCTCAGGCCCCCTTGGCCGCGGTGCGGACCAGGACGAGGCCGCCGTTCGGACCGGGAACCGCGCCCTTGATGAGCAGCAGACCCTTCTCCGCGTCAACGGCGTGGACGGTCAGGTTCTGGGTGGTGACCCGCTCGTTGCCCATGCGACCCGCCATGCGGAGGCCCTTGAACACGCGGCCCGGGGTGGCGCAGCCACCGATGGAGCCGGGGGAGCGGTGCTTGCGCTGGGTGCCGTGACCGGCGCCGAGGCCCTTGAAGTTGTGACGCTTCATGACACCGGCGAAGCCCTTGCCCTTGCTCTTGCCGGTCACGTCCACCTTGATGCCGGCCTCGAACACCTCGGCGGTGATCTCCTGGCCGAGGGTGTACTCGCTGGCGTCAGCGGTACGGATCTCGACGAGGTGGCGGCGGGGGGTGACGTCGGCCTTGGCGAAGTGACCCTTGAGGGGCTTGTTCACCTTGCGCGGGTCGATCTCGCCGAAGGCGATCTGGACCGACTCGTAGCCGTCGGCGTCGTTCGTACGGACCTGGGTGACGACGTTGGGGCCGGCCTTGACGACGGTGACCGGAACAACACGGTTGTTCTCGTCCCACACCTGCGTCATGCCGAGCTTCTCGCCCAGGATGCCCTTGATCTGCTTAGCCATTCTCAGATCACCGACCCCTAGAGCTTGATCTCGATGTCGACACCGGCCGGAAGGTCGAGTCGCATCAGGGAGTCAACGGTCTTGGGCGTCGGGTCGAGGATGTCGATCAGGCGCTTGTGCGTGCGCATCTCGAAGTGCTCGCGCGAGTCCTTGTACTTGTGCGGCGACTTGATGACGCAGTACACGTTCTTCTCAGTGGGCAGCGGCACCGGGCCCGCGACCGACGCACCAGTGCGGGTCACCGTCTCGACGATCTTCTTCGCCGAGGAGTCGATGACCTCGTGGTCGTAGGCCTTGAGCCGGATGCGGATCTTCTGTCCCGCCATGGCTACTCAGTAGTCCTGTCTCTCGTAACGCTCTGGAACCCGGCATTCCGTGCACTTCCTCCGACCCACGCGGTCGGGCGTGTCGCGCTCCCGCTCACACAGATGTCCCACCTGAGACATCCCTTGCTGGGGAACACGGCCCTTCCGGAACCGCAAGTCGGGGGCCGAAAGGCCCACCGGGTGCCTGGTCGGCGCCGCACTGACACTTCCCGGAAGATTCCCGTACGTCCGTCCCAGCGCTGCCGTAAAGGCAGTTGGGACGACGAGTACTGTGGGACTCGCTTCCGGTCCTCCCGGCGGGAGGCGCGCAGCATCAACACTCGACCGAGCAACTCCGACAGTCTGCCATATGGGGCAGGGGCCTGGCCAATCGAGCCGGAGACAATACCCCTAAGGTGACGTAGGTCAAACCCGGGTCGCCGCGACGAGGTGGGCCCCTTCCGGAGGTCGGCTCAGGCTGAAGCCATCGGGTCCGGCACGAGGTCACTTCGTGATCTTGATGTCCTGGGCCGGCGCCGACCGTCCGGCGCCCTTGCAGATGGCGAACCTCAGTCAGATCACACCTTGCTCCAGCATCGCGTCGGCGACGCGCTCGAAGCCCGCGATGTTCGCACCGCTGACATAGTCGCCCGCGACGCCGTAGCGCTCGGCGGTCTCGTGGCAGATGGCGTGGATGCTGTTCATGATGTGGGTCAGCTCGTCCTCGACCCGCTCCCGCGACCATGAGGTGCGGGCGTGGTTCTGGCTCATCTCCAGCGCGCTGACCGCGACCCCGCCCGCGTTGGCCGCCTTGCCGGGGCCGAAGGCGACGCCCGCCTCCTGGAAGAGGTGGACCGCCTCGGGAGTGGTGGGCATGTTGGCGCCCTCGGAGACCGCCTTGACGCCGTTGCCGATCAGCGTGGCCGCCGCGGCCGCGTCCAGCTCGTTCTGGGTCGCCGAGGGCAGCGCGACGTCGCCCGGCACGTCCCAGACGCTGCCGCCCGCGACAAACCGCGCCGACGCGCCGCGCCGTGCCGCGTAGTCGGAGACCCGGCCGCGCTCGACCTCCTTGACCTGCTTGAGCAGGTCGACGTCGATGCCCTTCTCGTCGACGACGTAGCCGCCGGAGTCGGAGCAGGTCACCGCGTTGGCGCCAAGGGCGGCGAGCTTCTCGATGGTGTAGATCGCGACGTTGCCGGAGCCGGAGACGACCGTGGTCTGGCCCTCCAGGTCCTCGCCGCGCTCCCGCAGCATGGCGGCGGCGAACAGGACGTTGCCGTAGCCGGTCGCCTCGGGCCGGATCAGCGAACCGCCCCAGTGTGTGCCCTTGCCGGTGAGGACACCGGCCTCCCAGCGGTTGGTGATGCGCCGGTACTGGCCGAACAGGTAGCCGATCTCCCGGCCGCCCACACCGATGTCGCCCGCCGGAACGTCCGTGTGCTCACCGATGTGCCGGTACAGCTCCGTCATGAACGACTGGCAGAACCGCATGACCTCCGCGTCCGACCTGCCGCGCGGGTCGAAGTCGCTGCCGCCCTTGCCGCCGCCGATGCCCAGACCGGTCAGGGCGTTCTTGAAGATCTGCTCGAAGCCGAGGAACTTCACGATGCCCAGGTTCACCGACGGGTGGAACCGCAGACCGCCCTTGTACGGGCCGAGCGCGCTGTTGAACTCCACGCGGTAGCCCCGGTTGACCTGGACCTTTCCGTGGTCGTCCTGCCACGGGACACGGAAGATGATCTGCCGCTCGGGCTCCACCAGGCGCTCGACGAGGGCCGCGTCCGCGTACTCCGGGCGCTGCGAAAGGACCGGAGCCAGGGTTTCGAGCACCTCGTGCGCGGCCTGGTGGAACTCGGGCTGCGCCGGATTGCGCCGCTCGATGTCGGCGAGCAAGGACGCGATACGGCTCTTCGTGTCAGGACGGGTCACCTGGGGGTCCCTTCTGATGGGGTTGCCGGAACGGCTGACCGGGGTCGGTTCGGCCGGGTGGTTTCCGGCGGCATCGGTGGAGGGGCCGGGGCACACCCGTGCACGGGCAAACGCCTGGGCCCCCGGCACTCCGGTACGACCGGCGGGGGTGCGCTCGGCGCCGTTGCCGGTGCGCAGACCAGTGGAGCCCCCGCTCGCGGGCGGGGGACCGTCCCTACAGTGTTACCTCTGAATTTCAGCCGCGTTACGTGATTCTTCGTACACGTGGCAAAGGTCGCGTCACCTGTGGGGATCTCCTTCACACCGTAACCCCGGTCGGCTTTCGTATACGTATTCGTCCGCCCCGCGAGACTGAGGGCTCTCCGGTGTGTCGGCGTGGCCGAGCCGCGGCGTTTCCCGAGCGGCCGTTCCCGGACATGGCGAAGGGGCCCGTACGACCGAAGTCGTACGGGCCCCTTCTGGAGCTCGCGGCGGAGCTACCGGGTCAGTTCAAGATCACTTCGTGATCTTGATGACCTGGCCGGCGCCGACCGTCCGGCCACCCTCACGGATGGCGAACTTCAGGCCCTCTTCCATGGCGATGGGCTGGATGAGCTGCACCGACATCTCGGTGTTGTCACCCGGCATGACCATCTCGGTGCCCTCGGGGAGGGTCACAACGCCCGTCACGTCCGTCGTACGGAAGTAGAACTGCGGACGGTAGTTGTTGAAGAACGGCGTGTGGCGGCCACCCTCGTCCTTGGACAGGATGTAGGCCTGGGCCTCGAACTCGGTGTGCGGGGTGACCGAGCCCGGCTTGATGATGACCTGGCCGCGCTCGACGTCCTCGCGCTTGATGCCGCGGAGCAGCAGACCGACGTTCTCACCGGCCTGGCCCTCGTCGAGCAGCTTGCGGAACATCTCGATACCGGTGACCGTGGTGGTGGTCTTCTCGGTCTTGATGCCGATGATGTCGACGGTCTCGTTGACCTTCAGGACACCACGCTCGATACGGCCGGTGACGACCGTACCGCGACCGGTGATCGTGAAGACGTCCTCGATGGGCATGAGGAACGGCTTGTCGACGTCACGCTCCGGCTCCGGGATGGCGGAGTCGACGGCGTCCATGAGGTCCAGGACGGACTGGCCCCACGTCGCGTCGCCCTCGAGCGCCTTGAGCGCCGAGACCTTGACGACCGGGACGTCGTCGCCCGGGAACTCGTACTCGGAGAGGAGCTCACGGACCTCGAGCTCGACGAGCTCCAGGATCTCCTCGTCGTCCACCATGTCGGCCTTGTTCAGGGCGACAACGATGTACGGAACGCCGACCTGGCGGGCCAGGAGCACGTGCTCCTTGGTCTGCGGCATCGGGCCGTCGGTGGCGGCGACCACGAGGATCGCGCCGTCCATCTGCGCGGCACCGGTGATCATGTTCTTGATGTAGTCCGCGTGACCCGGGCAGTCGACGTGGGCGTAGTGACGCGCCTCGGTCTGGTACTCGACGTGCGCGATGGAGATGGTGATACCGCGCTGGCGCTCCTCAGGAGCCTTGTCGATCTGGTCGAAGGCCGAGGCCTCGTTCAGGTCCGGGTACTTGTCGTGCAGCACCTTGGTAATGGCGGCCGTGAGGGTCGTCTTACCGTGGTCGATGTGACCGATGGTGCCGATGTTGACGTGGGGCTTAGTCCGCTCGAACTTCGCCTTCGCCACGGGGTCCTCCTGTGGAGTGGTTCTGAACGCCTTGCTTCATCGGCGCCAGGTGATCTTTGCTGGAAAGCCCGGGCCCGGGGGCATTCCCCCACAAATGCGGGTGAATGCCCCTCCGGGCTCCGGAGTCAAGCCTAAAGCGTGGGAACGCGGAGCGTTACTCGCCCTTGGCCTTCGCGATGATCTCCTCGGCGACGTTCCGCGGAACCTCGGCGTAGGAGTCGAACTGCATCGAGTAGCTTGCGCGACCCGACGTCTTGCTACGGAGGTCTCCGACGTAGCCGAACATCTCCGAGAGGGGCACGAGACCCTTCACGACACGGGCACCCGCCCGCTCCTCCATGGCCTGGATCTGGCCACGGCGGGAGTTGATGTCGCCGATGACCTCACCCATGTAGTCCTCGGGCGTGGTGACCTCGACGGCCATCATCGGCTCGAGAAGCACGGGGCTGGCCTTGCGCGCGGCCTCCTTGAAGGCCTGCGAACCGGCGATCTTGAACGCGAGCTCGGAGGAGTCGACCTCGTGGTAGGCGCCGTCGATGAGCGTGACGCGGACGCCCGTCATCTCGTAGCCGGCGAGGATGCCGAACTGCATGGCCTCCTGCGCACCGGCGTCGACCGAAGGGATGTACTCCTTCGGGATGCGACCACCGGTCACCTTGTTCACGAACTCGTACGAGGCGTCGCCGCCCTCGATGGGCTCGATCGCGATCTGCACCTTGGCGAACTGACCGGTACCACCGGTCTGCTTCTTGTGGGTGTAGTCCACGCGCTCGACGGCCTTGCGGATCGTCTCGCGGTACGCGACCTGCGGCTTGCCGACGTTGGCCTCGACCTTGAACTCACGGCGCATACGGTCGACCAGCACCTCGAGGTGCAGCTCGCCCATACCACCGATGATGGTCTGGCCGGTCTCCTCGTCCGAGTGGACCTGGAAGGAGGGGTCCTCCTCCGCGAGACGCTGGATGGCGACACCCAGCTTCTCCTGGTCACCCTTGGACTTGGGCTCGATGGCGACCTGGATGACCGGCGCCGGGAAGTCCATGGACTCCAGGATCACCGGGGCCTTGTCGTCGCTCAGCGTCTCACCGGTGGTGGTCTGCTTGAGGCCCATCACGGCGACGATGTCGCCGGCGCCCACCGAGTCGATCTCCTCACGCTTGTTCGCGTGCATGCGGTAGATCTTGCCGATGCGCTCCTTCTTGCCCTTGACCGAGTTCAGCACCGCGGTGCCGGACTCCAGGCGACCGGAGTAGATCCGGACGAAGGTGAGCTTGCCGAGGTGCGGGTCGCTCATGATCTTGAACGCGAGCGCGGACAGCGGCTCCTCGTCCGACGGCTTGCGCTTGACGACGACCTCGGGGTCCTTGACGTCGTGGCCCTCGATGGCCTCGACGTCGAGCGGGGTCGGCAGGTAGCGCACGACCGCGTCGAGCAGGGGCTGGACGCCCTTGTTCTTGAACGCGGTGCCACAGAACACCGGGGTGACCGTGGTGTCGTTGGACTTGCCGGACGCGATGGTGATGCGACGGATCGCGGCGTACAGCTGCTCCTCGGTGGGCTCCTGGCCCTCCAGGTACAGCTCCATGATCTCTTCGTCGTTCTCCGCGACGGCCTCGACCAGCTTGCCGCGCCACTCTTCAGCGGCCTCGGTGTGCGTGGCCGGGATGTCGACGACGTCGTACATCTCGCCCTTGGCGGCCTCGGCGGACCACACGAGCGCCTTCATGCGGACCAGGTCCACAACGCCCTTGAAGTCGGCCTCGGCGCCGATCGGAAGCTGCATGACGAGCGGCTGGGCGCCCAGGCGGTCCGAGATCATGTCCACGCAGCGGTGGAACTCGGCGCCGGTACGGTCCAGCTTGTTCACGAAGCAGATGCGCGGCACGCCGTAACGGTCGGCCTGACGCCACACCGTCTCGGACTGCGGCTCGACACCGGCGACACCGTCGAACACCGTGACGGCACCGTCGAGGACGCGCAGCGAGCGCTCCACCTCGACCGTGAAGTCGACGTGCCCCGGGGTGTCGATGATGTTGATCGTGTAGTCGTTGTCCTCGAGCGGCCAGTGACAGGTGGTGGCAGCAGAGGTGATCGTGATGCCACGCTCCTGCTCCTGCTCCATCCAGTCCATGGTGGCGGCGCCGTCGTGGACCTCACCGATCTTGTAGCTGACGCCGGTGTAGAAGAGGATCCGCTCGGTGGTGGTCGTCTTGCCCGCGTCGATGTGGGCCATGATCCCGATGTTGCGGACCTTGGCCAGGTCAAGTGAAGTGGTAGCCATAAGGCTTCAGTCTTCTCTCGGTCTCGATGGGGTCTGCGACTACCAGCGGTAGTGCGCGAAGGCCTTGTTGGACTCGGCCATCTTGTGGGTGTCCTCGCGCTTCTTCACGGCCGCACCGAGGCCGTTCGAGGCGTCGAGAAGCTCGTTGAGGAGACGCTCGGTCATGGTCTTCTCGCGACGGGCACGCGAGTAACCGACGAGCCAGCGCAGCGCGAGGGTGTTGGCACGACCGGGCTTGACCTCGATCGGAACCTGGTAGGTCGCACCACCGACACGGCGGGACTTGACCTCAAGGGTCGGCTTGATGTTCTCCAGCGCGCGCTTCAGCGTGATGATCGGGTCGTTGCCCGTCTTCTCACGCAGACCCTCCATGGCGCCGTAGACGATGCGCTCGGCGGTGGAGCGCTTGCCGTTCAGCAGCACCTTGTTGATCAGCGACGTGACAAGAGGAGAACCGTAGACCGGGTCGATGATGACCGGGCGCTTCGGGGCGGGGCCCTTACGAGGCATTCTTACTTCTCCTTCTTGGCGCCGTAGCGGCTGCGGGCCTGCTTGCGGTTCTTGACACCCTGGGTGTCGAGGGAACCACGGATGATCTTGTAGCGAACACCCGGCAGGTCCTTCACACGGCCGCCGCGCACGAGCACGATGGAGTGCTCCTGCAGGTTGTGTCCCTCACCCGGAATGTAAGCAGTGACCTCGATACCGCTGGTCAGACGCACACGCGCGACCTTACGCAGGGCCGAGTTCGGCTTCTTCGGGGTGGTCGTGAACACACGCGTGCAGACGCCACGACGCTGGGGCGAACCCTCGAGTGCGGGCGTCTTGTTCTTCTCGACCTTGTCCTGCCGGCCCTTCCGGACCAGCTGCTGGATCGTAGGCACTACTTCTCCGGTTTCTGTGTGCCGAATGGTGAAGCTAACCTGGAACATTCACCGACCCACGCGGTCGGGTGTGTCGAATCCCGCGGACCTTCGCCGCAAGGCAAAAAGGGCGCAGATTGCGGTGGCCGGTCTCGGACCCCGCGTGCGGTTCAAGGCACGCACGAGGGCCAGGGCACACCCCAGGCACAAGGTCTGAGCGTACCTACCTCATTCGCTGCGGTCAAAACAAATGGGCGGGACCGGCGGGCCCGCACAAAACAAGCCGAAGCCGCGCTCCTTCCGCGATCTTCGAATCGACGGTTCCCGGGCCGCCTGCGCGTCCCGACCCGGCACCTGGCAGGCGAGGCGAGCCGAGTACGTCCGGGCGCCGTCTTCCGCCAATGGCCGGTTTGCGCTCTTTCACACTCCGCGATCTTGCGCTTTCAGTACGTTGATCCGTCCGCTGTCGGGAATCGGGGGATGAGCATGCCAATGGGGACGTCCGCGTACTCGCCGGACGACGGCGGCCTGGACGACCGGGTGCCGTTCCTGGCCCGGCTGGAGAGCGAGGACCGCTCGGCGCTGCTGGCGCTGGGCCGCTCGCTGGACTTCACGCCCCGTATGGTCCTGGTCCACCAGCACGAGCCCTCCTCGCACGTCCTCTTCCTCGCGTACGGCTGGACCAAGGTCACCGCCTCGGCCGCCAACGGTTACGAGGCCCTGCTGGCGCTGCGCGGCCCCGGCGACATCGTCGGCGAGTCGGCCGCGCTGACCGGACGCCCGCGGTCGGCGACGGTGACCGCGCTGGAGCCGGTACGGGCGGTGGCGGTGGAGCGTGACCGCTTCAAGGACTTCCTCAACCGCTCCCCCGCCGTCTCCTTCGCCCTTCTCGGCCTCACCGCGGACCGCACCCGCGCGGCGGACCGGCGTCGGCTGGAGTTCGCGTCGATGAGCGTGCGGGAGCGCTTCGCCGTCCTGCTCCTGGACCTGGCCCGCACGCACGGCCGCCGCACCCCGGAGGGCGTCGAGCTGGCCGTACCGCTCAGCAAGCAGGAGCTTGCGGGCTCGGTGGGCGCGTCCCGGGAGATGGTGCAGCGCCTGCTGCGGGAACTGCGGGACAAGGGGGCCGTCGCCACGGGCCGCCGCACCATGCTGATCATGCGGCCGGACATCCTGCGGAGGATCGCGGCGACGGGACCGGCGATGGGGATCCCGTCGCCACCGGGGCCGGTGGACGGGGTCGCATCGCCACCGGGGCGGGCGGACGTGTAACCGCAAGCGACCGGACATTGCAACCCCGGCCGACGACATCCAGCCCGTTCGGCGCTTGAGGACGAGGCCTTCCAGCCCGGCCGGCGCTTGAGGGCGAGGCCCTCCAGGCCGAAGCGGGGCCGGGGGGCGGCAGCCCCCGTGACGGTCGGCACGCCCGCCCCGCAACGGGCACCCCGGCTCACGAAGCTCCCGCACCCCCCGGAGGGCTTCTGTGCACACGGTCACACTCCGAGTGCGTCATCCGCCCTCACCGCCGAAGCCCCATCGCCACCACGCTGCTGCTCTGCACAGCGCACACCCCTCGAGAGGCGACCATGACCGACCCCGTGAGCCGCACGATCCTGCTGCTGGACATCGAGAGGTTCAGTGACCGGGACGACGTGGAGCAGGCCTATCTGCGGCGCATGCTCTACGACATCGCCGACCGCACGCTGGAGAGCGCGGGCATCGACGAGACCCGCCGGCTGCGGGCCGACCGCGGGGACTCGGTGATGGAGCTGATCGATGCCAACACCCCGGTCACGGCGCTGCTGCGGGCCCTGCTCACGGAGGTCCCGGCCCAGCTGAGGACGGTCAACCGCATGGCGTCGAGCTCCGCGCAGATCAGGCTGCGCGGTGTCCTCGCCACCGGTTACGTCGCCGTCGACAAGCACGACGGCTGGGTCGGCTCCGACCTCAACCACGCCTGCCGACTGCTGGACGCTGACGTACTGCGCGCCGCCCTGCGCGAGCGCACCGCCGACTTCGCCCTGTGCGTCTCCGACGCCCTGTACTCCGGTGTCGTACGGCACGACCACCCGGGCATCCCGGCCGCCGACTTCCACCCGGTGACGGTGGCCAGCAAGAACGGCCCGCTGAAGGCGTGGCTGCACGGCCCAGTGCCCGCCGGGGCGGCCGAGGCGGCTGAGGCAGACGGCAAAGACCACGGTGACACGGGGGCGGGGGAGGCGCCGGGCGGTTCGGGGGACCGCCCGGCGCCGCGGGTCCCCGCACAGGACGGCTCGCAGGAGAGGGTCCCCGCTCAGGGCACCCCCGCCGACCGGGTCCCCTCATCGGGCGCCCCCGAGGAGAGGGTCCCCGCTCAGGGCACCCGCAGGGACCGCCCGGCGCCGGACGGGACACGGGGAGCCCCGGCGCCGGGCACCGTCTTCAACTTCAACGGCGGCTCGTCGTCCTTCGGCGGCAGCCTGGTCGGCGGCGACCAGCACGGGGTCAGCGGCGGCCAGGTCACCGGCGACGTGAACCTCGGCGGCACCGAGCGGGGGGACGGCGCATGAGCAGCCCAGCAGAACCGGAGAACCCCAGACCGGGCGGGCCCGGCAACGGCAACGCACCGGACCCGAAGCAGGCCGAGTCGGCCGCCGACGAGACCCAGCCGACCGGCGAAGCCACCGAGGAACGCGACCAGCCGCAGAACGCCTGGTCCGCCCGGCGCGACCTGGTCGACCACAGCCCCCGCACCATGAACGTCGGCGACCGTGCCCGCTTCGGCGGCAGCCTGGTCGGCCACGACCAGCACGGCGTCAGCGGCGGCCGGGTCGCCGGCGACGTCATCATGGGCAGCAAGACGGAGATCCACTACGCGATACCGGGGATCTCCGCGCCCGCCTCGGCCTCCGGCGAGGTCCCGCGGACCACCCTCGACCGTCTGGCCACCACCTTCGTCGCCGACGAGGAGGTCATGGCCGGCCTGCTCGACCGGCTGCGCCGCGACCGTGTCCTCGTCCTGTCCGGCGCCCGCTTCACCGGCCGCCGCACGGCCGCCCTGATGCTGCTGCACCGTCTGGCCGCCGCCCCGGTCCGCACCCTGGAGCGCGACACCGGCCCGGCCGCCCTCGCCGAGCAGTTCGCGGCCGAGGACCAGGCCCGCGGCTATGTCCTGTGCGACCTCACCACCCGCCGCGACCGCCCCCTGCGGGAACCGCACCTGCTCGCGGCGAAGGACCTCCTCGCCGAGCAGGACGCCTTTCTGGTCGTGACCGTCGGCCCCAATGCCGTACTGGAGGACGTGCCCGTCGTGGAGTGGCGGCCGCCTGCCACGGCCGACGTCCTCGCCGCGCACCTGCGCACCCGCACCGACGAGGAGACCGCCGCCAAGCTGCTCGGCCTGCCGGACGTGGTGGAGTTCCTGGGCCGCGGCCACCAGCTGCGCGAGGTCGCCGCCTTCGCCCGGTTGCTGGGCGCGTACGCGACCGGACAGGTCACCGAGGACGCGGTGGCCCAGTTCTCGCTGGCCTCTCTGGAGAACCAGGTGCAGGAGTGGTTCGAGGAGGACGAGAGCGCGGTCCACCTGCGCGACAAGGCCTTCCTGGTCGCCCTGGCCGCCTTCGACGGCGGCCCGTACGCCCTCACCGCCGAACTGAGCGACCTCCTCTACCGCTTCCTCCAGGAGACCGAGAACCCGGCCCGCGTCGCCGAGGTCCCCGTCTTCGGCACGCACATCGGCAAGCGCCTGCAGCTCGCCCGCGCGAGGAAGTACGAGGAGGACGAGCACACCGAGTGGGGCCCGGTCACCCAGCAGAAGGCCGCGTTCCGCGACGAGCGGGCCTCGCTCGTCCTGTTGCGCGAGCTGTGGACGGGCCATCCGTCCGCCCGGCCCGCCCTCATCCGCTGGCTGCGCCACCTCGCCGAGGACGGCCGCCCCCTGGTCCGTACCCGCGCCGCGTCCACCGTCGCGATCCTGGCCCGCACCGACCTGCCGTCGGCGATGGCCCTGGTCATCGAGCCGTGGGCCACCTCCAAGCGGTTCCGGCAGCGGCTGGTCGCCGTCAACGCCCTCACCCTCGCCCACCTCATCGACACGCCCAACATCCCGCGCATCCTCGACGCCTGGTGCGAGGGCCCCGACGCGCGACTGCGCTGGGTGGCCGTGCGGTCGTACGGGCTGATCGGCCCGGAACGCCCCGAGCAGGCCCTCGCCGCGCTGCGCGGAGCGGTACGGCGGCTCTACGACGACGGCCCCGACGACCTCGACGACGAGATGGCCGGCGAGCTCGCCGAGGCCGTGGAACTGCTGCTGCTCTCCCCCGCCAGCGAGCAGGTGCTCGAGGAACTGCGGGAACACCTCGCCGACGACCGCGCCGTGCACGACCTCACGCTCGCCGGCTTCGTCAACGCCTGCCGCCGTACGGAGGACGACGAGCGGTACGGCACCCCGCTGGTCCTCGCGTGGTACGCCCGCGCGGTGCCCGAGGCCGGTGCCGCGTCCCACGGCATCCCGTACCTCTGGCGCGCCGCGCTGGCCGACCCGCGCGCCACGCGGCACGCGCTCGACGTGCTGCGCGGGTGGGTCCTGATCGCCGACCGCGCCACGGCCACCGAATGGGCGCTGGCCGCCCTGCTCCCCGCCCTCGTCACCACGCCCGCCGAACACCAGCGGCTGAGCCATCTGCTGCGCACCATGCCCGGCGAGGACGGAAACCCCCCGCCCCCGGTCGCGGCCCGCCTGCTGACCACGCTTCCCACCCGCTGACCCACGTCAGACCGACCCGCGTACGCCGGGTGGTACGTCCGAGGAGACACGCCCCATGCCCACCTTCCGCCAGCCCGAGTGGCAGCAGCAGGCCGACCGGCACACCCAGATCGTCGATCCGGTCCTCACCGTGCGGCAGCTGTCGCGCTTCGAGTTCAGCCTGAAGTCGTACGTCCGTATCGACCACGCCCTGGTCTTCTCCATCGCCAAGGGCGGATACGAGGCGTATCTGCCGCCGCGGCGGCCGACGCGCGGCGACATCGCGGCGAACCACTACACGGCCGTGTACGAGGTGGACATGGGCGTGCACCCGCACACCTGCGACCTCACCCTGCCCAGCGACAACGACGCGTTCGAGTTCACGGCCGTGGTCGACCTCTCCTGGCAGGTCCTCGACCCGGCCCGCTTCGTGGCCAGCGGCCACCGGGACGTGCCCGGCCTGCTGCTGGGCGAACTCCAGCAGGCGGCCCGCCCGGTGACGCGCCGGTTCGCCATCGCCGACAGCGCGGCCGCCGAGGTGGAGCTGCTGGAGCGGATGAACCTGCTGGGGCCGCTCGGGGCGCTGGCCGGACTCCAGGTCACCTGGACCCTGCGGTTGCGGCGCGACCAGGCCAACATCGAGCACGAGCTGCGCAAGCAGGCCATCGACCACTCCGCCGCCGAGCAGATCCGTGCGGCGCAGCGGGGCATGGAGATCGACGTCGAGGTCGACCGCCGGGGCCGGCAGAGCGACTCGCTGCAGATCGAACGCGCCCTGCAGTACGGCACCCAGCAGCAGGAACTGCTCCTCCAGCAGCAGCGATGGCAGCATGCGCAGGCACTGCTGGCGGGTCAGCATCAGCTGGAACTCCAGCAGTTGGAGGCGCAGAAGATCGACTTCTACCAGTACCACCTCCAGCAGGGTGGCGTGCACGCCTGGGCGCTGCACCTGGCCCAGCACCCGGAGGACTCGGCCCTGGTCATGACCAGCATGCGCGAGGACCAACTCCGCATGATCCAGTCCCAGATGGAGCTGGTGAAGCAGCTTCTGAGCGGTGACGCCGCCGAGAACTGGGAGCTGGAGGGCCCCAAGCAACTGGCCCTGCGCACGGTCAACGACATCCTCACCCAGCGCCTCCCGGGCGTACCGCAGAACCCGCCGCCGCTGCCGCAGGGAGGTGGACCGGCGTATCCGGGGGCGGCGATCCCGCAGGGTGGCGGCGCGCCGGAGCCGGGCACGGCAGGACAGCCTGGTCCAACGGGGTACGGCGGCACGGGCGGGCCGGCGCAGCCCGCGGGTGGGTACGCGGCGCCGACAGGACCGTACGCGCCCGGGCAGCCGGCCACGGCAGGGCCGTTCCCGACCGGGCCGTACCCGGGCTCGCCGACGACTGCCCCCGGCCCGTACGGCGGCCCCACCGCGCCGGGCCCGGCCGGCACCCCGACGATGCCCACCGCGCCCGGCCCGGCCGCCACACCCACGATCCCCACCGCGCCCGGCCCGGCCGGCACCCCCACAGTCCCCGCCGCGCCCACGGCCCCGCCCGCCCCGCCCGGGGTGGCGCCGTTCCCCCAGTTCCCGCCCGGCACCCCGGGCGCACAGGCACCCGCGCCCTACTCCCCGCCGCCCCCGGCGTACTCCCCGCCGCCCGCGCCGGGCGCCTCCGGCCCGTACGCCGGTGCCCCGGCGCCGCAGGCCGCGACGGCGGCGTCTCCGTCCGGGCCGGCCGGCTCCGCACCCGAACCGCCCGCCTGGCAGCCCCCGCCCGGCTACGGCAGGACCCCGACCCTGCCGGCCCAGGCCGTGCCGGACGCCCCCGCAGCCCCGGACGGGAACGACGGCGGCGCGAACGGCGGCGACCGGAACGACAGCGGCGCGAATGGCAGCAGCGGGGCCGACAAGACGGAGGACGGCGGCACATGACCACGCTCGATCCCGCTCCCGTCCCGGCCCCGGCTCCCCGCCCGGACGACGCCGACCCGCCCGCCGACCTGGTCCCCCTCTGCGAGCGGCTCCTCACCGAGCTGCGCGGCGAGGTCGCCCGTGCCGACAGCAAGGCGTCCGTCCTGGTCGCCGCCCTCGGCACGACCGCGGGCGTGTCCAGCGGTCTGCTCGCCGGGCGGGACTGGACCCCGGCCGCGCTCTCCGCCACGGGCACGGCGCTGTGGTGGGCCGGGTCCGCGGCCCTGGGGCTCTCCCTCTTCGCCCTGCTGCTGGCCGTACTGCCCCGCTACCGCGCCGAGAAGTGGACGCCCGGCCGGCCCCTGTCCTACTTCGGCGACATCCAACAGGCCGTCCGGCTCGGACAGTTGGAGACCGCGCTCGGCGACACCCGGCGCGACCCCACGACCGGGCTGACCACCGCACTCGCCGACCTGAGCCGGATCGCCGCACGCAAGCACCAGTGGATCCGCACCGGCCTGATCGCCTTCTGCACCGGCACGGTCCTGCTGCCCGCCTCCCTGCTGATCGGCTGACCGCCCCGCACAGCAGCCGTCCCCGCCTCCGAAGGAAGCCCGATGACCCAGCCACCGCCGGAGTACCCGGAGTACCCCGCCCAGGCCGCCCAGCCGCAGGTACCCCCGCAGTACCCGCAAGAGCCACCCACGTACCCACAGCAGCCACCCACGTACCCGCAAGCCGCACCCGCGTACCCACAGGCCTCACCCGCATACCCGCAGGCCACGCCCACGTACCCGCAAGCCTCCGCGCCGATCCCCCCGCAGTACCCCCAGACCCCGCCCCAGTCTCCGACCGTCCCCGCCGCTCCCGCCGCTCCTCCCGTTCCCCCCACCGCCTCCGCTCCCCCGCCCCCCGGCGACCCCGCTCACCCTCACCACATCAACACCGACGCCCGCCGCGTCCACATCTCCAACCACCAGCGGCGCACGGACGCCACCGCGGTCGGCAACCTGCTCCTCTACCTGCCGAACTTCCTCTGCAGCCTCTGCGTCGTCGGCCTGGTCTCCGCCTTCTTCGGCGACCTCGCGTTCGTCGTGATCCTGCTCTGGCTCGCCAGCGGCGCACTTGTGTTCCACCGCCCCACAGAGAGCGCCCTCGCGCGCCGTTTGCTCCATCTGCGCTACCCCACGCCGCAAGAACGAGCCAAAATCGAACCGGTCTGGCGGGAGGTCACGGCCCGGGCCGGCGTCGAGGGCCGCACCTACGAGCTCTGGGTCGAGGACAGCGACAGCCTCAACGCGGTCGCCGCGGCCGGCCACATCGTCGGCGTCACCCGCTTCGCCATGAACGAGCTCCCCAACGGCGAGCTCGCCGCCGTCATGGCCCATGAGCTGGGCCACCACGTCGGCGGCCACGCCTGGTCCGGGCTCCTCGGCTACTGGTACGCGCTGCCGGGCCGCATCGCCTGGCGTGTCCTGAAGGTGTTCTCCACCTTCGTCTTCCATGTGTCGCGCGCCTTCGGCTGCTTCGGCGTCGCCTTTGTCGTGCTGTTCATCGGCGGTATCGCCGTGGCGACCGTCAGCACCCTGTACGGCCTCCCGCTGCTGATCCTGGGCGTGCCGTACGCGCTCGCCGCCGTCGGCCGCCGCGCCGAGCTACGGGCCGACGAACACGCCGCGGGCCTCGGCTTCGCTCCGATGCTGGCCGCCGTACTGGGCAAGCTGCACCAGCAGGAGCAGCAGGCCCAGGCCGCGCTCACCGCGCAGAACGGCGGTGTGCCCGTCGCGGAGAGCGCGCTGAGCAAGCTGCTGTCCTCCCACCCGGACTACCACACCCGGCTGCACCACCTGCAGCCGTACCTCCAGCCGCAGCGGCCGTACTGAGAGCCGCCGCACCAGGAGCCGGCGGCTCTGTCGAGAGCTGCGGAAACGCCGAAGGGCGGCCACCCCACGGGGTGACCGCCCTTCAGTGCTTCAGACGTACTGCGCCTTACTGGTTGTACGGACCGTAGTCGTAGTCCTCCAGCGGAACGGCCTGGCCGGAGCCCGTGCCGAACGGCGAGTAGTCGATGTCGTCGTAGCCGACGGCCGAGTACATCGCGGCCTTGGCCTCCTCGGTCGGCTCGACCCGGATGTTGCGGTAGCGGGACAGACCCGTACCGGCCGGGATGAGCTTACCGATGATGACGTTCTCCTTGAGGCCGATCAGGGAGTCGGACTTGGCGTTGATCGCCGCGTCCGTCAGAACCCTGGTCGTCTCCTGGAAGGACGCCGCCGACAGCCAGGACTCCGTGGCCAGCGAGGCCTTGGTGATACCCATGAGCTGCGGACGACCGGAGGCCGGGTGACCGCCCTCCTGGACCACACGACGGTTCTCGGTCTCGAACTTCGAGCGCTCGACCAGCTCGCCGGGCAGCAGCTCGGCGTCGCCGGACTCGATGATCGTCACACGGCGCAGCATCTGCCGGATGATGATCTCGATGTGCTTGTCGTGGATCGACACACCCTGCGAGTTGTAGACCTTCTGGACCTCGCCGACCAGGTGGACCTGGACGGCACGCTGGCCCAGGATGCGCAGCACGTCGTGCGGGTTGGTGGCACCCACGGTGAGCTTCTGGCCCACCTCCACGTGCTCGCCCTCGCTGACCAGGAGTCGGGCGCGCTTCGAGATCGGGAACGCCGTCTCGTCGCTGCCGTCGTCCGGCGTGATGACGATCTTCTTGGTCTTCTCGGTCTCCTCGATCCGGACGCGGCCGGAGGCCTCGGAGATCGGGGCGACACCCTTCGGGGTACGGGCCTCGAAGAGCTCGACGACACGCGGCAGACCCTGGGTGATGTCGTCACCGGCCACACCACCGGTGTGGAAGGTACGCATCGTCAGCTGGGTACCGGGCTCACCGATGGACTGGGCGGCGATGATGCCGACCGCCTCACCGATGTCGACCAGCTTGCCGGTGGCCAGCGAGCGGCCGTAGCACATCGCGCAGGTGCCGACGGTCGACTCACAGGTCAGGACCGAGCGGGTCTTGACCTCCTCGACGCCCGCGGCGACCAGCTGGTCGATGAGGACGTCACCGAGGTCGACGCCCGCCGGGGCGAGCACCTTGCCGTCGACGACGATGTCCTCGGCGAGGCAGCGCGCGTACACGCTGGTCTCGGCGTTGTCCGCCTTGCGCAGGACGCCGTCGGCGCCGCGCTCGGCGATGGCCAGCTTGAGGCCGCGCTCGGTGCCGCAGTCCTCCTCGCGGATGATGACGTCCTGCGAGACGTCCACCAGACGACGGGTCAGGTAACCCGAGTCGGCGGTACGCAGGGCGGTGTCCGCCAGACCCTTACGGGCACCGTGCGTGGAGATGAAGTACTCCAGCACGGAGAGGCCCTCACGGAAGGACGCCTTGATCGGACGCGGGATGGTCTCGTTCTTCGCGTTCGACACCAGACCACGCATACCGGCGATCTGCCGCATCTGCATCATGTTTCCTCGGGCACCCGAGTCAACCATCATGAAGATGGGGTTCGTCTTGGGGAAGTTCTCGTTCATCGCCTCGGCGACCTCGTTGGTCGCCTTGGTCCAGATCGCGATGAGCTCCTGAGTGCGCTCTTCCTTGGTGATCAGACCGCGCTCGTACTGCTTCTGGACCTTCTCGTCCTGCGCCTCGTAGCCCGCGACGATCGCCTTCTTCGCCTCGGGGACGACGACGTCGGAGATGGCCACGGTGACACCGGAGCGGGTACCCCAGTAGAAGCCGGCCGCCTTCAGGTTGTCGAGCGTCGCCGCCACGATGACCTTGGGGTAGCGCTCCGCGAGGTCGTTGACGATCTCGCCGAGCTGCTTCTTGCCCACCGAGTAGTCGACGAACGGGTAGTCCTCGGGCAGCAGCTCGTTGAAGAGCGCGCGGCCCAGGGTCGTACGCAGGCGGAAGGTGTCACCCTGCTGCCACTCCGGCTCGCCCTCCTCCCGCGCCGGCGGGGTCCAGCCGCGCGGCGGGATGGTGCCCACCGGGAAGCGGATGTCGACCGCGGACTGGAGCGCGAGCTCACCGGCGTCGAACGCCATGGTCGCCTCGGCCGTGGAGCCGAACGCCCGGCCCTCGCCCTTGGTGTCGCGCAGCTCACCGTCGGTCGTCAGGAAGAACAGACCGAGGACCATGTCCTGGGTCGGCATCGTCACCGGACGGCCGTCGGCGGGCTTGAGGATGTTGTTCGAGGACAGCATCAGGATGCGGGCCTCGGCCTGCGCCTCCGCGGACAGCGGCAGGTGCACGGCCATCTGGTCACCGTCGAAGTCCGCGTTGAACGCGGTGCAGACGAGCGGGTGGATCTGGATGGCCTTGCCCTCGACCAGCTGCGGCTCGAAGGCCTGGATGCCGAGGCGGTGCAGGGTGGGCGCACGGTTCAGCAGCACCGGGTGCTCGGCGATGACCTCTTCGAGGACGTCGTACACGACGGTGCGGCCGCGCTCCACCATGCGCTTGGCGCTCTTGATGTTCTGCGCGTGGTTCAGGTCGACCAGACGCTTCATCACGAACGGCTTGAAGAGCTCCAGCGCCATCGCCTTCGGCAGACCGCACTGGTGCAGCTTCAGCTGCGGACCGACGACGATCACGGAACGCGCGGAGTAGTCCACACGCTTGCCGAGCAGGTTCTGACGGAAACGACCCTGCTTGCCCTTGAGCATGTCGCTCAGGGACTTGAGCGGGCGGTTACCGGGACCGGTGACCGGGCGACCACGACGACCGTTGTCGAAGAGGGCGTCGACGGCCTCCTGGAGCATGCGCTTCTCGTTGTTCACGATGATCTCGGGCGCACCGAGGTCGAGAAGGCGCTTCAGGCGGTTGTTGCGGTTGATCACACGGCGGTACAGGTCGTTCAGGTCGGAGGTCGCGAAGCGGCCACCGTCCAGCTGCACCATCGGGCGAAGGTCCGGCGGGATGACCGGGACGCAGTCGAGAACCATGCCCTTGGGGCTGTTGGAGGTCTGCAGGAAGGCAGACACGACCTTCAGCCGCTTCAGCGCACGGGTCTTCTTCTGGCCCTTGCCGGTGCGGATGATCTCGCGGAGCTTCTCGGCCTCCTCGTCGAGGTCGAAGGACTCCAGGCGCTTCTGCAGCGCCGCGGCACCCATCGAACCGTCGAAGTACGTGCCGAAGCGGTCGCGCAGCTCGCGGTAGAGCAGCTCGTCGCCCTCGAGGTCCTGGACCTTGAGGTTCTTGAACCGGGCCCACACCTCGTCGAGACGGTCGATCTCGCGCTGCGAACGGTCCCGCAGCTGCTTCATCTCACGCTCGGCACCCTCGCGCACCTTTCGGCGCACGTCGGCCTTGGCACCCTCGGCCTCGAGCTCGGCCAGGTCGGTCTCGAGCTTCTTGGCGCGGGACTCGAGGTCGGCGTCGCGACGGTTCTCGATCTGCTGACGCTCGACGGAGACGTGCGCCTCCAGCGAGGGCAGGTCGCGGGTACGACGCTCCTCGTCCACGAACGTGATCATGTACGCGGCGAAGTAGATGACCTTCTCGAGGTCCTTCGGCGCCAGGTCGAGCAGGTAGCCCAGACGCGACGGGACACCCTTGAAGTACCAGATGTGCGTGACGGGAGCGGCCAGCTCGATGTGGCCCATCCGCTCACGACGCACCTTGGCGCGAGTGACCTCGACGCCGCAGCGCTCACAGATGATGCCCTTGAAGCGGACGCGCTTGTACTTGCCGCAGTAGCACTCCCAGTCCCGGGTCGGACCGAAGATCTTCTCGCAGAAGAGTCCGTCCTTTTCGGGCTTGAGCGTGCGGTAGTTGATGGTCTCGGGCTTCTTGACCTCGCCGTGGCTCCACTGACGGATGTCGTCAGCGGTAGCCAGACCGATCCGGAGCTCGTCGAAGAAGTTGACGTCGAGCACTATGCGTCAATCCCTCTCAGGGTTGTAAGTCATGGGGTCTGATACGGGGGTCCTGGGGCCGGCCGGGCTCATGTCGAGCCCGGCCGGACTCCCGTCAGACCTCTTCGACGCTGCTCGGCTCGCGCCGGGACAGGTCGATGCCAAGCTCCTCCGCCGCGCGGAAGACGTCCTCGTCGGTGTCGCGCATCTCGATGGACATGCCGTCCGAGGACAGCACCTCCACGTTGAGGCACAGGGACTGCATCTCCTTGATGAGCACCTTGAAGGACTCGGGGATGCCGGGCTCGGGGATGTTCTCGCCCTTGACGATGGCCTCGTAGACCTTCACGCGGCCGGTGACGTCGTCGGACTTGATGGTCAGCAGCTCCTGGAGGGCGTACGCGGCGCCGTAAGCCTCCAGCGCCCACACCTCCATCTCACCGAAGCGCTGGCCACCGAACTGAGCCTTACCACCCAGCGGCTGCTGGGTGATCATCGAGTACGGACCGGTCGACCGGGCGTGCAGCTTGTCGTCGACCAGGTGGTGCAGCTTCAGGATGTACATGTAGCCGACCGAGATCGGGTCCGGGAACGGCTCACCGGAGCGGCCGTCGAACAGCCGCGCCTTACCGGTCGGGAGCACCATGCGCTCGCCGTCACGGTTCGGGATGGTGTGCTGCAGCAGACCCGCGAGCTCGTCCTCACGCGCACCGTCGAAGACCGGGGTGGCGACGTTGGTGCCCGGGGCGACCTGGTCGGCACCGATGACCTGCAGACGCTGCGCCCACTCCTCGGCGAGGCCGGAGACGTCCCAGCCGCGGCTGGCGAGCCAGCCGAGGTGGATCTCCAGGACCTGTCCCGGGTTCATTCGGGACGGGACACCGAGCGGGTTGAGGATGATGTCGACCGGGGTGCCGTCCTCCAGGAACGGCATGTCCTCGATCGGCAGGATCTTCGAGATGACACCCTTGTTGCCGTGCCGGCCGGCGAGCTTGTCACCGTCGGTGATCTTGCGCTTCTGCGCCACGTACACGCGCACCAGCTGGTTCACACCGGGGGGAAGCTCGTCGCCCTCCTCGCGGTCGAAGACGCGGACGCCGATGACCTTGCCGATCTCGCCGTGCGGGACCTTCAGCGAGGTGTCACGGACCTCACGGGCCTTCTCACCGAAGATCGCGCGCAGCAGGCGCTCCTCCGGCGTCAGCTCGGTCTCACCCTTGGGCGTGACCTTGCCGACGAGGATGTCGCCGGCGACGACCTCGGCACCGATACGGATGATGCCGCGCTCGTCGAGGTCGGCGAGGACCTCCTCGGAGACGTTCGGGATGTCCCGGGTGATCTCCTCAGGGCCGAGCTTGGTGTCACGGGCGTCGACCTCGTGCTCCTCGATGTGGATCGAGGAGAGGACGTCGTCCTGCACGAGGCGCTGCGACAGGATGATCGCGTCCTCGTAGTTGTGACCCTCCCACGGCATGAACGCCACGAGCAGGTTCTTGCCCAGCGCCATCTCGCCGTTCTGGGTGGCCGGACCATCGGCGAGGACCTGGCCCTCGATGATGCGGTCGCCCTCGTTGACGATGACCTTCTGGTTGACCGAGGTGCCCTGGTTGGAGCGGGCGAACTTGGCCAGGCGGTACGTGATGTACGTGCCGTCGTCGTTGGCGGTGGTGATGTAGTCCGCGGAGACCTCCTGGACCACACCCGCCTTCTCGGCCTTGACCACGTCGCCGGCGTCGACGGCGGAGCGGTACTCCATGCCGGTGCCGACGAGCGGGGACTCGGACTTAATCAGCGGCACGGCCTGACGCATCATGTTCGCGCCCATGAGGGCACGGTTGGCGTCGTCGTGCTCGAGGAACGGGATCATGGCGGTCGCGACCGACACCATCTGGCGCGGCGAGACGTCCATGTAGTCCACGTCGTCACCGGCGACGTAGTCGACCTCGCCGCCACGGCGGCGGACCAGGACGCGGTTCTCGGTGAAGCGCAGATCGTCGTCGAGCGTGGCGTTGGCCTGCGCGATGACGTAACGGTCCTCTTCGTCGGCCGTCAGGTAGTCGACCTCGTCGGTGACGATGCCGTCGGTGACCCGGCGGTACGGCGTCTCCACGAAACCGAACGCGTTGACGCGGCCGTAGGAGGCGAGCGAGCCGATCAGACCGATGTTCGGGCCTTCGGGCGTCTCGATCGGGCACATGCGGCCGTAGTGCGAGGGGTGCACGTCACGGACCTCGAAGCCGGCCCGCTCACGGGAGAGACCACCCGGGCCAAGAGCCGACAGACGGCGCTTGTGGGTGAGACCCGACAGCGGGTTGTTCTGGTCCATGAACTGCGACAGCTGGCTGGTGCCGAAGAACTCCTTGATGGAGGCGACGACCGGCCGGATGTTGATCAGGGTCTGCGGCGTGATCGCCTCGACGTCCTGAGTCGTCATCCGCTCGCGGACGACACGCTCCATACGCGCCAGACCCGTACGGACCTGGTTCTGGATGAGCTCACCGACGCTGCGCAGACGGCGGTTGCCGAAGTGGTCGATGTCGTCGGTCTCGACGACGATCGACTGGCCGCTGTCGGCGACCGTCTCGGTCTCGCCCGCGTGCAGCTTCACCAGGTACTTGATCGTCGAGATGACGTCCTCGACGGTCAGGACGCCCGCGTCGAGCGGAGCCTCCGCACCCAGCTTCTTGTTGACCTTGTAGCGGCCGACCTTCGCGAGGTCGTAGCGCTTCGGGTTGAAGTAGAGGTTCTCGAGCAGCGTCTGCGCGGCCTCACGGGTCGGGGGCTCGCCCGGACGCAGCTTGCGGTAGATGTCGAGCAGCGCGTCGTCCTGGCCCTGGGTGTGGTCCTTCTCCAGGGTGGCGCGCATGGACTCGTACTCGCCGAACTCCTCGAGGATCTGCTCGGTGGTCCAACCGAGAGCCTTCAGGAGGACGGTGACGGACTGCTTGCGCTTGCGGTCGATGCGCACACCGACCATGTCGCGCTTGTCGATCTCCATCTCCAGCCAGGCACCCCGGGACGGGATGATCTTGGCGGAGAAGATGTCCTTGTCGGACGTCTTGTCGATGGAGGAGTCGAAGTAGACACCCGGCGAACGGACCAGCTGCGACACCACGACACGCTCGGTGCCGTTGATGACGAAGGTGCCCTTGTTGGTCATGAGCGGGAAGTCGCCCATGAAGACCGTCTGGGACTTGATCTCGCCGGTCTCGTTGTTGGTGAACTCAGCCGTGACGAAGAGCGGAGCCGCGTACGTGAAGTCGCGGTCCTTGCACTCGTCGATGCTGTTCTTCGGGGGCTCGAAACGGTGGTCGCGGAACGTCAGCGACATCGACCCGGAGAAGTCCTCGATCGGAGAGATCTCCTCGAAGATCTCCTCCAGACCGGACTTGGTGGGGACGTCCTGACCGGACTCCAGAGCCGCCTCGACACGAGCCTTCCACGCTTCGTTGCCGAGCAGCCAGTCGAAGCTCTCGGTTTGCAGCGCAAGAAGGTTCGGAACCTCGAGGGGCTCCTTGATCTTTGCAAAGGAGATGCGCAGCGGGGCGGTGCTGGCGCCGTTGTTCATATTCGCGGTCGAGGCAGTGCGCGAGGCGGCCAAGAGGGGGTCCTTCCGAGGGCTCGGACTCACTACGCGCGTACCGGTCCCTCTCCCGTGCACGAAGACAGGCTGTTCCGGATCTGGCTAAAGGGCCAGGTCAGGAATGGTCCGATCGTCGGTGCTCAAGCGAGGGCATGCCCCTGGTGACGGGCAGGGGACAGCTAACAGGCAGCGCAAAGGGTCAGTGTAGCCACTTGGCACACTGATGTCCAGTGCGGGTTTTTCGAGACCCTCGTCGTTCTCGACACCTGCGCAAGCCCACGCCCTCAATGCACGTTGATACTGCCCTCTTCGTCGTCGATCCATGCCTCGGATTCGGATCCTTGTGACGACGCGTCCTGAGAATTGCGCGCTGCGTGCGGTTCGTCAAGGCCCCCTTGCCCAAACCGGGTGCTGCGCTCGTCACTTGCCACCTGTCACCAGGGGTCTGGCAGGCACGACGAAGATCACCATACCGCCGGGGGCCCCCGGTGCAAGGCAGCCGCCACGGAACCCCTCGGAACGCCGAAGAGCGACCACCCGGATGGATGATCGCTCTTCGGTGCGTTCGCGTTACAGCCTCAGGAGGCCGTCGTCAGCGCGCAGAGAGGTCCGAGGGACCTCGAGGGTGTTACTTGACCTCGACGGAGGCGCCGGCGCCCTTGAGGGCCTCGGCGGCCTTCTCCGCGGCGTCCTTGGCGACCTTCTCGAGGACCGGCTTCGGAGCGCCGTCCACGAGGTCCTTGGCCTCCTTCAGACCCAGGGAGGTCAGCTCACGCACGACCTTGATGACCTGGATCTTCTTGTCGCCGGCACCCGTGAGGATGACGTCGAACTCGTCCTGCTCCTCAGCGGCCTCGGCGGCGGCGGCCGGACCGGCCGGGCCGGCGACGGCGACCGCGGCGGCGGCGGTGACGTCGAACTTCTCCTCGAAGGCCTTCACGAACTCGGAGAGCTCGATGAGGGTCATCTCCTCGAACTGCGCGAGCAGGTCTTCCTGGCTGAGCTTCGCCATGATGGGCGATCCTTCCACTAATTCGGCTGGTGCCGGGATGTACTGGTGAGGCGGGCGTACGTTCGGCCCGCTACGACCGTCGCCTCAGGCGGCGGTCAATGCGCGAGCCGAATTACTCGGCACCGCCCTGCTCGGCCTGCTTGGCACGAAGCGCCTCCGCGGTGCGGACGAACTTCGACGGGAGCGCCTGGAAGACCTGAGCAGCCTGAGTCTGCTTGCCCTTGAAGGCACCCGCCAGCTTGGCGAGCAGAACCTCGCGGGACTCGAGGTCCGCGAGCTTCTTGATCTCATCGGCGGACAGCGCCTTACCCTCAAGGACACCGCCCTTGATGATGAGGTTCGGGTTGTCCTTGGCGAAGTCACGAAGACCCTTCGCCGACACCACCGGGTCACCGGAGATGAAGGCAACCGCCGTCGGACCGTTGAACAGGTCGTCGAGCGTCGAGATCCCGGCCTCGTTGGCCGCAATCTTGGTCAGCGTGTTCTTCACCACGGCGTACTGGGCGTCGTCACCGAGCGAACGACGCAGCGTCTTGAGCTGCGCCACGGTGAGACCCCGGTACTCGGTCAGCACAGCGGCGTTCGAGCTGCGGAACTGCTCCGCGAGCTCGGCTACCGCGGCAGCCTTGTCGGGCCTTGCCATAGAGCGTCGGCCTCCTTCCGGGTGATGAGGACCGCTCAGAAGGGGCTGGGCAAACGAAACGCCCCGGCGCAGGCGCACGGGGCGTAGCTCGACCGGTCGTTCACAGTAAGAACCACGAACCCCGGGAGCACATCCACAGTCACCTGCGCGGGTCGTCCGCAGTCAGCGGATCCTTCGGCCACCGCGCCCTCGTACGAGCACACGGCAACGACCAGCGGTCTTTGGCTTCTGGACGAGAGTACGTGAGCGGGTCGCCGTCAAGCAAATCCGCCCGTACGGGGCTCGGCTCCCGTCGAGGTCGTTCATCGTCCCGGCCAGGTCGCGGAACGGGACGGTCATGTTCAGGACGTGCCTTCCTGCCGCTTCACCAGGTCCTCGAAGTCCTGTGTGTCCGCCGTCGGCGGCTGCTCGACCGAGAGCCGCACACCGTAGTCGCGGTAGTACGCGGTCTGGGTCATCAGGCCCGTCGACATCCTGGCCTGCTCCACCTTCTTGACCAGCAGGTTGCGGTCGTCGACCCAGATCTCCAGGGTCTCGCCGGTGACACCGGCCTCGGTGAGCTGCTTCTTCAGCGCCGCGTCGGAGAGACCTGCCACGTCCACCGTGCCCGAGTAGTGCCGGGTACGCACGCCGCCCACCTCCTCCTCCCCCGCGGCGCGGACGTCCCCGGAGGCCAGCAGGAGCCTGATCGGAGGGATGGGGGCGGTGTTGCGGAGCTGGTCCTTGAGGTAGGTCCCCGAGTCGCCGGGCAGTGCGTCCAGGTCGTCGTAGTCGTATCTGATCCAGTGCCGGCCGCCCAGCTGCTCCGCGAAGCGGGCGCCGACCTTGGCGTAGTAGGCGTCGGGCAGCAGCCGGGCCTCCATCGTGGTGGTGCCCAGCTTGCGCATGGTCTCGGCCAGTTCGCCGCCGGTGTACGTGATGCGCAAGGTGCCGGTGGAGTCGCCGGCCCAGTCGAGAGTGCCCTCGGTCTTCGTGGAGAGCATGGCGCCCATGACCGTCGTCGAGGTGATCCGCGCGGAGCCGGCCTTGCCGGTGGCCTCCTCCACGGCGCGCAGCGCGGCCGCGGTGCGCGGGGCGAGGCTGGGCGGGGCGCTGTCGGACTCCGTGGGGCCCGGGGCGGCGTCGCGGCCCGCGGAGGTGCACCCCGCGACCGAGGTCAGCGCGGCCGCCAGCAGGAACCGGAGGATGCCGCGCACGGCGAGCCTGTCCCTCATCTGTACCCCCCTTGTGTCCCCCGTGATCTTCACGCTAACCCGGCGCCGCGGAAAGGGCACCGGTGCGCGCGCAAACGGGAACGGGCCCCGCACCTCGAAAGGATGCTGTTGGTTAATCCGGGGCCTCGCGTGACGTCGGCCTTCAAGACCCGGTTGTGGTCTTGAAGGCCGACGTTGTCGTATGGGGTGGGTGC
>NZ_JBIAWZ010000021.1:53866-119531 GCF_042896175.1 Streptomyces sp. NPDC001315 | reverse complement strand
CTGGGTTCGGCGGGCGGGGACGGGAAAACCGGCGGCCGAAAGGCCGCACGGCGTCCCGTCCCCGACCCAACAGATCCAGGCACTGGACCGGTCCCAGCCCGTGCTGCCGATAATGCCCGGCATGCCTGAGCGGCGCACGCACGACTACGTGCGCAACGGCCTGACCACCTTGTTCGCCGCCTTCGACGTCGCCACGGGTGAAGTCATCACGGCCCTGCACCGCCGGCACCGGGCTGTGGAGTTCAAGAAGTTCCTGATCAGGATCGACAAGGAGGTGCCCGCACACCTGCAGATCCACCTGATCGTCGACAACTACGGCACCCACAAAACCCCTGCGATCAAGGCCTGGCTGGCCAAACACCCCCGGTTCGAGCTGCACTTCACCCCGACCGGCTCCTCCTGGATCAACCAGGTCGAGCGGTGGTTCGGCTACCTCGCCCACCAAATGATCCGCCGCGGCGCACACAAGAACATCCAGGCCATCGAAGCCGACATCCGCGCCTGGGTCAAGGACTGGAACCAGGACCCCAAACCATTCATCTGGACCAAGACCGCCGAAGAGATCCTTGACTCCCTCGCCCGCCTCTGCCGACGGATCTCTGGCGCAGGACACTAGCCAGCCCTGGCGAACTCCAGGTCACCGCGTCGGACTCCCCCCCCGGATTCGCCACGATCACCGGGATGCCCCGGCCCGCCGGGGCCCGATCGACGGGCTTCCGGCGCCTGGTGCGAGCACGACCGGGCTGCCACTCTGGGGGCGTCAGCCCAACTGACCGGGTGCGACAGGGGGAAGTGTGCTGCAGCGGATCGGGCTCTACTACCCGTACATCAATTTCAGGGACGAGCGGTGGTTGAAAACGGCCGCGCTCTACTGGCCCCAGCTGGCTCGGGTCGTGCCCAGGCACTTCCCGGTGACCGATTCGGACACCACCCGCGCGCTCACTGAGGAACTCGACTTCATCGTTTCCGTCGAGCCCGCCTCGTCCGCGCTGGGAGTATCGTCCGTCTTCCTGGACGTCGTCGCGGCTCATGAGGATGATATGCGGCAACGGTACGGAGCCGGCGGGGAGTACAGAGGGGACGAAGGGGCGGTCGCGGGACCGCAATCACGTGGATGGGCCTACGTTCACTGGGGCGAGGTCGCCCCGGAAGTGCGGGAGACGCTGTTCGACACCGGGCTGGCCGTGCCTGCCCGGGGAACACGCTTCTCGGAGCCCGGAGCGGACGACTGGGTGGGCATGGATCCGGCGCTCGTGTAGGTCTACAAGTGCGCGCTGTCCGAAGAGATCGCCCGCCAGGGCGAATTTGTCCCCACCACCGACCAGGCCGCCGCACACGCGGCATCCCACGGCTGGGACGCCGAGCGCGTCGCGGAAGTACTGCTGGACAGGGAGATCCACCTGAGGGAACCGAGAGACGCGCCTTCGGGCGATTTCACGGACGCTGTGGGAATGCTGGCGGTGCGCATTGTCGTGCCCGAGGAACTCGAGGCGGTCCCGGTAGGGAAGATCGTCGAACTGCGCCGCCGCCACAAGGACGAGTTCGACACCTTCAACAGGGAAGTCACCGCGACTGCCGCCGATCTCCGTGAGTATCTGTCCGATGTGACGCTGTCGGCCTCCATCGACCGCTATGTCTCCATGGAGGTCGAGCGTAGATTCGAACGTCCCCTGGAGGAGCTGCGGCGAGCTATGCGGGGGCTCGGCATTGACACCGCGTTCAGCGCCGCAAATCTGAAGTTCGCGGTCCCGGCCGCGCTGGCGGGCATGGCGAGCGGTGTCTACGCCGGCCCGCTGGTCAGCACTGCCACCGGCGTCACCTTCGCCCTGGCCGGCCGGGCCCGGACGGCGACCGGCGCACGCCAGGCCCTCCGCACCTCCTCGCCTTCCGCGTACCTGCTGTCCGTGGAGAAGGGGCTGGAAACCCGGTCCTCGTCCACAGAGTCTGCCGCCGGATCCCGGGCGTAGGCGGGGACACCACCTGAGGGTGTTCCCCTCAAGCGCCCTGCTCCGTATTGCTCGCCTCCGTGCCCTCGGTGTCGGCGCCGCGCGCCATGAGGCACCGCCGCCCGCAGCCCGCTGACCACGGCGAATCTGGGGAGGGCCCGACGCAGTGAATCGGGTGGCCCATCCCCTACGACGGGAGCTGGGAGTCGTCGTACTCGGCCGAGCAGAAGGAACGGCGGCTGCACGCCGGGCAGTTGAATAAGTTGAACTCCTCGAACCCCTCGAACGCCATCGGCGCAATGGCGGCGCCGCACTCCGGGCACGCCGGCTGCTCGGTGTCGACGGGCAACGGAATGCCCGCGGCGTTGTCCTGGACGGCCGTGTCCTGCGCGGTGGCCGCAGAAGGGCAGATTGGTCGCTGACGGCCAGGCCGCGGGAGCGCCCGTGCACTGGCCCTGGTGCCCGGCATGCCATGTCCCAGATTCCTTGGGCGGCAGGACGCCCTCGGAGATCCAGCAGGTCCTGCATGTGGCGGTCTGCGTTCAGCGCGTCTCCGTAGACGGAACAAACGTCCGTCACCTCCTGCGGCAACTTGACGCCGAAAGCATCTTCTATAGCGCGAAAACTCCCCCTCGCCCCCACGAAGGGACACCCAGCAGGGCCTTCGACTGCTCCACTGAGCAGGATGAGCTCCAGGCGTCCCGTACGCGGATGCCCGGCAGGGGTGGAAGGGATCCGGTCCGGGCGTCCATCAGTGGGCGCGCAGGGCGGCACCCCACAGCGATGAATCAGACATCACCCCGGCCCGACGATCCGCCCGCAGCACCCGGCACAGGAACTCCGTCATGCCACAGTCGAAGCGGGTCCACGTGTCGTCGCCGTGGCTGAAGAGCACCACCGGCCACTCCTCGGGCTCGCCGTGGGTAAGCCAGCAGTACAGGTCGGCGCTGCCTTCAGCCCCCCAGGTCACCAGGTCCTCGGCCGCAGCCTCGATGCCGGTGGGCTCGGTGTCCTTCCAGGTGTCACGGGTGTCGGCCGTGATGAACCCCATGCCGCCCATCGGCGCCCCCGGCTCGTCACAGGTCTCGGGTGTCACCGTGGAGGGGGCCATGACCGACAGGTCCTCGTCGAGCAGGCGCTTGCCGTAGCGGGCGAGGAAGCCTTTGAAGTCCGACGGGAATACGAGCCCCCAGGCGGCTTCGACCGCTGCCCAGTCCACTGTCACCCCGTCTCTTGGACGTGGCGGCATCAACCCGGCGAGGGTGTCTAGGCTGTCCTGTGCGGTCATGACCGTTTTCCGTTCATGTCGTCCGGTGTGCGGGTCACTTCAAAGGCACCGGGGCACCGCCCCTGCCGACCTGCTTGCCCGGGTTGCGTCCGCCGAGTTCGTTCTGGACGGTACTGCCGCTGAAGAGTGCACGAGAGCGCAGACGCCGCTGACCCGCGCCACGGGTGACACTCCCGCCCCGGGGTGGCACCCGACGCCCCTCACTCCACCGTGACCATCTCGGCCGGGCCACGCCCAGGTCCGTACCACTTGGTCGAGCGCTCCGACTCGGTCATCGGCAGGCTCTCGAAAACAATCGGCCCCGGATAGAAGACAGCGCTGTCGGGGCCGAACATGTCGTCACCAGACAGATACCAGTAGAGCCATTCGGAAAAGGACATACGGTACTCATAGAAGTCCAGCTCATCACCGTCGCACGCCAGGAGCCGCCACTCTTTGGAAGCCGTGTCGAACACCCCGAAGACGTACTCTCCACGGTCGGTGGAGAGGAGCGGGATGAGGCCGGCGGGCCCGCCGAAAACCGGGCCGTACGGGAATCCCGGACACTCCGCTTCACTCAGGTCACTGCGCGAGAACGCTTCGACTGTCTCCTCCATCCACCGCCCCAGGTTCCACCGGTCAGTGGACGGGTGGCTCAGGTACAGGTGCCCGTTCAGTTGGACCGGGCCATATCCGACGACGATCTCTTTGTAGTCGTCGGGCAGTTGGACTCCCAGTCCCCTTTCCAGCTCATCCCAGGCCGCAGTCGGAGGCGGGGCACTGTTGGTCGGGCCCAGTATGCCGAGCAGTGAGTTGTTGAAGTTGCGCGTCATCGCTATCCCATTCCTGATTGCTGCATTCCGAGTGGAGGCCCTGGAGGCCCGCACCCGCGTCTCCGGACGCTCGTCGGGGGTCATGGGCAAGTCCCGCAAGGTCACGGGCCCGGGAGAGTAGGCAGAACCACCCGGTCCAGTCGCCTCCTCGCCGTCGAGCCAGCGCCAGAACCACTTGCATCCGCGACTCCAAGGCCCCGGCCAGAGCCACCTTGTCCTTCCCGGCCAGAGCTTTCACGCCCTTCATCGAAGCCCTGCAGACTCACTCCGCCGTCACCGACTTCGCCGCGTTCCAAGGCTAATCCGCCTCATTCCCCGGCCCATCGCCAGCTCGCACGCGAGTACCTGCCCTGCCACGGCACCGTCGCCACCAGCGGCTGTCGGTCAGGTGCGGGATACCGTCCCGCAGGCCTCCTGGCGGTTCGCGTTGAGGTCCTTGCTGCGGTCGTACGGGTCCGTGGTCGGGCCGGTCGGGGCTGCGCCCGTGGGCTCGGCCGTCGAGAACTGGGGGTGCAGATATCCGTCGTAGACGTCGCAGGCCGAGTTGCCGATCTCCTCGTCGTAGCGCACGACGCAGATCTTCCTTGGGGTGACCTGGTACTTCGCCGGGTCGGAGAGCTCGACGTCGAGCACGCAGCGCACGATGGTGCGGGCCACCTCGTTCGCGCCGTCGTCGACGCGTTCATACCGATCGGTCAGTCCTCCGGCCGAAGTCGCTGACGAGCAGCCTCAAGCCGCCGGTCATAGTCGGGTGCGAACAGCTCAGGAAGCGCCTTGTCCAGCGTTCCGGCGATTCGGTGGATCGGCGCCCAGACCGCAGGATCGTTGACGACGCCACTGAGGTCTGTCATCTGAAGCTTCTCCAGCCAGTGCGACAGCACCAGCGCCTCGTCGCTCGTGAGCTTGATCGTGACCTGCCTATCACCCATGCACACCCCTCCGGCTCGGCTCCCACGCCCGACCACACGAACCTACTGGCCTCAGACCTTGACGAAACCCATAGGGGCCCCCGCGCCTCCTGCTGCCGCAGCCGTGCGGTGACCATGCGTGCCCGAGCGGACGGTTCCTTCGGCGCCGAGTTGCCCATCCCAAGCTCGGCGTCCTTCACAAACTTCTCCCATACCTCGTCGGGTATGGACTCCCCGGAATCAGGTCCCGGCTCTTCGGACGGTCTGTCGACCACGGCGCCGCACGCCTCTCTCTCAGCCGGTTGTCGGGCAGCTGAGGGTACGTCAGCCCTGACCGGGCGCAACCCCTGGAACCGTCGTCTCGTCCGGGTCTCCCGGCTGCCACTGCCCCGAACTCCACTCGGGTGTGGGCGACGGCCGGGGCGGGGCGGGCGGAGGGGGCGGGCCGCGGTTGGGATTCTGCGGAACGACACTCGCACCACCCGCAGTTGAGCCGGAGCCCGAGCCCGTCGCTCCACCGGCCCCGCTCGCGTGTGGCGGCGAGGTCTTCGTCTGCCGGGCCACCGCGGTCTTCGACGGCGTGGGCGCAGGGGACGGCGACGCGGAGCGGCTCGGGGAGGAGCGAGGCGAGGGCAGGTCGCTCTCCACATCCGCCAAAACAGATGCCGCGTTCGTCGGCGAGTGGCCCTCGCCTCCCGGCCGGTCGGTGCTCGCACGCTCCCAGGCTGAACATCCGATCGCGCACAGAGCAATCAGGACAGTCGCCATGCCCAACGGCACCGACCTCAGGCCACGAGCCTTCACTTTGGGCAATTGGCATACACCCGCCAGGCTGTGGATAAACGGGGTACAGGTACAATTCTGGCGCATTCCGTGACAGCTCCGAGTACGCGTAGGACGCCTGTTCCCACAGTGACTGAAGGCGCAGTCCCTCATCCCCGCCTACCGCCATCGGGTGAAATAGACAGACCTGATCGTTCACACACCCAGGACCGTAGGTCGTGACGAAGGCCGAAGCCCTTCGTATGTCGCGTTGAGGCGATCCATCGTGACCCGGCAGGAGCAGGAGGCTCAGCCCCTGCATTGCAGTCTGTCAGCCGGGGAGGTTTGGTCAGAGTTCGTCCGGCGGGGGCAGGAGTCGGCCCTGCTGGGAGAGTCTTCGCCATTGGCTGGGGGTGGTGCCGTAGGTCTGGCGGAAGCGGCGGGAGAAGAATGCGGGGTTGGTGAAGCCCCAGCTGCGGGCGATGGTGTCGATCGTGCGGTGCGAGTGTCCGGGGGCTGCGAGGTCGGCACGGGCGCCCTCGAGCCGGCGGCGGATGATCCACTTTTCGAGACTGACTCCGCCGTCGTCACACAACCGGTACAGCGTCCGCACGGAGGTGTTGTGCGCCCAGGCAATCCGCTGAGGGGTGAGGTCGGGTTCCCTCAGATGGGCGCGGGCGTAGGCCAGGACACGGGTGAGGAGGGTTTCCCTTGCGACTGCCCGGCGGGTGGGGTCGTCGCCGGCCACCGACACCACCCAGGCTCGGACGAGTTCCACGGTGGCGGAGGCGAGGGCATCGGCTTCGGGGCCCATGTTGATCTGGTCGGCGATGCGGTGCACGCCGAGAACGTGGTTGATCAGCAGCCGTCCGATGGGGCTGTGCTCGAGCGTCGGGATGGATGTTCGGATCGTCTCTTCGGGCAGACTGAGGCGTTCGGTGTTGAACATCAGGGCCAGCGTGCTGCCGAGGCCGGACCACCAGTACTCGTATCCGGCAGGCATATGGTGCATGGTCGCGCTGTTCGGGCCGATGCGCTGCCGGTGGTCAGCCCAGGCAAAACCGCCGGCTCCCTGGCGGTGAATATTGATCGCGACGGTATCCATCGCATCGCGCCGAGCCTGCCGGAGCGAGCGGGAGATGCGCACCCCTGTGCCCTGGGTGTGGAAGAGCGTCAGCGGGCCGAGGGGCCAGAGCTCGAGTCGTTTCCAGACCGCGTCCTCGGTCTCCTCCTCCTGGACAGAGGAGACGCCGCCTTCACCGGCGGCCACCGCCTCGAAGGCCGCGATCCGGTCACCGACTCGAAGATCGTTTGTGTCGAGGACGAGCACGACGCCTCCCATTCCGGGCAGCGCCAGGTCGCCGCCTAGGGCGCGAGTGTCCGCCGCGTGAAGCTTTCCGGGCAAAGATGCATGCATGCAACACGGGTATGCATACACGTCTCCTGTGGCTCGTGATGCAGCAGGTGCGCGGGTCGCCTGCGGCCCGGAGCCGTGGCACACAGGGGACAGGCTCGGGCAGGCAGGGTAAAGCCGACTGATGATGCCCGTGCCACGCTCCCACGCAAGTCCTTCACAACTACGGGGTGCGGCAGGGAGGACGGGTTTATGCGGCGCCCCGGCTACCGGTTGGGAGAAGCCCATGCCCTTCGTCACCGCATCCGACGACGCCCAGATCTACTACAAAGACTGGGGAACGGGCCGCCCCGTCGTCCTCAGCCATGGCTGGCCGCTGAACTCCGACAGCTGGGAGGCACAGCAGCTGTTCCTGGCCACCCACGGCTACCGCGTCATCGCGCACGACCGGCGCGGCCACGGCCGCTCCACCCAGACGTGGAACGGCAACGAGATGAACACCTACGCCGACGACCTGGCCACGCTCATCGACACCCTGGATCTGCGTGACGCCACCCTGGTCGGTTTCTCCACCGGCGGCGGCGAGGTCGCCCGCTACGTCGGCCGCCACGGCACCGCCCGGCTCGCCCAGGTCGTGCTCGTCTCCGCGGTCCCGCCGTTCATGCTCAAGACCGACGACAACCCCGGCGGCGTCCCGATCGAGACCTTCGACGCGATCCGGGCCGGATCGCTAGCCGACCGCTCGCAGCTCTACCACGACCTGGCCGACGGGCCGTTCTTCGGCAACAACCGGCCCGGTGCCGACGTCTCCCAAGGCATCCGAGAGGCGTTCTGGCGCCAGAGCCTGCAGGCCGGGCACCGGGGCGCCTACGAGTGCATCGCGGCCTTCTCCGCAACCGACTTCCGCACCGATCTGGACGCCATCGACGTGCCCACGCTGGTCATCCACGGCGACGACGACCAGGTCGTGCCCTTCGAGGTCGGGGGCAAGGCGTCGGCCGCCCGCATCAAGAACGCGACGCTGAAGGTCTACCCGGGCGCCCCGCACGGCATCACCGACACCCACAAAGAGCAGCTCAGCGCCGACCTGCTGGAGTTCCTCAATTCCTGACGGAGTAACGCCCGCGTCCCCGGCCGCCCTCCGGGGACGCCCGAGCACAGGAGCCAACACATGATCTTCAGCGGTCAGCGGCCTCGCCGCCGTACTGTCAGCGCGTGCCTGCTCGCCGCCGCGCTCGTGGCCGGCGTGGGCGGCGCGGTTGCCCCCGTCTCCGCCACCACGGCGCACACGAGCGGCCCCAAGCCGACCGTCGTCCTCGTCCACGGCGTATTCGCCGACGCCTCCGGCTGGTACCAGGCCATCGCCGCCCTGCAGAAGGCCGGCTACCCGGTCATCGCTCCGGCCAACCCGCTGCGCGACCTGGGCGGCGACTCGGCGTACGTCTCCAGCATCCTCGACAGCATCGACGGGCCGGTCATCCTGGTCGGGCACTCCTACGGCGGCGAGGTCATCACCAACGCCGCCCGCGGCCACACCAACGTCAAGGCCCTTGTCTACGTCGCCGCGTTCGCCCCCGACCAGGGCGAGAGCGCGCTGCAACTGGCCGGCAGATTCCCCGGCAGCAAGCTGCCGGACGCTCTGATCACCCGCGACTACCCGCTGCCGGATGGCAGCTCCGGCAAGGACGGTTACGTCGACCCGGCGATGTTCCGCGAGGTGTTCGCCGCCGATCTGCCGTCCTCCCAGACCCGGCTGATGGCGGCGGCGCAACGTCCCGGCAGCGTGGGCGGGTTGGCCGGCCCCAGCGGTGCACCGGCATGGAAGGACCTGCCGTCCTGGTACGTCATCCCCACCGCAGACAACGTCATCCCGGCCGCCGTGCAGCGCTTCATGGCCGAGCGCGCCCACAGCCACATCGTCGAGGTCAAGGGCGCGTCCCA
Organism: Streptomyces sp. NPDC001315; assembly: GCF_042896175.1. Classification (NCBI taxonomy): domain Bacteria; kingdom Bacillati; phylum Actinomycetota; class Actinomycetes; order Kitasatosporales; family Streptomycetaceae; genus Streptomyces; species Streptomyces sp. NPDC001315. The sequence goes on along the minus strand of NZ_JBIAWZ010000021.1, from coordinate 110,520 downwards.
CGCTGTGATGATGTCCCGCCCCGACATCGTGGTCCGCCAGATCCAAGCTGCCCACCAGGCCACTCGCTGAGGAGCACACCGATGCAACCCGACACCATCGTTCTCGTCCACGGCTTCTGGGTGACACCGCGCGCCTGGGAGAACTGGATCGCCCACTACCAGGACAAGGGCTTCCGGGTCATCGCCCCGCCCTACCCCGGCTTCGAGGTGGAGGTCGAGGCCCTCAACGCCGACCCGACCCCCATCGAGACCGTGACCGTCCCGGCCATCATCTCCGCCCTGGAGAAGGTCATCACCGAACTCGACCGGGCCCCGATCATCATGGGCCACTCCGCGGGCGGCGCGTTTACCCAGATCCTGCTCGACCACGGCTTCGGCGCCGCGGGAGTCGCGATCAACTCAGCGCCCACCGAAGGGGTGGCCGTCGTCCCGCTCTCCCAGGTGCGCGCCGCCTTCCCGGTGCTGAAGAACCCGGCCAACCGGCACCGCGCCGTCGGCCTCGACTACGACCAGTGGCGCTACGCCTTCACCAACACCTTCCCCGAGGACCAGGCGCGCGCCACCTACGAGCGCTACCACGTCCCCGCCTCCGGGAGCGTCTTCTGGGGCAGTGCCCTGGCCAACATCCACCCCGGCCACACCGACACCTACGTCGACTACCACAACGCGGGCCGGGCGCCGCTGCTGTTCTGTTCGGGTGAGAACGACCACCTCATGCCGCCCAAGGTGCAGCAGTCCAACGCCAAGCACTACAAGGCCGAGGGCACCATCACCAAGGTCACGGTGTTCCCCGGCCGCTCCCATCTGATGCCCGCCCAGGACGGCTGGGAAGAGGTCGCCGACTACGCCCTGGACTGGGCCCTCGCCCACGCCTGATCGCACCCGCGGCACGCACCGCGGCCGGGAGGGCACCCCCGGCCCGGGCCCGGGAAGGGAGCCTCCACATGAGCGACATGCGTATCACCCACATCGGCGGCCCGACCACCCTCATCGAGACGGGCGGCTGGCGGCTGTTGACCGATCCCACCTTCGACCCGCCCGGACAGCGCTACAGCTTCGGCTGGGGCACTGCCTCCCACAAGTCCGCCGGCCCCGCCCTCGTCACCCCCGACCTGCCGCCGATCGATGCCGTCCTGCTCAGCCATGACCAGCACGGCGACAACCTCGACCGCACCGGACGCGACGTCCTGCGCACCGCCCGGACCGTCCTGACCACCCCGGCCGGCGCCCGCCGCCTCGGCCGGGGGGCTCACGGCCTCGCCCCGTGGACCGTGACCCGCCTGCACGCCCCGGATCGTCCCACCATCACCGTCACCGCCACTCCAGCCCGCCACGGCCCGCCCCTGTCCCGGCCCCTGACCGGACAGGTCACTGGCTTCGCCCTCACCTGGGAGGGCCAGCAACACGGCGCACTGTGGATCTCCGGGGACACCGTCCTGTACGGCGGCGTGCGCGAGGTGGCCCAGCGCCTGAACGTGGGCACCGCGCTGCTGCATGTCGGCGGTGTGCGCTTCCCGATCACCGGACCGGTCCGCTACACCATGACCGCCGCCCAGGCCGTGCACCTGTGCCGCCTGCTGCGACCCCGCACCGCCATCCCCGTCCACTACGAGGGCTGGCACCACTTCCACGAAGGCCGCGACGCCATCGAGCACGAACTCGCCCGCGCGCCCGCCGATACCCGCAACCGCTTCCGCTGGCTTCCCACCGGAGCCGCCACGGACATCAGCGCCTGATCCGTGGCGTGCCACAACTCCCACACCACCCTCGCCCACGGGTCCGCCCCTCACCCAAGGTCACGCCCATGCGGCCTTCTGCCCGGCCCTCACGGACGGGCTCCAGCGCCAGCCCAACCACATGACCAACACGTGCAGTAGAACTCTTCCACTCCCCTCACGGAACCCGCTCATCCCTGCGCCCTCAGCCCCCACAAAGCCCCGCGACCGGGGGGACACTCCCCGCCCAGCAACGTCCCCGGGTGCGGGGCGACACCCCAAGGAGTACAGCCGTGACCACGACATCCTCCGACGCGTACCTTCCACCCGCCGGCGCCGTCCATGCCCCGAACCAAGTGATCGAGACCCGCGGCCGCCGCCTCGCCTACAGGTCGATCGGACACGGCCGCCCGCTGGTGCTGTGCACCCGTTTCCGCGGGAACATCGACACCTGGGACCCGGCCTTCCTGGACACGCTGGCCGAGCAGGGTTTCCGCGTCATTACCTTCGACTACAGCGGTCTGGGCCTGTCCACCGGCACCCCCTCGTACAACCCGGCCTCCCTGGCCCGGGACGCAGGTGACCTCATCGAAGCCCTTGGCCTAGACCGAATCGTCCTCGCCGGCTGGTCCATCGGCGGCGTCGCCGCGCAAGTCGCCCTCACCCAGTACCCCCAGCTCATCAGCCACCTGGTCCTCATCGGCACAAGCCCTCCCGGCCCCTTGATCAGGCAGGCCGAACAGCTCTTCTATGACATCTCCCGCAAGCCGGAGAACGACCTCATCGACGAGGGCGTGCTGTTCTTCGAACCAGCCTCCAAGCAAAGCCTCCAGGCCGCACAGACCTCGCACGACCGCATCGCCGCACGCACAACCGAGACCAGCGTGCCGGTGCCCTGGCGCTGGGCCAGCGAACAGATCGCCGATAAACCCCGCTCTCAGATATTCCTCGCCGACCCGGTTCTGGACCTACTCAAGACGACCTCCATACCCGTCCTGCACATCGCAGGCGATCACGACATCTGCTTCCCGGTCGAAAACTGGTACGCCCTCAGTCAGCAACTTCCCACGCTCCAGTTGCTCACCTATCCGCGTGCGGGGCACGGCCCGCAACACCAACATCCACAAGCCTCGGCCCACCACATCGCCACCTTCGTCGCCTCCACAAGCGAGTAAAGGCCAGGACACGTCGCGCGCGGGCGGAGACGATGCCCCACCCTCCTGGAACTCCTCTTCACCCTCGACGTATCCACCGCCCGTTCACCCCACTGCCCGCCACCGCCTACCGGGCGGGCGACCGCAGAACTGGCTGGGCCCGGCAGCGAGGGCGTCGTGATCAAGGGGACAGCGCCGCCCTACCCCCTCGGCGAACGGCTCCAACGCCGCCTCACGCAGCCGCGCCCGCCCCGTCAGCTCGATCTCGACAACCCCGACCACGTCGATCTGAACGACCGGTTGGCCTTCGAGCTCATCCAGGCCTCCGACACCGTCGGCCTCTTCCCGCTCGAATCGCCCGGCCAGCAGGGTCTGGTGGGCCGACTGCAGCCCCGGCACATGCAGGACGTCATCCCCCGCCGCCGTCATTTCCGCCCAGCGCATCGCCCGCCTCCCGGTCCAGGAGATCGTCGTGGCCACCGACGGGTCAGCGTCGGCGGTCGAACGCGCGCGCACCATCCTCGCCAACACCTATCCCGACCAGGACGTCCCGTGGACCGTCCGCGAGGACCATGCCGAAAGTGGCGTACAGCTCGCCCGATACAGCAACTGGCCAACGTGGTCATCCTGGTCAGTTTCCCCCATCGACGCCCTCCTTGCCCGCGCCCGCCTCGTCCACCACCCCAGCGTGCCCGCCGACACCGTCGCCTACGAAGACTGCACCTACCTCGATTCCGGCCACGCCACAGTCACCCCCCTGCCCGAGGAGCCGACAGCCGACACCGCCGCCGTCCGGGACCTCGACCACCTCTGCGACGTCGTCGTCACCACCGTCGCCCCGGCGCTCTTCAGTTCCTCACCGACCAGCTCCCCGAACCCCGCGGCGCCTGGCTGCTGGGCTGCGCACTCCACCTCGCCGGCGTCGACGACGGCGCACGGTTTTGGTGGCAGTACGCCGCCGGCGCCGGACACACCCCGGCCGCCTACTGCCTCTCCCTGCACCACCACGCCCGCGGCGAAGCCCACGCCGCCGCCTTCTGGTACGACCAGACCGGCCTCGAGGCGGCCGACGACTCCGACACCCTCAGCATCACCGGCGCCTGCACACTGCACGAATTCCGCTTCGACGCCAGCATCCCCACCGTCCTGCGCATCCTCAGCCACCTCGCCATGCCCGGCCAACGACCACGCACCCACCGCGCCGACGCCATCACCAACTACGTTGCCCAAGCCGTCACCCACGGCCAGCGCCGCCACCCCGGCGTCGAAATCCCCGTCCCCGGGCCCCGCTTCGCCGACCGCGTCAGCTTCATCCTCGCCCTCACCCCGCCCTGGACCCGCCGCATGGCCCGCACGTAAAAGGGGACGGGTGGGGGCGTGTTCATGCAAAAAAGGCGACACGGTTGGCGTAAGGCGGTGGGGAGTTGGGCGATAGCCGTCCTACTCCTGGGGGTGCGGTGGTCGGGGCGGGGGCGAGTCCGGCCATCGCCGATGACGGGGTGGCCTCGGTAGCGGCTGAGGGGGCTCCGGAGTCGGAGGCGAGTGCGCTTGCGGCGGAGACCGGTGAGCGGGTGGCCGTGGAGGCGGCGACGACCGAGTCGTCCCAGGTTTTCGCCAATCCGGACGGCACCTTCACGCAGGAGATGAACGCGGCTCCCGTCCGTGCCGGAAGGACGACGGCAGCTGGGCGGTCATCGACACCACCCTCGTGCGCGAGGCCGACGGCTTGGTGCGGGCGAAGAATACGACGGCCGGCCTCACCTTCTCAGGTGGCGGCAGCGGAAGCGGACTGGTCACGCTGGAGGACGAGGGGTACGAGCTGCAGTTCGGCTGGCCCAGCTGCTCCGCTCGCTTTGGCTGTTGTGAACGGCGGGCCCGTCGGCCACGAGGCATCCACGGGCCGCCGAGCCGGTGTTCGCTACTGCCAGGCCCCGACCAGGTCCTCTGGCCCCCAGTGAGCGGCCAGTGGCAGACCTCTGGTGACGCCACTGCGGGAGACTGCGACCAGCGGAGTATCCGGGCCGGCCCCGGGCACGGCGAGCATGTCCCGCACCAAGGCGTCGTACTCGTGCCGACCGAACCGGCGGTCTTCCAGGCCCTGTGGGACGGCGCCCTGATCAGCGACGCCGCCATGACCACGCTGCTCGCCGCAACCATCGAGCGCTGAGCACACGGCAAAGGCAACGTCGCCAGTAGCAGGGGTGACACCCGGGCGGGATCGCCGCAGGGCGTCGCCCCTGCTGAGGGCGTTATGTAGCTCACAGCACGCCGCGCTGGGCGAGGTTGTGCATCAACTCTCGTACGCCGAACGTCCACGGTGCGGCCTGTTCGCTGGTGGTGACGGTGTTGACGAGAGCGCCGAGCCGCGAGCTGGAGATCCGTACGATGTCGCCGTGCTCGTGGGTGAAGCCCGAGCCGGGTGTGTGCCGGTCCTCGGTGGGAGCGAACAAGGTGCCGGTGAACAGCACGAAGCCGTCCGGGTACTGGTGGTGCGCACCGTGCGTGGCGGCCACCAGGTCCAGTACGTCGCGGCTGATCTCGCGCATGGAGCTGCTGCCGTGCAGTACGTAGCCGTCCGTGCCGTCGACCCGCAGGTCGATGTCGAGCGCGCGTACGGTGTCGAGGTCGAAGCCGTCGTCGAGCAGACGGACGAACGGACCGATCGCGCAAGAGGCGTTGTTGTCCTTGGCCCGGGACAACAGCAGCGCGCTGCGTCCCTCGATGTCGCGGAGGTTGACGTCGTTGCCCAGTGTCGCGCCGCGTACCCGGCCGCGCGAGTCCACGACGAGGACGACCTCGGGCTCGGGGTTGTTCCACACCGAGGTGCCGAGCACTCCGATGTCGGCACCGGTGCCGACCGCGGACAGTACCGGGGCCTTGGTGAACACCTCCGGGTCCGGCCCGATGCCGACCTCCAGATACTGCGACCACAGCCCTTCGGAGACCAGCAGTTCCTTCGCCTTGGCGGCCGCCGGCGATCCGGGGCGGATGCCGTCGAGCGCGCCGCCCACGATCTGCCCGATGCGCGCCCGCACCCGGGCGGCCTGCGCCGGATCGCCGCCCGTGCGCTCCTCGATGACACGCTCCAGCAGACTCCGGGCGAAGGTGACGCCCGCAGCCTTGACCACCTGCAGGTCGATGGGGGCGAGCAGATGCGCGACGTCACGGCGGTCGGCCGGGGCTTGAAGCAGTTCGTCGAGGCGCCAGGTGTGTCCGCCGTCGGCCTCGCGGACAACCGTCGCCGCGTCGTCGCGTTCCAGCAGGTCGGAGACGGTGGGTGCGATGGCCGTCAGGTCGACGACCTGCTCGCCGCGCACCGCGGCCACGCACGGTCCGTCCCACTCCGGGTGGTGGACACGTGCGACAAGGGCGGCCTGGCCGACGTCCTCCGGCAGGACGGAGGCGGCTGTGAGGACCGGACGCGGCCGCGTTGCTGCCGATTCCACGATCGATGCTCTCCTGGATTCGAGGGGTTCGGTCGCCGGGGGCGGACTCAGTGGGAGTCGCGGGGTACTTCGTGTCCGCGGCTTCCGCGCAGGAAGCCGAAGTCGGCGCCCTTGTCGGCCTGTTCGACGTTCTGGGTGTAGAGCCAGGCGTAGCCGCTGGAGTGGCGTTCGACGGGGGCCTTCCACGCCTCCCGGCGGCGCACCAGCTCGGCGTCGTCGACGTCCAGATGCAGGGTGCGGTTCGGGACGTCGAGGACGATCGGGTCCCCGTCGCGCACCAGGGCGAGGGGTCCGCCGACGGCGGCCTCGGGTGCGACGTGCAGTACCACGGTCCCGTATCCGGTGCCGCTCATCCGGCCGTCGCAGATACGCACCATGTCCGTGACACCTGCCTTGAGCAGCTTGGCGGGCAGCGGGACGTTGGAGACCTCGGGCATGCCAGGGTAACCCTTGGGGCCGGCGTTGCGGATGACGATCACGGTGTTCTCGTCGACGTCGAGATCCGGGTCGTCGGCGACCTCGTGATAAGCCTCGGGAGAGTCGAAGACGAGCGCGGGGCCGCGGTGGTCGAGCAGGTGCGGCGACGCGGCGGACTGCTTGATCACCGCGCCGTCGGGGCACAGGTTTCCGCGCAGCACGGCGGTACCGGTGCCGGCCGGCTGGAACGGGGCGTCGAGGCCGGTGATCACGTCGGAGTCGACGCGCTCGGCGTTCTCGACGTTCTCGGCGATGCCGCGTCCGGTGACGGTGATCTGCTCGCCGTGCAGCAGCCGGCCACGGAGCAGCTCGGCCATGACGGCCGGCAGGCCACCGGCGTAGCAGAAGTCCTCCATCAGGTACTTGCCGCTGGGCATCAGATTGACCAGGGTCGGCACCTCGCGGGCCAGGGCGTCGAAGTCCTCCAGGCTCAGGTCGACACCGACGCGTCCGGCGATGGCGGTGAGATGGATGATGGCGTTGGTGGATCCGCCTATGGCCGCGTTGACCCGGATGGCGTTCTCGAATGCCTCCCGCGTGAGGATCCGCGAGGGGCGCAGCTCCTCTTCCACCATCCGCACGATGCGCTGCCCCGCCGCCTGCGCGGTCTCCATCCGCCGGGAGTCGACGGCCGGCCAGGCGGCCGAGCCCGGAAGCTGCATGCCGAGCGCCTCGGCCATGCAGGCCATCGTGGAGGCGGTCCCCATCGTCATGCAGTGACCGTTGGATCGGGCCATGCAGCCTTCGGCGAAGAAGCACTCCTCCTCGGTCATCCGGCCGGTCTTCAGGTCCTCCTCGAACTTCCACACATGGGTCCCCGACCCCACGTCCTGGCCCCGGTACTTGCCGTTGAGCATCGGGCCGCCGGTGACCATGACGGCGGGCAGGTCGACACTGGCCGCACCCATCAGCATCGCGGGCGTCGTCTTGTCACAGCCGGACAGCAACACCACCCCGTCGAGCGGATTCGCCCGGATAAGCTCCTCGACCTCCATGGCCATCAGGTTTCGGTACAGCATGGCGGTGGGGCGCATCAGCGTCTCGCCGGTGGCCATGGTGGGGAACTGGAGCGGGAAGCCGCCCGCCTGCCACACACCACGCTTGACGGCTTCGGCGACACGTGTCAGGTGGGCGTTGCACGGGGCGAGTTCGGAGGCGCTGGTCGCGATGCCGATGACAGGGCGCCCGTCGAACACCTCGTGCCCGATCCCCTGGTTGCGCATCCAGGAGCGGTACAGCATCCCGCCGCGGCCACTCGCACCGAACCATGCCTGGCTGCGGCGGCTCGTCTTGTTCCCGTCGGTCATGTAGGTACTCCCGTGCCTCTCGCTTCGGCTGGTTCGCGGTGGGGCGATGTCGGGTGAGTGAGGACCCGCAGGCTGTAGCCTGGGAGGTAATCATTAAATGATTCGATGAATGGCGTCCAGGGGGGGAAGCGGAGATCGTGGTGCACTTTCCGACCATGTATGAGCGTGTGGTCGACGAGCTCGGCCGCCGCATCGTGGGCGGAGTGTGGGAACCGGGGCATCCGCTGCCGGTCGAGGACCTGCTCGCGACCGAGATAGGAGTCAGCCGGGGCGTGTTGCGGGAGGCGGTCAAGGCTCTGGTGGCCAAGGGGATGCTGCGTGTACGCCCGCGCACCGGCACGCGCGTATTGCCCCCGGAGCACTGGAACCACCTGGACCGTGACGTACTGCGCTGGAAACAGGACGGGGACGCCACGGCACTGCTGCGCGACACGAGTGAACTGCGCCGGATCGTCGAGCCCGAGGCAGCCCGGCTCGCCGCCGACCGGGCCGGCCCCGACGACGTACGAGCCCTGTACGACGCCCTGGCCGCTATGGAGGCCGCAGCGGCGGAACCCGGCCGCAGCGGCTATATCGAGGCCGACATCGCCTTCCACCGGGCCCTGTTGGACGCCGGCGGCAACCGTCTGCTCGGCTCACTGGGCCGCGCCATCGCCATCGCGCTGGAACACAGCTTCCGCGTCAGCACCCAGACCCCGGGCGCGGTGGAAGCCTCGCTGCCCGGCCACCGCGCCATCGTGGATGCCGTGGCGGCCGGCGATCCCGCGGCAGCGGCGGCCGCCGTACTGACCGTCGTCGAAGCGGCCGAAAAGGAGATCACCCGGTCACCGGGACTTTCCCAGGATCCCGGGTGAGACGGCACAGCCGCGCTCGTAGCTTGCCGGTGGCGGGGTCATAGGTCCTGCCCGCCGCACGTGGAAGCAGTTCGGGGGCACTTCCGTACCGACGGGTGTGGACTCGGCAACGTTCCGAAGGTGGCTGGTGGGAGGAGTGGGGTGTGTGCTGCGGGTGCTCGTCTGCTTCGACCGGGCCGCCGTTCGAACCCCCACAGTGCACTTGTCGTACTCCCTTCATGCTCGCACTCCTCGCTGTGCTCGACCTTGTTCTGTCGATCGGCTCGGCGACCTGGGTTGTCGAGCGTGCGCTGCGCCGTACCCGCCGGCAGACCAGGTACGGACGGTATGCGCCGTGGATCCACCCACGAGGCCGGATCGCCGCACCACTGAACGGGGCGGCCAACCGCCGCATGTTGCGGATGCTGTGCGAGCGCATCCCACATGAGTGACATGTCCGACGTCGTGTACGTCAACTACGTGGTCGGCGCGGACCGCCTCGCGCCACTGATACCGCCCGGCCTTGAGCTGCAGCGCATCGGCGAGGCAGGCGACCAGGCGATGCTGACCTTTCTGAACTACCGCCACGGGCATCTTGGTCCGGCGCTCCTCGGCCGGTGGCGGCGACTGCTGCCCTCGCCTCTGCAGAGCAACTGGCGTGTTTATGTGCGCCACCCTCGCACAGGTGCCTTGGGTGTCCACTTCCTCAGTACCGCCATCGACCGCACCTTCCACGCGATCGGAGCGCGCATGATGGCCGAGGTACGTGCACGGCGTGGTGACGGTCCTCAAGGTCGTACTGCCCGGTATGCGGGCCCGCCGCTCGGGAGTATCGTCAACATCTCTTCCTTCAGCGGCCTTGCCGCCTTCGCGGGCACGGGCACCCTGCATCGACTGCCAGCAGCCCACACGCGTACGCACCAGGAATGCGGGCTGAATTCCGACGCTGTGTGATCTGTGCTGGTCAGGTGGGTAGACAGGGCGGGAAGCACCAGTCGCTGGACATCGTGGAGGCCGCCGCAGGCGACACCGGCTTGACTCCCGGGGGCCGTATCCCGGTCCTCCACGCGCGGGGCGGGCTCTGCACTTGCCGCGCACGATCAGCAACATCTCCTGGCCACCGCCGCGTCCCGTTCGCGGTTTGCGGCGCGCCGGGCCAGCGCCTGCGGGTGGCCGCGCCGGTCAGTTCTCAAGGGACGCCGCGCAGCGGTTGGCACAACCAGGCAGAGCACGCTCCGTCTTGATCACAGGGCATGACGAGTATGCCGACTCGCCTCATGAGACGGCCCGTTACGCGAAGTCCGATATTCCCTCGCTCATGCGGTGCCGGGACTTGATCTGACCCTCATGGGCGTCATGCACCTCGAGTCGGATGCCCCGGCAGTCCGCATCCGAAGCGCCCGCCGAGGCGCCCTCGGGCAGCAGATCGACCAGCTCACGGCGGCCCGCGCGGAAGGCGCCCCTGACCGGATCGCCAGTCCTGCCCGAAGGCGCCCCACCTGCGATTACTTACGTGGCGAGGCCTCTTCCCCGGGCGGTGCCGTCGAGGCGCGTACCACGAGTTCGGTGGCGAGTTCGATGTGGTGGGACTCGACCTTGTCGCCGTTGGCCAGTCGGAGGGCGGTGCGCAGGGCGGCACCGCCCATTTCCCTCAGCGGCTGGCGCACGGTGGTCAGTGGCGGTGAGGCCATCTGGGCGAGGTCCGTGTCGTCGAAGCCGACCACGCTCAGGTCTTCGGGGACGCGCAGGCCTCGGGCGCGGGCGGTCTCGATGACACCGAGGGCGATCTCGTCGTTGCCCGTGAAGATCGCTGTCGGTGGCTCTTCCAGGTCCAGCAGTGCCGCGGCGCCGAGCAAGCCGGTCTCGTACGTGAATTCTCCGGGCCGGATGTAGGCGTCGGGTACCGGTGCTCCTTCCGCCTCCATGGCGGCGCGATAGCCGTGCATGCGTGCCTGGTTGCACACGGCCATGGCCGGTCCGCCGAGATAGGCGACGCGGCGGTGGCCGAGGGAGAGCAGGTGCCGGGTCGCAGCCAGGCCACCGGAGAAGTTGGTCGCCCCGACGCTGTTGACCTGGCTGTCCGGCAGGTGCAGCGGGTCCAGCACGACCAGCGGCAGCCCGACACGGGCCAGTTCCTTCAGATGCGCGGCGGTGTACACGCTGGTGACCGCGATGAGGGCGCGGCGTCCGGCTGAGACCAGATCCCGGGCCCAGTGCGGGGCACGGGACGCCTTACTGATCACCACCGAGGCTCCTGCCTCGGCGGCGGAGTTGACGATGCCTTCCAGGGCCTTGGCCACGTACGACTTGAGGTCGCCCTGGTACTGCACCTCGATGGTCGGCCTTTCCAGGGCCTCGGTGTGGCGGAACACAGGCGCGAGGTAGTCGTGCTGATGCAGCAGTTCCTGCACCCGGGCGCGGGTCTGCGGCGCCACGTCACCGCGAGCGTTGACCACTTTGGACACGGTCGCGACGGAGACCCCAGCCGCTTGGGCGATGTCCGCCAAAGTGGTGCGTCTGACGTTCGGTGGCATCGGTTCCTCTCAGCTGTACGTCCACCGGCGCGGTGAGCCGCCGGTCGTGGCCGGCGACGCGGGTGGAACCGGTCAACCGTACGGCAACCCGGCAGGGAGCCCGGAGGGCGGGGGAGCTGCACCTGCAGCATGTCCGCGGGCCGGACCGGGCCGGTACACCGGCGATCGCCGCCGTGTCACCGCCATCTCGGCCCGGAGGACACCGACCCGGTCCGGCACCGGCCCACACCCAGCCGGCGCGGCATGACCTGGTCCGTCACCGGCAGTGAATCAGTCGCAGCCATCGTAGGCCCACTCTTCCCTGCTCTTACCTTCAATATTTCGAAAACATTTCGATGCCTGTCGGGGCTTCGTGAGAGCCGCACCCGCCCGAGCTTATGCGCCTGACGGTTGCCCAGCAACGTGCTTGCACATCCCTTGACACGACATCAGCCCGAAACCTAATTTGCACGCACGGAAATCCAAGTCGGCTCTTTCGAAATGCTTTCACCATGACTCACGAGAAGCCGGTGGCTCTCGAGTGCGGAGAACAAACATGGAGATCCCTCTCTCTCGGCGCACCCTGTCTCGGCGTACACTCCTCGGCCTGGCCGCCGGCATACCGGTCTCCGCGGCGCTCACGGCCTGCGGCTCGTCCGGTCCCGGCAAGAGCAACGCCGCAGCCACGTACTGGTACCTGAACGGCCAACCGCAGGAAGGTGTCAGGGCCGGCGCGGTAAAAGCGTTCAACAAGGCCCACCCCAAGACGCAGATCAAAGACACCACCTTCCAGAACGACGCGTACAAGACGAAGATCAAGACCGCCATCGGCGCCGGGCAGGCGCCCACCATCATCTGGGGCTGGGGCGGCGGGACGCTGCGCACCTACGTCGAGGCGGGCCAGGTCGAGGACCTCACCTCGTGGTTCGACCAGCACTCCGAGGTCAAGCAGCGGCTGTTCCCGTCCTCGTTCGGCGCGGCGACCGTCAATGGCAAGATCTACGCGATGCCGTGCGAGACCGTGCAGCCGATCATCCTCTACTACAACAAGAAGGTCTTCGACCACGTCGGCGTGAAGCCGCCGGAGACCTGGGACGACATCATGGCGCTGGTGCCCAAGTTCAATGCGAAGGGCATCGCACCGTTCTCCCTGGGTGGCCAGTCCCAGTGGACGAACATGATGTGGCTGGAGTTCCTGTTCGACCGCATCGGCGGTCCCGAGGTGTTCCAGGCCGTCATCGAGGGCGAGAAGAACGCCTGGTCCAACCCGGCCGCCATCACCGCGCTGACCAAGGTGCAGGAGTTGGTCAAGGCCAACGGGTTCATCAAGGGCTTCTCCTCGATCACCGCGGACTCCAACGCCGACCAGGCGCTGCTGTACACCGGCAAGGCCGCGATGATGCTGCACGGCGCCTGGTCGTACGGCATCCAGCAGTCCGACGGTGGGGACTTCGTCTCCAGCGGCGGGCTGGGTTTCATGAACTTCCCGCCCGTCGATGGCGGCAAGGGCGATCCGAGCGACACCGTCGGCAACCCCGCCCAGTACCTGTCCATCTCCTCGAAGGCCAGCGCCGAGGAGAAGAAGGTCGCCAAGGAGTTCTTCGCCACCGGCGTCCTGCAGGACGACGAGGTGAAGCAGTGGATCGACAACGGGTCGGTGCCGATCCGGCTGGGCACGGAGAAGCTGCTGGCCGCCTCCAAGAGCGCGGATTTCCTCCAGCTCACCTACGACATCGCCAGCAAGGCCAAGACGTTCGGCCAGTCCTGGGACCAGGCGCTGAGTCCGACGGCCGCCGCGACGCTGCTGGACAACATCTCCAAGCTGTTCCAGCTGTCCATCTCGCCGCAGCAGTTCGCCGGCAACCTCAACGCGGTCATCGGCAAATGAGCGCGCTCACCAGCCATCCGCCGCGTCGCCAACCGCGCAGCATTCTGCCGTGGCTGGCGGCGCCGGCGCTGGTGGTCTTCGTCTGCTTCGCCGTGATTCCGCTCGTCGGCGTCTTCGTGCTGAGCTTCACCACGTGGGACGGGATCGGCGCCATCCACGCGTCCGGACTGACCAGCTGGCGTACGGTCCTCACCAACCCCGGGCTGCCGCATGCCCTCTGGGTGACGTTCCTGGTGATGATCGTGTCCTGGGCCGTTCAGACTCCGCTGAGTATTCTGCTCGGCACGTTCCTGGCCGGCCGCCAGCGCTACCGTGCAGTGCTGGGCGTGGTGTACTTCGTCCCGCTGCTGCTCAGCTCCGCGGCGATCGCGGTCGCGTACAAGGCCCTGCTGGACCCCAATTTCGGGCTCGGTGCCGGGCTGAAGATCAAGGTACTCAGCCAGGACTGGCTGGGGCGGCCCGGGCTCGCGTTCGGCGTCATCGTCTTCGTCGTCTCCTGGCAGTTCATCCCGTTCCACTCACTGATCTACCAGGGTGGCGTGCAGCAGATTCCGAAGTCCCTGTACGAGGCCGCGCAGTTGGACGGCGCCGGGCGGATCCGGCAGTTCTCCAGCATCACGCTGCCCCAGCTGAAGTACACCATCATCACCTCGTCCACGCTGATGGTGGTCGGGTCGCTGACCTTCTTCGACCTCATCTGGGTCCTGACCGAGGGCGGCCCCGGAGACGCCACCCGGGTTCTCGCGCTGGACATGTACAAACAGGGCTGGCGGGCCAGCCAGATGGGACCAGCCAGCGCCATCGCGGTCATCCTGGTCCTGGTGGGCCTCGCTCTCGCCCTGCTGCTGCGCCGGCTCGGGGGCCGGGACGCCGGTGAGAGCCAACTCGAGGGGGCCTGACGTGACCACCACGCTGACCAAGCCGCAACGACCGGAGAAGGCCAGCCACCGCGAGCGGCAACGCCACTCCCGTCCGGCGGCCCGCCGGCGCAACTGGGCCGGCGGCCTGGCGGGATGGATCTGGCTCGTCGTCGTCGCCGTGCCCCTGTACTGGATTCTCATCACCAGCCTCAAGGCCCAGAGCCGCTACTACTCGAGCAACCCGCTGGTGCCTTCGGGCGACCCCACACTGGACAACTACCGGCTGGTCATCGAGTCCGACTTCATCCGCTACTTCGTGAACAGCGCCGTGGTCACCGTCGGCGCGGTGGTGCCGGCGGTCGTGTTCTCCTTCATGGCCGCTTACGCGATCGTACGCGGCTGGCGCATGCGGGGCCTGCGTGTGATCAACGGGCTGTTCCTCATGGGCCTGGCCATCCCGCTGCAGGCGACGGTGATCCCGGTCTATCTGATCATCATCAAACTGCATCTGTATGACAGCCTGCTGGCGCTGATCCTCCCGTCGATCGCCTTCGCCATCCCGCTGTCTGTGCTGGTGCTCGCCAACTTCGTCCGCGACATACCCAAGGAACTGTTCGACTCGATGCGGGTCGACGGCGCCACCGAGTGGACGACCTTGTGGCGGCTGGCGGCACCGCTCACCCGACCGGCCATCCTCACCGTGACCATCTTCAACGGCCTGACCATCTGGAACGGATTCCTGCTGCCACTGATCCTCACCCAGGGCCCTGACCGCCGGACCCTGCCGCTCGCACTGTGGACCTTCCAGGGCCAGTACGGGGTCAATGTCCCAGCCGTTCTCGCCTCCGTCGTCCTCACCACACTGCCCGTCCTGGTCCTGTATGCATTCGGCCGCCGTCAGCTGCTCAGCGGTCTGACCGCCGGATTCAGCCGCTGATCGACGCCGACGCTGTGGCCAGTGGTGGGCCGGCACCACGGAGGGCGTCGCGGGCCTTCCGGGATCCGTGGTGCTGTCGGTGCTGCCCGTCCTGCTCGTCTGCCTGTTCGCCCGTCGCGCCCTGGTCCAGGGCCTGATGGGCGTGGGAGGAAAGTGAACGCCAACGTGGCCGTAGAGACCACCCCCGAAATCCCCCTCTGGAACGATCCCACCCTTCCCGTCACCGCGAGAGTCGACGCTCTGATCGACGCGATGACCCTTCAGGAGAAGACCGCCCAGCTGTACGGAGTGTGGGTGGGCGCCTCCGATCAGGGCGGTGAAGTGGCCCCCCATCAGCACGACATGGAGGAGGCCGTCGATCTCGAGGCGCTGCTGCCCACCGGACTCGGTCAGCTGACCCGGCCCTTCGGCACGGTCCCCGTCGACCCCGCTGTGGGTGCGCTCTCCCTGGCCCGCACCCAGGCTCGTATCACCTCGGCGAACCGTTTCGGCATTCCCGCTCTCGCGCATGACGAGTGTCTGGCCGGCTTCGCCGCCTGGGGAGCGACGGCCTACCCCGTTCCGCTGTCCTGGGGCGCCACCTTCGACCCGGACACGGTGCGGCGCATGGCCGCCGCCATCGGCCGCGACATGCGGCACGTCGGCGTCCACCAGGGTCTCGCGCCCGTCCTCGACGTCGTACGCGACGCCCGCTGGGGCCGGGTGGAGGAGACCATCGGCGAGGACCCGTACCTCGTCGGCACCGTCGCGACGGCGTACGTGCAGGGCCTTGAGTCCGCCGGGATCGTCGCCACCCTCAAGCACTTCGTCGGCTACTCCGCCTCCCGCGCCGGCCGCAACCTCGCCCCCTCCTCCGTGGGCCCGCGTGAGCGAGCCGACGTTCTGCTGCCTCCCTTCGAGATGGCGATCCGCGAGGGCGGCGCCCGGTCGGTGATGAACGCCTACACCGACACCGACGGCATGCCCTCCGCGGCCGACGAGGACCTGCTGACCGGGCTGCTGCGCGGCACGTGGGGCTTCGACGGCACCGTCGTCGCCGACTACTTCGCCATCGCCTTCCTCAAGACGCTGCACGGCATCGCAGCCGACTGGGCCGACGCCGCCGGCACCGCGCTCACGGCGGGCATCGACGTCGAACTGCCCAACGTCAAGACGTACGGCGAACCCCTCGTGCAAGCCGTCAGGGACGGCCGCATACCGGAAGAGCTCATCGACCGCGCCCTGCGCCACGTCCTCACCCAGAAGGCGATGCTGGGCCTGCTCGACCCCGACTGGAGCCCGATGCCGGCGGCGCTCGACGGCGCGGACGCCGACGACCCGGAGGCCCTGCGCGGCACGGTCGACCTGGACCGGCCCGAGAATCGTCAACTGGCCCGCGAGATCGCCGAGAAGGCGGTCGTCCTGCTCACCAACGACGGCACCCTGCCGCTGACCCGGCCGCGCCGCATCGCCCTGATCGGTCCCAACGCCGACGAACCCACCGCCGTACTGGGCTGCTACTCCTTCCCCCAGCACATCGGCGTCCGCCACCCCGGGACCCCGCTCGGCATCGAACTGCCCACGCTGCGCGACACTCTCGCCGCGGAATTCCCCGACGTCGAGATCACGCTCGCCCGCGGCACCGGCATCGACGACGGAGACCTCTCCGGCATCCGCGAGGCCGTCCAGGCGGCCCGCGAGGCCGACGTCGCCGTGGTGGTGCTCGGCGACCGCGCCGGGCTGTTCGGGCGGGGCACCAGCGGCGAGGGCTGCGACGCCGAGTCGCTGGACCTGCCCGGTGCGCAGCAGCACTTGGTCGACGCCCTGCTCGACCTGGAGACACCCGTGATCACCGTGCTGCTCGCGGGACGGCCGTACGCCCTCGGCCGCGCCGTGACCGAGTCCGCCGCGATCGTCCAGTCCTTCTTTCCCGGGGAGGAGGGCACGCACGCGATCGCCGGCGTCCTCAGCGGTCGTATCAACCCCTCGGGACGTCTCCCGGTCAGCGTGCCGCGTAGGCCGGGCTCCCAGCCGACCACATACCTCGGCGCACGGCTCGCGCACGCCAGCGAGGTGTCCAACATCGATCCGACCCCGGCGTTCGCCTTCGGCCACGGTCTGTCCTACACGCAGTTCGACTGGAGCGACCTGACCATGGACGCCCAGGAAGCCCCGACGGACGGTGAGTTCACCCTCGCCTTCACCGTGCGCAACACCGGCGGACGGTCCGGAGCCGAGGTCGTCCAGCTCTATCTGCACGACCCGGTTGCCTCCGTCGTCCAGCCGGTCCAGCGCCTGGTCGGCTACACCCGGCTCGAGCTGGAGCCGGGCGCGGCCCGCCGCGTCCGGGTCACGATCCCGTCCGACCTCGCCTCCTTCACGGGGCGCGACGGTCGGCGCATCGTCGAACCGGGCGAGCTGGAGGTGCGGTTGGCCGCCTCCAGCGCGGATCCGCGTCTGACGGCCGGCGTCACACTGACCGGAGCCGAGCGTCAGGTGGACCACACGCGGCGCCTCCATGCCACATTCACGCAGGAGCCGATTGCTCAAGCATGAGCCGGTGTGCGCAGCGCACGTCGCAGCAGCGGCAGCGCTGCGCACACAAGTCCGCGCGGCCGAGTCCCTCCCGTCCCTGGTCGACTGGACGCTGCGGGAGGCGAAGCTCGGGCAGCCGAAGCTGTCCGGTCCGGGCAAGGACGCCGACCCGCTGATCGTGCTCACCGAGGCCGCGCTGGAGCGCTACGGCCTGCCGGCCGTCCTCTCGGAGGAGGAGCGGGACGCCGGGCGGCTGCCGGAGGGCCACAAGGTCATCAAGCAGCTGGCGCGCGCCGACTGGAAGCTGACCAAGCGCGGGTTCGGGCCGTGGGCGCGGATCTACCGCCCCGCGCAGGGTTCAGAGCCGTCCTGCGTCCAGCTGTGCATCCCGTCCTGGAACGCGCTCGACACCCGCAGCTGGGCCCACGCCGGGCAGCTTCCGCCGGCGGAACTCGCCCGGATCCTGGGGGTGTACGCGTCCCGAGTGATGACGCCGCGCGGGTCGACCGCGGTGACCGGTCTGGAACTGCTGACCGCCCTGCACCCGCCGACCCGCGCCTCGGAGGCCGATGCCAACGGCAAGCGGCACTCCGAGCACAACCCCGGCTCCTTGGGGAAGGACCCGATCGACCCGGCGCCGTGCGAGGCCCCCGACGGGCACCCGCTGCTCGCTGACCTGCCCCGCTTCCACCGCCGTACCCCGGCGCAGTGCCGCCGGCCTGCAGCGTGGCCGCCTGACCGGGCTCGTGTTGAAGGGGGAGGACCTCATCGGTGCCGGACGGGTCGCCGAGCAGATCAGCCTCGACGGCGCCCGCGAGGCCCGTCTGGTGGCCGAGGCGGCTTGCCCGATCCGGAAGGGCCGACGACCGACAGATGTTCCCCACGACGGACCGTCAGGTCGTGCCCTGCTGCGCCGTCGGCCAACGGTGACGTCCTGGGCCGCGGGATCGGCCCGTCGATCACTGTGGCGGCCACCGCCTCCGGCTCCTGGCGGATCAAGCAGCACAGACCTACCTCCACGGGATACCGGGTCACGAGGCCCGGCGGTAGACGGCGACCGACCGGCTGGGCGTACGCCAAGCTCGGGCTGACCTGGCAGGAGGCCGGCTGGGCCCCTGACAAGCTCGGACTCCACTCCAGGGATGCGATCGCCAAAGGTTCCGTTACCGCGCTCCGCCGGGTCTTCGCGGGCCCGGGCGACGTCGCCGAGGCGGCCGAGCGGCTGGTGCGTGACTGGCGTACCCCCACTGGCGAGTACGGCGCGGAGTGGGATGGGGCGCCGCAAGTGCGGGCCGCGATCGAGGCGTTCCGGCAGCACACCGCTCGACGCCGCATGCGGTGGGCCGCTGGCGGGCGCGGTTCGTCGAGCACCAGATCGCCGGTCTGGGCGACATGCCACGCCCTGGTGGCCCTAGCTAGTCTCCCGCAGCAGCATGGATGCCGCCCCGGCCGACGGCATCCCTTCCGTGTCAGGACGCGGCTTACATCAGCAGTGCCACCTGAGTGATCGCGGCCCAAGTGCCGGCTCCGCGGCCGCCAGTTTTCGAGGCAGTGTGCCGATGGCAACAAGGACAGGCACACATGAGATGGGTCGGCCCCGGTGGCCGTTCCGGCAACGTGGAGATGGTCCGTCGCCGGTCGAGTGTCGACGAGCGGGCTCGATGCGTCACTCGATCACCGACGGATACGGCGCCTTGTCGGCTCGGTGCGGTCCCTCCCGGCCGTGGCCGGGTCCGCGATCGCGGCCTCGTCTCCGAGACCGACCGCCGCGGCACCGGACCGGGCACCGGCCGGTGGCTGGTGGAACGCGTCTTGACCCGGCTTCATGGTTTTCGCCGCCTTGCGTCCGCCGGGCCAGCGAGCGGATATCCACCACGAAGCCCTCCCCGCAATCCGTGCCGGACCGCGACGGCACGTCTCCGCGGTTGCAGTCGTCGTCGAGCCGGAGGCAGGCGCCGGTTTCGAAGGCCGACTCGATACGACCGCTCCCGCCGGCCTGCTCTGCCGGCCGGAGCAGTGGAAAGACTCCATGCAGCAATGACCCGGCTCTACATGCTGATTATCACCGGACCTCAGAAACGTATTTCCGTCGCCGCCCGGACAGGATCTCACCCCCGTGAGTCCGGCACGGGGATCGCGCAGACGGTCCCGGCGTCAGCTCGCGTTCTTCTTCCGGGCGGCCGCGGCCAGGGCCCGGAACTCGTTCCAGCGCACCTCCGGCCGGGGCAGTCCCCGCCGCTCCAGGTAGCGGGCCGTGGCGTGCTTGGTACGACGCATCACTCCCAGCGCGTCGCTCGCGCGGCCGGTGCCCATCGGTTGCACGACCTTCTCGGGGACGAGCAGCAGACCGTCGCCGGACGCCTCCAGGCGCCCGCGGACCAGCGCGTTGTGCATGTTGTTCATCCGGTCGTCGTGCCGGTGCACCAGCAGTGCGGCGGGTCCCGGTTCGGCCCTGCAGTCGTCGGGCAGTTCCACCGCGTAGCCGGCCGCGGTCGGCACGGGCCGGGTACGGGCCAGAACGGGGGCGCCCGAGGCGTCGCGGGCGCTGAGCACCGCACTGTCGTACGGGGCCAGTTGAGCGGCCCCCGGCAGGGTGCCGGCCCCGCCGGCCCCGCCGGCCTTGTCCGCCGCGGTCGCCGTCCCGGGCGCGGACGCGACGAGTGGCGGCCTGACGATCACCTGCTCGGGCGTCACCGTGATGAGCAGCCGCAGGTAGTACCAGTCCATCGTCCATCGCAGCGGCGCGGAGACGTATGCCTGGCTGTGCGGCTGCCGCTCGAAGAGCATCTGCCAGTAGTCCTCGGCGCCCTCGGGCCCCGTCACGATCTGGTCGGGGCACTCCGCCCGGCCGCCGACGAAGATCTGCGGCGCGTCGGTGAGACCGCTGCCGGTGGCGTCGGAGAAGAGCAGGCCGACCCGGCTGTCCCGGCGCACGTTCAATGCCTTCTGCGCGAAGGCGAGCGAGGTCGTCAGCAGCAGGGTGCCGTCCTCCTTCCGCCGTACTGCCGTCGGCCAGGCGGCCGGGGTGCCGTCCCGCCCGAGCGTGGCGAACTCACAGGTGCGGTAGGCGTCCAGGACATCCAGGGGGGCGTCGTCAAGAGGTGTCACGGCTCTCTCTTCCAGGCAAGGGCGCGAAGGGCGGCACGGGTACGGCGCTGCCTCGTCACGGGCGGCGACATGTCTCCCTGCGACACGGTGATCTCTCCGTAGCACGAACGAGGCGGGGTCCCGGGTTCACCGTCGGCCCGGCCGCACGCGAAACGCGTTCGGCGAGCGGCGCCGCCCGCCGTCATGGCGGCCCGGCGGTCGGCGGCTTACGGAGCCGGGCCGTGGCCGCGGCGTCACCCCGGTACGTGTCCGGCGCCGCCTACGCGGACTCCGCGCGCGGCGTCCTTCCCGCGCCGTCGTCGCCGTCGGTGTCCGGCCGCGGCCGTTCGGCCGCGGGTACGCCGTGTGCCGCGGCGATCGGTCCCAGATGCTGGGCGGCGCTGTCCAGCAAGGCGAGGTCGGCCTTGGTGTGCGCGATGGCGGCGTCGATCAGAATGGCGACCAGGGGTTCGTCGGCGTGGGCCCGGCGCTGCCGGGCCAGTCCCGCGAGTTCGGACAAGTAGGTCTGCCGCTGCGACTCGATCAGCGTGCCCAGCGCCTGCGTGCCCAGGGCGGCGGCGCCGAGGAGCTTCAGGAACAACTCGTCGCGGAAGCCGCCGACCCGTACCCAGGACGTGGTCGCCCACGATCGCAGTTCGGCTTCGCCGGCCTCGGTGAGCGTGTACAGGTTCTTGTCGGGCCGGTCGGTCTGGGTGACCTGCGAGCGAGAGACATAGCCGTCACGGACCAGCCGTTCGAGGATCTGGTACAGGTGGCCGATGTTGAGGCCACCCCACTGGGGGCCGATGGTCTCCTCGAACCGGGCCTTGAGCTCGTATCCGTGGTTCGGCCGCTGGGTCAGCAACGCGAGCACGGCGTGGTGGAGCGGCATATATCTCCTTCTTGCATTGTGCCAATATACCTCTGGATTGCGACAATGTATGAGGGTGAGGCTGCAACTGATGGCTGTGAGTGTGGCGTTGCGCGGGGTGAGTCGCCGATACCCCGGGCTGACCGCTCTGGACGGGGTCGACCTGGAGGTTGCGGCAGGCGAGGCGGTGATGCTGACCGGACCCTCCGGTGCCGGAAAGTCCACCGTGCTGCACCTGACGGGAGGCATGGACCGGCCCGACGAGGGGCACGTCGAGATCGACGGGACCGAGCTGGCGTCCCGCAACCTGGACGCCCACCGGCGCCGCATCGGCTTCGTCTTCCAGCGCTTCCACCTGCTGCCCGCCCTCACCGTGCTGGACAACGTGCTCGCCCCCGTCCTGCCGCGCAGGGTGGACTTCGACCGGCGCGAGCGCGGCAGGGAACTGCTCGAAGCGGTCGGTCTCGCCGACCGGTCCGACGCCCTGCCCTCGCAGTTGTCGGGCGGTCAGCAGCAACGCGTCGCCGTCGCACGTGCGTTGATCAACCGGCCGGGACTGCTGCTGGCCGACGAGCCGACGGGCAACCTGGACAGCGTCATCGGACGGGAGATCATCGACCTGCTGATGTCGCTGCGCGAGCGGTACGGGATGACGATGCTGATCGCCACCCACGACGCGGAGGTCGCCGCCAACGGCGACCGGGTGGTGCGTCTGCAGGACGGCAGGATCACCTCCGACCAGCGCGTCACGCCGTCCGGTGACGTGCTGGACCGGCTGGGGGGGCTGCGCCCGTGATGACCATCATCCTCGACCAACTCCGGCGCAGGCGCGGGCGGGCGCTGGCCCTGGCTGCCGGGATCCTGGTGGCGGCGACCAGCTTCACCCTGCTGACCGCGACGGTGAGCACCAGCAAGGCGACCACCGTGGGCAACGTACGGAAGAACGCACGATCCGCGTACGACGTCCTGGTGCGCCCGCCTGACGCGCAGACGGACATCGAGCGGAGGAGCGGAACGGTCGCGCCGAACTTCCTGTCCGGCACGTTCGGTGGCATCACGATGGACCAGTACCGGCGCATCCGCACCATCCCCGGGGTTGACGTGGCCGCACCGGTGGCCAACATCGGCTACCTCATGGTGGCGAGCACCGTCACCATGGACGTGTCCCGTTTCCT
The DNA here is from genome assembly GCF_042896175.1 of Streptomyces sp. NPDC001315. Classification (NCBI taxonomy): domain Bacteria; kingdom Bacillati; phylum Actinomycetota; class Actinomycetes; order Kitasatosporales; family Streptomycetaceae; genus Streptomyces; species Streptomyces sp. NPDC001315. The sequence goes on along the minus strand of NZ_JBIAWZ010000021.1, from coordinate 87,743 downwards.
GGACAGCAAGGCGTCCCGGCAGATCCTGCGTCTGCGCCCGACACTCACGGCCGGGCTGGGCCGCTATCGCACGTCCGACGAATACGTCTACCTGACCCGCTCCCCCCTGACCTCGGGCTCGTCGGCGGACGGCGTCTTCCGGTCCGAGACCCTGGAGAAGGGCACGGTCGACAAGAACACCCAGCGGTACCAGCTCAAGGGGAAGTACGACGTCTGCTTCTACTTCAACCGGGACAAGACCGAGCAGACCGAATTCAACCTCGAACTCCCCCTCAAGCCGAACATCATCGGCGAGGACCTCAGGGACAGGTCGCCCTTCGACCCGGACCTGAACTCGCGGATGAACTGTCAGACCGGGCAGGACAAGGCCACCATCGACATTCCGGTCGCCCACCCTGTGCTGCTGTCCGCCATCGACCCGGCGGCCGAGGACCGGCTGGTGGGCCTCCACACCGCGATCACCTCGGGCCGGATGCTCACCGAGAAGGACAAGCCGTGGACGGTGTCCTCCGCCAAGAGCGTTCACGGAAAGCGCGACCGCTATGTCCCGGCTCTGCTCAGCGACAACCCGCTGACCGCCGGCACCCTCGACGCCACCGTCGAGCGGCTCGACGTGGGAGACCCGGCCAAGCTGCCCTCCGAACTGGGCAATCCGAAGGCCGACAGCTTCGTCCGAGCCCTGCACGGTACCCGGGTGGGCCAGGTCGGGGTCGATCTGAACAAGGGTTACCGGAAGGAGCTGGACGAGGATTCCTTCGACACCGACTCCTACTGGACCGTCGGCCCGGTCACCTACCGCCGAACGTCCGGCGGCGACCTCGCGGTGCAGGCGCAGCCGGCGCAGCGGCCCAGCCTGTGGGTGACCAACCTGGAGCAGCAGCCGTTCCCCTTCGTCCCCGAGGAGAATCAGGGCAAGCAGTACCGGCCGGTGACCAGCCACGCCGCCACGGACTGCGTCGGCCTCGGATCCTGCGACGGCGTCGACTCCGGACGCCTGCCCAACCCCTTCGTCCATCTGGTCGGCCGCTACGACACCGGCAAACTGGCCGGCTTCTCGCCGCTGTCCGCGGTTCCCCTGGAGACCTACCGGACACCACAGGTCACCGGTGCGGACAGCGGCACCCGCGCGGCGCTCGGCGGTGCGCCGCTGCAGCCCGATCGCAACCTCGGCGGCTACCTCAGCCGGCCGCCCACCATGCTGACGACTCTGGACTCCATCACCGCGCTCACCAAGAGCCGCCGGGTGCCGAGCCCGCAGGACAAGGCGCCGGTCAGCGCGATCAGGATTCGGGTGGCCGGAGTGACCGGTGTCGACACCGCCTCCCGGGCCCGGGTGAACGCCGTGGCGGGGGCGATCCGGGCGGCCTACCCACGGCTCCAGGTAGACGTCACCGTCGGCAGCTCGCCGGCCCCGCAGACCGTGGTGCTCGACGCCTCGGCACGGGTGACGGAGCGCTGGGTCGCCAAGGGCGTGGCACTGCGCATCCTCAGGGCGGTGGACACGAAGAGCGCGGTGCTGTTCGTGCTGGTCCTCGTCGTGTGCGCGCTCTTCCTCGGACAGGCGGCGCTGGCCTCGGTCCGCTCCCGCCGCACGGAGATCGGCACCCTGCGCTGCCTGGGCTGGAGCGGGGGCGAGGTACTCCGGCTGGTCCTCGGCGAACTGGCGGTGATCGGGCTCGCCGCGGGAGCCGCGGGTGCGGTGCTCGCGTACGTGCTGGGCCGTGTGCTCGGACAGCCCGACGCCGGCACCAAGTCGCTGCTCGTGCTGCCGGTGGCGCTCCTGCTGGCCACGGCGGCGGGCCTGATTCCCGCCTGGCTGGCCACGAGGATGGGACCGATGGAAGCTGTCCGGCCGCCGGTGACGGCGGCCCGCCGGGCGCGTCCGGTGCGTTCGGTGGCAGGCCTGGCCGTGCTCAACCTGCTGCGGGTGCGGGGCCGTACGCTGTTGGGCGCGGCGGGGCTGGCCCTGGGAGTGGCCGCCTTCACGGTCTTGCTCGCCCTGACGCTGGCCTTCCGCGGTGAGGTGGCCGGATCACTGCTCGGCAGCGCCGTGGTCGCGCAGGCGCGTGAGGCCGACTACCTCAGCGTGGCCCTGTCCTTGCTGCTGGGCGCCGTCGGCGCCATCGACGTTCTGGTCCTCTCGCAGCGCGAGCGCGCCGCCGATCTCGCGGTGCTGCGGGCCACCGGCTGGACCCAGCACGAACTGGCGCTGCTGACCCTCTACGAGGGGATCGGACTGGCGCTGCTGGGTGGCCTGTCCGGGGCGGCGGCCGGCCTGGTCACGGTGGTCTCGCTCGGCCAGGGCCTGCTGCACGGTCACCTTCTCGCGGTCGGCGGCGCCGCGCTGCTGGCCACGCTGGCCGCGACCGCCCTGGTGTGCGTGGCACTGACGGTACCGATCAGGCGGTTGTCCCGCATCGCTCCCGCTCACCTCCTCGCCGCCGACTGACCCCGCCGCAGCAACCGGCAACGGCGGACCCCGGCCCTGTTCCTGGGCCGGGTGCCGAAACCCAACGTTCCTGGGACAACCCCAGCCGACCGCGCGGATGTTCGCCGCACGACGTACGTCCGCGCGTTGAGCCGGCGCTTTGCGAACCCACACCTGGCGGCACACGTTTGTACTACACGAGGGCACACCCAATACCAGGGCCGGGCAGCGCCGCGACGGCCCGCTCCGAACGGCTCTCGCACGGCGATTCAGCACTTGAGGGACTGCATGCGACAGGGACGTCCGAAGGCTGATCTCACACTCACCGTCGACGAGATCGGACGGTTGCAAAGCCTCGCGCTCGACCCGGCACCCGGCAGCCAAGCGGCTCTGCGCAGCCAGATCATTCTGGACTGCGCCGTGGGCCTGACCAATCGCGACGTGGCGCGCCGTCTCGGCGTCTCCGAGGGGACGGTGGGGAAGTGGCGGGCGCGCTTCGTCGTGCACCGGTTCACGGGCCTCGACATCCCCGTGCACCAGTCCAATCCATACTTGGGAGGCCGGCCCAAGGCGGAACTGGTGCTGACGGACCACGAGAGACAGGCGCTGGAGAGACTCGCGCAGCCGGGTTCCGCTCCGGACCAACTGGTGCTTCGCAGCCGGGTGATCCTGGCCAGCGCGGAGGGCCGGACCAATCGGCAGATCGCCCTCGAGTACGCCGTCGCCGAACACACCATCGGCCGGTGGCGCGCCCGCTTCCTCAAGAACCGCTCCGAGGGAATCGAGGCGTCTCTTGGTTGAGGCACCGCATCGAGGTGTCCGGGGCGTCCGGGCCCTGACGTGAGGGTCCGCCGTCGGCAAGGTCGGCCGGCTCCCTGGCCGGCGGCGGCTCGGGAGCCGTAGATACGGAACGTCTTGCCGCCCAGGCCCCAGGCTGGGTCGCAGCCGACGGCCGGAACCGGGTCGTCGCAGGTGGACGCACGTGCGGGCGCCGCCACGACAGTCCCACCGATGGCCCGCGTCCGGGTTCTCCACCGTCAGGTACGCCGCGCGCAGAGACCGCGCGCCGCCGGCTCGCGACATCGGCCGTGCCGTTCCCGCGGTCCGCCGTGCCGTTCCCGCGGTTCGGCGCGGCGGACCGTACGGGCCCGAGGTCACTCCGGTGGGGTCAACGCTCCTCTTCCTGGCCCGGCTCCAGGCCGGTCGACCAGGAGGTGACGAGTCTGCCCGTGGACGCCGATCGTGCCGGGGAAGGGGAAACTCGTCGCGAGACCAGTGCCGTCGGGCATGGCGAGCCTGAGCCCGCTGCCCTGCGGGCGCACGCAGGGCAGCCCCAACTGTCGGCGGTCCGGCGGCGAACGCCCGGGTCAGAGGATGTGCGGGGCCTTGCTGCCCTGGGCGAGCACGGTGCGCGGCAGCAGGTCGACGAGCTCGTCGTACGACCAGGGCCCGTTCTGCTCGTCACGGAAGATGGTCCGCGTCTCCACCGGGTGGCTGTAAAGTCCGATCTTCCCGCCGCCGGCCCTGAAGACGCAGCCGGTCACGTCGGCGCCCGCGTCCGAAGCCAGGTAGACGACGATCGGCGCGACCATGCCCGCCTCGGCCCGCGGCTCCTTGGCCTTCATCCGGCGCTCACTCATCGCGCCGGAGGCCACCAGAGCGGCGTCGCGCTGCTTGGCGTCCTCCGTCATCCGGGTCAGCGCGAACGGAGCGATCGCGTTGACGGTGATGTTGTCGCTGTTGAGTTCCCAAGCCAGCTCGTAGGTCAGGCTGACGACTCCGCCCTTGGACGCGGCGTACTCGGGGTTGCCGATCGGCGCCGCCCACTGGTTGGAGCAGGTGTTGACGATGCGTCCGCCCCCGAACTCGCGGAGGACCGGGATCGCGGCGCGGCACATCGCGAAGGTTCCCTTGAGGTTGACGTCGATGGTCAGCTGGAAGTCCTCCTCGGTCACCTCCTCGATCTTGTGCTGGCGCACGATCCCCGCGTTGTTCACCAGGATGTCCAGCCGGCCGAACTCCTCGACCGCGGTGGCCACCACCCGGGCCGCGCCCGCCCAGTCCGCCACCGACTCGTAGCTGGCCACCGCTTCGCCGCCCTGGGCGCGGATGAACTCCACGACCTCGTCGGCGGGACCCTGAGCGGCGCCCTGCCCGTCGGCCTTCACACCGACGTCGTTGACGACGACCTTCGCGCCGGCGGCCGCCAGCGCGATCGCCTCGCCCCGGCCGATGCCCCGTCCGGCGCCGGTCACGATCGCCACACGACCGTCCAGCGGTCCTCGTTCCGTCATGACTTCTTCTCCTTGCACCAAATGGTTGTACGCGCGCTCTTTCAAGGCTTCAGCGCGCAGGCGCCTGCGGCTCAGCGCGGCGCTGTGAGCGCCGGAGGGCATGAGCTGGTGAGCGGTCCGGGGACGAGCCGTCCCCGGACGCCACACGACTGGGCGGCGGTCTCGCCGGCCGGGCGGGCTCGCAGTGCCTGCTGCCGGGCGGGCCGTCGGGGCACATACGCATATGTGCTGTAAAAAGAGGATCAGTTCAGTACCGGGCCCCAACATACTTCATGGGGTGTGGCAGGCCGCGGCTCGCCCCGGCGGGGGAGGCCGGCCGTCGTGGCTCTCCAGCAGGATGGTCAGCAGGGCCTCCAGCAGGCGGGCGAGCCTGTCGGGATCCGCCTCGACCAGAGCCGTGTTGCCGATGATGCTGCGCATCGTCCACACGCCGAGAATCACCGAGAGGGCGAGCGCGGAGCGTTCCCGCACCCGGTCACCGTTGAGCAGCCCGGCGAGGTGACGTTCCACGTGCCGTTCGATGCCCTGCCGGACCAGCTCGGCCGAGCGCGGGTTGGGTGCCGAACGCAGGGCCAGCAGGAACGGGCTGAGTTCGTCCGCCCCGGGGGCCGTGCGGTCCACCAGTGCCGCGGCGATGTCGCGGCTGAGCGTCGTGAGGGCGCCGGTCACCACCGTACGTGGGGTGAAAGAGGCGTCGACCACCTCGGCGAACAGCTGTTCCTTGGAGCCGAAGTAGCGGTTGACCATCATCGCACTGACCCCGGCGCCGCCGGCGATCTCCCGCACACCGGCGCCGTCGTAGCCAAGGCGGCTGAAGGCCTCCGTCGCGGATCTGAGGATCGCCTCCCGGGTCGCCGCCGCGTTGCGCCGTCTGCCGGTCGTTGCCGGGGGAGGTCCCCGATGAGACATGTCCGTTTCCACAAGATGGAGTGTAGTCAAATCGACGCGACAAGTCTACAGTTGCATACATGTGGGATTCGGGTCAGAGCAAGGGATGTGAGTGAGGAATGGACCAACTGGCACGCGCGGAGTTCCGTCAGCGGGTGGAGAACGAGGGGCCGCTGATGATCCCGCACTGCCCGGACGCGCTCACGGCGCGTCTGTGCGAGCAACTGGGCTTTGACGGCGGCTATCTCGGCGGCGGCGGGCTCGGTCTGTCGCTCGCGGTCTCCGAGGCGCTTCTGTCGGTCACGGAACTCGCCCAGGCGGCGGCCTCGATCCGCCGGCGTTCCGCACTTCCCCTCGTGGTGGACGGCGGAGTGGGCTTCGGCGACGCCGTGCACGTGACACGCATGGTGTGGGAACTGGAGGCGGCGGGCGTCCACGCCATCGAGCTGGAGGACCAGATCGCGCCTAAGCGGGCCAGCCACCACCGCCATGTGGAGCACCTGATCCCGGTGGAGGAGATGCTCGGGAAGGTGCGCGCCGCGGTGGCGGCGCGGCGTGACCCGGACCTACTGGTGATCGCCCGCACGGGAGCAGTGCAGAACGAGAGCTTCGACGCGGCCGTCGAACGCTGCGAGGCGTACTTCGCCGCGGGCGCCGACGCGGTCATGCTGCTGCCGGAGAACGCCGAACAGCGGGCCGCCGCGCCGCGGCGCCTGCCCGGTCCGGTGGCGTTGCTGACCTCGTTCGACCTGCACACCCCGCAGGAGTGGACCGAGCTGGGATACTCGCTGGTCATCGACCCGGTGACAGGACAGGCAGCCGCCTTCGAGGCCCTTCGGGAGGCCTACCGGGCGCAGCGGGCCGGACGGCCGAGCGGGCGTCCGGACGCCGAGTCCTTCGCGATCTACGAGGGGCTGCAGGACCTGGCGGGCTTCGAAGAGCTGTACGACATCGAGCGGGCCACGACCGAACCCGGCACCTGAGACCCGGCACCGCGAGCCCGCGGGGCGCGGCGAACCGGAGACACCCCCGGCCCGCAGTGCCCCGGGGACGCCGGTGAGCCGCCGGAGCCGTACGGGATTCTCCGGCGTCCGCGGACAACCAGGGCCGTAGGCGGTCCTCGGGACCGCCCGCGGACAACCGGGACCGTAGAGGTCCGTCCGAACCGCAATCGGGAGAACCGGCGTCGTCGCTGGGTGCTCGGGGACCCCGCGATGCCCGATGGGTCAGTGGGTTCGGCGGGGTGATGACGGGGTGTCGGTGTCGGCGAGGAGTTCCAGGATCTCCACGACCGTCTTCAGGCCCGAGCGCTGCTCGGCGGTGAGACCCCGCTCGATGGCCTCGCCGAGCCAGGCCTCGCGGGCGTCGAGCCAGCGGGCCGCCTCCGCATGCCCCTGAGGGGTCGCGGAGAAGAGCACCCGCCGGCCGTCGGTCGGGTCCGGGCTACGTGTGACCAGGCCGTTCTTCTCGAGCACGGCCAGGGTCTGGGCCATGGACTGCGGCTTCATGTACTCGGCGGCCGCCAGCGCGCTCGTGGTCGCGGGCGGTCCGGTCACCACGCGGTGGAGCGCGGCCAGCTGACTGCGGCTCCATGGGCCCGTTCGCATGCCGGTCTCCGACCGGATACGGCCACGCAGCCGGTCCATGGCCCGCACGAGTTCCAGGGCCTGTGCCCCTGACGGAGTTTGGTTCGGTTCCACGAAAAAATCATACAGGTTACCTGAAGATGTCCGAAAGGGTGACGGCGGCACTCCTCACACCTGTAGTTCGCAACATGTTAAGGCTACCTGTTCAGGTTACCTGTATAGTTGTTCGCATGGACATACGTAAAGCAACGTCAGCCCGCCATGCGGCGGGAGGGGCCGGAGGGCAGCCGGCCGGGGGTGACGAGGCAGCGGCGGGTCCCGGCTGGCGGTTCACCGTCCCCCTCATGCTCGGGTCGTCGCTGAACCCCATCAACAGCTCCATCATCGCCACGACCCTCATCGCCATCGGGCACACCTTCCACGCCGGTGCCGCGTCGACCATCTGGCTGGTGTCGACCCTCTACCTGGCCAGCGCCATCGGCCAGCCGACGATGGGCAAGCTCGCCGAACTGCTCGGCCCGCGCCGTGTCTTCGTGGCGGGCCTGACCCTGGTCGGGATCGGCGGTGCCCTGGGCACCGTCGCGACCAACCTGGCGACCCTGGTGGTGGCCCGCGTCATTCTCGGCGTGGGCACCTCGGCCGGCTACCCGACCGCGATGGTGATCGTGCGCCGGTGGGCCGCCGAACACGAGCCCGCCCACACCGGCGGCACGCTCGGCGCGCTCGCCATCGCGGCGCAGGTCACCTCGGCCCTCGGGCTGCCGCTGGGCGGCGTGCTGGCGGCGGCCGCCGGATGGCGGGTCACCTTCCTGATCAACGTGCCCCTGGTGCTGATCGGCGTGGTGATGACGCTCATCTGGGTGCCCCGCGACCCGCCCCGCGCCGAGCACACCGCCGACGGCGTGCCCCCGGCCCGGCTGGACGTCCCCGGCATGGTGCTCTTCGCCGGCACCATCGCCTCCCTGATGCTCTTCCTCAATGACCTGCACCACCCGCGGTGGCCGCTCTGCGCCCTCGTCGTGATCCTGCTCGCCGCCCTGGTGGTGTGGGAGCGCAGGACGCAGGACCCCTTCGTGGATGTGCGGATGCTCGCCAGGAACAGGCCGCTGAGCGCCACCTACCTGCGGGTCTGCCTCACCTTCCTGCTCAACTACTGCATCCTGTACGGCCTCACCGAGTGGCTGCAGGAGACCCGGGGGCTGTCCGCGATCGGTGTGGGTCTGCTGATCCTGCCGATGTCGGTGTTCGCAGCGCTCGTCTCCATCCCGTTCGCCCGGCGCAACCTGGTGCGCTCCGCCCTGTACTGCACGGCCGCAGCGGCGGTCGTCGGCCCTGCCGGACTGCTGCTGTTCACCTCGGACACACCGATCTGGGTGATGATCCTGATCACCATGGTGTTCGGCGTCGTCTCCGGTCTCGGAGTCATCGGCAACCAGGCGGCGCTCTACCAGCAGGCACCAGCCGAGAGCCTGGGTGTCGCCGCCGGGCTGATGCGCACGTTCACCTACCTGGGCGCCGTGCTGTCGTCCAGCTTGATCAGCCTTTCCTTCGGCGACCGGGCCACGGACAGCGGCCTGCACACCATCATTTTCGCCCTCCTCGGCCTCGGCGCCGTCCTGTTCGCCATCACCCCGTCGGGTGCGCGGAACCTGAAGGCGTCCTGACGGCTCAGGAAGGGGCGGAGAGCGGCTGCTCGGCCCAGATGTTCTTCCCGGTGGGGGTCTGCCTGGTCCCCCATCGTCGGCTGAGCTGCGCCACCAGCAGAAGTCCCCGGCCGCCCTCGTCGAGGGTCCGCGCACGCCGCAGATGCGGAGCCGCGACGCTCTCGTCGGAGACCTCACAGATGAGGGTCGCGGACCGGATCAGGCGCAGCGGGAAGCTCTGTCTCGGCGCACTCGAAGGGCAGGTTGCCCAGGCCCAGCGGCGGGCCGAGCGGCACGTCGAGGAAGTCGACCGTGCCGTCCGGGAACACGACGCCGGGCTCCGGGTGTCCTGCCCGGGCCACGGTGCAGCGGCGCGTGATCGGGTCGTACACCGCGTACAGGCAGGTGGCGCAGATCCCGGTGCTCGCGCTGTCCGTCTCCGACCCGGTGGACCGGGTCTGTTCGCTCTGCAGGCGCAGGACCACGTCGTCCAGCCGGGTGAGCAGTTCGTCCGGGGCGACGTCGACGTCGGCGAGCGTGCGCACCGCGGTGCGCAGCTGGCCCATCAGTGCGGAACTCCTCCGATTTGGCTTGCTCCGGTCGACCTCCCGAAGGCCGCGGCGCCTCGGAGACACCCCACGCATTTCCGCGCCGGGGCAGATGCCGCTCGCGTCCACACGTATCAACGGCCTCGTCGTAGCCGACACGTGCTTCAAAACACGTGATCTGTGTCCACAAGGGGCACACTTGAGAAAACTCCGCCGATAAGAGAGGTGCATACCTATGGATATGCAACTGACGGGAAAGCGCGCCCTGGTGACCGGTTCGAGCGCCGGCCTGGGCCGTGCGACAGCCGAGGCGCTCGCCCGCGAGGGGGTGACCGTCGTGGTGCACGGCCGGGACGAGGTCCGTACCCGCGCCGCGGCCACCCAGATCCTCGCGGGCGGCGGCCGGGCGGAGGTTGCGGTGGGGGACCTCGGGACGGCGGCCGGGGCCGAGGCCGTCGCCGCCGCGGCGCTCGCCGGCGGCACGATCGACATCCTGGTCAACAACGCGGGGGCATACGACCAGGTCGGCTGGATGGACGCCACGCCGGAGATCTGGGCGGAGACCTACCAGACCAACGTGCTCTCCGGGGTGCGGATGATCCAGCACCTGGTCCCGGTGATGCGGGAGCGCGGCTGGGGCCGCGTCATCCAGATCGGCGGCGGTCTGGCCGTCCAGCCGATGTCGGCGCAGCCGCACTACAACGCCTCGCTCGCGGCCCGGCACAACCTCGCCGTGTCCCTGGCACGTGAGTTGAAGGGGAGCGGTATCACCTCCAACACGGTGGCGCCCGGGGCGATCCTCACCGACGCGGTGCGGGACCTGCTGTGGCAGATCGCGCCCGGCCACGGCTGGGGCGACACGTGGGAGGAGATCGAGCGGGCGGCGGCGGAGAGCTGGGTGCCCAACGACACCAACCGCTTCGGGCGCCCCGAGGAGATCGCCGCGGCGGTCGTCTTCCTCGCGAGCCCGTTGGCCGACTACATCAGCGGCGCGAACCTGCGCGTGGACGGCGGAACCATCCGTTCGGTGAACTGACACGGCCCTGCCCTGCCGGGCTGATCGGCCCCTCTTTCCGGGGGTGGCGACATCCCTTCGCATCAGAAGTCTACTTGTGTATACTTGTTCGTAGAGACACACTTCGAGAGGGAACCACGACATGAACCTCAACCTGACCGGAAAGCGGGCGCTCGTCACGGGTTCGAGCCTCGGGCTCGGCGAGGCCACCGCGAAGCTGCTGGCCGCCGAGGGTGCCGCGCTGGTCATCCACGGTCGCGACAAGGAGCGCACGGAGAAGGTCGCGCAGGAGATCCGTGAGGCCGGCGGCATCGCCACCACGGTGCTGGGCGACCTGGCCGACGACGCGACCGCTGCCGAGGTCGCTCAGGCGGCCGTCGCGGACGGTCCTATCGACATCCTCGTCAACAACGCGGGCTTCTACCGGCACCTGTCGTGGGCCGAGGCCACCCCCGACGAGTGGCGCGACACCTACAACATCAACGTGGTCTCCGGTGTGCGGATGATCCAGCACCTGGTCCCCGCGATGCGCGAGCGCGGCTGGGGCCGGGTCATCACGATCGGCGGCGGACTCGCCTCCCAGCCGATGAACACCCACCCGCAGTACAACGCCACCCTGGCGGCGCGGCACAACCTCGCCGTCTCGCTGGCCCGTGACCTGAAGGGCACGGGCGTCACCTCCAACGTGGTCTCGCCCGGAGCGATCCTCGTCGAGGCCACGAAGGAACTCGTCACCCAGATCGGCCCGGCCCGCGGCTGGGGCGAGACCTGGGAGGAGATCCAGCCCAACGCGGTGAACGCCCTGATTCCGAACGACCAGGAGCGCTTCGGCGAGCCGGACGAGATCGCGGCCGCGGTCGCGTACCTGTGCAGTGACTACGCGCAGTACGTCAGCGGTGCCACCATCCGCATCGACGGCGGGCTCATCCGCTCCGCGTTCTGAGAACACCACGGACAGAACGCGGTTGCCGGTGCGGGTGCCGGACCGTGGGGGCACGGCACCTGCACCGCGCCGCCGCCGCTCCCGCCTCAGGCGGGAGCGGCGGCGGCCGTCTCCCCGGTCACGGGTGTGAGCATGTCCGTCAGGAAGTCCGCGAGCATGTCGTTGTCGGCCGCCGCGAGCGCCGAGGTTCCCACGACGGTGCGGAGCAGCCATGTCCCCGCGACGAGGGCGAGCCCGAGCTGGGCCCGGACGTCCGTGTCCGGCCCTACCAGCAGACCCGCCAGCCGAGTGCCGACATGCGCCTCGATACCGCGGCGCAGGATGTCCACCGCTTCCGGGTCCGGCGCCGAGCGCAGCATCAGCAGGAACGGATCGAGTCGTTCAGCACCGGGCGCGGTTCGCTCGGCGAGCGTGTGCGCGAGGGTGCGCGAGAGCCCGGGGCGTTCGTCGCCGACCACTGTCGGCGGTTCGAAGGCGCGGTCCACGGCGCGCGCGAACAGCAGTTCCTTAGAACCGAAGTAGCGATTGATCATCATCGCTGTCACACCCGCGCGCTCGGCGATCTGCCGGACCCCGGCTCGCGCGTATCCATGCTCGGTGAACTCCACCACCGCCGCGGCGAGGATCGCCTCACGCGTCGCGGCCCCGTCACGCTTGCGGGCAGGCTGCACAGTACTCATGGACAGGAGCATACGGGCGATCAGTTCGTGCACGCTGCTAGACCCTGTGCGCGTTATAGGCTAATCATAGGAGCGATTGGTCGCAAGCGTGGTGACACACCAGTGGCACCACGCATCCTGGCGCAGACGGGAGCAACGATGCTCAGCGCGTGTTCACGAAGGCAGACCCTCAAGACCCTCCTGGCGGCGGCCGCCGCCGGCACCGCAACGGCCTGTGGCTCGCTCACGGGCAACAGTGCGCGGGCCGGCGGCTCCTCGAACGGCAAGAAGGTGCTCCGGCTCGCCGTGCAGGAACAGAACTTCGCCACCACCCCCCTCACCCTGGGCCAGGACCTCGGCTTCATGGCCAAGGAGGGGCTGGAGATCAGGACGACGATCGGGCAGAGCACCAGCACGATGACGGCCGGGCTGATGGGCGGCTCCTTCGACCTGCAGATCGGCGGCTCGGAACTGGTCGTCGCCCGCCAGCAGGGCGCCTCCCTCATCGCGATCGCCGGCCTGTGCAACGCCCCCATCTGGAGCGTGGTGGCCAAGCGCGGGATCTCCGGACTCGCCGACCTGCGGAACCGTACGATCGCCACCTCGGGGCCGAGCACGGTCTCCACGGTCGCGCTGACGACCACGCTCCAGAAGGCGGGCCTCGGCACAGGCTCCTACCGGATGTTCACGGCCGGGGGCACCGCCGAGCGCTTCACGGCGGTGCGCAACGGCCGGGCCGACGCGACCGTCGTCACCTCGCCCGTGGAGTTCCAGGCCGCGGAACAGGGGCTGCGGCGGCTCGGCTCGCTCTATGACACCATGCCGCACTTCGCGTCCGGCTTCGTCGTCACGACGAAAGGTTTCGCCTCCGGTCACGACGCGACACTGGTCGCTTTCTGCCGGGCGTGGCTGCACACCCTGCGCTGGATGCACGACCCGGCTAATGAGAAAGAACTCGTGCGCCGCGTCTCACGCATTCTCGGTTCACCCGCTTCCGTCATTCAGCAGGCTTACGAATACTGGCTCACCGGAAAACGTGCCGACGCCCTTTTCCCGGCGGACGGGAAGATCGACATCGCCGCATTGGAAGGTGCGGTCAAGGCGTTCGTCGACCACGGGACGATGAAAAAGGGAACCAGCATCGAAGGCTTCGTGGACCAGCGCTTTCTCAACCGTGCGGCGGGCGCCTGATGGCCGGCGACCGGACGGCAGCGCCGTCCTCCGCCGCCGCGCCCGCGCCGACGGCACGCCCACGGCGGCTCTTCGGCCGCCGGGCCGGGAACAGGGCCGGATTCTGGATCGGATGGATCTCCATCGTCGGCGGAATCGCCCTGTGGCAGGGCGCGACGGTCGTGTTCCACGTGAATCCGCTGGTCCTCGCGTCGCCTGTCCAGATAGGCCGGGCCCTCGGCGACCTGATGTCCACAGGTGAGCTGGCCGGGCATGTCACCACCAGCCTGCGGCAGTTCGGCGCGGGGTTCGCCGTCGCCGGCGTCCTGGGCGTGGTGGTCGGGTTGCTGATGGGCCAGTTCCGGTACGTCAGGTACGCCACCGAACCCTGGGTGCTGGCGCTCTACGCCACGCCCAGCATCGGACTCGCACCCCTTTTCATCATCTGGCTCGGATTCGGTTTCGGGGCCAAAGCCTTCATCGTGGTGCTCATGGCGTTCTTCCCGGTCGCCATCAACACCTTGTCCGGTGTGGAGAGCCTGGCGCGTGAATGGAACGACGTCGCCTCCTCCTTCAAGGCCGGCTGGCTGGAGCGCTTCCTCAAGGTGGCGCTGCCGGGAGCCCTGCCCTTCATCTTCACCGGGCTGCGGCTCGCCGTCGGCCGCGGCCTGGTCGGCATCGTGGTCGCCGATTTCTTCGGGGCCCAGAAGGGGCTCGGCTTCCTCATCCTGCAAGGGGCCCAGCAGTTCCGCACGGCCGACGTCTTCGTCGGCACCATCCTCCTCGCCGCCCTGGGAGTCGTCCTGACCACGTTCCTGCGTTTCGTCGAGCGCATGACCTGCCCTTGGAGGACCGATGCGAGCTGACCTGAGAACCGACGGCGCCCTTACGACCGGCACCGGGGGAGCCGCCCTGCGCCTGAAGGACGTGGGCATGCGGTTCTCCCAGCCGAACAACGGGCGGACACTCACCGCGCTGGAAGGCATCGACCTCGACATCGAGCCCGGCGAGTTCGTCGCCGTGGTGGGCCCGTCAGGCTGCGGCAAGACCACCCTGCTCAGGCTCATCGCCGCCATGATGCCTCCCACGAGCGGGACGATCGGCGTCGGGGACGGCACCGCCGCCGGCGCCCGCACGGGCTTCGTCTTCCAGCAGGCCAGCCTCTACCCCTGGCGGACCGTGCTGCGCAACGTGGCTTTCGGGACGGAACTCCGGGCGCGCACCCCGCACCGTCGTGACCGGTCGCGCAAAGCCGTGCGTGCCAAGGCACAGGAACTCATCGAGCTGGTGGGTCTGGAAGGCTTCGAGGACTACTACCCGCACCAGATCTCCGGTGGAATGCAGCAACGCGCCAACCTTGCGCGGGCCCTGGCGATCGATCCGCAACTGTTGCTGATGGACGAGCCGTTCAGCGCCCTGGACGCCCAGACGCGGGAGGAACTGCAGATCGAACTGCAGCGGATCGCCGTCCAGGCCGGCACGACGACGGTCTTCGTCACCCATGACATCGGCGAGGCCATCTACCTCGCGGACCGGGTCGTGGTCCTCTCGGGGCGTCCTGGACGGGTGCGTGAGGTGCTCGCCTGCCCCACGCCGCGGCCCCGGCCCTTGAAGTACCAGGTGTCCGACGAATTCACCGACCTGCGCAACACGGTCTGGAATCTGGTGCATTCGAAATAGCCGAGAAGCGCGGGCGGGGGGGGGGGGGGGGGGGGGGGGGTGCCCCCCCCCCCCCCCCCCCCCCCCCGCCCGTCCGTCAGGGCGCGACATCCCGCCAGCGCACCGGACGCTCGTACACCATGGGGAACTTCTCCTCGACATAGCGCCGGAACTCCCGCATGTGCCGGCGCATGGCCCACCGGGCACCCTCGGCGTCACCGGAGGTGATCGCCTCGCCGACGGCCTCGTGGGCACGGAGCACGGCCTCGCGGCGCTCCAGCGGATAACTCACGCCGAGCGGCATACCGTCCGTGATGGCATGGAGGGACGAGATGAGCAGGGCGAACAGCCCGTTTCCGGCGGCGCTCGCCACGGCCGCGTGAAAGCGGTCGTTCTCTGCTAGGAAGTTCTGTTCGTCGTCCAGGAACTGCCGCATTCCGTCGATGGAATCGGTGATCTCGTCCGCCACGTCGCCGCCGGAGACCGCGGCGGCCAGGGCCGCCAGTTCGGGTTCGAGAATCTCCCGCGCCGACACCAGTTCCTTGAAGGGCAGGCCGCGCAGTTGCAGGAAAAGGCCCAGAACTCCGGCCAGGTCCTGGGCGTCGGGCTCGGACACGATGGGACCGCCGTGCGGTCCCGCCTTCACCGTGATGACGCCGTTCATCTCGAGAAAGCGCAGCGATTCCCGCAGGGTTCCCCGGCCCGCCTCGAAACGGCTCAGCATGTCGCGTTCGCTGGCCATCTTCGTGCCGGGGGCGAGTTTGTCCTCGGTGATGTCGTCGACAATGCGCTGGGCGATCACCAGGGCGGCCTTCTGGGCGCGACGGCTCTCGGGACGGCGTCGCGGAGCCCTTTCCCGCCCTCTGGATTCCCCGTTGCCCGACTCGCCATCCGTCATGCGGCCCACACCTCTCGACTGGTCGCCGAACGCTCCCAAAATTCTATTCATCATACGCGTCAGGCCCTCGCAACAACCTTTCGCGAGCGCCGGAACAGGCCGCGAGCAGGCGCGGTACGAGCCCGCGCACCCCACGTGCGGAGGGGGCGGCACCACCGTAGCCAGATTAAAGACGATTGATTATACTAGTTATGCCCGCTGAGTGGGGCCCTTGAGCCTGCCGGAGCGCGAGAGCCCGGCGGCCCGCAGCGGACATACCGACGGAGACCCGTCCCCTCCCATGCCCGCCCTCAGGAGGCGTCATGACCGGCCACCAGCACCTTCAGGAGTTGCGCCTCCACGTCAGGCAGGTCCGCCACGAGGCCGACGACGTGGTCTCGATCCGGTTCGCCCGCCGCGACGACGGTGAACTGCCCGCCTGGGAGCCCGGCGCCCACCTGGAGATACGGCTGCCCTCGAGGCTGATCCGGCAGTACTCGCTGTGCGGAGCCCCCGACGACCGCACGGGCTACACCGTCGCCGTCCTGCGGGCCCACGACGGGCGCGGCGGCTCCGCCGAGATCCACGACACGGCCCTCGTGGGCCGGGAGCTCACAGTCCGCGGCCCGCGCAACGACTTTCCGCTGCTGCCCGCGCCCTCCTACACCTTCGTCGCCGGCGGCATCGGCATCACCCCGATCCTCGGCATGGCGCGCGCGGCCACCTCCAGGAGCACGGCCTGGTCCCTCCACTACGGCGGCCGCTCGGCGCGGTCCATGGCCTTCGTCCCGGCGATCGCCGAACTCGCCGCGGCCGCGGGAGCCCCCGTCGCCGTGCTCCCCGAAGACGTCCACGGACTGCTCGACCTCGACGGCATCGTCGCCGGCGCGGGCGACGGCGGCGCGGTCTACGCCTGCGGCCCCGCGCCCATGCTCGCGGCCCTGCGCACCGCCGTCGCCCGCAGACCCGACCTCACCCTGCACACGGAACTGTTCACCGCCCCCGCGCCCACCCCGGGCGACGCCGCGCCCCACACCGCCCCGGACCGGCACGAGCGGGACTTCACCGTCGTCCTGGCGCAGACGGGCGAGACGGCCACCGTCACCGACGGATGCACCATCCTCGACGCCGTCCGCCGACTGCGCCCCGAGGTCCCCTACTCGTGCGAGGAGGGCTTCTGCGGCACCTGCGACACCAAGGTGCTCAGCGGCACGCCCGTCCACCGCGACACGGTCCTGTCCGAGAACGACCGTGCCGGCCACACCTCGATGATGATCTGCGTGGGCAGCTGTGCGTCCGACGAACTCGTGCTGGACCTGTGAGACCCGACGACGACCAGGTGAGGAAGAACGCCCCGTGACCGACTCCAGGGTGCAGATCCGCTATGCCGGCGATGTGGCCGAGCTGGTGCTGAGTTCGCCCGGCCGCTCCAACGCACTCGACCTCGACACCGCCGAACAGCTCCGCTCGGCCACCGCCGAGGTGGCCGTCGGATCCGGCCTGCGCGCGGTCCTCCTGCGCGCCGAGGGCAAGAACTTCTGTGTGGGCGGTGACCTCCGCTCCTTCGCCGCGCACGGCGACGACCTGGGCGGCTACGTCAAGGCGGTAGCCGACGCCGCCCACGCGGCACGGGAGAACCTGCACAGGCTGCCGGTACCCGTGATCTGCGCCGTCCAGGGCGCCGTCGCGGGCGCCGGCGTCGGACTGGCGTTGGCCGGTGACATCATCCTGGTGGCCCGCTCCACCCGGATACGGCTCGCTTACACGGCCGTCGGGCTCTCTCCCGACAACGGCGCCAGCTGGACGCTTCCCCGACTGCTGGGCCCGCGGCGCGCACTGGAACTCGCCCTGACCAACCGCGTGGTGAGCGCCGAGGACGCGGTCGCCTGGGGGCTGGCGAGCGAGGTCGTCGAGGACACCGGACTCGTCGACCGCGCGCGGGAAGTCGCCCGGGACCTCGGCACGGTGCCGCTGGCGGCGCTCATCGCCACCAAACGGCTGTTCCTGGAATCGGCGGCCGGCCGGACCCTCTCCGCCCAGCTGGCCCGGGAGAGCGAGATGATCTCGTCCCTCGCCGGTTCCCCCCAAGCCCGGGACGCGATCGAGCGGTTCCTGCACCGTTGAACCACGGCACGCCGGGCGCGCGAAGGGGCCGTCGTCCCGCGGTGAACACCGCGGGACGACGGCCCCTTCGTCCGTCTCAGGCCCTGTCGACACCGGGGATCCGGAAGACGGAGAGCGCGTTTCCGGAGAAGACGGCCTGCTTCTGCCGCTCGTCGAGAAACCCGAAGCCCTCGATCACCGGCCGGATGTCGTCGAAGTCGTGACCGGTCAGCGGATCGGGCGCGCTCCCACTGCCCGGCTTCTCCGTGCCGAACAGCACCCGGTCCCAGCCCACCGTCCGCAGCAGCAGCTCCAGGGAGAGCGGGTGGTGCAGGACGGTGTCGAACCACAGGCGTCGCAGACTGTCGTCGAAGGACTCGGTCAGCACTTGTCCCTGACGCAGCTTGGGGTGCGCCCGGGCCGCGCGCCACCGGCCGATCTGGTACGGCACCGAGCCGCCGCCGTGCGCGACGATGATCTTCAGGGTGGGATAGCGCAGGAACACCTCGGAGTTGAGCAGCGACAGGATCGCGATGCTCTCCTCGGTGATGAAGTGCTCGCTGTAGGTCTCCCGGCCGTTCTGGCAGCCACCGGAGTGGATGAGCGCGGGCACGTCCAGCTCGACCAGCTTGTCGAAGAGCGGGTACCACCACTCGTCGCCCAGCGGCGCCACATGTCCGGTGCCCTCGGAGGGGTCCGGGTTGAGGACGCAGCCGACCATGCCGAACTCGGTCACCGCCCGCCCCAGCGCCACCGCCCACTCGCGCGGGGTCTCGCCGTAGGCCTGCGGAAGACCGGCGACACCGGCCAGCCGCCCCGGGAACTGGGCCGCCTGGCGGGCGATCGCGTCGTTCACGGCATCCGTCCACCAGTGCACGACACGGGCCGGCTCGACGGAGTGCGCGCACGAGAACGGGCGCGGCGAGATCAGCTGCACGTCGGTCCCGACACTGTCCATCGTCGTGACCGTGCGCTCGCCGTACTCCTTGAGCTGGGCGTCGGTGACCCCGGCGCCGAACTGTCCGTGCGTGCCGCGCGAGGACAGCAACGAGGCCTGGTAGGCGTACAGTTCGGCCGGCGCGTTCAGATGTGCGTGGGCATCGATGATCACGGGTTCTCCTTGGTGCTTGATACCAGGGCCTGGGGCAGGCCCACTTGGTGGCGCAGGGCGACGGGCGCGCCCGTGCGGGCCGACTCGTACAGCGCGAGGCACGTCTCCAGCGTGGCGACGCCCCAGGCACCGTCGTGGGCGGGCGGCTGCCCGTCGAGGGCCGCGTCCATCTCCGCGAGGGCGGCGTCCCATCCCGAGGGCTCGTCGTCCACCAGCACCTCGTTGACGTGCTGTCCCTCGCGCAGCAGCAGGCCCTTGGGGGTCACCCAGGCCGCCCCGCCGCTGAACGTGGCGACCGTGGCGCCGAACATCGGGCACACCCGCCCTGCATCGTCCCGCCCCGGCAGGGCGAAGTACTTGCCGAGCACGGGGGAGGGGGCGATGTCGAACGTGGCGAGTTCCCCCACCCCCCAGGTCAGCAGGCGGCCGTCGAACGCGCCGGTGCCGTCGTAGTAGGCGCTGGCGTGGACGCCGTCGGCGAAACCGAGTTGGGCCGAAAACCCCAGCTCGGTGCCGCCGGTGCCGCCGAACGGCATCCCGAAGATCCACTCGGCACGGCCTCCGCACACGTACCGCAGGATGTCGAGCTGGTGGGCGCCCTGGCGCAGGACGAGTCCGTTGCCCAGTCCGGCGTCCAGGTTCGCGGGGGAGCGGGGCCTGGTGTGCCAGTCGGTGTGGCAGACCGAGGACACCGACAGCAGACGGCCGAGCCGCCCGGTGGCGGCCACCCGGCGCAGGGCCCGCACCGGCGCGTCGCTGCTGTGCGTCGCGCCCACCAGCAGGACGACACCCGCCGCGCGCGCCGCCTCTACCGCCGCCCGCGCGTCCTCGAGCGTCGCGGCCAGGGGCTTCTCGCTGATCACCTGCTTGCCGTGGCCGGCCGCGGTGCGTACGGCACTCAGGTGGTGGGCGGTCGGGGAGGCGACGTAGAGCACGTCGACGTCCTGCGCGGCCGCCAGCCCGGCCACGTCGGTGAACACCGTGCAGCCCGTCTCCCGCGCCGCCCGGGTCCGGGCTGCGTCACTGACGTCCGCCACCCCGGCCAGCCGGAAGCGGCCGGTGCGGGCCACCGCGGCGGCCATCAGCCGGCCGGCCGCGCCCCAGCCGACGATGCCCAGCCCGCGAACGGCGCTCATGCCAGTCCGTAGATGTCGAGCGTCGACTCCCCGGCGGCGAGCCGGGTACGGACCGACTCCTCCTTCTGCTCCCGCTCGTACGCACGGGCCGCCACCACGTCGATCTGTTCGGCCGGCAGGACCACGACCCCGTCGGCGTCCCCCACGACGATGTCGCCGGAGCACACGGTCGCCCCGCCGATGCTCAACTCCCCCCGCAGACCGCCCCGGGAGGGGTCCTTGCCGGTGCCGCGCACGCACAGGCCGCGAGCGAAGACGGGCAGACCCATCCGGAGCAGATCGCTGCCGTCCCGGACACAGCCGTCGATGACCAGGCCGCCCAGCCGGCGTTCGCGCGCGGCGTGGGTCATGATGTCGCCCCAGTAGCCGTACTCGAAGCCGCCGCCGGTCGCGACCACCAGGACGTCGCCGGGTTCGGCGGCGTAGATGGCGCGGTGCAGCCAGATGTTGTGACCGGGCGCGGCGTCCACGGTGAACACCCGCCCGCACACCCACCAGGTCCGGTCCAGCGGGCGGATCCGCGGTGGCAGCGGCACCGCCCCCGACTCGTGCAGGGTCGCCGTCCCGTAGGGGTGCAGGTCCACCGCCGTCGCGTTCACCGTGCGCCGCCGCGGGTCTGGAGCACGTGGTAGCCGGCCTCGGCGCGCGCCTCGTCCAGCCGGGAACCGGCGGCGACGGCCCGCCGGATACGGTCCTCGGCCTCGTCGATCTCGACCGCGACCGCGAGCACCCGCTCGGCCTCGGCGGCGGCCAGCACGACGACGCCGTCCGCGTCCCCCACCACGAAGTCCCCGGGCACGACCTCGACCTGCCCCAGCAGGACGGGCCGCCCGGTGTGCGCGAGACGGACCCGGTCCTTGCCGGTCTGCATGGTGCGGCCCCGGGTGAACACCGGGTACCGCAGCTCCAGGCTGGGCCCGACGTCACGGCACACCCCGTCGATGACCGTGCCGCCGATGCCGCGCGCCGAGGAGACGTAGGTGAGGATGTCGCCCCACACCGTGCAGTCCAGGCGGCCGTGGTTGTTCAGCACGACGATCTCGCCCGGGGCGACGTCGTCGATGTAGTCGCCGACCGTGCCCCCGTTCTCGTCGACCGGCTCGTACTGCCCGGTGAACGCCCGCCCGCACAGCCGCAGTCCGGTGTCGAAGGGCAGCACACCGGGCACGGCACCGGGCAGGCCGAGCCGGTCCAGGGCGTCGGACAGGGTGGATGTGCCGATCTCGCGCAACCGCGCGACCGTCTGGTCACTCTCCATCGAGCATCTCCTCGTAGTTCCGGCCCAGCACCGCGGAGGGCGCGTCCCCGCGCCGCAGGGCCTCGGCCATCAACCGCTCCTTGGCCACCAGCCGTTCGGCGATGTCCAGTACCTCGCCGATGCGCGCGGACGGCACGAAGACCACCCCGCTCGCGTCGGCGGCCACCCAGTCACCCGGGTTCACCGGCACACCCGCGAAGACGATCGGCTCGCCGACGGTGTCCTCGATGTAGCGGCCGCGCGCGGTGAAGGGGACGACCGCGCGCGCCGACACCGGAAGCCGGAGTTCGCGGATCTCGTCCACGTCCCGGCAGGCGCCGTCGACGACGATCCCGCCGACCTCGCGCAGGGACGCCGTCAGGGCGAGCAGCCCGCCCCACGTCGCCGAGACCGGGACGGTCCCTGCCTCGGCCTGTTCCACCACGACGATGTCGCCGGGCTCGGCCAGTTCGAGCGCGGCGGTCCCCAAGTGGCGTGGCGCGGACCGGCCTTCGGCGGGCACGGTGCGCATCGGCACGACCCGCCCGGCCAGGCGGCCGCCCTCCCAGACGGGCAGCACTCCGGCCACCGCGCCCGCGAGGCCCAGCGAGTCCAGCGCGTCGGAGATCAAACAGGTGTCCAACGCGGCCAGCCGCTCGCGCAGTTCGCTCATGAGCCGTCCTCGGCCCAGGTGAAGAAGCCCATGCCGCAGCCGGAGCCGGCCGTCGAGCGGTAGGCGGGGATGTAGTCGACGGTCCTGCCCGGCAGGCCCCGCATGGCCGCCCCCACGGCGATCCAGTTGCGGATCTCCGAGCTTCCCTCCGTCAGCCCCTCCACCGGGAGCTGGGCCAGCGCGTCCGTGTCGTGCCGCTCCAGCGCCTCCAGCAGCCCGCGGTCGAGCTTCTCGTCGATGATCGGGTGCGTCAGACCGCCGGACGCGATCAGGGCGACCCGCTTGTCGGAGTCCCAGCTGTCGATCGCCGCCCGCAGCTCCTGCCCGATCTGCACACACCGCTTCGGCGTGGGCTGGTTGGGCGGGTAGTACGTGTTGAGCATGATCGGCACCAGGGGCAGCCGGGGCAGCCCCTCGAAGAGCCTGCGGTAGATGAAGGTGAACGCGTGCCCCAGCGTCCGGTCCGTCGGCTGCTCGGTGAACTGCGCGGCGTCCACGCCCGCTTCGACGAGCTGCTCGACCAGGTGCAGTCCCAGTACGGGATCGGTCTCGTAGGTGTCGTCCTGCTCCGCGTGGTAGTACGGGTAGGCGGACTCCATCGTGTGCGGGTAACCGGCCATGCCCGGCGGCCGGTCGTCCAGGGACGTGCCCCAGAAGATCGACAGGGCGGGCATGATGTCGTCGAGGAACAGCTCCCGCTGGTCGTCACCGATCACCACCAGGACGTCCGGCCGCAGGTCCAGCAACTCCTGCCGGGTCCGCTCCAGAGCCCGCTGGCAGGCCTCGTGCCGGGCCGCCATCAGATGCGGGTCGAGTTCCCCCTCCAGCTCGCCCGCGGTCCGGGTCGTGGGCGGCAGGCCGAGTTCGGCGAGCCTGCCCTGCTCCAGGTCCCCGTGCGCACGCCAGCCGCCCGGCTCGATCGACAGCTGCGGGCTGTGGGACACGCCCGCGCCACCCACCAGTTGCGCCATCTCAGTTCCTCCTCGTGACATCGGCGGCCGCGCCCAGCGAGTGCCGGTAGAAGTCCCACGTCCAGTGGGCATAGGTCTGCGCGGCCTTGCGGCTGTCGACGAAGTCCGCGACCTCCGCCGCGTCCTCGTCACTCAGCAGCACCGGCGTGGCGTCCCCCACGCTGTGCAAGCCGAGGGTCAGGTCGGCCAGCGTCTCCAGCTTGATCGCACGGACGGTGGCCTGCTGGACGTCCTCCCCGACCGCGACGATCCCGTGCCCGCGCAGCAGACAGGCGTCGACGTCGCCCATCGTGGCCGCGACCGCGCCGCCCAGTTCCCGGTCGCTGATCAGGACCGCCCGCGGATACACCGGTACGCCCCGCACGGCGAGTTCCATCGCTCCCGGGTCGTAGGCGCCGATCACCGGCTGCATCGGAAGGCCGAGCACCCCGCACAGCAGCGAGGCACGCGGATGACCGTGCACCACACAACCGACGTCCGGGCGCGCCCGGTACAGCTCGGTGTGGATGGGCCACTCTCCGGGCAGGGCGTAACCGCCGTCCAGGTCGGCGTTGGTGGAGTCGAGACCGACGAGTTTGATGTCGTCGACGACCGTGAACTCGACTCCGGGGTCCTGCGGCGGCCGGCACCGCACCAGGAACCGGTCGGTTCCCGGCACCCGCGCGCTCACGTGGCCGGTGATCTCCCGGACGCATCCCGTGGCGGCGAGTATCCGGCAGGACAGGGCGACCAGGGCTCGCAGGTCGTCCAGTTCGGTGGTGCTCATGAAAGACGTTCCTTTCAGGACTGTCGGTGATCGGTCACCGCGGCGGGGCCGCGACCAGGCGGGCCGCCGCCCGGGCCATGCGGGCCGGCTCGGCGAACACCCGGATCCCCCGTTCGGCCAGCAGGCGCATGCCTTCCTCGGCGAGGTCCCGGGCGACCAGCCAGGTCACCAGCACCGGCGGCCGGCCGGGCCCGCCGGCGTCGGCGATCTCCCGGGCGACCCGGACCGCGTCCTGCCCGACGATGCTGGTGAGCACCACACAGGTGACGTCCACCCCGGGGTCGTCGGCGACCAGTTCGAGCGTCCGGCGCAGCGTGCCAGCGGCGAAAGCGCCCTCCGCGGTCACATCCAGCGGGTTGGCCGCGTGCGCGAACGCCGGCAGCGCCCGCGCCAGCGCCTCGGTGGTGGCGTCGCCGAACCGGGCGACATCCAGGCCCTGTTGGCTGATCAGGTCCGCGGTGGCACTGCCCGCGCCGCCGGAGGTGGTCACCACCGCGATGCGCCGGCCCGCGGGGCGGGGCACACTGCCCAGCACCCAGGCCGTCTCGAGCAGTTCGGTCATCTCGGAGACCTGGACGGCGCCCTCCTGTTCCAGAACCGCCCGGTAGGCGGACTCGCTGCCGGCGAGCGCGCCGGAGTGCGACGCCACCGCCTGCCTGCCCGCCGCGGTGACGCCCGTCTTGAACACGACGACCGGTACCCCGGCCTCCCGGGCCGTGCGCAGCGCCCCGCGGAAACGTGCCCCGTCCACCACACCCTCCAGGAACACGGCGACGGCGTCCGTGGTGTCCAGACCGGCGAAGTAGGCGAGGTAGTCGGCGACGTCCAGCTGTGTCTGGTTGCCGACGGTGACCCAGTCGCCGATGCCGTATCCCTGGGTCAGCTCGTGCGAGACGAGGCTGCCGGCGACGGCACCACTCTGGGCGATCACACACGTCCCCGAGGGCCGCAGCACCTGCCCGTCGACGGCCTGGCTGAACGTGGCGGCCATCCGGTGGTGGGCGGAGACCACCCCGATCGTGTTGGGGCCGCACACGACGGTGCGTGAGCCCTCGGCGGCCCGCCGCAATCGCTCCTCCAGGGCACTGCCGTCCGCGCCCGCCTCGCCGAACCCGGACGCGTAGACGATGGCGGCGGGCACCCCCCTGCGCACGCACTCGCGCACCGCGTCCACGCTGGCGGCGGCCGGCAGCGCGATGCACGCGAGGTCCGGCACGACGGGCAGGTCGTCCAGTGAGGCGGCCGCGGGCAGGCCGTCCACCTCGCCGCCCGAGGGGTTGACCGGGTAGAGGGCACCGGTGAAACCGTGCCCGCGCAGGGAACGCAGCACCCGTCCGCCGGGCTTCGCCGGATCCCGGGAGGCGCCGATGACGACGATGCTGTCCGGCCTGGCCAGCGGGCGAAGGTCGGGCGCGGGACGGACGGCACCGCCGGCCCCGGCGGGCGCGCCGCCGGTGAGGACCATGCCGACGTCGAGCACCCGGCACGTGCCGTCCGGCAGGATCCGTACCGGGTTCAGATCCAGCTCCGCCACCTCGGGCAGTGCCATGGCCAGCGCGCTGATATCGGCGACGAGCCGGCAGAAAGCGGTGGTGTTCACCGGTTCCTGGCCTCGGTAGCCGGCCAGCAGCGGGGCGCAGGCCAGCGACCCCAGCATGCGTGCCGCGTCAGCTGCCGTCAGCGGGGCGACCGCGCGCGCCACGTCCCGGAACAGCTCGACCGTCACCCCGCCCATGCCGGTCAGGATCACCGGGCCGAATGTGGCGTCCCGTACCCAGCCGAGGAACATGTCGACACCGGCCCCGATCATCGGCTGTACCCCGACGACAGCGTCCTCAAGACCCAGGTTCTCGCTGGTGGCCCGCAGTTGGGCGTAGGCGTCGCGTACCTGCTCGGCGGTGGCCGGGCCGAGTCGGACCAGCCCGGCGTCGCTCTTGTGGATCACAGCGTCGGACAGTGCCTTGAGGACCACCGGGCCCCCGAAGCCGGCCGCGGCCGCGACGGCCTCCTGCGCCGAGCCGGCTGTCGTCATCGGTACGAACGGCAGACCGAGTGGTTCGAGCAGGGTCCGGCCGGTCGCCTCGCCCAGGGCGGCGCCGGCCCGTAGGACCTGGATCCGGCGGCGCACCCGGGCGATGGTCCCGTGCGCGGTCGGAGCCGACGCCTGGGTCATGACCCGCTCTCCCGGCCGGCGGTGGCCAGGGCGTCGCGGGCGATGAGGAGGCGGTGGATGTCGTTGGCGCCCTCGACGATCTGGAACACCTTGGCGTCACGGTAGGCGCGGGCGACTCCGTAGTCCTCCGAGACGCCGTAGGCGCCGTGGATCTGCACGGCTTCCGTGGCGGCCGACTGCGCGGTGTCGCTGGCGTACAGCTTGGCCATGCTCGCCTCGGTGCGGGCCCGTTCGCCGCGTTGCATCGCCTCGGCGCACTGCTGGGTGAGCAGCCGTGCCGCCTGCACGGAGACCGCCATGTTGGCGATTTTGTGCTGGACCATCTGGAAGTTGGCGATGGGCTGGCCGAAGACGACCCGGTCCACCGCGTAGCCGACCGAGGCGTCCAGACAGCTCTGGGCGAGACCCACCGCCCGGGAGGCGACCGACAGCCGGCCTCGCTCGACGGCGGTCATGGCGACGGCGAAGCCCTGGCCTTCTTCGCCCAGCAGTGCCTCCTCGCCCAGTTCCACCCCGCCGAGGGTCAGGCCTCCGGTGCACAGCGGACGGAAGCCGAGCTTGTTGTGCACCGGTTCCTTGAGCACCCCCGGCGCGTCGGCCGGAATGATGAAGGCGGACAGGCCGCGCCGTCCCAGGGACGGGTCCGCGGTGGCGAACGTGACGAAGAACGAGGCCCGGTCGAGGTTGGTGATCCAGGCCTTGGCGCCGTGCAGCACGTAGCCGTCACGGGTCCGCTCGTAGCGCGTGCTGGTGCCCGCGACGTCACTGCCCGAGCGGGGCTCGGTGACGCCCGCGCCGCCGAAGATCCTGCCTTCGGCGAGCGGAACCAGCCAGCGCTTGCGCTGTTCGTCGGTCCCGAAGGTGAGCAGCCCGGCGCCCACCAGGGCCGACGGCATGCTCATCAGCACGCCCAGGCAGTGGTCGACCCGGGATATCTCCTCGATCACCTGGGAGAAGGTGACGTGGTCCAGGCCCAGGCCGCCCCACTCGGGCGGCACCACCCCGCCGAAGAAACCGAGGCCGGCCATCTCGGCGAGGAGGTCGTCGGGCAGCTTCTCCGCGGCGTCGTACTCCTGGACCCGCGGGGCCACCTTCTCCTGGGCGAACTCCCTCACCAGGCGCAGGAACTGCTTTCTCTCCGCCGGGGCCAGCGGCTCGGCGACCGCGTTCCCGGTCATCGTCCGGACTCCGCGGCCTCGAGGTTCTTGCGCAGCCGCGGGAAGATGTCCAGCGCGGTGTCGCCCAGCATGAGGTCGAGATCGGCGGTGGAGTTGGCCGCGTTGCCGCGCAGCACGGCGGCGATGTCGTCGGCCCAGCCCTCGGCAGGGGTCTTCTTGTGCGAGCCGTCGCCGGGCCGTTCGGTACCCAGCACCACACGGTCGCTGCCCACCGCCTTGACCAGGAGCCCGAGCGCCTCCTCCGTGTAGAGGCAGGTGTCGTAGTAGAGCTTGCGGATGGCCTCGTCGAAGGTGCCGCCCCGGCCGGTGCCCTCCCAGTAGGTGCCGCGGAAACGGCCGACCTGGTAGGGGATGGAGCCGCCGCCGTGCGGGACGATGACCTTCAGCTCGGGGAACGTCTCGAAGACGTCGGACTGCACGAGCGACATCACCGCGATGGACTCTTCGTTGATGAAGTGCAGGCTCTGGTTCTCGCGGATGGAGACGCAGCCCGCCGAGTGCACCAGCAGCGGCATCTCGTACGCCACCAGCTTCTCGTACAGCGGGTACCAGTACTCGTCGCCCAGGCCCGGAACGTCCATGGGGGCCCGGCCCTCGCTGGGGTCCGGATTCAGCAGCACGCCGACGAAACCGAGTTCGTTCGCGCAGCGGTCCAGCTCGTCGAAGACGACATCGACGGGTTCGTTCCACACCACCGGAAGGTTGGCGATGCCCTGGAGCCGGTCGGGGAAGAACTGCACCTGGGTGGCGATGGCGTCGTTGACGGTCTCCGCCCACCAGTGCACGATCCGGGCCGGCTTCTCGGAGTGCATCAGGCTGTAGGGCCGCGCCGACACCAGCTGCACGTCCGTGCCGACCCGGTCGAGCCAGGCGATGTGCTCTTCGGCGAAGTGCTTCAGCTCCTCGGGGGGGATGACGCCGGTACGGCCGTGGCTCATCCCCTCCCGCGCCTCGGAGAATCCCTTCAGCCGGCGGCCGTAGTGGCCGCGGGTGCCGATGAGGAACTCCCGGTAGCTGTAGAGCTCCGACGGCGCGACGATGTGGCCGTGGACGTCGACGATCCTTTGTGGCATCTCACATGCTCCTTGGGACGGCTTGGGTTTCCTGAGGGGGTGTGATCAGCAAAGAGGGGTGGTGCCGGGGCCGGCGGCATCCGGCCGGACCTCGGGCAGCACGTCCGAGCCGAACCAGGTCATGGCCTCGATCAGTGCGGACTGGCTGGGGCTGGGCAGGTCCACGATGAAGTCGGTGGCGCCCGCCGACCGCCAGCGCTCCACCAGCTCCAGGCAGGCCTGCGTGGCCTGCGCGCCCGGTGCGGCGGAGGGGGGAGCGGGCCGGCCGCGCGGTGCGCGACCGCCCAGCGGGGCGATGGGGACGACGACCCGGAAGTCCTCGGGCAGTCCTCCGCGTGCCGCGGCGGCTCGGTCCAGCAGCTCCGTGACCTGATGAGGCGTCAGTGCCCAGGGGGTCCAGGCGTCGCCCAGGTCGAGCGCTCTGCGCAGTCCGACGGCGCGGTCGCCGCCCACCCAGACGGGCGGCCGCGGCCGCTGCACGGGAGCCGGCCGGCAGATCAGCTGGTCCATCGTGACGTAGGTGCCCCGGCTGCTGACCGGCTCTCCTTCCCACAGTCGGAGCACTGCCGCGAGGTACTCGTCGGCGATCGCTCCACGTTCGGCGAAGGGGATCCGTGCGGCCTGAGACTCGTAGGCGCGCCGGCCCACACCGAACCCGGCGATGACCCGGCCCTGTGAGAGCACATCGAGGGTGGCGAAGGCCTTCGCGGTGATCAGCGGGCTGCGCAGCGGGATCTGGTAGACGTGCGTGGCGAACCGGATGTGCCGGGTGCGGGCGGCCAGGAACCCGATGGTCGCGACCGGATCGAAGAACCGGGCACTGCCGTAGAGGGCGCGTTCACCGTCGGTGAGGGCGGCGTGGTCGCCGACGGTGACGAAGTCCAGGGAGAGGGACTCCGCCGCCGTGACGACGGCGGCGAGGTCCTCCGGGCCCGCGGTGTCCTCCCAGTCCTGGAGGTTGATGGGCTGCACCACGGGCGTGAACAGCCCGAAGGAGGGCCCTCCCGCCGGGGGAGCAGTTCCTGGCTTCGGCATGTCGTGGTTCTCATTTCACGGGCGGCGGAACGGCTCCACCGTGGGTGAACGCGTCTCCCGCACACGTCAGTTGACGAGTACGCGGATGGTGTGGCCGGTCGCGCACAGATGGCGGACGGCCTCCTCATGGGTGCGGGCGCCGATCGCGGCCGTCCACCCGCAGCCCGCCGCGCGGCAGGTCGCGGTGGGGAGCCACTCTCCGCACACCTGGCAGATGCCCCCGGTGTTCAGATGCCGACCGGTGCCGCAGGACGGTGTCCCGGCCGCTGACCCGGTGTCGTCGGTGTGCCCCACGGCGGACTCAACCGGCCTTCCACAGCGCGGAGTCGATGCGCTGCGCCAGTCCGCTCAGCCGCGGACTGTAGAGAGCCTGGGTGCGCAGGAAGGAGGCCACGGGATTGCCGCCCCCGCCGCCGATCCCCAGCTCCTTCTGTTCCTGGGGCAGTTCGATGACGTCCTTGGCGTCCTCCGCCGCGGTGACGTTCATCGGCGTGCCGCCGTTCTCCACGATCTCCAGCTGGCTGCGCAGCAGGTTGCGGTACAGGGCGATGCCCTGGTCGGAGGAGCTGAGGTGTTCGTCGTCACGGGTGGTGAGCGGACCCTGGGTCACCCACACCATGGCGTCCTGCGAGTCGATGGTGTCCATCAGGAAGCTGCCGTCCTCGTTCTGCAGGGTCACCTCGTAGGCGTCCGGCAGGTGGCGGACGTCGTCCACGAGGGGGCCGTACTCCTCGGGAACGTCGTACCAGCAGTACCAGAAGTGCAGGGTGTGGGTGTCGTCGACCGGGACCCGGATCTGGAAGGAGCTCAGCCCGTAGCCGCCGACCTTGAGGATGTTGGGGAAGTAGACCGGGTGGCCCACCTTCCAGTCCTCGTCGTCCTCGGTCTGTCCCTCGCGCAGGCGCCGCTTGATGATGCCGTAGTCGACGAGGTCGAAACCGATCTTGATGTGGTGGCCGCCGAGGACGGTCGGCTCCTTGCCCTCGCGTTCGAGGTGGTAGTTGAAGAGATGACCGTGCAGCCATTCGACGTGGGTCGGGTCGAAGGAGTTCTCCATGATCTGGAGCCAGTTGCACGGGATCACCGCGTATCCGATGTCCCGGAAGCGGGCCGGCCCTTCCTCCCGGGTGAACAGGTCCAGCCGCGGCAGTGCCGGTGCGGGCCCGGGACCGAGGTAGGCGAAGACCAGTCCGCCCAGCACCTGGACCGGGTAGCCGGTGATCTGGGCACGGGACTTGAGCTGCGGTGAGTCGGGCACCTGGTTGGGCTGCTCGAGACACTCGCCCCGCGCTGAGAACAGCCAGCCGTGGTAGGGGCACCGCAGCCCGTTCTCCTCCGGAAACCCGTATCCGAGGGAGGCGCCGCGGTGCGGGCACCGCTCGCGCACGAGTCCCAGCTCGCCGGATGTGGCGCGGTACAGCACGAGATCCTCGCCGAGGATCCGCACCCGTTTGACGGGGTTCCCGGCCAGGTCCGCCTCGGTCGCGATCGGCTGCCACTGCCGGCGAAAGAGCTCGCCCGCAGGTGTCCCGGCGCCGACGAGACTGAGACGTTCGTTCACGTCAGAGCGCAACATTGCGTCCTCGTATCTCTTGATCCACCACGAGGCCTCGTCGCCGTCGTGGTGGGCGGCTCATCTCCACGCAGGTCGCTATTGGGGATAATCATAGGAGCGACCTGAAGAGTGTCAACCCCCGAATCCCGTTCGAGGCTGTTGACCTTGGGTTTTGTCGCGGCTGGATCGCCGGTGGCCCGCTCGGCGTCGCGAGGCACTGCGAATCCTTCGCGGCCCGATGGCAGGCGTAGACCAGAGGTCTCGCAGGAGCGCGGCCCTCCCGCCGAAAGCGCGGGTCGGTCGGTGGACACCCGGAGGGCCGGCGGAGGCTACAGGTGCTCGCAGGTGCATTTCCGGGGCCGGGGCTTCACAGTAATGTTCGAAGGGCGGTCGGAGGCGCCTGCGTATCGCCGCCGTTGCGACTTCGAGGCCCGCGAGGTCGAGTGCGCGACGCCTTTCGGTGGCACGGGGTGTCCACTCGGGCCTCTGTCGTCATCAGCACTCCCTCATGTGCAGCCGGTGTGACCCGATGCCGGTCGTGCGGGGCACCGCCGGGTTGTCGGTTCCTCCTCGTGCGTCGATCGCGGCACGTGGACGGCCGAAGCCGCTCATGTCTACGACGGTAGACCTTGAGGGCTGATTTGACTACACGATGGAAGCCGGTGATTCGATCCGCTCGATCGGGTCCGCTTGCGCAGGCCGGCCAGGTGGTCGATCCGGCTCGCGCGGGCGACAGTGATACGTGTCTGCTCCGAAGCGCCCCTCACCGGCCGCTGCGCACCTCGAGGGCCGTCGGCTGGACGATCCCGACCTGCTGCGTTGTGCTCATGCTCACACGCGCTGTCACTTAACGTAATTTACTAGGTCGTCCTACTGTTTTGCCGTCGCCGTTCCACAGCCCCCTCCGGGAAGACATCCCGGTCGTGGTTCACCTACGCCGAGACATATCTCGCTCGTGGCATGCACATCGATGACTTCGCTTCCAACCTGCCGTGCGTAACGTCCGAACCAAGCGAGAGGACCTCAAGATGGAACCCGTCACCCGCCTAGGCGTCGTCGGCTGCGGCCTCATGGGTTCAGGCGTCGCCGAAGTAGCGGCTCTGAGCGGCCTCGACGTCCGGGTCGCCGAGATCTCAGCAGATGCAACCGACGCCGGCCGTCGGCGCATTGCGGCATCTCTCGACCGGGGCGTGCTACGCGGCAAACTCACCACACATCAGCGAGATCAGGCCCGTGCCCGGCTCACCTTCACCCACGACCTCGGCGATCTGGCGGACCGCCAGGTCGTCATCGAAGCCGTCGCCGAGAACCGTGACATCAAGACCGACGTCGTCCGCGCCCTGGACAAGACGGTAGAGGACGCCGAGGCCGTGCTGGCCACCAACACCTCGTCCATCCCGATCGTCGACCTCGCTGTCGCCACCGAACGTCCCGGCCGGATCATCGGTCTGCACTTCTTCAACCCGGTGCCCGTACAGCAACTCGTCGAGATAATTCCGGCCCTGACCACCAGCCAAGAGACCCTGCGCCGTACCCGGGCCCTGGCCGAGCAGCTGGGCAAACAGCCTGTCCAGGCCCCTGACCGCTCCGGCTTCGTCGTCAACGCTCTGCTTGTGCCCTACTTGCTCGGCGCGGTGCGCATGGTGGAGTCGGGAAGTGCCCGGCCCGAGGACATCGACCGGGGCATGGAACTCGGCCGCGCCCACCCCATGGGGCCGCTGCGACTGCTGGATCTCATCGGCCTGGACACCGCGCAGGCGGTCGCGGAATCGATGTACGAGGAGTTCAAGGAACCGCTCCATGCCGCGCCGGCGCTGCTGCGCCGTATGGTCGCCGCCGGTCACCTCGGCCGCAAGAGCGGACGGGGCTTCTACTCTTACGACGCCTGATCACGCCCAGTTGGTCGCCCGCCGGTGTCCGGCGGCGTCCTCGGGGCGTAGGTCTGACGTCCTTTCTCACACGAACGCCCGTACACCTGTGAGGTGTACGGGCGTTCGGAACAAGAGGGGCGCTGGAACCAGCGGTCTCGTCATCCGTGACGATGTCAGCGGACGGTGGCGCGGGCGGCCTGCTCGATGACGTCGGCGACGAGGTGCGGGTGGGAGACCGCGACCGAGTGGGACGCGGCGACCTCGGTGGTGTGGGAGTGGGCGCGCTTGGCCATGAAGCGCTGCACGGCCGCGGGGATGTTGAGGTCGCGGGTGGTGACGATGTCCCAGCTGGGCTTGGTCTTCCAGGCCGCGGTGGTGGCCTTCTCCTCCAGGGCGGACTGGGCGATGGGGCGCTGCTCGGCGGCCATGAGGGCGGCCTGGCCGGCGGAGACGTCGGCGGCGAACTGGTGGCGGAACTTGTCCTGCTGGATGTACAGGTCGGTGGCGGTGGTGCCGTCGGCCTGCTGGTAGGTGACCGGGTCGAGGGCGTCCGGCAGCGTGGAGCCCGGGTACTTGTTGGTCAGCTCCAGGGCGCTCTCACCGGGCGCCGGCAGGAAGGCCGCGACGTAGACCAGGCCCTTGACCTCGGGGTCGTCGGTTGCGGCCTCGCTGATGACGTTGCCGCCGTAGGAGTGGCCGACCAGGATCTTCGGACCCTTGACGTGGTCGAGGACCGTCCGCAGGGCGGCGGCGTCGGAGGCCGGGCCGCGCAGCGGGTTGGCGGCGGCGACGACCGGGTAGCCGTCGGCCCGCAGGTCGGCGATCACGCCGTTCCAACTGGAGCCGTCGGCGAAGGCACCGTGTTCCAGGACGATCGTCGGCTTGACGTGCCGGCCCGCCTCGGCGGTGCCCGTCGCACCGTTCGCGGTGCCGCTGAGGGCAAACGCGCCGAGGGCGAGGCCTGCAGTGAGAGTCGAGACCACGCCCGTCACGAGCCGCTTGCGTCCACCCTTGATGCTGACCACGACGAACCCCTTTTCAGATGCCCTTAAGGCTTTCGGACGGGCGGTCCGGCATCGCCGGTGTCCTTGTGCGTCACCGCCCTGACTGGTTATGAATCTTTCATGAGTGGCGTCACCTGTCAAGGCGGTGACGAAGTCTCGGTGTCCGGCACCGGGAGGACCGGAAATACGGCGCGGGCGGGGGGGGGGGGGCCCCCCCCCCCCCGGGGGGGCCCCCCCCCCCCGGGGGGGGGGGGCGCCCCCCCCCCCGCGGCCCGGCACGC
>NZ_JBIAWZ010000021.1:0-53856 GCF_042896175.1 Streptomyces sp. NPDC001315 | reverse complement strand
GCCAACCCCCCGTTTGTTTTAATAAATCTTATTT
This sequence comes from Streptomyces sp. NPDC001315, assembly GCF_042896175.1. Taxonomy (NCBI): domain Bacteria; kingdom Bacillati; phylum Actinomycetota; class Actinomycetes; order Kitasatosporales; family Streptomycetaceae; genus Streptomyces; species Streptomyces sp. NPDC001315. Next base: position 53,822 of record NZ_JBIAWZ010000021.1, on the reverse strand, counting down.
GTTGGCATAAACCTTATACGGCGGCTCCGACGGGGCGTGGCCCGCCCCGGGGTGGCCTGAAACCCCGGGGGGGGGGGGGGGGGGGCCCCCCCCCCGCCCCCGCTGCGCCGAACCCGTCCGGGCCGGGCGCGAAGCCTGCCCGCCGGCTCAGAGCACGGCGTTCTCGGCCGCGCCCGGGAAGTCCGTGCTGAACGCCAGTTCCCGGCCCGCCTCGAACTCGGCCCGCAGCTGGTCGAGCTTGACGCCGATGCGCCGCTGGGCGTCGCTGCCCAGGACGATCCAGTGGGCCGGCTCCGGTGCGTTGACGGCCTGGAGGATCGCCTCGGCAGCCCGCTCCGGGTCGCCCGGGAACATCTCGGGCGTGAGGCTGCCCATCATCGCGCGGAAGGCACCGGCCGTGGCGGCGTAGTCCGCGATGGCCTCGCCGGAGACCTTCGTCCGGTTCTCGATGCCGGTGCGGAAGGAACCGGGCTGGATGATCATCGCGTGCAGGCCGATGGGCTCGATCTCCTGCCACAGGGCCTCGGTGAAGCCTTCCAGCGCGAACTTGCTGGCGGAGTAGTAGCCATTGGCCGACAGGCTCGCCAGCCCGTCCATCGAGGACACATTGACGACGGTGCCGCTGCGCCGGGCCCGCATGCCGGGCAGCACGGCCCGGGTGAGGGCGACCGCGCCGAAGAAGTTGACCTCGAACAGCCGGCGGTAGTCGTCCTCCTCCTGCTCCTCCAGGGCGCCGACGAAGTCGATGGCGGCGTTGTTGACGAGGATGTCGATACCGCCGAAGCGCTCCTGAGTGGCGCGCACGGCCGCGGCACGGTCCTCGGCCTCGGTGACGTCGAGCTTCACCGCCAGCGCGGTCTCCGGGTAGCGGGCGGCCAGTTCGGTGGTGACCTGTGTCGAGCTGGCCGTGGCCACCACCTGGTCCCCGTGGGCCAGGACGTGTTCGGCGAGGGCCTTGCCCAGTCCGCTGGAAGCGCCGGTGATGAGCCAGGTCTTGCGAGACATGAGTGATCTCCTTCAGAGAGGTGGGAGGGTGTCGTAAAGGGGAAGGGGTGGAGAAGACGAGAGGCGTGGGCCGTCCGGCGGCCGGCCTACTCGCCGGCGGGGAAGTCCGCCGCGCCGCTTGCCTCGGCCCACTTCCGGGTCTCGGCGGCGCGTGCATCGCCCGCCTCCAGGGCCATGGTCACGGCCTGGGCGCCGAGCAGCAGCCGGCGCGGCGGGTCGTCGTGGCGGGCCACGTCGATGAGCACCCTGGCGGCGCGGACCGGGTCGCCGGGCTGGTTGCCGTTGTTCGCCGCCCGGTAGGTGTTCATGGCGCCGACGGTCTCCTCGTAGTCGGCACCCACGGCGTGCAGCTCCATCGACGAGCCCTGCCAGTCCGTGCGGAACGCGCCCGGCTCGACGATGACGACCTTGAGCCCGAAGGGCGCGACCTCGCCCGCCAGGACCTCGGAGAAGCCCTCCACGGCGAACTTCGCGCTCTGGTAGGCGCCCATGCCCGGGGTGCCGCCCACCCGTCCGCCGAGGGAGGAGAACTGCAGGAACGTTCCCGAGCGCTGTGCACGCAGCACCGGAAGAGCGGCCCGGGTCACGTTGACGACGCCGAAGAAGTTCGCCTCGAACTGGCCGCGGAAGTCGTCCTCCGTCATCTCCTCGATGGGGGCGCTGTTGGCGTATCCGGCGTTGTTCACCACCACGTCCAGACGGCCGAAGGCGTCGACCGCCGCCTGTACCGCGTGCTGGGCCGCGGCGGTGTCCGTGACGTCCAGGGCCACCGCCCGAACCCGGTCGCCGTAGCGGGACACCAGGTCGGCGAGCTGCTCCGGGCGCCGGGCGGTCGCGACCAGCTGGTCCCCGGACTCCAGGACGGCTTCCGCCAGGGCGCGCCCGAACCCACGGGACGCGCCGGTGATCAACCATGTGTCAGTCATTCGAATCCTCTGTCCGATTTATGGCAAAATGCTGACTTCGCGTGAGTAAAGCACCTTGAGGCGGGTGGACAAGGCCGAGCGAGGCGCCGTCACAGTGCGTCTCGCCCAACACACGTATCAACTGGACGTTTCTCAGTCTGGTCGCCCGCCCCACGGCGGGCGACCGTCGTTTGACTGCCGGTTCCCTCCGGCCGGAGTGCCATCGGCTCACCTAAGTCACGGGCCGCGGACGCCCGGAAAGCGGCCCGGAGCGGTACGAGAGATCTGGCCGAATCAGCCAGACAATTTGAAGGAAAAGCAAAGAGAGAAGAGGAGAAGGGTGGCCAGGTCCATACCGCGCCGCTGCTGCTACCCCGCATGCTGGTCTTCGACCGCCGGATCGCGCTGATCCCGCTGGATCCCTCGAACACCCGCGCGGGGGCTCTGCGCACCGAGGAGCCGGCCGTCGTCGGCAACCTCCTGGTCCTGTTCGAACAGGCGTGGGAGACGGCCATTCCGCTGGGGAACCGCACGGCGGAGGCCGGGCCCGAGGTGAGCGCGACCGAGAAGGAGCTGCTCAAGCTGCTGGCCGGGGGGATCACCGACGAGGCCGCCGCACGGCGGCTGGGGGTGTCCATGCGTACGGTGCGCCGCCAGATGGCCTCGCTGATGGAGCGTCTGGAGGCGACCAGCAGGTTCGAGGCGGGGCTGAAGGCCGCCCGGCAGGGGTGGCTGTGACCGCTGTGACCCGGGCACGGTGAGGACCTCCGTCGCAAGACCCTTCCGTCGAGGGCGCCTCGTGTTTCCGTGGCGGCCCCGCGAGCCGCGGGTGCCTTGGGTCTCGGGTCACGCGGCTTGGGTGCCGTACACGGCGGGCTCACGCGTCTGCCCACCGAATCGACCGGATGCGACGATCCTCCCGCCCGGCGCCTTGCGCGACGACGACCGCAGCATCCTCAGCGCCGCGAGGAAAGACACACCGAGCACCGCCGCCAGCACCAGCAGGCTCTCGCGTAGCCCGTCCTGGAACGCCCGTCCCTCCGCCACGCGCCCGCCGAGGAAGGCTACGGCCAGGCAACTGCCGAGCTGCCGACAGGTGCTGAGGACGGCCGCGTCGGCCGCAGCCCGCTCCGCCGCCACGCTCTCCATCAGGACCGTGGTCAGCGGGGGTACGGAGATGCCGGCGCCGATCCCGAGGTGCTTGTCGGCGTTCCAGCGGAGGACGGACGGGGGGTTGAGCAGACGGGTCTGTGCGCCGCAGCGGTCGATCCAGGCCTGGAACTCGTCGATACGTGTGACGTAGTCCCAGGTGGAGCGGATCATGGCCGCGTCGTAGCTCCGCCAGTCGACGTGCTCGGCGTCCCAGCGGACGATGTCCGCCCGGGTTCCGGTGACGCGGGCTCCGTGCGCCTGGGCGAGATGGACGGCGTGGTGGCCAGCTCCCGAACCGATGTCCAGGACGCGGCGGCCGGTGACGTCACCGAGGACTTCTGCTCCCGGTCCGACCCCTTCCCAAGGTGTCCAGGTGAGCTGGTCGGGGACGGGCGGGGTGTAGGCGTGAGCCAGTTGTCGCTGGCCATACATATGCCAGGCCCGTGTGTTGGTGTCCTCGGCGGCCACGATTGCCTCCTGGGTGGGTGCGCTGGGGATCAGGTGTGCGTGGTGAGGTAGGCGGGGCCTTCGCCACGACGGGCCTGTTCGATGGCGTCGAGGCGGTCGAAGGCGCGCGGCGCCATCAAGCGCTGCCAGGTGGCGAGGTCGTGCACGGCCCACATGTCGTGCTCGGCGGGATCGAGTCGGATGCGACCGAGCTGCTCTGCGGTGAGCCGGCCTCCGTCGAAGATGAGCCCTACCTTGTTCAGCGGCAGGCGGGGCCCGGCGTGCAGGAAGTGCGTCAGGAGAAGCTTCGGCGTATCCAGGCCCAGTGCGAGGCCGGTCTCTTCGACCGCTTCGCGGCGAGCGGTTTGCAGCGGGTCCTCTCCTTGGGCGTCCAGGTTGCCGCCCGGGAACTGCCAGAGGCGCGAGCCGTAGACCGAGCGCAGTTGAACCGGCCGGTCGTGTTCGTCGCGGATGTACAGGCAGCCGTACACCGTGTGGTGGGGGACGGTGTGCGCGTACTGCGCGGGCGTCATCGGCATCGGTCGGCCTGGCCGTGCAGGGCGGTGGTCGAATGCGAAGGCGAGGACGCCGAGGCCCTCCTTGGCAGGCGGGTAGATGCTGCGCAGGTTGGCGAGCAGTTCTCCGGGCGGCCCGTTCGGGTCGATGCGCGCGGGGTCCTCTGAACTGAGCAGATCCTCGAAGGAGGGGTACGGGGTGATCCGCTGCACGATGACGTCGAGCTCCCGGCCGGTGTCGCGGTCGTGGAAGACGACCGTGTCGCCGACGGCAACGGCGCGCTTCCGCGGGGTGGCCACCCTCACTTCGATCGTCTTGCGGCCTGCTTCCACTTGGCGGTAGTACCGCGGGAGCAGGTGCATGTGGTGCTCTTGCCGTTCCTCTCTGGCCGCCGGACTCGGGACGGCTGGGATCGCCTGTTGGGTGTCGTCAGGCACACATGCCTCCGATAGATGCGGTGTGGTTCGTTGCGTTCAGCGGCCCATGGAAGGTGAACGGGGGGTGCTCCGTGACGGAATCTTCAGGGTGGACCATTTCCCGCCCCCTGCTCCGTCGGCCCGTCACACCCGGCTGCTCTCGCGGGCCACAGAGGTGTCCGACCCGCTGGCGATGTAGCCCACTGCTTGTTTCGGCGAGCTGCCGCACTTCCTCGGGCGGGAGGTCCGGGTGCATGGAAGCGGGCATGTTCACACCCAGCCCGTTTCGGAGTAGGAGCGGCCGGCCCGGATGCCCTCGATGGCGACCCTGGTATAGGGGACGAGGTCCTCGGGGAGGGCGGCCGGATCCCAGAACTTCCACTGGGTGCACTTGTCCGGCTCGCGTAGTTCCGGCTCGCCGCTCCAGGTCCGAGCGCAGAAGAACAGGCCCATGCGGGGCCGGCCCCCGGCCCGGTCGATGTGGTGGACGACGTGGACGAGTTCGACGTCCTGTTGTTCGATGCGCAGACCGGCCTCCTCCCATGCCTCTCTGATCAGGCAGGTAATGGCGCTCTCCTGCTCGCAGTGGCCGGCCAGGACGTGCCAGGTGGAAGGCGCGAAGTTGGAGTCGGGGTGGCGCAGCCCGAGCAGCACCGTCCCGTCAGGCCGTTCCAGGTAGAGGTGAACGCCGATGATGTTGGGAACCGTGCCGTGCGGAGCGGCCGGGCGGCGCCCCTCGTGCGATGCGGGCCCGCTCTGCGACGCGGTGCGGGATGCGCCGGCCGGGCGACTGGCGGCGTGGCGCCGTACGAGGGCGCTGGTGGTGTCTGCGATGCGGAGGCGGTGGAGGTCGTCGGGGGCGAACCAGGCCAGCATCACCCCTTCCGTCAGGTGGAGTTCGCGGGGGTCACCGTTCCAGCGGCCGGCGTAGATGGCGATGGGTACGGTCACGCCGGCGTCGTCGGTTGCTTCCTCGATGCCGAACGGGGTCAGGTCGGCGATGTGGAGGCCGGCTTCCTCGGCCAGTTCGCGCCGCACAGTGTGCTCCAGGGTGGCGTCCTGGGGCTCTCGGCCACCACCCAGCAGTGACCACATCCCCGGCTCCCAGATCCGGCCGGGGAAGTAGTCGCGCAGGTGGAGCAGGTACTCGCCACGGTCGCTGTAGATCAGGGCCGAGGCGTTGGCGGTCGCCGGTCCGGTTCCGGGCGGGAGCTTGAGCAGCTTCTGGCGCAGGGAGGGGGAGGCCACCCTGTGCGCGGGACGCCATTCGATGCCACCGACCTCTTCTTCCTGCAGTACCAGCGGCACCTCTACCGCGGTCTGCAGGCGGAAGAGGAACCGGAGGTCGAAGTGCCGGTGGCTGGGTTCCCCCTTGCCCGGGTGGGCGTCGATGTCGTGTATGTCGATGTCGAACGGGACAGTCTCGTAGCCGGGCCACGGTGCCACGGCCTGGGGCGGGATCCCGGTCTCCTCGTGCAGCTCCCGAAGAGCCGCCCCTGCCAGGGACTCGTCCTTGGGCTCGGTGTGTCCGCCGGGAGCGAGGACTTTGCCGCTCGCCAGGTGCAGCACCTGCAGGACGCGGCCGAGCGGATCGATGACGATCGCGCCGCAGGCGACGTGTCCGGTGAAGGTGGAGCGGCTGGCGATATCGGTGGGACGGTCGAGGGCGCCCAGGAGGTCGGCAAGCTGCGCGCGCTCGTGAGGGTGGCGAGCGAGGTAGGTCTCGACGGTGGTGCGGATGTGGTCGGGTGACAGCGGCATTCGGCTACCTCAGAGGAGCGTGAAGCGGGACAGATGGAGGCGGGGTAGTCGTTCGTGTCAGCTCAGCCGCATCCCCTCAGCAGGGATCTCCTCGATGGCAGCGGGCCGAGCGGCAGGCAGACCCCACCGCTCCCGGGCCGTCTCAGCGGCAAGCAGGGCTTGCCGCGCTCCGGGCGGCCCCCATCCCAGCAGGGCGGCTGCTTGGGCGGGGGAGGCGAGCAGGCGTGCGAAGGGGTGGCCGGTGGCAGGGTCGACGGCCGCCGGCCCGACGGCGGTGACCCGGGCGGCCAAGCGGAGCCGGGCGTTGGGCCCCACCCCGCCGTAGACCTCACCGGTTTCGTCCAGCACCCAGCCCAGTCGCACCGGGTCAGTCAGAGCGAGTTGCGCTTCCTCGGCGGCTTCCCGGCGGAGGGTGTCCTCGGGAGTCGCGTCGGTCTTCTCCACCGTGCCGCCGGGCAGCATCGGCAGCGCGCCTTGCGGGCCGGGGTCGGCCAAGAGGACGACCCGGCCGTCCGGGACGAAGCACCACGCCCAGGCTTGCTGCACGGGGAGCCGTTCGGGGACGGGGTCGCGGTTGAAGGGGCTCTCCCACAGAGGCCGGTAGCGAACGTGCACGTCATGGCGGTCCAGTGCCGGGACGTCGAGGATGTGCCGGCCGTCCGCGAGGTGAGCGGTGGCTGTGTTCCCGAGCCGTGCACGGTAGGCGGCGAGCATGATCTGCCCGTCCACGGGGCGCAGCCGCTGCACCGCGTCCCGGGTCTCCAGGAAGGCGTACTCGGACAGCTCCTCGCGCGGGAGGCGGATGGCCTCCGCCTGGTCTGGAGTGAGCGTTCCGCCATCGAAAACGAACCGGATCTCTCCGGGGAAACGCGTGCTGTGCTGGCTGTCCGGGTGGTGCGGGGAGAGGGAGTGGACGGCGAGCACGCCCGACAGGGGGAGGCTTGTCAGGCCCAGTTCCTCGGTGATCTCGCGCCGGCAGGCGACGTGCGGGTGTTCGCCGGGTTCGACGACTCCTCCGGGCAGCAGCCATCGGTCGTCCTCGCGGTAGGTGGGGTGAACGAGCAGGACGCGGCCGACTTGGTCAGTGACGAGCGCGGCGGCGCCGACCCACACCGTGTGCCGGGGGACGGCGTGCTGCCCTGCGGACAGGGCGGCACGCGGTGCGACGTCATCCGAACCTGAGATGGGAGTGGTCACTTGGCGGTGCCTTCCTTATCGGTGGGGCGGGCATGGGTTCGGCACGGGTCGGGAGCGGTGATCAGGAGGTACGGCCGTTCATCCGGCGCTGCAGCTCCCTCGGACGGTGAGCAGTGCAGCGGGGCCGGGAACGATCGGCCAGTCCACGGTGATGCGGGTGTGCTTCTTGGCGAATACGTGCAGTTCGTGGTCTCTGGTCGGCGGGGCGCAACTGGCGGCCGGTCGGGCGGTGATGCGGGGGCAGAGGGCGCCGCGGTGGTTGTGCTGCCAGTGCCGGACCTGCTCGGCCATCTCCTGTGCAGCGAGGTGTCCTCGGGTGCCGTGGCCATGGACAACGAACTCGTACAGGCCCTTGCCGTCGTCTCCGTCGCCGATGCGCTCGGTGGCCAGTCGCGCGAGGGAGTTGCCGCGGACGATCGCGGCGCCGGGCCAGTGCTTGGTCGGCGGGTTCAGGACCCCGTTGTCGCCGTCGGAGTCGGCCGAGAGGCGGCAAAAGCCCGGCAGGGCGCCGGCGAGGTAGAGGGTGAGGGCGTCGAAGGGTTCCTGGCCGCCTACGGTGACGTGGGTGTGCGTCACGGTCGGCTCGCAGGTGAGGGCTGGGGCGAGTTCGTCGACGGGCAACGGGGTGCCGTCTTCCCAGGACAGGTGGACGCCGGTGCCTGGGACGGTGCGGCGATTCCTGTGCCAGGCGCCGTCGCCCTGCATGGCGACAAAGCCGCAGACGATGAGCGGCTCGTCGCTGTGCAAGGCCCCGTCGCGCTTGGTGATGCTGATGGCCCAGAGTGGTACCCGTGCAGACGCACCGGTGCGACGAGACGGCCGCCCTCGGCCAGGGCGTCGATCCAGGGCAGATCCCAGGTGTCGACGGTGACCACGATGGCGTCGAATCCGCCGTCCGGCACCACCTCGGCAGGCAGGTGCTCGGCGTCCGCGGTGACCACGCGGATGCGGCCGTATCCGGTCTGGGTCAGGAAGCGGGTGGCCCGGTCGGTGACGGCTGGGTCGATGGAGTTGATGACGCCGATAGTGGCGGCGGCCAACAAGCCGGGTAACAGGGCGTGCAGCCGCTCGGCAGCGCTGCCGTTGCCGGCGAGCAGAGCGTGCATGACGGCGTGGACGGCGAGCAGGCCGGCGGCTGCGGCGATGCCTTGGCCGATCTCGCTGACCCCGACCGAGAGCAGAGCACGCCGGTCGGCCTGCCACGCCATGCGCAGCGTTGCGCCGACGAGTGTGGGCATGGAGCGCAGCGCGGACATCATGGTCAGGTCCAAGGTCGCGTGCTCGTGCTGGGACCAGCCCATGTCGTAGCGCAGGGGGCCGCCGAACAGCTCGTGTTCGGCGTCGGAGACCTGCGGATCGGCCATCGTGACCGGGCCGATGAATCTCTTCACCGGGCGCCGCCCGCAGGCCAGTTGATGGCCCGGTAGGACGGGCCGTGGGTGAGCATGTGGAAGATGGTGGCGGTGTAGGGGTGACAGTCCGGCGACGGTCGTTCCATCGGCACCCAGAAGAGCCCTTCGTGCTTGTGTGGCTCGGCGTTGTACGGCTCACCCGTCCAGAACTGCGCCACGAACACGGCGGTGATCCGGTCCAGGCCACCGTCGGAGTCGTGGTGGTGGATTAACCCGCAGAACTCCTGCTGCTCAGCAGTGATAAGGACCCCCACCTCCTCCATGGCCTCGCGTCGCGCAGCGTGGTCGAGTGGTTCACCGACTTCCAGGTGGCCGCCCACGACAGTGAGCTGTCCCGGTGCGAGGGCGGCGTCCAGTGCGCGGCGTACGCACAGGGCGGCGCCGTTCGTACGGAGCAGGACCTGTGCCACGTCGGCGATCAGCCGGTGAGGCGAGTCGCTCACGGGCGGCCCTCCTGCACCAGGCGTTCTACGGTGTGCCGACCATTGGTCACGAGGGCACCACCGTGCCGAAAGCTATAGGTGAGGACGGAGGACGGGAGAGGTGTGGACTGCGTCATGCCAGGTACCTCGTATCCGGTCGTGACCCGTCGTCGAGCAGAGCTGCGCGACCGGAGGTGAGGCGAAGGCTGGCGCCCGAGGAGGTAGCGGCATTTTCGAACGCAGGGTGAACGAGTCCAGGGCGGCGTACGGGATGCATGGGGACTCCACGGGGCGAGATGCGGACAGGTGATCGGGTAACGGCGGTCCTGCTGTAGCCGTAACGGGTGGAGGGGGCGAAATCTAGAACGTGATTTCGAATACCGGGCTCTCGCCTTGTGCGGTCGGGTGGGGCGGGCTGTGATGCAGTGTTCGATCACTCATGTGGGTTGCGGTACCTCCTGCGGGGGATTGCCGGGGGGCGCTTGGTCGGTCATGGCGTGGCGAGGTCCGGGCGGAGGGCGACGGCGTCGCGAAGGAAACTGCGCTTGGAGTAGAAGGTGTGCTCGGCGGCCCAACCGTGACTGGCGAGGTACTCGCAGAGCCAGCTGTCGATCCGCTCCATCTCGATGAGGATCTCGGCCTGGTCGTGGGGTACTGCAACCCGGGGCGGTGCCTCTGCCGAGCCCGCCAGGTGAACCGACGCACCGGCGCCGAAGCCAGCGCGGGAAAGCCCGCCAGATCCTCGACCGGGCAGATCACCTCAGCCTCAGACGCCTTCCACAACGCTGTCCATCGCCGTCCCACCCCAAGCCTGTATCCAGACGAGTAGCTGCCTTGGGACCGATGGCATACGGGGTGACAAGGTCATCCGGTGTGCAGCTGTGGGACCACACCGGCGCCGACTCGACAGCAGCTGTACGAACGGAAGCCTCCACGCACCCTGCAGAGCGCGTGCACGCAGCGTCCGGTACCGCTTTCCGGAATTCCCCGCAGGTGAGAAAGCCGACCGCTGCCCTGCGGGCCAGCAACAGCGCTCAGACGGGCCGACTACAGCGTTCACGGGCCGGGTGAAGCGTTCAGTCTGACGCGCTCGAAGGCTGGTCGCCATCGTGTCTACCGGCGGTAGAATCGGTTCTATGAGCAAGCCGACGAGCATCAAAACCAGTGAGGAAGTGCGCGATCGGCTGCGCATCCTTGCGGAGGAACGCGGCACCACCATCACGGAGCTGCTGGAGGACCTCGCTACCCGGGAGCTCACGGCGGCCGAGCGGGAGCAGCGGGCTTTCGAGGCTGCCCGTGAGCTGGGCATCGAGTACACCGAGCAGGTCCAGCAGGCCGGCCAGGACGCCTGGGCGAAGATCCGCGCCCATCAGGGCGGCGCCGCCGCATGAACCTGACGGCCGTCCTGGACCACACCGCTCTGGCCGCCCTGTTCCGTGCGGATGCCTTCTTCACCGGCCTCTACATCGAGGCCTCGCGTGGCACTGGCCGGGTCATCATCCCGTCGCTGTCCATGCTGGCCGCCGAACGGCAGGTCGCCGGTGCCGGCAAGCATGCGGCGTCCCTGCGGTTCGCGGAGAACGTGCCGTTCACCGCGGTGCACGCGGTGGATGCGATGGACTGGAGAAACGTCGACTGGCCGGTGGCGCACGCGGCAGCGATCGCCTGGCAGGCGGTGAAGGCGGGGGAACCGCTCACTGTCCTGTCGCTGGAACCCGAGCTGTACGCGGGCACCGGCATTACTCCACTGAACCCGACCTGACCTTCGGCCTGGCGGTCTGCGGCGCCGGCCGCAGACGGTTGTCAGGATGGTGGGTATGGAAAACGAGACGGCGACGTACGGCCAGCGGCTGCGGGACCTGGAGGCGGATATTGACGTCCTCGCCGATGCCGTGGGCGTGCCGAGGGAGCGCTCGATCACCCAGCGTCTGGACATGATCGGCGGACGTTGGACCGGGCTGCCGCACGGCCAGCGACTCAAAGACGCTGAGCCTCCACCCCGCTGTCCTTCCACGCGGACCGGCCGCCGGGGGCTGGGTGGGTTCACAGTCCGGCTGGCCGAAGGCGCGCGCGGGTAGTGGACGGCGGCACCGTCCTTCCCGGCGGCGAGCGCGAGGAATGCCTGGAGGTGACGCGCGGCGGGACCTCCTCGAAGCGGTGGTGATCTTCTGGCCTGAGGACAGGATCCAGCGGGAGCGTGCCAGGTGTGCCTCGCACACCATGCGGCGGGAGGCCACTTTCCGTTCGTCGAAGGACGGCGACGGTTCCTCGCGGTGCACCGGTGCACCGGTGCAGCGCCTGCTCGGTCACCATGCTCAGGGTGGCCCGGCTGGATCAGTTCGCACGTGGCGATAACGCGTACGTACGCGGACCTGCCCCGTCGTACGTCGTCCGCACGCAGCCCTCGGCAGCCCTTGTCCGCCTCCCGTCCCTGCGGCCTCGTGGCGGCGTACGCGGACCGCTGCGCCCAATACCACTCGGGGTCGCGCTCGCGCCGACCGATGTCGGCCGGGTCGGGGTCGGGGTTGGGGGTTTCGGGTGTGGAGCGGTCGGGCGAGGTTCAGGTGGGTGATGTGTGCGGGTTGAGGGTGATTTCCTCGATGTCGTGGAGGAGGATGATTTCGCGGGCGGCGATGGTGAAATGGATCCGTGGGTCGTCGTAGCTGATGCATTCCAGGCCTGCGCCGTCGTTGTCGGGGCCGGGCAGGGGCTGCAGGGTGTTCGGGTCGTAGAGGATGCCGGCTACGCCCCATGCGGGGGTGTGCGTGACGAGTGCGGCGGCATGGTTGCGCAGGTGGGGGCAGGCTGCGATGGCTTCGTGGGCGCAGCTCTGGTGGACGGGCGGTGCGACGGTTTTCTCGCCTTCGCGGATGGGGTATCCGGGGTCGGCGTGGACGAGGAACAGGGAGCGCTGGTCGGTGCGCTCACCGGTGGTGGGCTCGCCGCAGACCTGGCAGCGCAGGGCGCGCATGGCTTGTCGTTGCCGCAGGGCGTGGACGCCGGCGAAGTTCGGGCGGCCGATTCCGCGGGTTGCGGGCATGCGCTGCCACAGCACGCCGTCGCAGCGGTCGATGAAGGGGATCTCGTCCAGGTAGGCGATGCCTGGGCCGCGGCGGACGAGGGGGTGACTGTGGGGTGTTTCTGCGGACCAGGGGGTGATGTAGGGGACGTGGATGCCCTTCCAGTGCAGTTGCTGGGGCATCAGGCGCCTTTCTGCTCGGTCGTGGGGGTGAGGGTGGGTGGGAAAGCGAGGAACAGCCCGCGGGAGTGGAGGCGATCGAGTACGTGCGCGGGGGTGTCGTCGTCGGTGGTGATGACGGGTCGGGCGGCGGCGGTGATCCCGTGAGGGGAGCCCTGCGCCGCGTATCGGCAGGCTTGTGCGAACCCGGGCCGGTCCGTGAGGGACAGGGCGGCGCCTACCGGCACCTTGAAGGCGCCGAGCAGAAGCAGCTGCACTTTGGATCCTCGTTCCGAGGTGGGGTCACCGGCTGCCGGGCCGGATCAGGGTGCCGGCAGCGGGAGTTGGGCCTGCCCGCCGAGCCTGGTGGGGACCAGCAGCGTCGGCGGCCGCGAAGTCTCAAAAGGCCGCGCATCCGAGCTGGACAGCGAGCGCGGCATGCGGAGTCGGCTCGGGCCGCAACTGCGCGAGGGCTTCCCACAGGGGGCCCGTGGGCACAAGCCGGTCACTCGCGGACGGCCGCAGCCAGTACGGGCTAGGGGGAGCGGTGCGATTCAGGGACGGCAGGGTGATCGTGTGGGGAGCGCCGAGGCATACGGCGTGGGTGTGGGGCGCCCACCGGCTGGATGAACCGGGCGGGACCAGCCAGTACAGCCATCCGCTTGCGGGATCCTCGATGACGGGTCCGCAGCCGCCCTGGACCGAGTCCATGACAGCGACGGCAGAACGGGCCTGCATCCCGGAACTGGTGATGACGACGTCGAAGAGGCTGCCCCCGAGACGCACGCGGGTGTCGCGCAGCGCCTCGACGGCAAGGAGCGTGCGGATCACCTCGGCGAGGTCTGCCATGTCGGCGGCCGGCTCACAGGCCGGACCGGCAGACTCCATCAGCTGGTTCATCACCGCGGCGCCGGTGACCGATAGTGTCTCCACCGCGGTAGCCGGGGAGGTCACGGGTTCACCGTGCCCGGCCGCATCGTGGCGCGGACGGTCTTGCCCTCGCAGTCCGGGCTGACGAACCAGGTGAGCGCCGCGCCGGCCTGCTGGACGTCCCCCACGCCGCGCCCTGGGCCGGCGGTGAGGGCCGTGTCGAAGCCGGGGAACGTCGGGTTCGGGTCTGTGACGTCGATGAGGAGCTCGTGGGCCTCCGTTACGCGTAGGCAGACGGCGAGGCTCTGCCTGCCCCCCTCGGGGGCCAGACCGTAGCGCACGGCGTTGTCGACGAGGCAGTGCACAACGTCGATCGCGGTGTGCACGCTGCCGGGCCAGCCCAGCATCGTGAGCAGGGTCCGCCCCTTGATGCGGGCGATGTTGACCGCGGTGGCGTCGGCGGGCAGGGGTAACAGCATTTCTCGTAAGACCGGGGCGGTAACCGCGGCGGGTTGCATGTCGACGGGTCCTTTGGTGAGGGGGAGGGAGCACCAGGTGGTCGTGCCGTCGGGGCTGACTCCCCAGGTTTCGGCCAGGGAGTCGACGAGGAAGAGGCCTCGGCCGCCCTCGTCGTCGGGGCCGGCTTGGCGCAGTACGGGCAGGTCCGGACAGCCGTCACGGACCTCGATCACGACATGATCGTCGCGGATGGACAGACGGAAACCGATGTCGGGGCCGCGGCCGTGGCGTAGCGCGTTCGTGACCAGCTCGCTCGTGAGGAGCTCTGCGCTCTCGACGAGATCCTGCTGGCCCCAGTGGGTAAGCGCGGCGCGGACGATGCGGCGGAGCCGAGCCGGCCACACAGCATCAGTCGCCGAGAGCGTTCCAGGTTCAAGGTGCGGATGGCGCTCGAGGGACATCTCGAGAGCTGTCCGGACGCGCGTGTCCTTCTGGGTGGCGAACGCAGGTGGTGTCATGCCGAGTCCTCCGGGCGTTCAGTACATGAGGGTGGTGCGGCGTGGCGTCGTCACGCACAGCGAAATACGCGCTTCCACGCCACCGGTTGCGATGACTCAACTACCGTGATGCATGTGCGAGTTACTGTGCAAGCTCAACGGCGAGCGCACAATAATTGGCACATGCCAGAACACTGGCAGGGGCTTGCTCACGGGGTGACAGGGGGTGGGACACTCAGGCACACGAGATACGCCGACACCCGACAGGACGCTCGTTGAGCACCGACAGCCATTGGTGAGAGGACAGCAGAGTGGCAGCGAAGCGCGGAGCCACATTCCGACGCAGGGAACTCGGCAAGGAGTTACGCAAACTACGCGACAAGAGGGGGCTGACGCTCCAAGAGGTCGCGAAGGAACTCGGCTTCTCGCACACGAAACTCGCACGGGTCGAAATAGGGGAGAACGATCTACCTCGGGTAGGCGACCTCGAAGCTCTGATCGACCACTACGACTTGGACCTTCCGAAGGAAGACCGGGAGACTCTGCTTCAGTTGCACCGGGAGTCCCTGAGCAAGGAGCCATGGACTCCATACAAGGCGTTCATGCCGTCGAAGATGCCCACGTACCGCGGGTTGGAACAGGACGCCACTGTGATGCGAGCCTTCCAGCCGAACTTTACGTTCGGGCTTCTGCAGACAGAGGCGTACGCGCGGGCGCTGTACCAGATCGCCAAGCCCGTAGACGAAACAACTACCGAGTACATCGATCAGAACGTGAGGCTCCGGCTAGAGCGCAAAGAACTCGTCACTCGGTCTGACAGCCCCCTGGAACTGCGCGTCATCATGGACGAGACGGCTGTAAGACGCATGGTCGGCGGCCCTGATGTCATGCGAGAGCAGTACGCCGAGATCATCGAACTGAGCAAACTGGACAACGTGACCGTTCAGATCCTCGCCCACGATGTCGTGTCGTATCGCTCAGAGAGCAATTTCGCGATCCTCGACTTCTCCGAGACGCTCGACCCAATCGTGCAGGTCGATATGCCCAACACCATCAGCGTCACGGACGAACCGCGAGAGGTACAGCGGAACATCCGGCGCTTCGACGCGATGAGGGACAGCGCCTTGCCGCCGGCTAGTACAGCCGGGTTTCTGCACCAGCTAGCGCGAGAATGGAAATAGCCATCAGTACACCGAGGATGGCCGCTGACGTGGCCGTAGAGTCCGCATGGTTCAAGTCGTCTCACAGCAACGACACCGGAGGTTCATGCGTTGAAATCGCCGACCTGCAGGATAGCCGCGAAGTCGGCATCCGAGATTCCAAGGCGAAGCACGGGCCGGCCCTCGTCGTACCGTCCGACTCATGGACCGCGTTCGTAAGCGCTGTGCAGCGCCCTGACTTTGGCATGCAGGGCTGAACTCGCAACACGGCCTGGTGGCCCCCTCATTGAAGAAGGGGCCACCGCCTGCGTGGGCAGGGCGAACATGTGAGCGATGAAGCTGTGCTTCCACCGGCTGACATGCCCCTTCCCGGAGGAACAGGACGACTCGATGCGCGACTTCCTCGTGACGGCACACAGCGAGCGGTGCAGGCCAAGATCATGACAAGGTAGGGGCGGTGGCGCCCCTGGCGTCTTCCTGTCCGAGCTAGCGCAAGAGTTCCGCGGGTGGAGCGGTGCCTGGACCTGGTGCTCTCCGGAACACAGCCCGAGGCTCTCAGCAGGGCACGCCAGATCGCATGTCCGCTTGGCATGATGGCTACACGACCCACCGTCCGACGGTGAGTGGCATTTCGAGGCGACGACCGATCACACTCCTGGAGAAGACGTGCGCGACCTCGTCACCGAGATGCGCACGTGAATTCGCCTGATCGTCGCTATTGGTCCACTTTTCACCCTTCAGGGTTACCTCCACGCGCACGGAGAAGACCGCCGACCAGCACGGTCGGAATCCCGGCCGTCGTTCTCTCCGCGCGAGCGGAGATGTATCGGCAACGCGGGTCATCCGGCCGAAGTGCCCGTTTTTTGCTGGCGAAACTGCGCCATCTTGCCGGGGAAGTGCTACGGCTTGGGGTGGGTCGTGGGAGTGTGAGAGCTGGTCAGTTGTAAGGCTGGGATGGGGGCGGGGCGTGGCTGCGGGGGACCGTGAGATTCCCGAGCTGACTCGAGTGCATCGGGTTCTCATCGGTGTGGTCGTGGCGGGCGCTGTGGTCATTGCGGGTATCGGTTTCGCGGGTTCGTATGCGGCGGTCCGTGAACTGGCGGTGAAGAAGGGTTTCGGCGCCTTCGCCTATGTCTTCCCGATCGGTATCGACGCCGGCATCTGTGTCCTCCTGGCCCTGGACCTGCTGCTGACCTGGATCCGCATCCCCTTCCCTCTGCTGCGTCAGACGGCGTGGTTGCTGACCGCGGCGACGATCGCCTTCAATGGCGCGGCGGCGTGGCCGGACCCGCTGGGCACGGGCATGCACGCGGTGATCCCGGTGCTGTTCGTGGTGGCGGTCGAGGCCGCCCGGCATGCGATTGGCCGGATCGCGGACATCACGGCCGACAAGCACATGGAGGGCGTCCGTCTCACCCGCTGGCTGCTGTCGCCGATCCCTACCTTCCTGCTGTGGCGTCGCATGAAGCTGTGGGAGCTGCGCTCCTATGATCAGGTCATCAAGCTCGAACAGGAGCGTCTCGTCTACCGGGCGAGCCTGCGCTCCCGCTTCGGCCGCGCCTGGCGGAGGAAGGCCCCGGTGGAGTCGCTGATGCCGCTGCGCCTGGCCCGCTACGGTGTGCCTTTGGCGGAGACGGCCCCGGCCGGGCTGGCCGCGGCGGGCATTGACGAGCCGCCGATTCAGTTCACCATCGAGCAGACCCAGGTTCCGGCCGAGCGGCAGAGCCCCGAACTCGAGGCCGCCGTCGGCCAGGAGAAGCATCTGGCGCAGGTGCCCGGCGTGCAGCCCCAGCCGGCGCAGCAGCCGCCAGCCGTAGACCCTGAGCAGCCGCACGACGTTGCGGACGAAGGGAACGCCCAACACCTCGCCGACGCCTATCAGCACTGGATGGACGCGTTCGGATTCGAGCCCACGAGCGCCCAGTTCGCTGTGTGGCTCCAAGACCAGTACGGCATCGCCACCGCGGCCGGCGGGCCCTTGTCCGACGAGCAACTCGAACCCCTGATGCGGCTCCTCAAATCGCGTCACACGCCCTCAGCTGGGACCGGGACCGAACCGCAAGCCCTGCACGACGCGGACGACGGATGGGGTGACTACTTCTACAACGCCTGGCTCGCGTACGCGCAGGAGCACGGGTCCTACCCCGGTGCCGCCGCCCTCGCCACGTACGTCCACGAGCGAGACCAGATCACCGGCGCCAACGGCCGGCCCATCACGGGCGAGGACCTGGAGTACTTCGTCACGGCCTTCCGGCAGCGCGAGTTCGACGAGACGCAGCCGCCCGCCGACGAGGAAGCCACCGAGCCCGCCGGCCAGGCGCCCTCCGGTGATCCCCTGCGCAACGAGGACGAGCCTGAGCAGGCACCGGCCGGCATCGGCGCGCACCCCGCCAAGGAGCAGCGCAGTCCCAGGGTGAACGCCGCCATCGACGAACCGTCGGCCGAAGGCGACGCGACCGCGGAGCCCGCCGCGCTGACCACCGTCGACCGCTACTACCTCGCCTGGACGCAGTACCAGACCGAGCACGGCGAGGAACCCAAGGCCGAGCAGCTCTCCGCCTACCTCACAAGCACGAAGGGCATGAACGGCCGCGGCGGAAAGCCGGTCAGCCCGTCCACCCTGCGCCGCTACCTCTTGCCGTTCCGTGTCTACACCCTCTGGGCCGAGCAGCGAGTGCGCAACGACAACCCGCCGCTCGACGCCATTGCGCAAGAATGCGCAGCGCACGGGATCACCGCGCAGCACAACAAGCCCCTCACCACCGACTACATCGCCGAACAGGCCGTCGACTTCGAGCGGCGCTGGCAGGCGCTGACCCGCCACCACGCGCAGTCACAGCAGTGAGGGCCCGCACCCCCCGCTCTGCACTGCGCAGTCGGTGCGCACAGCGATCTGAGAAGCGCTGCGCACCCGTCACCGAGCGAGG
Source organism: Streptomyces sp. NPDC001315 (assembly GCF_042896175.1). Classification (NCBI taxonomy): domain Bacteria; kingdom Bacillati; phylum Actinomycetota; class Actinomycetes; order Kitasatosporales; family Streptomycetaceae; genus Streptomyces; species Streptomyces sp. NPDC001315. The sequence continues at coordinate 35,498 of NZ_JBIAWZ010000021.1, read as the reverse complement.
AGGACCCATGCGCGCCCTGCGCATCGCCCCCGACACCACCGTCACGGGACTCGACCTGCCCGCGGGCCGGTGCGCACTCCGCGATCCAGGACCACATCGCAACGACCGACGCGGTTGATCAAGGCGTGTACCACCGGCGGGTCCTCCTGCACATCCACGGCAACGGGCGCGCGATGGGGCTCGCGCAGAACATCGCCGCCTGGGCCCTGGCGAGCGCATGGCGAGGCATGGCCCTGCATCCGGTGCATGGGCCGGTCGTCGTCACCGGACGTGCTCAGGACGGGGCAGTGGCCGCCCTGGACGACGGTCTGGCCCGGCACGTGCACGCGGTTGCGCAGACCGTACGGGAGACACTGGCGGAGTGGCGCACCCGGCCGCCCGCCTCCAACAAGGTGGCCCTGAATGAGCTGCTCGCCTACGCGGCCCGGGACGTCGCCCCCAGCTCGTAGTGCGCACCGTGCACCCCTGCGCACGAATGCCTAAAGGGCCTTGCGCTGTAGTCCGCAGTTCCGTGAGCACTCGTTCCTGCGGGAACGTCAGAATCCGGACTGGGTGAGCAGTGGCCATGTCGGTCGAGCATGAGCAATCGGGCTCGGTCGGAGCGCAGGCGAAAGTCGATTGGGCCGATCCGGGTCGGTGCCGTACAGTTCACCGTATCGACGCGGGGTGGAGCAGCTCGGTAGCTCGCTGGGCTCATAACCCAGAGGTCGCAGGTTCAAATCCTGTCCCCGCTACTTAAGACGTGAAGGCCCGGTATCCACCGGGCCTTCACTGCGTGTGGGCCGGTTCGGACCTGCTTCTTGGCGAACAGGGCACCGAGGTCGCAGAAGGCGTCAACGTACTGGGCTGCACCGAAGCCGTACGCCGCCTCGGTAATCTGCCCCCGCGACCCGGGGCCGGCCGTTGAGTCAGTGCTCATGATCACAGGGAAGCTCACGGAATCGCGGATCCTGCATTGCGCATCTCCGTGCCCGGGTTGTTGAGGAGTTGGTTGATGAGCTGAGTAGTCGCCGTTTCGAGTGAGCAGTCGAGTGCCTGGTTGATGTGTTGTACGCGGGTGATGGCGGTGTGCAGTCCGGAGCGGTTCCCGCGTGCAGCCTCAAGGCGCATCAAGTCCCGATACAGCAGCTCTGCTGTGTCGTCTACCTCGAGGCCGGTGGCGATGGCCTGCCACGCAGCGCTGAAGTCGTGGTGGGAGCCGACAGAGATCCGGTGGGTGGCCACGGTGTGGGCGACGTCGATGATCCGCGTGATCATCTCCTGCTGGTAGGGCTCGGCCCAGGGCAGTGACCGGCCGCCGAACGGTTTGCCCCGTACCAGGGTCAGTGCCTTCTCCAGGTCGCTCAGGCCGGACGGTCCCTGCGGTAGTGCGCGTTCGACGAGCTGGAGGAAGCGGCTCCAGTCGCAGCGCACACCGGGCGCGAGCCGGTAGGGGTCCTCGCCCGCCTTGCGGCGCGGCACGTAGACGTTGCCGGAGGGGTCGCTGCCGAGGGAGCTGCGCAGGCCTTGCATGCGTGCGTTGAGGGTGCTCGTTGACCAGGGGCTTATGGGGTCCATGTCGGCACACAGGACATCCGCGCTCCGCCCCGGCCGGAAGTACAACAGGGCGGCCAGCTGCGCCATCCTGGGGCCGTGGCCGGTGCTGTCCACGCCCGTCACCTCGACCGGCCCCAGGATGCGGATCTCCGGGGCGTGCAGGTCATGTGCCTCGCACTCTTCCCCCTCCGCCGCCGCTGTGGGCTCTTCGACGGCGCCCCGCGGGTCGTGCTCCTCCGTGGTCTCTGCCGCGTCGGTGGTCTCCGCAGCTGGGGACGCCGGGGCTGATGGCACTGCTGCTTCGGTGCCCGGGCCGGTTTCATCCTCAAACCCGGTCAATGATGTGGTGGGGGAGAGGAGGCGGAGCCCGGACGGGTCGGTGCCGGCGGCGAGCAGGGCCGGGAAGACCTCGCCGCTCACATCTGTTGCCGCCGCTGGCGACGGGATCGAGGCGGCGGCGGATGCGGGCGCGATCGGCTCCTGCGGCACTGCCTGCTCGGGCTGGGGCATGTGGTCGGGCTCGTCCGGAATGTCCTGCCAGGGCCCTTCGGCCGGGTGGGCCGGCTGTGCGGACACTTTCAGCGCGGTGGTGATCTGGAGGTAGGCGGGGTGTTCCAGGCGCTGCACCGTGATGTCGGTGCCGGCGTAGTCGAGGTGTTGCGGCTCGCTGAGGGAGGCGTTGAGGATCTCCGCCTCGGGGAAGTGTGCGGCCGCTGTACTCGCCGGGGCGATCAGCGTGACGGGCACAGACCCTGCTCGGGAAATCGTGTCGGCGAACTGCCAGGCCGTGTCCTCGTCCAGAGCAGACGCGCATAGCAGCAGGTACGGCTGGTGCAGGGTTTCGGGCATCTGGTGTGCTTCCAGGAGACGTTCGCTCAGGTCGCGCAGCGCGTGCGCGGCCTGGCGCATGTGGGCGATCCGCGCCGTGGGCAGCAGCTGCGGTAGGTCCGCGCCGAACCCGACGGTGACGATCTCGGCTTCGGCCGCCCAGGGACTCATCCCGAGTTCCAGGACGAGTGAGGTGCACACTTCGGTGATGTGGAGCGGGTTGCCGTCCAGCAACAGCGCGGGCAGCCCGGCGAGGTTGAGTAGCAGCAGGTCGCCGGTCTCGGTGCTGCCGATCGTGACCAGCCCCGGACACGGTGCCGGTACGTCGCGGGCCGTCTCCTCGTCCAGGAGCGCGGCATCAGCGGGCAGGATCCACCAGCCGCCCTGCCCGGCGTTGAAGGGCGCGAGCGGTTCCTGGGCGAGGTCCTCGGGCAGCACCTGAACCGTGCGGGTCCCGATCCGGGCGGCCCGCAGCGGCGGCAGGACCGCGTCGTCCTCCTCCTGTTGGGCCGCGTGGTGGGCCAGGGTGCGTAGCGCCACGTCCAGACGGGCAGCACCGCCGGGTTCGGCGGCCGCCGCCAACTGGGCCTCTGCCGGGGAGGTCTCCGCTGCGATGGCGATTTTCTCGCCCGGTTTGCGGCGTCGGCGCTGCAGTGTCCGGCGCAGGGCGAGGGCACCGGTGATGGCGGCGGCGAGCAGTGCGCCGGCGCCGAGAACGGTGCGCAGGTTCAGCGGGCTGCTGGCCGGAGCCGTTGCCGGAGTCCCGGGCGCTTGGGTGGTGGGGGAGGAGGCAGCGGAACCGGACGGTTCCGCCGACGCCGATGGGGAGGCAGCAGGGGAGGAGGCAGAAGCTGAGGCGCTGGCGCTGGCGCTGGGCTCGGGCGTTGCGGACGCCGCGGCGGACGGAGAGGCCTGCTCCTGCTCGGGCTGTTCGGGCTGTTCGGTCGGGCGGCTGGCTGGTGTGCTGGGCGCCGATGACTGCGGTGCGGGCGCCTGGGTCTGGCTGGGTACGGGTGCCTGTGCATCGCCCGTGCCGTCGCCCGGCGCCTGCGTGCTGTCGGGGTGTGGGGTGGCTGGGGGAGTGGTCTCCTGGCTGCCCGCCTCCTCGCCTCGGTGGTTGTCGTGTGGCGGCGCCTGCTGGTCCGGCGGGGCGCCGGGGAGGGTGACGTGCTGTCCCGCGTAGATCACGTCGGGGTCAGTGATCTCGGGCAGGCCGTGCGGCTGTGGCTTGCCGCGGCTGGCGGCGAACAGCTGCGGCCATTGGTTGCCGTCGCCGAGCTCTTCCTCTGCGATCTTCGACAGGTAGTCGCCGGAGTGGACCGTGACGACGTGCCCACCCCCCTCGCCGGCCGTCGGGGCGCTGTCTCCCAGTTGCGTACGGGGGCCTCCCGCGGCCGCGACGGTTTCGGGCATTGCCAGTTGCCAGCCGGGCTGCAGAAAGCTGTTCGCGCGGAAGACGGTGCCGTCGGCCATGGTGTGGCCCTCGTTCAGGTCGGCGATCTCCCGCCATCGTTCGCCATTGCCCAGCTCCTTCTCGGCGATGCCCCACAGGCTCTGTGCGGGTCGTGTTTCGCGCACCGTGTACGTCGTGCGGGACGCCGGCGTGCTCGCCGCGGGCGTGTGAGCCTGCCCGTTCGCGGTGGCCTGCGGCGCCTGGGCCTGCCCGGGGACGCGGGCCGCCGTGGTGGCCGGGGCAGCCTGGGCGTCGGAGGCCAGCGCCGAGCTGGTGGGCAGCAGCACCAGGATGCTGCCGATCAACAGGGCCGCGGCGCGCTGCGAGGCGCCCATCCCGCGCGGGGCATGCCAGGTACGGCCCCGCACTTGTGCGATCAGCTCGCGTGCGGCGCAGAACGTGAACTGCGCCCAGCCGATCCAGCCCACCAAGGCGAGTAGCAGCAGGAACACTCTGCCGGTGTCCTGCCGGTCCAGCAGGTGCGTGAGGTCGTCGTGGGTGGAAGCCCAGATGACCGGGGTGGCCCAGGCCAGCAGCAGCGGCAGGCCCGCGACCGCGGCGGCCAGAACGAGCAGGCTCAAGCCGGCCTTGACGACACGGGCCAGGGTGCGGCCCACTGTCGCGGCGGGGGAGTGGGTGGTGGCGGGCATCAGTTTCCTTCGGGTGCGGTGACGCCGTGCAGGAGGGTGGCCTTGCCCTGGCCGGACACTGACAACGAGCCGATCCCGACCACCGACAGGAACTTCGTGTCGTAGGAGCCGGTGACGCGGACGGTGAGGGTCTTGCCGTCGCCGGACACGCTGACCGTGCGGTGGCGCCGGCGGAGCGCAGGTAGGCCTGGGCTGCGGCAGCCGCGTTCTGCGGATCGACGACGATTGCGTTGCCGCTGATGGCTTCGGCGGGGTCGATGGCCTGCCCTCCGGCCCGGGCGGCCTCGCCGGCGATGTAGTCGGCGCGCTCAGTGGCGCGCATCTTGCTGCCGCCGTCCACGGCGACGCCGATGATCCCGATCAGCGCCATGACGCAGACGGCGACGAACACGGTGACGCCTCCCCGGTCGTCCAGCCGCGCCCGGCGCAGCCACATCTGAGGGAAGATCATCAGTCACCCCGCTGCCGGTACTGATCCACCACCGAGACGGCCGTCGACGTGAGCGTCCTTGCCCCAGGCACGCCCGGCAGCAGCAGGTCGGAGAGGTTGACTGTGCAGGTCACGGTCACGGTGACGGTGCCGACCTGGCCCACCGGCACATTCAGGCCGCCGGTGTTGACGTGGACGGATGTGGAGGTAACCCACGGGAGTAGAGACATCGGGGCCCCGGCGGCGACGTTGCGGCCGATGGCGTGGTTCGACTCGACCTTGGCGATCCCGGCCAGGATCGGCCAGCGCATGCCCTGGCACCTGGGCCTGTACTTCCCGACCTGCTGGACAGCCTTCTTGTAGGCGGTCAGCATCCGGGCGGGGATGTCTGCCGCGGTGCCGCCGTCGGCGATCCCACCGTCGTCCTGGAGCCCGGTCTGCATCGCGACGTATGCGCTGATCGCGTTCGAGACAGGAGCCGCGCAGCACACGCCGGTGAACAGAAGCAGCACAACCACGCATCCCCACCGCCCGAGGCGGCGCCGGGACGCCCTCACCCGTCCTCACCGTCCTCGGCCTGCCACTGCGCCCGCATCTCGCGCAGCCGATCGGCCTGGCGTTGAGGTTCTGCCTCGGGCCCGTTCTGGCGCATCAGGTCCCGCATCCGGGCACGCGCCTCGTCTCGCGGTGTGGTGCGAGCGCTCCCGCCGCCGGGAAGGGCCGGGCCTGTCCTGTTCGACGCAGGGCTCGCCGGACGCGTGGCGCTGCCGCCCGCGAGCCGGTTCGGGGACGTCGGCGTTGTGTTGCCTCCGGCCGAAGACGTCGGCGCGGTCGGCCGAGCGGGGCCTGGCCCCGGACGGCCGGCGGGGCTGCCAGTACGTGCCGTCGCCGACTGGACCGGGTTCGGCCGCGGGGAGGGGACTGCCGTCGGAGCTGCCGGGAGGCGGCGGCTGCGAAAGGGGCCGGAACGGGCAGCCTGCCGTCCCGCGTCGGCCCAGGCCCGGCCGTCCTCGCGGACGGTGTTGCCCCACACCCGCACCTGCTGGCGGGCGTCCTGGGAGTAGCGCGATCCGCCCGAGCGGGCCCGGCGGACATTGGCCGGGAGACCGACCGTCGCCCCATACGCGGCGCGGCCACCCCGATTGAGGATGCGGTACCCGCGAAAGCGCACCAGACGGTTGTGGGCGCGCGTTGACAGCAGCGTGCGGTCGGTGTTCTGGTCGTGCAGTACCTGACCCGAGCGGCGGTCCACGACCTGGCCGTCCTCGTCGCGGTAGCGGTCGGGCGGACCGCCAGGACGGCGCGGCCCTCCGCCGCCCGAACCACTGTCCCCGCCGCCGGACGGGCCGCCTGTGTCCGGATCGCCGTCCGCGCTGGGCTTACGCCACTTGGCCAACTGCTCCTTGTCCGGACGCCGGCCGATCAGCAGCCAGTGGGAGCCCTTCGCACCGAGCCGCGCTCCGAGCCCGCCCACGGCGGCCGCCGCAGTGAGCGGGGCGAGCCCACGCCCTGCCTCGGCGGTGGCATCGGCGAGCACACGACCGGTGTCCACCGGCATACCCGCCCCGTCGAACAGCGACGTCAGTGCGCCCATAAGCCGCTGCCGGGTGCCGAGCAGCCCGAACCGGCCGCCGCCGCCACCGGTGACGGCGCGCAAGCCCCCGCCGTATCCGCCGAGCGCGGCGGACGAGTTCATGGCGAGCGCGGCGCCGAGCTCGGAGGTGTCGCCCGGCATGTGGGTGCCGCCGACCTTGGCGTAGCGCATCCGCATGGCCATGCGCTGGCCGAAGGAGGTGATCCCTGTCAGCAGGCGGCGGTGTCCGGCCGCGCCCGCGATGGCGAGGACGTCGATGAGCAGGATCCGCTCGACCATCAGGTCGGGCCCGTCGGTGACGGTGGCGTCCACGGCGATGCCGAAGAACGGCACGAACGCGCAGATCCCGACCACAGTCAGGACCGCGATGCCCCAGATCGACAGCCACTTCCACACCGACTGGCGCGCAGGCCCGGGCAGCATGCCCGCGACGAAGGTGACACCGCCCGCGGCCGCGGACGCCGCGCAGATGCCCTGGGTGCCCAGCAGCACGATGGCGCTGGAGAGGAGCATGCCGCAGATGAACAGGGCTGCGACCAGCAGCAGGGCGGCGCCGCCGACGCGCCACCAGGTGGGTTTCTCGGCGTAGGCGGCGCACGACTTGCCGACGTCGCCGGCCCGTTTCATGTCCTCGAGGAAGGCGTAGAACTCGCGGTCCTCGTCGGTGACGACCGCGTTGGAGGCATCCAGCAGCTCGCCGCCGGGGGTGAGCTCCGGCAGGCCGTCACCGCCGTCGCTGTCGGGCACCCCCTCGATGAAGCCGCGCTCGCAGTACTTCTTCGCCGCGCCGCGGATTTTGCTGCAGACTTCCTTTCCCTTGTCAGTAACCTTGGCGCCCACCTTGTATCCGCCGGTGATCCACTTCAGGTGGACGGCGTAGGCCTTGCGGTCGGATTCTTTGGCGGGGTCGAGGACGCGCCCGTACTGCAGCAGCATGTACGGCTTGACGATCAGGGCGTTGGTGATCGAGTCCTGGATGGGCCGGGCCACCTCTGCTGCGGAGACCGGTCCTTCGCCTTCACGCTCCTCGCACTTGATCTCGGCGTTGCCGGCCATGCCGGCGCACGGGTCGTAGCTGGCGATCTTTCCGCCCCAGTCGTAGGAGTCGACGCTCTGCTGGGCGACCTCGGCAGCCACCTGCTGGGACTGGCCCAAAGGGCCGTCCTGGCCGAGCAGGGTGTCGGGGCGGATGAGGGCCGAAGCGGCGATCGCCCCGATGAGCAAGGTGAGGAAGATTTCGCCCAGCCCGCGGCCCACCCGCCCGCGCACGATCATGAACCCGGCGAAAGCAAACGCCCAGGCCAGCAGCAGACCCTTCAACCCCAGGGTGTCGACCACCACGTTGTCGTACGTGTCGGCAACCTTCTGCGCCGGGCGGGCCAGGATCTTTAGCAGCGGGAACCGGAAGGCCACCTCGATTGCCCACCCCGCCAGACCGACCAGCAGCCGGATCAGTGTGAACAGGCCGGACAGGGCGAAGGCCAGGGCCTGCGTCTTGAAGGCGACGATGGAGCCGCCTGAAGCGTTCAGGTCGTACCCATCGATCGGCACACCCTCGGACGAGTAGATGTTCAGCGGGGCGAGCAGGTCTCCGGTCTCGCTGTTGCTGCTGGCCGCGTACACGACCTGGCTGTTCACCATGACGAACACGCCGGTGAGCAGCAGGACGAAGCCGGCCCGGCGCAGCGTGCCGTGGTCTGGACGGAACATCTCAGGCCCGCCCTTGCCTCGTAGGCGCCCGGCGTCGCCAGATCACGAGCGCGCCCACCCCGGTCGCGGCCGACAGCAGCTTCCATGCGGCGGCGCCACCGCCGTCCTGGGTGGATCCGGCGCTCGCGGCGTGGCGGCCGCGCTCGCAGTACTCCTTGGCCGGACCCGCTATCCGATCGCACGCGTCTGCGGGCGCCTTGGCGGCGTCGGCGGCGAAGGCCTGCCCGGTGCGCGGCCACCAGGTCTCCGGCAGGCTCGCCCCGAGCGCCAGGACGAGCACGCCGACGGCCACAGCGATCGCCGTGAGAGCGCTCGCGGCTGCGGCCAGGCGCCGGGAGCGACTGGGTGCGAAAGAGGTCATCGAGGTTCCTTCGGACGGTCACCCGTGGCGGCACCGGCGAGCGGCGCGGACGCGGGCGTAGGTGTGCGGCGTCCCGGTGTGGTGGTGATGGAGGAAAAGATCCGCTCGATGCGGGGGATGACGACCTTGATGCGGCCGGTGTTCTGCCGCGGGCAGGTGATCAGGAACTCGCCTTCGCGGCCGCGTTGTCCGACGGGGGACAGGCCGGTGGTCACCAGCCGCAGCAGCTCTGGGTCGTTCGAGTTGAGACCGAGGAACTGAAGTCCCCGGCGGGCGCGTTCGCGGTCCGCGGTGCGGGCGAGCGCGCGGTAGGCCATCAGCCCGCGGTCGGGGCCGAGTTCGTCGGCGTCGTGAGAGCCGGCGATCAGCCCGGCGCCGTGCTTGCGGCCGTCGTGGAGGATTTCGTGGACCAAGGCGGTGCCCTCGGCCGAAGAGGTGAGCCAGTACAGCTCGTCCAGGACCACGGCGGTGAACCGCTCCGGGTCCTCGAACGCGGTCTGCCTCGCGATGGCCGCGATCAGGTAGAGGACCGCGCGGCCGATGAGCGCCTCCAGCGACTGCTGGTGCAGCACTTCGGGCTTGTCGAACGCGGCCTTCGGCGGCAGCTTCAGCCCCGCGGTCGTGACCACGATCATGTCGGAGGCGCTGGAGGCGTCCAGCCGCACCGGCGGCAGGCTGGGGTCGAACACCATCGCTGCAAGAGGGTTGCTGGCCACGACGCGGACGAGGCCGGCGAGGGTGGCGGCCGCGTCCTGCCGCTTGCCCGCTTCCGCCTTGGCCATCTCGTCGAGGACCTGAAGGACCCGGTGCATGGAGGGGGCGTCACCGGCGGCGGCCCGCTCCACGGCATGGTGCAGGACCTCCCCGCCTGTGCTCATCGGGCCGATGCCGAGCTGGAGCGTGAGGTAAGACAGGGCGTAGTGGCGGCCTTCGGGGCCGTCGAACATGCGCAGCGGGTCGATGGACACCTCGGCCTGGGCGGCGTCGATGATCTGGCAGCGGCCCGCGGCCGCGGTGCGGGCGAAGGTCGCCCACTCCCGCACAGGGGTGCGGTCGATGCAGATCGCGATCCCGCCGCGCGCCCACACCGACTCGGAGATCAGCTTTTCCAGGACGCTCTTGCCCGCGCCGAGATCGCCGATGATCCCCATGGAGGCGGAGGCGTCCTGCTTTGGCGCATCCGCCACGTTGATCATGACGGGGCGGGTGGTGCCGCAGTCCAGGTCGATGCCGAGGAACATGCCGTTGGGGTCGCCGACCTCCGCAAGCGTGAAGGCCCCGCCCAAAGCCCAGTCCTCGCTGACTTGGTGCTGGGTGAACTCCCGCACCACGCCGGGCCGCGCGGTGCCGGGCAGACCGACGGTGAACAAGGCCTCCTGCAGCCCGGCCGGACGCACGGCGCGGTAGTCGGCGCCGCCGAGCAGCGCGGCCAGGGCTCGGGCGCGGGCGTCACAGACTGCGGCGGTCGGCCCCCACACGGTCAGGACCGTCACCGACTGGACCTCGACCTCCACGCTGGTGCGCGACAGTCGTACGTCCAGTTCGCCCAGGTCGCGGGCGGCGTCGGTCAGGGAGGCGGGCATGCCGGTGGGGCGGGCGTCGTACTGGTCGGCCTGGTCGATGAGTTCGTTCTTCTTGCGCCGCACTTGGTCGCGGGCCTTGTCGGCCGGTACCAGGGTGAGGTCGATGGTGTAGTCGACGGGGAAATCCAGGGTCTCCAGCTGCGCGAACAGGTCGGCGGCGTCCTGGCTTACGGCAGGCGGGCACTCGGCCAGCGCCAGCTGCGCCTGATAGCCCACTCCGGCGTCGGACTCCACCTGCAGCCACCGCCGCCGCAGCGGCGACGATGTCTTCAGCCGCCACCACGCCATGCGGCCCGACCGGCCGATCCGGTCCGCGCCCGCCAGGTCCTCGGCGTCGTCGAGCGCGGGATCGACGCCTCCCTCCTGCAGGCGGACCTGGCCGAGGTCGGCGTAGCTGGGGGAGTGCAGCATCCCCGCCTTCAGCCGCCCGCCGTACAGGTTGCTGGTCTCGGCTTCGGTGAGCAGCGGCTCGGTGAGGCCTCGGTGCAGGGCGTGCTGGATCATCCACACGATCTCCGCCGGGCGGGCCGGGCGGAAGGCGACGCCGCCGGCGAGCGCGGCTTCCACCCGGGAGGCCTGCTCGCGGTAGGAGGTCACCTCGCGGCGCGCCACGGGGGCGGCCCGCATGCCCAGCATCGGCGCGACGTCCGCCCACATCGCGCCGAGGGAGGCGGTCACCTGCCCGCCGGCGGCGTCGTTCTGCAGCGGCACGGCCAGCCAGAGCGTGCGGCGGTGCATCTCCTGCTCGCCCAGCAGGTCCAGGGTGGCCTCGACGTTCTCCACCCACGGATGCGTACTGCCGGGCATCTGGTCGCCGGGCTCGATGCCCTCGATCATGCGCAGGGCGATCTCGCCCGGGTCGACCTGGGCGCACAGCCCGAACAGGCGTGGCGCCCCCGTCAGGGAACGGATCAAGTGCGTGATCTTCGCGAGCTGCTCGTCGCGGACCGCGGCCGGGACGTAGGTGCCCTGGACGCTCTCCTCTCGGTGGCCGCGCGCGTCCGGTCCGGGGTGCAGCCGGTAGAGGGCCCACACGCTGCCGTGTGTCGACCAGACGAGGTGTCCGGCGATGTGACGGATCGGCACCCTCACCTGGCACCCCCAGCCTGTTCGGCGAGGGCGAGCAACTGCTGGACGCCCGACACCGGCCCCACCGACACCGGGCGCGGCCGCGCGGGCGGACGGGCCGCCGGGCCCCGGTGCGCCTTGCGGTCGGCTGCAGGCTGGTCGACGCGGGGCGTGGCCATGACCGGGACAGCGGGAGCAGTCTCCTCGAGGGTGAAGCCGCCAAGCAGAGGCCGGGAGATGCGGTCCCGGGCGGCCCGGCCGCCGATGCGGCCGCCCTGCGGCTGCCAGGCGAGCAGCACCCAGCCCAGCGCCGCCTGCAACGGGGCGCGCCCTTTGATCTTCGGACGGCGTACCGCCCAGACCGCCAGCAGCCAGGCCACGATCGGCACCGGCCCCATCCACGACCACCAGCTGATCGTCTTGACCAGCAGGAAGCCGCCGCCGACCGCGACCGCGATCTGTGCCGGGGTGTAGGGGCCGAGCGGGATCTTCCAGTCGGCGACCTTGCCCAGTACCCACGGGTGGCGGCGGGCGGAGGTGTAGAAGCGGCCCACCCGCCCCGCGGCCGCGGCGCTCACAGCCAGCCTCCCGCGCCGTCGGAGTGCACCCGGGCGAGCGGATCGGGTCCGCGCACGATGCCGGGCACGGCGGAGGCGCCCTGGGACGGGTTCTTCACCTCGTCGGTGAACATGTCCGCCAGGTCGTTGCGGCTGTCGTACAGCCCCAGCGCGATGATCATCAGAAGCAGGGCGCCGATCCCGGCCTTCAGGCTGAACTTCTGGATCATGATGACCACGACGAGGCAGACCAGACCGGCCTGCAGGCCCTTGGTCGCCCACTCCTTGAACATGGTGATCCACGAATCGCCAAGGTCATTGAGCTGCCCGGCGAGCATCAGACTGTGCACCGTATTCACCGGGCACCCCCGTCCCTCACGGTTCCGGACTCAAGCGCCGCGACTTCCCACCGGCCGGAGCGGGCCTTGAGGTCGATGTCGTACGCCAGCGGCCAACGCCCGGCGTCATCCACGGCTTCGACCGCCACGCGGACACGGACCCGCGTGCCGTCGGCCGGCACCTGTTCGGCGGCCGCGGCCTGATCGGCACCCCACACCTCCTGGACGGTGACCGCGGTGTACGGGGCGGGAGAGACCGGCAAGAGCTTCACCCCGGGAGCGAGGTAGCGGTCCACATCCCCGGCCCCCGCCAGGTACGCGCCGAAGAACTCGCCGACTGCCAAGGACAGATCGCCGTCGGACGGCACGCTCACGCCGTACGGCGATTTGGCCACCCCGGCGCGCGCCGGGCCGGCCACCGCGCCGGGGGCGCCGATCACGGCGAACGAGGCGCCGCTCGCGTCGGCGGTCACGGGGACGACGAAGTAGCGCAGGCGGCCGTCGGCGTATTGCGCAGCCACGGTCACCGCCCACTCGCCGTCCTCGCGCTGCGCACTGCGCACGGCGGTCACCGATGCCGGCTTCGGCTGCGCACTGGCGACCGGGTCCGGCAGATCGACGTCCGGCGCGAGGGACTGCGCAAGCCGCGCCTGCGCACTGTTCGCGTCGTCGGTGCTGCTGCGCAACCACGCGTCGACGAACACCTGCGCATAGCCCGCCGGGTCGGCCGCGGTGGCCGCGGTGCGCACGGCGGTCGGCTTGTCCGAGGGGGCGGCCGCGACGGTGGTCGGGCCGGACATCACCGCGACGCCCAGGGCGATGGGGCCGGCCGCAATCGCGGTGAACAAGGCCAGGCGCGACAGGCGCACGCGCCGCCTCATCTTCTCCAGCCGGGCGCCTGCGGCCACCGGGGGAGCCGCGTCGCTCTCCGAGGCCTGCTTGCCAGGGGACATGGTCAATCTCCCAGGTCAGATCGTGTACTTGCTGACCTCGAGGAAACCCGCCGACCCCGACCAGACCACCGACCATGAAGGCCCGACCACAGTCACGATGGGGACACAAAGCCCGTGGTCGGGGTCATGGTCGGCCCGACCACCGCCCCGACCATGGCCGCGGACGGCGACCGGGCACGCCTGAACCGAACATCGCCGTGAAGGTGGTGGGGACGGGGAACTGGCCCAGCGAGCCCAGGGGCGACAGAGGGAGAAGCCGCCGACGGATCGGGACCGCGCCGGCTCCAGGAAGGAGGCCGTGGAAGGCCCGATTGCGCTCGACTTGGCCGAGTGCGCAGACCAACGTCGACGGCGTCTGCCGGCTATGCGCAGTCGGCTGCACATGCCGAATGCGCAGGACCCGGAACCGTTGCGCAGCCGTCTGCGCAATGGGCGACGTTGCCGCTGCGCAACCGCGACTGCGCAGCCTTCGGCGGGCAGCGGGGAAGGGCCGTGGTCGGCCCGACCATGAGCCCGACCACGCCAGCCCAGTGCGCATGTTGCCGGATCGTGACCGGTGGTCGGGGGTTGTGGTCGTCAGCCTGGTCGGGCGTGCCGGGTGAGCTGACGGAATGGATCTCGCTCACGGCACCTCACACAGCGGCCCCCGCCACCTCGCTCCCGCACGTTCGCTCCAGGGCATCGGCGGCCGCGCGCACATGGCGCGCGAGGAAGCACGATGAGCCGCTTCGGGGCGGGGATCCGCCGTGGGGTGATGGCGGCGGACCAATTCACTCAGATCGCCAACGGCCTGTTCCGCGACCCCAAGATCTCCTTCAAGGCGAAGGGCATCTTCGGCTACATCAGCACCCACCGCGCCGGCTGGCACGTGACGGTCGCCGACCTCGTGCGCGCCGGACCCGACGGACGCGACGCCGTACGCGGCGGCCTCACCGAACTGCAGCGGCACGGCTACCTCATCCGCGAACAGCTCAGGCACGACGACGGGACGCTCCGCGAGATCGTGTACTCGATCACGGACCGCCCCGCCCCCGCCGATTTTGCCGCGGCGGCCGGGTCGGTGTTCGCCTCCGCGCCGGCGGGTGAGGCGCCGCCCGGCTTCGGGGCGGGGATCCGCCGTGGGGTGATGGCGGCGGACCAGTTCACCCAGATCGCCAACGGCCTGTTCCGCGACCCCCGGCTGTCCTTCAAGGCGAAGGGAATCTTCGGGCTCATCAGCACGCACCGGGACGGCTGGCGGATGAGCGTCACGGACCTGGCGCGCCGCAGCCGCGACGGTGAGGAGGCCGTCAAGAGCGGCCTCAAGGAGCTGGAGAAGCACGGCTTCCTGCTCCGGGAACGCGAGCGCAACCCCGACGGCACCCTCGGCGCGGCCGCGTACTTCATCACCGATCTGCCCAGCCTGCAAAACAGCAGGTCGCAACCGATGTCGGGTTTTCCACCGGTGGATAACCCGACGTCGGTTCATCGCCCCACTAAGAACACCAACAGAAAGAAGACCAACAAGCAGAAGACCAGACCCCTCCATCCGTGCGACCAGGGCGACGCCGCGGGAACGACCCAAGGGACGGACCAGCCGGACGTACCGGCTGCGCTCCCGGCGGATGAGATGCATCCGGGGATCCAGCTGCTGCTCGAGATCGGAGCGAGCCGTCCGGAACTCCTGCTGACCGGGAAGGTGCTGACCGATCAGGGCCGCGTGGCCACTGTGATGCTGGAGGCCGGCTGGAGCAGCGAGCAGCTGCGTCACGTCATCACCGACCGGCCGTTGCCGCAGCCGGTGCGCACCACGGTCGGTGCGATCATCGCCGCCCGCCTGCGCGCCGCTCAGGCCTACCCGCCTCCCGCCACGCTGGACGGCTGTCACCACCGCGGCGACGTGATGGAAGCCGAGCCACAGGGGTGGCCGTCGGCCGAGCGGTCGTCCACGGCGTCTGCCGCACGCACGGTGACTGAGGCCCTGACCTACCGGGCGCTCGTCGAATGCGCCGGCTGCGGCGTTCCCGGAACTGCCCCCGGCGAAGACCTCTGCCCGGCCTGTCTGGGCTGGCCGCTGTGCCGAACCTGCCCTGGACCGACGCCCCGGCGGGCCCGCCCCGAGGGCGATGGCCGCTGTACCACCTGCGCAACTGCATCGACCAACCTGCTGGAAGGAAGCACCCCATGACGACCTACGTACCGTCGGCGGCAGGGCTCGCTCAGCAGCTGAGCCCGTTTGGGCAGCAGCCGCAGTGTTGGGAGAGGAAACGCTCCCGCGCCGTGCGCGGCGGGCACGTCTGCTGCGGCTCCGGTTGCGCGGCTGGCTGTGAGCCCGTCCTGATCCGTGAACGGACGGGATGGGGGTGGATCGACTGGACGGTCCCGGCCGATGGCAGCCTGCCCGAACAGCCGCACCGGGTGGCCGTGTTCACCCCGATCGCGACCCGGTCCCAGCGCCTGGCCCTGCGCTGGCTGGCCAGGCGTCCGGCACACCGGATCCGCCTCGGCAAAGTGACCGTACGCCCGGCCACGGCCGTCGTCACGGCCCTCACCCTGGTGTCGGCCGCCCTTGCGCTCATGCAGGGCGTCCCCTTCAGCATCGTGCTGCCGGCGGCCGCCTTAGCCCCGCTGCTCGTGGAGCACCTGCCTGACCGGCTCGATACCCGTGCTGGCGAGAACGCCCGGATCATCGAGGACGAAGCCGCCTGCCGCTACCTGCAGCGCCTCGCCGCTCTGCACACCGGCCTCGTCCAGGCTGCCGCCGGCAGCGACCACTACGAGGTGCGGCGCGCCGTCGAGATCGGCCACCACCAGCTGTTCGCCACCGCAGACCTGCTCCAGCGCCACGACACCCGCTCAGCCTCCAGCGAGCTCATCGCCCGCGAGCGGCTGATGCTGCAACTCGCCATCCAGACCCGCCAGATCGTCACGACCCAGTGCGCTGACCGGTTCGGCGGGCAGCCGCCGCTGGGTCCCTACCCGCCCGGGCCCCGCCGGCGGCCCCAGCCCTCAGCCGAGCACACGACCCACGTCCCGCCGACGAAGGAGGAAGCGAACATGCCCCAGGACGGTTCCGAACAGCCCACCGGCGAGGTGTACCTGCTCTTCGCGCACGAGGCCTACTACACGGCCGCCGCCCAGGAGATCAACACCTCGCTCGTAGCCGCAGCCTCCCTGCTGCACCCCCGTGTCCGGCAGCCCGACGGCGCCCGCATCTACGACCGCCTCACCCGCGGCCGCCGGCCAGGCGAGATCGTGCCGCTTGCCACGCTCACCCACGAACTGGACGGCGGTACGCGCTGGCCGGAGGTCGGCGACTGGGAGGCGGTCACCGCGGATCTGCTCCAGCTCATCCGGAACCGTGAATGCGATGCCCTCAGCCTGGGCCTGCCGGACATCGCCCGTGCCCTGGTGTGCTCTGGCCCGCACAGCGAAGTACGGGTCTACGACCCGGCGGCCGAGCGGCATCAGGCGTACGGGCCCGCCGAACGCATCGAGGTCCTGGTCGAGGTCGGCAGGCAACTGGCCTGGGCGGAAGCCGGGTGCGCCCTGTGGCCGGGTGACGGCCTGCTGGTTCCCGCCAACCCCGGAGGCGTCAAGTGACGTTCGGCTACGCAGCGTACGAAGTCTGGGCGGAGTTCCGCAGACTGCTGACCGGGTGTACGCGCGCCCCGCGCCGCAGCCGCCGTCGGCCAGCGGGGGCAGAAGGAGAAGGCACCGGGTCCGTCACCGCGTCCGGGGACGACGGGGGCAAGGACCCCCAACCCGGCAACTGAGGCGAGACACAGGCCGTCGCGCCGCCCCAGACCACCGGCGTCGCGACGGCAGTGCGGCGACTGGCGAACAGCTCAGTGCCGGGCCCTACTCGACCAGCAAGCATTGGCTCCTCAGATCCGTGCGGCCATCGGCAAGGGAGCCCGCGCACAGGGAAAGTGAGAAAATTCGGGCGCCAAAACGAGAAACGACCCGGATCACGGCCGCTACTTCAAGCCCCAGCGCCTGCACGCCGACAAAGCCTATGACCGCCCCGACCTGCGAAAATGGTTATGGGGCAAGCGCATCGGAGTCCGGATCGCCCGCAAGGGCATCGAGTCCAGCGAACGATTGGGCCGCCGA
The DNA here is from genome assembly GCF_042896175.1 of Streptomyces sp. NPDC001315. NCBI lineage: Bacteria > Bacillati > Actinomycetota > Actinomycetes > Kitasatosporales > Streptomycetaceae > Streptomyces > Streptomyces sp. NPDC001315. Next base: position 18,342 of record NZ_JBIAWZ010000021.1, on the reverse strand, counting down.
AGGTGAGTGATCGAGAGGACGATGTCGTGGCTGTCCGGCTACCGCAGACTGAACGATAGCCGGGGTACCGGGAGCCCGACCGCGAGCCTCCTGTGTTGTCTGTCCGGTATGGCGGGGTCAACGATCACTCGGCCTGATGCCGGGCTGCGCGGCTTGGAACGGAAACAGGGGAGAAGGGCCTGCCTGGGCATGTGATCACTCCGGAACCTGGAGAGGAGCTCGGGGGTGGCCTTCGTGGGAGCGTTGAGGAAGCGGCGATGGCCGGTGCCGCGAAGCCGGGCGGCTTCGCGGCGGAGAGGTGGCTGGCCTCTCCATACCGGCCATCGTGCGGCGTCTGGCCCGCCGGGAGTTCGTCGATCCCTTAAACCAGAGGCCGCGGTCTTACGGTATCCCGCGTGTGACGCGGTTCGGTGTTGCAGTCAGGGCGTCGAGGACCGGAGGGCGGCCAGCTCCTCGATGCGGGAGCGTTTCCAGCGCTGCTGGCGCGGTCGGCCGGCACTCCCGCGGCGGTATTCGAACCCGTCGGGCTGCTCGAGGTCGGGCAGGAGCCCGTGCCCGAGAGCGCTGATGAAGCTGTCGGCGTTGCCGTATCCGAGGATCTGGGCCGCTTCGGCTGCGCCGACCAGGTCCTCGTTCTCGTCCTGGTCGGCGGCCGGCAGCACACCGCGCTTGCGGGCGGCGGCGACGACGGTGGACCGGCGCCACTTCTTGCGGGCTCCGCCGCGGCTGCCTTCCTCCCTCTCCAGGGTCTCCGGCTCGGGCAGTTCGGGGATGCGCCCCTGGTAGAGGGCGCTGGAGAACGAAGCGACGCTGCTGTAGCCGAACAGGCTCGCGACCTCGGCGGTACCGAGCAGCTCGTCGGGGTCTCCATCGACGGGCACTGCGGGCAGCGCGGTAGCCGGGGCGGAGCTGCGCCGGCCCTTGCCGGGCCGGTTGCTGGCCCAGGCGACGATCGTGCCGCGGCGCCACATCGGGCCGTCGACGTCCTCGTCGGGCTCGGGGAAGTATCCGGGCCGATCGCGGAAGTAGGCGTCGATGGTGGAGGTGCGGGTGTAGCCGAGGAGCTTGGCCACCTCCCGCTTGGTCAGCAGCTCGTCCTGGTCGGCCTCGAGTACCGCGGCCGGCAGCGTGCGCTTCTTCGGGGCGCGCTTGGCGAAGAACGCCGCGACCTCGTCGTGGCGCCAGAACCGCTTGCGGCCCTCCGTGTGCGCGACCGCGGGGAAACCGCTGTCCGGGGCGTTGCTCCACTCGCTGATCCGGGGCTTGCTCGTGCCGAACTCGGACACGATCTGCGCGGTGTCCACGAGCCGTTCGGCGGGAGACATCGAAACCCCTTTGGAAGGATCGGCAAGGCGGTGTCGGCGCCCGGTCGAGCCGCGACAGGTTCGATAATGCCAAAGCTGGTGGGCTCGTGTCCAGCCCAGCGCGAGAGGCGGCTACAGAAGCTCCTCGCCAAGAAGACAGACACCGAAGAGCGCGGCCCGCTCTTCCAGCTCCGTGTAGGCCATGGCGGCCGGCGTGGCCTCCCAGGTCGCGAACGCGAGGGCGGAGACCGCCTCGCTGCGTGTCGTCCCCAGCTCCCACGGCACGCCTGCGGCAGTGCACTGCTCGGCGAGTTGGACGTCGGACAGGCTTGCGGTCTCCAGGGCGATGCCGGACTGGACGTCGGCGACGCCCTCGCACCAGGCGTGATGGCCTGCGGCGAGAAGGCCCCGCAGCGCGTCCCGGTCGCTCTGGTCCTGGGCGCTGGCGGCGAGGTCGAAAAGCAGGGCGGTGGGGTTGGTGTCCATGGTCATCTCCTTGAATCCACTTTAAGGGGGCGTGTGCCGGGCGGGGTCGGATGTTGAGCGACGCTGAAAATGTGCACCAGGCGACGTGGGGGTTGTCGACGGGATGGGATGAAACGACCCCGGCGGCCGTCAGGCCGCCGGAGTCGTTGTGAACATGGTGTCGGCTTCATGCACACGGTGTCGTGGGCGTCTCGGTGATCGCGTGGTGGCTGGAGAACCCTGTCGGGGAGGTCACCTCTCCTGGAATGCGCCGCTCGATGAGGTGCTTCCGTGGTCGGGGATCATGTTGGTCATGAGTGAGCGTGAGGGTGGTGGGGTGGACCGGCTGGGCCGGTCAGCGTTGCACTATGCGGCGGCGTCGGGTGATCTGGCTGCTGTTCGGGTTGCGATCGATGCCGGGGCGGACGTATGTGCTGGTGACTCGGCCGGGTGGACTCCACTGCACTTCGCGGCGCAGGCTCAGAGGGCTGACATTGCCATCGAGTTGCTGGCCGGCCACGCCGTTGTGGATGCCGTGGACGTGCAGGGAAACACGCCGCTGTCGCGGGCGGTGTTCAACTACCGGGGTGATCCGGCCGTGCTCGATGTGCTGCGAGAAGCGGGCGCCGACCCAGATCGGGCGAACGCGCGTGGAGTCAGTCCGCGACAGCTGGCGGGGCGGATCGCGAACTACGACGTCGTGAGGCATGTGAACTGGTAGGCAGGGGCGCCCGGTGCGAGGCTGCCCGGCCTTGGTCGTCACTCTGTCGCGTGTGTCTCGGTGATGGCGAGGCCGGTGGAGGACTCGTCGACGATGCTCTTCTCGTCGGCGAACGCGGCGATGAGGGACTGCAGGGTGATGTTGTTGACCGAGCGGGGCAGGCCGCGGCTGGTGAGGTGGATCAGGTCGACTGCGTCGTCGGAGAACAGCGGGTCGAGCGGTCGGCGATCGTCAGGTGGTGCTTGATGTAGCTGGCGGTTTCCTCCTTCGTCATGGTCGGCATCTGGTAGCTGATCGAGATCCGCTGGTCCAGGGCCGCCAGAACGCGATGGGGGTGCTGGTGGCTGAGCGCCGCCTCGATCGCGCCGGTACCGCCGCTGGCCGGTACCGCCGGTGGCCGGTACCGGCGCGATCGGGGCGGTTGTGCATCTGCCGGTCGCCGTCATCGAGGAGGGTCGGGACCTGTCCTCGATGAGCGGCATCCTGGCCGACACCGCCTACCGTCTGCTGCCGGCCTGACGGCCCGGCCTCACTTCAGGTGCCGGGCGAAGAACCGGTTCCCGTCCTGCGCCTCGAACCATGGGGTACCGGTGTGGCCGCCCCTATTGGCGTGCAGCGTCTTCTCTTTGGTGCCGAAGGCGTCGAACAGGTCGAGGGCCTGCTGCCGGGGGTTCCCTTCGTCGTCCCACTGCAGCAGGAACAGCAGCGGAATGGTGACCTGCGGGGCCTCCTCGCGCTGGGCGCGGGGCACGTAACCCCCGGCGAAGAAACCGGCGGCCGCGATGCGTGGTTCGACCACCGCCAGTCGAATGCCGACGGCGGTCCACCCCGAGTAGCAGACCGGGCCGCCGATCTTGGGCAGCGAAAGGAGGGCGTCCAGGGCGGCCTGCCATTCCGGGACCGCCTTTTCGACCAGCGGGCCGATGAAGGACTCGAAGATCTCATCGACCTGCTCGCCGGCCGGCATCGCCCGGCGGAGGTCGGCGCGAGCCTGCTCATCGACGGCGGAACGGGGCCGGTCACCGCACCCGGGGGCGTCGATGGTGGCCACCGCGTAGCCGTACGCCGCGGATTGCCGGGCCCGGGCCACCAGCCGGGCTTCCCCCTGGGCAGACCGTTGTTGTGGGCCATCAGGATCAGCGGGGCTGGTGCGGCGGCCCCCGGCGAGCAGCGCCTCGAAGCAGCGGGCGAGGAACCAGCTCTCGGCGTTGCCTGGGTACTCGTCGAGCAGGACGAACCGCGTGCACACCAGGGAGCCTCGTTCCGGGGACGGTGCCTGGTGGCGTGGCGCATCCTTGGGCCAGGGATGTGTTGTGGGCGGGGGTCCGGTGTGGGTGGTGGCAGGCGTGCGCGGGTGGGTTCCGTCGTCAGCGGGTCGGGGGCGGCGGTGACGTGCGCGCTGGGGGTGGTGACGAACTACGCCACGAATGCCGTGCCGAACTGGGCGTCCCGTCCGTGGGTGGTGTGGTCGGTCTTCGGTGCGCTGGCCGTGGCCGCGCTGGTGTTGGGGCTGGTCAGCCGCCGTCTGTACGCCATCGACTCCGTGGTGGGTGGTGGACCGGTGAGGTTGATGCCGCTGAGGCGGGTCCTCGGCGGCATGACGTCTCTGCGGGCACCCCACGGTTCCGGGCCTCTCCGGGGCCGCGACGACGAACTCGAGGTGCTGAGGCGGCTGCTGGCCCGGCCCCAGGGGAAGTACGCCGTGGTGTGCGGGGTGGGCGGGATCGGCAAGACCACATTGGCCTCCACCCTGGCCGATGTCGCCCGCGCGGAGGGCCGGGGTGTGTTCTGGATCCGCTGGCGCAGCACCGAGGAGCTAGCCGAGCAGATGACCCGCACCGCGCTGGCCTGCGGCCTTCCCGAAGCCCGGCTCGAGGAGGCCCGGTCGGGTCGGGCCGGGCTGCCCGATGTGGTGTGGGAGCAGATGGAGCAGACCGCCAAGTGGCTCCTGGTCCTCGACAACGTCGACACCCCGCAGGGCGTCGGTCCCGACGGCGAGGACGTGGCGTCCTACCGCGGGTGGATCCGGCCGAGCAGCAGGGGCCTGCTGCTGGTCACCAGCCGCAACACCGACCCCGTGGTGTGGGGCACCCAGGCCGTCCTCCGCCGCGTCGCCCCGCTGGAGCCCGCAGCCGGCGGCCAGGTCCTCTGCGACGCGGCCCCCCACGCCGGAACCGCCCAAGAAGCACGGGGACTCGCGGACCGGCTGGGCGGCCTGCCGCTCGCGCTCCATGCCGTCGGCCACTACCTGGCCGCACCCGGCAGCCGCCACCGCACCTTCACCGCCTATACCACTGCCCTCGACACACAGTTGGGCACGCTGCTCGGCGCCTGGCAACCTCGGGCGAGCGACCCGGCCGTCGGACGGACCCTGGTCCGCCACACCTGGGAGCTGTCACTGGACCAACTTGCCGCCGACGGCAACCCGCTAGCACGGCCGGCACTGCAGCTGCTGTCCCTTCTGGCATCGGCCCCCATCCCCGTCTCCCTCCTCACCCCGGAACTGCTCACCCAGGCCACCAGGCAACAGACCGGCGAGGTCGAGGTGGAGGCCGCTCTCAACGGCCTGCACACGTACGGACTCGTCGACACGCCCACACGCCAAGACGGACAACCCGTCCTCGGGCAGGTCGTCCTGCATCCCCTGGTCCGCGAGATCACCGCTCACACCCACAGCACCGAATCCACCGAGCCCAACCGCTACCAGCAGGTCCTCACCGGCCGCCTGATCCAGGCAGCCCAAGGGGTGATGAGTGCCAGGATCGCGGGCTGGGACACGGCCCGCCTCCTGGCGCCTCACCTCCATAGCGCTGCAACGCACACCACCAACCAGCACAACCGCCACCTCGCCGATGCCGTCGATCGCATCAGCCGGTCCCTCACGAAAGCGGGCGACTACGGCAGCGCGCTACAGCTGCAGCAGGCAGCGCACTCGATCACCGCCCGCTCCTTCGGCCCCGACCACCCCCAAGCCCTGAACAGCCGCCACCACCTCGCCGACGCGCTCGACCTCTTCGGCCGGCACCAGGAGGCAGCCGACCTCCATCAGCAGGTCCTCACCACCCGCGAACGCGTCCTTGGCGCCGACCACCCCGACACCCTGCTCAGCCGCAACAACCTGGCCAACGCGCTGGACCACCTCGGCCGACACCAAGAGGCAGCAGACCACCACCGACACATCCTCACTGTCCGCGAACGCGTCCTTGGCACGGATCAGATTCCCACCCTGCACAGCCGCAACAACCTCGGCCTCGCGCTCGGCTACCTCGGCCACCACCTAGAAGCAGCAGATCTCCACCAACGGGCTCTCTCCGGCTACGAACGGGTCCTCGGCGCCGACCACCCCCACACCCTGAACAGCCGCAACAACCTTGCGCTCGCGCTCGATGACCTCGGCCGGTACCAAGAAGCAGCAGACCTCCACCGACAGGTCCTCAGCGCCTACGAGAGCATCCTTGGTCCCGATCATCCCGACACCCTGCACAGTCGCGACAACCTCGGCCTCGCGCTGGACCACCTCGGCCGGCACCAAGAGGCAGCAGACCTCCACCGACAGGTCCTCAGCGCCTACGAGAGCATCCTTGGTCCCGACCACCCCAGCACCTTGACCAGCCGCAGTCACCTCGGCCTCGCGCTCGACCACCTGGGCCACCATCAAGAAGCAGCAGACCACCACCAACACGTCCTCAGCACCCGCGAACGCGTCCTCGGACCCGTCCACCCCCACACCCTGCACAGTCGCGACAACCTCGCAGCAGCACTGCGTGGTTCGGGGCGCGCGGGCACATTCATGGGGCATGGGAGGAGGCGTTGGTTCCGCGGGCCGAGGCGTAGCTGAAGTTCGGTGCGCTCGTGGCCGCAGCGGGCGGGCCGAGCGGGGCTCACCCTAGAACCTGAACACACATGCGAACATCAGGGTCCCCTCGCCGCCCGGCCCCCGCACGGCCGTCCATCCACGGTGCGCGGCAGCAAGGCCGCTGGCTCCTGGGCCGGCTCCGGCCCAGAACCACGAGGTCCGGCCGCTTGCCGGGGGCAGGCGTACATGGATGTCTCGGGGTCCTTGCACCGAATCGGCTCCACTGGGGCCTACCGGCGTTCGCTGGGAGTGGGAGCGTGATCCCCCCAAGACGGGGCCACCCAGGCCAGTGTGATGTCGACCGCTGGTTGGAAGGAGTGCCCACCACCCTCCAATATGCTCGTGACCTGGTCCTCTGGGCCGTCCGCACCAAACGGGCCAGCAACATCAGCATTCCGGCGCGACTCAAGAACGCTCCGACCCAAGCCCGGACGAACGAAGAGAGATTGCGCTCCGGCTCCTGGACGACGACCAACTCGACTCCCGCGACCACGTCGCCCGGCCTGCTGAATCTCCTCTATGCCGGTTCGAGGATTCAGCGGGCGGCGTTCGCGTAGCGGGTGGCGGATTCCGCTGTCGCCTCCCCTCTCGGGTGAAGGCCGGTGGCGGTCTGGTGGTTGTTGCGCGTCGGCGGCCGCCTCCGCGCACCCCGCCGCCGCGGCCCCCGGGCCTGAGGGCCCGTCAAGAAGCCCCGGCGGCAACTTGCGGGCAAACAGCGCAGCGATGTGGAACTTCACGCAATTCCCCATCTACAGCGTCAGCTTCCCCAAGTAAACGTTCGAGCACGACGGGCGGATGTCCTCTGTGCACTCCCCGGGTGATCAGTCATGGGGTTTGCGCCGGCCCTCGTATCTTTGCGCCATGACGAGCGAGAGAGAGCCACAGCTCTATGTGAACCGCTGGGGTGACACATCGGATCCGGCCCCGGAACGGCGCGGGGCCCGCCAGGATGTCTGCGCGTGTTTCGACCAGTCCAGGCCGCATCCGCGAGCCCGGGTCGGATTTCACGCCGAGCGCCAGGACACCTCCGCTCCAGGCTGGCGGCGTCTGCTGGAGCTGATTGACGAGGCCGCCGCCGACGGGCGTGAGGAGTTCCGCCCACTGGTGGAGCTCAGCCCGGACGAGCGGCGGCAGATCGTTACTCTGCCTCCGAGTATCGCCCGGCTGACCGCGGTCAAGCACCTCGTGCTCTACGGCAGCAATCTGGTCCGGATCCCGCCCGAGATCGGGGCCATGACCAACTTGGAGGAGTTCTCGCCCTACACCTCCTACCGGCTGCACTGGTTCCCCTACGAACTCACCCGATGCCGGAAGCTGGCCCGCAGCACGGTGAGTACACGCGCGTTGTTCGGCAACTACAAGTTGCGGCCGCCGTTCCCGCGCCTGCAGCCTTCCCCCGACTCCGTCACGGACCTCGACCCGGGAAACCTGGATCCCCGGCGTTGGGGCACAACGGCCATCCAGAGGTGCAGCGTCTGCGAACGCCCGATCGGACAGGCCGAACTCCACCAGATGTGGATCTCGCTGCACGTGGCCACTGACGTATTGCCCCTGCTGGTGAACGCCTGCTCATCGGCGTGTGTCGCCGCACTGCCCAGCGGTGCGCGCGACTACATCCCCACGCCGCACAAGGGCGGCCGAGTCGACCAGCCGCCGTCCGACTGGGACTGACCAGCCGGACGGCGCTTCGCCAGCTGGTCGGTCAGAGAGGCGATTGCAGCCGCGCGCTGAAGCCCGAACGTGCGGGTGAGGACACTGGTGTTGCCGATGGGGAAATTCGTGATCGTCGACACGGCCCAGTCCCCGACCGGCGGCAGCGCTTGGTGATCAGGTGCGTGGAGAAGTTGTCGCAGACGATGGCGATGCGCACGTCGGCCGGGTAGAGGCTGCGCCGGCCCTCGTCGTCATCGATCTCGCGAACCCGTACTCGCAGGGCGTTGACCTGCCGTGGTCGGGGTCATGGTCGTGCTGGGCGTGCAGTTTTGACCGGTCGTCTGGATGGTTGCGGGTGTTCGCGCGTACGGTGGCGGTGAGACCTGCCTGGAGGTGTTCATGAGCGTCCAGCCCGAGAGCGGGCCTGTTCCGCCGGCCCCGCTCGCGCCGACCGCGGCTGCGCAGGTGCTTGTCCAGCTCCGGGTGAGTGCCCGCGCCGCGTCGTGGGTGCCGGCGTTTGAGCAGGACTGGTCGCGGGCCTTGGAGGATTCCCGCCACAGCTGGGGCCTTCCCCGTGATCGTGGACACCGGTTGTCATGCGGCGGTGGCCAGCGTAGTTGATCGCTGCTCGTAGGTGGTCGGGCTGATCTGGCCGAGGCCGGAGTGCCGGCGGCGGGTGTTGTAGCGGGTTGCCCATCGGAAGACGGCGAGGCGGGCCTCACGGGCTCCGTTCCACCGCTTTCGTCCTTGCAGCGTCTCGCGTTTCATGGTCGCGTTCAGAGATTCCGCGGCGGCGTTGTCCGCGCTGGTGCCCACCGCGCCGCGCGATCTGGTCACGCCGAGCTCCGAGCAGACCTGGGCGAACTCCTTCGACACGTATTGCGCTCCGTTGTCGCTGTGGAAGATCGCCCCGCGCAGGCCGTCGGCGCCTCGGGCAGCAGCGGCGGCCCTGAGCGCGTCGGTGACCAGCTCCGTGCGCATGTGGTCGGCGATCGACCAGCCCGCCAGTCGCTTTGAGCACAGGTCCAACACCGTTGCCAAATACAGGAACTGACCGCCTCCGATCGGGAGGTAGGTTATGTCGCCGACGTACTTGGTGTTCGGCGCCTGGGCGGTGAAGTCGCGCCGCAGCAGGTCCGGCACCGGCGTCGCCGACGGCTCGGGGACGGTGGTACGGACCTTCTTGCGCAGGTGCACCCCGACGATGTTGAACATGCGCATGACGCGCTCCACACGCTTGTGGTTGACCAGTCTCCCGGTGTCCTTCAGCTCGGCGGTGACACGCGGAACCCCGTAGGTGCCGTCCGAGTCCTGATGGATTTCTGCGATGTGTTCGGCGAGCTCGGCGTCCGCCCGGGCCCGAGCGGCCCGCGCGTCCCCGGCGGCCAGCCACCGGTAGAAGCCGGAACGCGAGACCTGCAGCATCCGGCACAGCCGCTTGACGCCGAAGGCGCCACGGTGATCGTCGACGAACTGGAAGCGGCTGCTCACCAGTTGGTCTCGGCCGCAAAATACTTCGCGGCCCTCCGCAGGATCTCCCGTTCGAGCTCGAGTTCCTTCACCCGTGCCCGCAGTTGCCGGTTCTCCTTCTCCATCGCGGTGGCCTCCACCGCCCCGGGTCGGGCGGCCTGCTCGGCGTCCCGGACCCAGATCCGCAGTGTCTCGTGGTTGATGCCCAGGTCCTTGGCCACCGAGGCGTACGTCCCACCCGGGCTGGCGTGGTACAGCGCGACGGCATCGGCCTTGAACTCAGGCGAGTACTTCGACGTCCCCAACGGGAACTCCTGTCCTATGGATCCTCACGATCCAATGATCAGGGTGTCCACGATCAAGGGGAAACTCCCAAGGCCGGGTAGTTAGCGTTTTCGCCGGTCACGCAAGGGAGTTGAAGGATTCTCGACGCAGAGCAACGGAGCTCGTTGGTACAGGCAGTCGACCAAGACAGCTTGTCCCGAAGGAGCTCCGTTGCCCCGTCATTGTGTCCTGCCATCCGCGCTGACGACTATCACCCGTACGGTCACCGTGGCCGCGGGCCCGTTCGCTCCCGGGCATCTGGGGGAGCTGACTGCGGTCGTGCCGTTCGAGCTCGTGGACGCGGTCCTTGCGGAGACGCGGACGGTGCAGCGGCGACTGCGCGATCTTCCGTCGCGGGTCGGGGTCTACTTCCTGCTGGCGATGTGCCTGTTCCCCGAGGTCGGCTATCGCCTCGTCTGGGACAAGTTGACCGTGGGTCTGTCCGGGATGCTGGTGGTCTGTCCGTCGGCGAAGGCGTTGCGTGACCTGCGCCGGCGCCTCGGCAGCACGCCGGTGCGGGCGTTGTTCGAGGTGCTCGCCGGGTTGCTGGCCCGGCCGACGACGCCGGGGGTGCGTTTCGGTCCGTACCGGACTGTGTCGTTCGACGGCTGCAGTTCGCTGAGGGTTCCCGATTCCGAACGGAACCGGGCCTGGCTGGGCAGGACTTCGCATCATGGCTATCCGACGCTGGAGTTGATGACGCTGGTCGAGACCGGCACCCGGGCCCTGGTCGGCGCGGTGTTCGGCCCCACCGCCGAGGGCGAGACAAGCTACGCCGGCCGACTGCTGCATCTGCTGCGGCCGGACATGCTGGTGCTGTGGGACAAGGGATTCGACAGCAACGCCTTCCTGGCGAAGGTGACCGACACCGGTGCCCAGGTGTTGGGACGGCTCCGCAGCAACCGGCGCACGCCGGTCCTCACCCGCCTCGTTGATGGCTCTTACCTGTCGGTGATCGGCGTCGTGAAAGTGCGGGTCATCGACGCACAGATCGCCGTGACCTGTGCGGACGGCACGTCCTTCACCGGGTCCTATCGACTGGTCACCACCCTGACCGACGCCCGCCGTTACCCCGCCACCGCGCTGGTGGGTCTCTATCACCAGCGGTGGGAACACGAATCGGCCTACTACGCGCTCCGCCACACGATCATGAACGGGCGTAACCTGCGCTCGGGAGACCCGGCCGGCATCGAGCAGGAGATGTGGTCCCTGCTCACGCTCTACCAGGCTCTGCGCACCGTGATGGTCGACGCCGCCGAGTCCCTCCCCGGCACCGACCCGGACCGCTGCTGTTTCAGCATCGCGCTCCACACCGCCCGGGACCAGGTGATCCAGGCCGCCGGCATCGTCACCGCGGACGCCGATCGGGACACGCTCCTCGGGACGATCGGCCGCCGGATCCTGACCGGCCTGCTCCCTGCCCGGCGGCAACGGGTCAGCACCCGCAAGGTCAAGTCACCGATGTCCCGCTATAGCGAGCGCCGCGACGACGGCCGCCCCGACACCAGCCGCACCGTCACCCGCCTCGACGTCACCGTCCTCGAACCCGTGGATCAGTCGCCCGCGCTGCCCACGACCTCTCGGGACGACCGCCACGCCACCCCAGCCGCGCGGCGCCGACACCGCATCCTGGCACTGCTCCAGGAAGACCCCACGCGTCTCTGGCAGCCCCGCGACATCGCCGCCCACTTCGGCGACATCACCTTGGAGACCATGTACAGACAACTCAACCGGTGGGCCGCCAGCGGCCTCATCCACAAGCTCGGCCCCGGCCTCTACGCCGCAACACCATGGTCCCCAGCCCTACTTGCGTGACCTGCGAAAACGCTAACTACCCGGCCTTGGGTGAAGACCCGATTGCGGCCAGCACTTCGCGGTCGCCGTGCCGACGTCGGCCACCGCCCTGAGGCCGCGATGGCGCCTCCGGCACCACCCGCTGGAACATCTCCCACAACTCGTCCGGCACCAGCCGCTCAACGATCCCTGCCACGACCGGCAGCTTACCCAGCCAAATGAGATGACGTCTTAATCGGCCGTGCTTGAGTGCTTAGTGCCTGTGTCACATCCTCTTTCCGCAGGTAGCGGCGTTGTGAGGTCGGTTGTTGATCGGGTTTGCCGTTCGGGTGGGCGTCCATGGACGCCCACCCGAACGGCAGTTGGAGATCGTCAGGCTGCTGTCGTGAGAGGGGCCGGGATGGCCTCGACGCGGCGGTTTCGGCGGGTGAGGCGGCGGCTCATGAGGGTGATGAACGCCCACTGGATGTGGGCCTCGGCGTGGGACAGGAGGCGCTCGTAGTCCCTCGCGTTGCGGCGGGCCCGCATCGTCCACGAATTCGACCGCTCGACCACCCAGCGTTTCGGCAACAGGACGAAACCTTTGGCGTCCTTGGGGCGGGAGACGACCTTGACGGTGATGCCGAGGGTGCCCTGTGCCCAGGTGGCGAACTCCTCGCCGCCGTAGCCGTTGTCGGCCCAGACGAGCACGATCTCGGGATGCTCAGTGTGCAGGCGGGTGAGGAGGATGCGGGCCGCGTCCCGGTCCGTGACGTCGGCTGGCGTGACGAGGAGATCGACCAAGAGGCCGTCCTGATCGACCAGGAGATGGCGCTTCCTCCCGTTTATGTGCTTATTTGCGTCGTAGCCGCGAGTCGCCTTCGAGACGGTCTCGGCGCCCTTGACGGACTGGGAGTCGACGATCACGCGGACCGGCCAGGGACACCGCCGTCGCAGGATTCGCAGTCGTCGGCGGAGATGGTCGAGGACGTGGCGCAGGACGCCGGCCTTCGCCCAGCGGGCGAAGTAGCCGAACACGGTGCGCCAGGGGATGCCGAAGTCGGCGGGCAGCGCCCGCCACTTCGCGCCGTTGTCGGTGATGTAGCGGATCGCGTCGACGACGCGCCGACGGGGCCACTTCTCCGGGGCACCGCCCCTGGCGGTCCGGCAGGCGGGAACCGGCAACAACCGTTCCAGGAGAGCCCATTCGAGGTCGCTGGTGTCGGACGGGTAGTGGTAGCGGGGCAGGTCCGGGGGCATGGCGGGGTGTCGGGCCGCGACCTGTGCTGGGAGCCAACTGCGGGGCGGTCGCGGCCCGTCGCCTTCCTCGGATGGGGTCACTCCAGGTTGGCGAGGAGGTGCAGGGTCGACTCGATCGCGCCCATCTGCGCCATGACCGTGCGGATGTAGGGGTCGTCGGGCTTCTTCTTGCGGTGCGCGAGGAGGATGCCCTCGATGAAGTTGACGATCCGGTGGTGGGTGGACTCGAAGAACGCCCGCTCGTAGCCGATCCAGATCTCCGGCGCGTCGTCCAGCATCCGGTAGCCCCAGGTTCTGTCCCAGGTGATCGGCGGCAGGCCCTTCGCGGCGGCGACCTTGCGCAGATGCGCGAGGCCGGTGTGGACCTGGGCGCGGGTGCGTTCGGTGGCCGCCATGAGCTGGACGACGGTCAGGCCGGCGGGGCGGGCCTCCAGGAGGGCGGAGAGGATGGCTTCGGCGTGGACGTGAGCGGGAACGCCCCGCCCCACGGCTACTCGCCCGAGCCCTTCAGCAGCTTCTGGAGCTGCTCGTCGAGGTCGACCTCGCCGCGGGTGACCGCGTTCTCGATCCAGTCGGCCGACGCCCGCACCCTGGAAAGGCCGTGCAGGACCGTCTCGCGTTCGGCGTCGTCGAACGGCGCCCCGCGCAGGTTCGGCACGATCCTCCCGGCGGTGACGACGAACTGCGTGCAGGCCGCGACCAGGTCCATGAACTGGACGCTGTGCTCCATCCGCGCCAGCTGCGGCAGCGGCGCCGCCTCGTCCTGCACGAACGCGGCCTCCTGGCGGAAGCGGTCGAACTGCGCCTCGTTCACGGCATGCCGGGCCGTGTCGTCGGCCATCGCCTTCGAGGCGACCGCGGGCCGGCGCAGGAAGTCCGTCGTCACCTTCGCGGCGACCTGGTCGTCGGCGGCGAGGTCGTGGATCGCGTCGACCTTCTCCTGGATGCTCTCGGGGGTGTCGACCTTCCAGCCCACGATCCGCTTCGCGCTGTCGTGCGTCCACCGCGCCGGCCCTCCGCGCGGATGGGCCGGAGGACTGGCGACCGCCTCGAACCGTTCCTTCTCGTCCGGGATCGAGGCGAGGATCTTGTGGATCGTGTGCGAGACGTCCGCGCGGCGGTGCTCCTTGGGCCAGCGCGAGGCCACCCACCGGTAGTCCCGCACCGTCGTGTAGGCGAGGCCGACGTCCTCGGCGAACATCCGCAGGGCCTCGCTGACGGTGAACAACTCCTCGCTCCCCGACGGATTCACCCCGCCGTGGGCGCGCATCGGCTCGATCTCCCCGGCCGCGTCCCCCAGCCGCCACTGCACGGAGCTCATCTCCGCGACCCAGCCCCGGCCCAGCTCCACGAGCTCGTCGTAGCGCTGCCGGGTCACGCTGCCGACCATCCCGGTCATCCGGACACCACCCCCACGAGTCCCCGGGGACGACACCCGACCCGTGCCGTCAACTCGCCCTGGAAACCCTCCACTTCGCACGATCCGACCGCTTCGCCCCCGGCGGGAAGAGCGTACGGACCCGGCGCCCGAAGCGGCCCCACGGTCCGGCGGCGTGCGGGCTCACTCCCCGCCTGCCCGCGCGCGCCGCGCGTGCCAGGCCCGTTTGCGGCAGACGGGAGAGCAGTAGACCGCCGAGACGAGGCGGTCGACCCCGACCGTCCACTGCGCCCCGCACTGCGGGCACTCGGCCCTCACGCCGGCCGTCACCGCTTCGGTCCGTGCCTTCGTCCGCCGCGCCCGGCGCCAGCTCCTCGACCGGCAGGCCGACGAACAGAACACCGCCGTCGCCTTCGCTGACGGCATCAACGGATCACCGCATCCACGACACAAACGCGGCCCGCCCTCGTCGGCCGCAATGACGACCAACCGCAGCCGGGGCACCCTGTCACCGCCCATGTGCTTCACCGTACGAAGCAGACACCCTCGTCGGCCATGAACTCCCGTGATCCTGAGGGTCGTTCAACCGGTCGCTGCCCCAGATCGGGCTGCTGCCGGTGAGAACCCTGACCGCCAGCCGCAAACGACCGGCGGTCCGCGCCGGCCCGGCCGCGGGCTCGCACGGAGGCGAGCCCGTCGGCACTTTCCGGGGTGGCATCAGTCGGCTGTGCCGTACCTGAGTCCGTCGAGGGTGAGGTCGAGGAGGCGTTCGGCCTCCTCGCGCTCCTCGGGCTTTCCCGAGGCGAGGGCGACGCCGGTGAGGGCGGCGAACATGACAGCCGGGCTGACGTCCGACCGGATCGTCCCAGTGGCGGTCGCGGCGTCCATGAGCGAGGTGAGGGCGGCCATGATCAGCTCGCGGCTGTGGTCGTAGGGGTTGACGCCGGAGTCGACCACGGCGCGCAAGGCCTCGGCCATCCCCAGTTTCGCGGTGGCGTAGTCGATGAAGCGCCCCATCCAGGCGCGGAGCGCCTCGCGTGGCGGCATGGCCGCCAGGAGTTCGGAAGCGGCCTCGCACAGCCGGCTCAGCTCGTTGCGGTAGGCGGCCTCGATCAGCGCCTCCCGGGTGGGGAAGTTCCGGTAGAGAGTGCCCGAGCCCACGCCCGCCTCCTTGGCGATGCGCTCAAGGTGCGCCTCCAGCCCTTCTTCGGCGAAGACGCGTACGGCCGCGGAAAGGATCTTCTCGCGGTTGCGCCGCGCGTCGGCCCGCAGCGGTCGCCCGGTGTCTGTAGTCACGTAAGGGCCCTTCCTCATCGAGTTTAAGTGGAGGCGCCTCCACATCTTGCTAAGTGGAGGCGGCCCCGCTTATAGTCAAGGAAGCGGCGACGCCTCCACTTACGAGTGTAGAGCACATCCCGCCGCCGTCCGCAGGGTGCGGCACCCCCAATCGCAAGGAGAAAATGATGAGCCTCCCGCTCGAAGGCAAGGTCGCCGTGGTCACCGGCGGCGCGTCCGGCGTCGGCCTGGGGATCGCCCAGGAATTCGTGGACCAGGGCGCCCGCGTGGTCATCACCGACCTGCAGCAGAAGCCCCTGGACGAGGCGGTCGCCACGGTCGGCCCGAACTGCTCGGGCATCGTCGCCGACGTCACCAAGCTCGCGGACATGGAGGCGATGTATCAGGAGGTCATCGCGCGCCACGGACGCCTCGACGCGGTCGTGGCCAACGCCGGCATCGGCGCCCACGCCCCGCTCGGCGCGATCACCGAGGAACAGTTCGAGAAGACCTTCAACGTCAACGCCAAGGGCGTCCTGTTCACCGTCCAGCCGGCGATCCCGCTGCTGCCGTCCGGCGGCACGGTCGTCATCATCGGCTCGACCGCCTCCATCCAGCCCCCGGCCGGCATGGGCCTGTACGGCGGCGCCAAGGCCGCCGTGCGCGCCTTCATCCGGTCCTGGATCCAGGACATCAAGGGCACCGGCATCCGCATGAACGTCCTCAGCCCCGGCGCCGTGGACACCGAATCCCTGCGCCGCGCCCTCGGCATGGCGCAGGGCGCCGACGCCGTCCCGGCCGCGGTCCAGAAGATGGGCGAGGGCAACCCCACCGGCCGGATCGCCGACCCCCGCGAGATGGGCAAGGCCGTGGCCTTCCTCTCCAGCGACGCCTCCAGCTTCATCACCGGTGTCGAGCTCTTCGCCGACGGCGGCATGGCCCAGGTCTGAGCAGCCAAGCCGTAGCACGCGCGCCCGACGACCAGGCCCGCCGGGCGCGCGCCACCCCGCCGACATCCCCTTTCCGGGCCAGGCTTCGACCGGCCCGTTCCCGCCGGCGCCACAGGCGCCCGCGATCACCCCTCTCCGTCGGGGCCAGGCGCGACCGCCGCTCCGCACACCGCTCACACTCTGTCGGCCCCCGAAGGCCAGAACAGGACCCCGCCATGTCCACAACGCAGCGCATCCCTGCCGCTATACCGCCGACTTCGTCCGCCCCATCGCCCGCCACCTTGCAGCGCAGCAGCCGCCGCGCGGCGTTCGGCATCATGATCGTGCTGGTCGGGCAGCTGATGCTCACCCTCGACGGCACCATCGTCAACGTGGCCCTGCCCAGCATCGGCACCGGCCTCGGCCTGGGCCCGTCCGCCCTGTCCTGGATCGTCAACGCCTACACCCTCGCCTTCGGCGGCCTGATGCTGACGGGCGGCCGGCTCGGAGACACCTACGGCCGGCTGCGCGTCTTCCTCATCGGCCTGAGCATCTTCACCGCGTCGTCCCTGGTCGGCGGCTTCGCCCAGACCCCCACCCTGCTGATCGCCGCCCGCGCGGCGCAGGGCATCGGCGCAGCACTCGCCGCACCCGGCGTGCTCGCCCTGGTCACCACCAGCGCCCGCGACGACGCTGCACGCAACCGGGCCCTGGCTCTGTTCGCCGCCGTCGGTATCGGCGGCAGCACCCTCGGTCTCCTCCTGGGCGGTGTGGTCACCGAAGTCGGATCCTGGCGCTGGACCCTGTTCATCAACGTCCCCATCGGCATCGCCGTGCTCGCCCTCGCCCCGCGGTTCGTTGCCGAAACCCCGCGCAACCCCGGCCGCTTCGACCTTATCGGCGCACTGAGTGCCACCGGCGCGGCCGTGGCGATCGTCTGGGCACTGATCGGCGCACCCGAGCACGGCTGGGCCTCCTTCCAGACCATCGGCTCGCTCACAGCCGGCGGTGCGCTCCTAGCGGCGCTGACCGTCACCGAACGCCGGGTCGCCAACCCGATGCTGGTGCCCGCCCTGCTGCGCGACCGACGCCGCCTGGGCGCTCTCGCCGTCACCACCCTGGTCTTCGGCTCCCAGATCGCGACGTTCTTCCTGGTCGTGCAGTACGTCCAGCGGGTGCTGCACTTCGGCCCCATCGCTGCCGGTGCTGCGTTCTTGCCGATGACACTGGGCATCTTCGCCATGGCACGCATCGCTCCCAAGCTAGTGGCCCGCTTCGGACAGAAGCCGCTGCTGATCACTGGCACCCTCGGCCTGACCGCCAGCTACGTCTGGCTCAGCAACATCGACACGACCAGCGGCTATGTCACTGCGGTCCTCGTTCCCCTGCTGATCAACGGCGTCTCGGCCGGACTGACCTTCATGCCGGCCGCCTCCCTGGTGATGGGCGGGGTCGAGCCGCAGCACGCCGGATCGGCCTCCGGCCTGCTCCAGACGGTCCAGCAGCTGGGCGGCGCCATCGGACTCGCCGTCGTCGTCTCGGTCTACGCCGCCGGAGCCGTCCCCGGCCAGTTCGTCCCCGGGGCCCGCGCCGCATTCTTGACCACCGCCGCATTCACGCTCCTGGCCTCCGCCCTGGCAGCCCTCATCCTGCGCTCCCACCGACCGGCCCACGCCAAGACCAACTAAAAGCACCACCCGGCGAGCCGGCTTCCCACCCTCGTGGGAAGCCGGCTCGCCGCCGTCCGCCCGCCCACGGACCAGGCGGCCAGATCCAACGAGCCGTCCACCGACCAATCACAACCGCAGCTCTGTCATGTCGGCCTCAGGAACAGGCACTTAGGGCGCGTATCGAGTCGCGATCAATCTTCGGGTATTGCCCTCGCGTCGAGGCGTGGTCCGGTAGATCGTCTTGCGTGACGCGAGTGCAACTGA
>NZ_JBIAWZ010000020.1:0-126296 GCF_042896175.1 Streptomyces sp. NPDC001315 | reverse complement strand
GGGAGCCGTGTCCAGAGTACGGGCGGAAACATAACGGACAGCAAGTGTCATCGCGGACTCAGGGTCCCTTCAGCGCGAACACCAATGGTCAGCAGACGTGTATGGGTGTCCAGCGCGGTTCGTCGGCGCGCGCCACGGGTGCGTACGCCGGGGTGGGCGTGACGGTCAGAAGCTGCGCGCGGCGACGTCGGCTTCTTCTGCCACGGAGGGGAGACGGTAGAAGGCGGTCGCGGTGCCGGCGAGCATCGCGTGGATCTCGGTGTCGGTACAGCCGTCGAGCAGTTCGTCCACGGTGGCGGCCCAGCGGTTCCAGCCGCCCGCGAGGTTCGCGACCGGCCAATCGGAGCCGAACATCAGCCGGTCGGGGCCGAAGGCGGAGAGCAGGACGTCCCACACCGGGCGGATGTCGTCGACGGTCCACCTCTCGTGGTCCGCCTCGGTGATCAGCCCCGACACCTTGCAGAGCACGTTCGGGTGTGCGGCCAGCATGCGCAACTGGCCTTCCCATTCGGCCAGTTCGCCGTCGGCGATCGACGGCTTGCCGGCGTGGTCGAGCACCTGGGGCAGGTCCGCAAACCGCTCGGCCAGCCGGATCGCCTGGTCGAGCTGGTGGCTGCGGACGAGCACGTCGTAGCAGAGCCCGCGGTCCCGGACCGCCGCCAACCCGCGTTCGACATCGGGGTGTTGGAGCCAGTGCGGATCTGTCTCGCCCTGCACGAGATGACGCAGGGACCGCAAATACGTACCGCCCGGCCCGGCGAGCAACCCGTCGAGCAGGTCGCCGATACCCGGGGACGTCAGGTCCGCCCAGCCGACCACGGCCTCGATCAGCGGCTCCCGCTCCGCGAGCGCGAGCAGGTCTTCCGTCTCGGGCACGTCCGGCACGCACTGCACGGCCACCGTGCTGTGCAGACGGCGGCCCGCGATGGGCTGGGTCGCGGTGGTACGCAGGTCGTCGGGGGTGAAGGTGCGGCGGATCGTTGCCAGAGCGGGGTCGTCGAGCCAGGGCTGCGGACGCTGGTCGAGGTCCCACAGGTGGTGGTGGGCGTCGATGAGTGGGGCGGTGGTGGGCGTCACTGGTGGTCCAAGTCGGGTCGGTCCACTTCGGGTTGGGCCAAGTGGACTGGGGCGAGGTGCGTCAGACGCTGGTGGTGTCACCTGGCGGGCTCAGATGCCAGATCTCGGGGAGCTCCGACCACTGGCGGGAGTCGCCCCGGTCGGGCCAGGGCTCCTGGCAGGGGTCGGTGAGTTTCCACCACTCCTGGGTCTCGGGGTCGGCTTCGAGGACCGCCATGTCGGCTTCGAAGTCGTCGCCGTGGTACTCGAGGTAGGCGAACAGCACATCGCCGTGGAGGAAGATGCTGAAGTTGCGGATGTTCGACCGGTGCAGTGCGGCTTCGACGCCGGGCCAGACGGCCGAGTGGAGTTCGAGGTACTCCTCGCGGTGGTCGGGTCGGAGCCTGATGGTCTGGGCGATGCGCTTCATGCGGTTTCTCCCTCCGTGCCCGGGGTGGGCCGGCCGGCCGAGGTGGCGAACGGTGTGCGGTAGCTGGGTGCGTTGGTACGCAGTTGGAGGCGCAAGGCGAGCTTGATGCGGGTGGACGCGGGCAGCCGGACCGTCAGGAAGGCGCTGTCGCAGACCTGCTCCGTCTCGGTGACGACGGGCTCGGTGTGGCCGTAGTCGTACATGTCCCCGATCCAGCCGTCGTCCGTGCAGGTCGTGTACCGGACGGCGGTGATGGTGTGCTCGGCGAAGGCGCCCGCCTGGACGATCACCGTGCGTGTGGACTCGGGGGAGAGGTTCACCAGCTCGACGGTGGTTGCCTCGGGGTCGATGGAGGTGACCAGTGCGGCCACGTCCGGCGGCAGGCCGGCACGGCGGGCCTCGGCGTCGTGGTAGCGCAGCCGGGCCTGCTGAAGGCCGCCGTTGTACAGCACCTGAGGGCCACCCCAGGTGAGCTGGACGAGGGCCTCGGTGGCCACGGGGTTGCACTGCTGCCACACATGGATGTCGGCCTCGGGCACGTCCAGGTCGCGGTAGCGCTCGATGCGGCGCAGGCGGTGGCGGACCTGGGCCTGGGCGGTGGCGAGGATCCGTTCCGGGTAGCCGGGGTCGTCGCCGGCGAGGAAGGCGAACCACGCCTTCTCGTGCCCGGACTCCTCCTTGGCGCGGAACGGCCGCACGGTGCGCCAGTCGATGCCGTCGGCGTCACGCAGTCCCTCCAGCCGGGCGCGGTCGGCGTCGGAGGCCGTGTGGTGCCACAGGGCCACCGGGACCGGCGCGGTGGCCGGGTTGTAGTCGAACCAGCCCGAGTCCTTGTGCCGGAAGGGGAGGTGGGGCGTGGGTGTGTGGATGTCGGGGCCGAGTTCGACAGCCCACTTGGAGGGGAGGCTGGAGTCCGCCTCGGTGTGGGGCATCACCTTGGCGTGGTCGATGAGGGTGTCGAGTGAGGTCGCGACCATGGAAAGGTAGTCGTCGTCCCCGGTGACCGTGGCCGCCGCCAGCGCCGCCACACAGGCCGCGTGGCCGACGCTGTGCCAGCCGTGCGGCCAGGACCAGCCGTAGTGGCCGCCGTACCAGCGGCCCTCCAGCAGGCTGCCGACGACGCCGTCAGGGCCGGCGTTGTCCGGGACGAGACCGCCGTTCGCCTCGGTGCGCTTCCGCCACGCGCCGACGTACTCGACGATCCAGTCGCGGTAGCGGTCCTCGCCGGACAGGATCCAGGCGTTGAGGACCAGCCCGGCCGCGGCGAGGTTCACCGCGGTGTCGCCTACCCCCATCCGGTCCCGCATCTGGTCGCCGAGACGCGGGTCCGCGGAGAGCGGGTAGGGGCCGCCGTCGGCCTCGGGGATCCAGTCGAGCGGGAAGCCGTACGTCTCCGCTTCCTTCTGCAGCCAGGGATAGACGTCGCCGTCGAACAGGCCCGTGCGGTCGGGGTCGCTGCCGTTGTGCGGGCGGGTGATGACGCGGTGCTCGGGGTCGTAGTTGCCCTTGGCCGGGTCGACGTACAACTCGGCGAAGTGCAGGGCGCGTTCGGCCCAGCGGTCGGGGGCGGCCATGCTGAGGAAATAGAGCAGGAGCAGACTCTCGCCCTGGTGAAACCAGTCGTAGCCGCGCTCGAACTCGTCGTGCAGCATGCCCAGTTCGGTGAGCTGCCGGGTCACGCCCTCCCAGTGCTTCTCACTGGCGGGCAGCAGATCGTCGGCGCCGCCGAGGAGGTAGAGCTGGGGCCAGTTGAAGAACACCTCGTAGAAGTCGTCCACACCGTCACGGGTGGTCAGCGGGCCGGAGTAGTTCAGCCGTCCGTCCGGACCGGTGAAGTCGTGGGCGAAGCGCCGCCAGGCGTGGTCGAGGAGATCGAACAGGGACCGCTGGGCCACGGCCCAGCCGGGCGGTTCGAGCAGCGGCACCCCCGCCTCGATCTCGGGTGGCGGGAGCGGGCCGTCGCCGGGGGTGTCCTCGGCCGTGGTGCGGCCGGCAGAGCTGAAGGGCATGGGAGATCTCCGTTCGGGGCGGGCGGCGGGACGGCGCACGCCGGGGACGACGGCCGGGCGGTCGGGACGGCCGCTATTCCTTGGTGGCGCCGGCGAGCATCCCGCTGACCAGGAAGCGCTGTGCGAAGAGGAAGACGATCAGCACGGGCGTGATGGCCACGAGCGTCGCCAGAGCCAACTGCGGCCGCTCGATCGCGAGGGTGCCGACGGCCGGATTGAAGGACGGCACGTTGCTGAGCAGGGTTCCGACCCCCACCTGGATGGGCATCTGGCTGCTCTCGGGGAGCAGGACGTACGGCAGGAAGTAGTTGGTCCAGTTGGCGACGAAGCTGAAGAAGCCCACGAGCGCGATGACCGGGGTCGCCAGCGGCAGCGCGATGTGCCAGAAGACGCGGAACTCCGAGCAGCCGTCCATCCGTGCCGCCGCCAGCAGGTCCTTCGGTACGGCGGTGGTGAAGTAGATGTAGGTCAGGTACACGCCGAACGGGTAGAACGAGTACGGCAGGATGATCGACCACATCGTGCCGATCAGGTGCACCGCGTTGATCTCCAGGAACAACGGCACCACCAGTGTGGCGTTCGGCATGAGCATCACGACCAGCGTCGCGACCAGCAGGCTGTGCCGGCCGCGGAACTCGGTCATGGCCAGGGCGTATCCCGCGGGAATGGCGACAGCGAGGGTGATGACCAGCGAGATCACCGCGTAGAGCGCGGAGTTGCCGAGCCACTGCATGACGGCGTTGTCCTGGAACGCCGTGAGCGCGTCCCAGTTGGCCTTCAGCGCGTGGAAGGAGCCGAAGGACAGCGGGTTGTCGTGGACCAACTGCTGGTCGGTCTTGGTCGCCGCGAGGACGAGCCAGAGCACCGGCAGCACGAAGAAGGCGAGGAACGCGACCAGTACGGATCCGGTCAGCAGCCGGGGGGCCAGGTGCCGTACGGGCCGGCGGTGCGGCGGCTGGTGGTGAGATCGGCTCATGAGGGGTGCTTCCCGTTCCGAGCTCGCCATGGCGGCGACTCGACTGACAGGGGTTTCAGTCGGCATCGAAGAACCCCGACCGTGCGACGAAGACGGCGGCGGCCGACACACTGACGACCAGGAGCTCCACCGAGACCGCGGCGGCCCCGTTGATGTTGTTCATCTGGAAGGCGAAGTCGTACGTCAACTGGTTGAGCGAGTAGTCGCGTCCGGCCACGCCCACACTGGCGAGGGACAGCAACTGCGGCTCTACGAAGAGCTGGGCGCCGCCCGCGAACGCCAGGATCACCATGTACACGATCCACTTGCGGAGCATCGGGATCTGCACGTGCCAGGCGGTCTGCCAGGCGCCCGCGCCATCGATGCGCGCGGCTTCCATCACGTCCGTGGGGATGTTGTTGAGTGCGCCGTACATGACGACGATCCAGCCCCCCGCGCCGGTCCAGAACGCGATGACCGTGAACAGCAGGGGCAGGTTACCGGGCGCGATCACCTCGCCGAAGGTGTGGTACCCCAGCGCGCCCAGCAGCGAACTGACCGGGCTGACGGTCGGGTCGAGCATGAACAGCCACACCAGCACACTCGCGGCGCCGGCGAGCGCTCCCGGGATGTAGTAGAGGAAACGCAGCGCCTTGCTGGCGGAACCCGAGGCCAGGCGGTGCAGCAGCAGCGCCAGGGCCACCACGAACACCACCAGGGACAGGAGCCAGAAGACGAGGTAGACGGCGACATGGCTCACGGAGTCCATGAAGCGGAAGTCCTGCGCCGTGGTGACGAAGTTGGAGAAGCCGGTGACCGTGCCCCCGGCGTCGGTGAAGGCGAAGTAGACCGCGTAAGCGGTCGGAAGGACGCCGAAGGCGACCAGCAGGACCACGTAGGCGGCGACGAAGGCCATGCCGGCCCGGCTCTGCCGGCCGGCGCCGCGACGGCGCCGGGTGGCAGAGCCGGCCGGGGAGTGGGTGAGGGTCACTGGGAGACCTTGTATCCGTTGGACTTGGCGTACTTGACGATGGAGTCCTGCCAGGCCGGCAGCATTGAGACGACGCTCTTGCCCTGGGTCAGGCCGGGCTTGACGGTGGCGGCCCAGATCGTCTCCTGGCTGAACTGACCAGAGCCCCAGCCCGGCCAGACCTGGGAGGACGCGGCCTTGAGGGCGCTCAGGTCGCTGGCGAAGTAGCCGGAGGCGTCCTGTCCCTTCAGCCACGTCTCGGCCGCCGGCGCGTACGCGGGGAAGCCCGGCGCCTTCTCGCCCTGGTAGGCGTTGTCGGTGGTGACCCACTTCAGGAAGTCGGTGGCGGCCTTGATGTGCGCGGAGTGCTGGGACAGCAGCCAGGTGCCGCCGCCGACGTTACCGGTGGACGGCGAGGTCTCCCCCTGCCACTGGGGAATGGGTGCGGCCGCCATCTGCTTGGCCGGAGTCTTGAAGGTGCCCTCGAACAGCGCGCCGCCATACCAGGCCGGACCCGGCATGAGCAGGACCTTGTCGGCCTTGTTCTTGCCGAAGTCGGTGCTGAAGATCCCGCTGATGGACATGGACTTGTTCTTGATCAGCACGTCCATGAGGCCGGCCATCTTGGTGCAGGCCTCGCTGGAGGTGTTCACCGACACGGCCTTCGGGCCGGTGATGTGGTTGGCGCCGCACTTGCTCGCCCACAGGTAGATCTCAGGGGTGAAGGAGTCGCCGGCGTCGCCCACGAGGTAGCCCGGGTGCTCCTTGGCCACCTTCTCGCCGACCGTCTGGTACTCCTCCCAGGTCGTCGGAACCTGGTAGCCGAACTTCTTCATCAACGGCGCGTTGTACCACAGCACCACCTGGGAGAGGTCGTTGCGCAGACAGTAGAGGGTGCCGCTCACCGTGCAGACGTCGTTGGCCCCGCTCGCGAACTTCTCCAAGGACGCCGAGGGGATCAGGCCCTTGTTGAGCGGAGCGGCGAAGCCCGCGTCGACCGCCCAGGTCACCTCGTTGTTCTGGGAGCTGAACACGACGTCCGGCCAGCCCTTGCCGGTGCGGTTGAACAACTGGACCTTGGTCTGGAGGTAGTTCGAGCCATTGGCGTCGCCGTCGTAGGTGACGATGTTCAGCTTCACGTCCGGGTGCTGCTTCTGGTACAGCTTCGCGGCCTCCACACGGGTCGCGTCCACCCAGACGGTCAACGCACCGTCCTTCTGCGGCGCCTGACCGAAGCCGTCCTTGTTCGTCGTACCCGTGGCGCCGCCACCGCAGGCAGTCAGGGTCAGCGCCGCGGTGGCCGCGCAGCCGGCCAGCAACGCCGCACGCCTCTTGCTGGATACCTTCTTCCGGCCGGACGAAGGCTTGTTGACGGTCATGTGCGACTCCACTGGTTTCACAGGGCGCCCCGAGCAGACGGGCAGGTGGCGCGAGGACAGGGCGACGCCAGGCCGAACCGGTCGGGCGTCAGGGACCGCAGACAGCCGTTTTGCTTGCCGTCGCGGAAGAAATTAGCCGCCCTATCGAGGGTTCCGTCAAGGGTTTGCGCAGCCTTCTTCTCCGGCAATTTGCGTGTGATGACGCCATGTGAGGCGGGAAGTGCCCAATAAATCGCTCTCTGCAACAGTGAGGGCCCCTGCTCTGCGGCGTGAATCTATCCACTCGATAAGTACGACTCATCGATGCTTGAGCTAGGATGAGCGATGCTCCACAGCGATCAGCCGCCCCAGTTGCGTCAGCCAGGAGGCAGTACAGATGAACGACACGCCCGCGGCCCAGGAGGCCTTGCCGACGCAGGCACCTCCCGTTGCGGCGGCAGCGGTGAACAGCGCGGACGAGCGGCGTGAGTACCGGCCCGGCTACGAGGTCGTGGCGGAGCGGATCCTCGAGTTCATCGCCGAGGCCCGTCTGGTGGCAGGCGATCGGTTGCCCACGGAGAACGATCTGGCCCAGAGGCTGAACACCAGCAGGGCGGTGGTGCGGGAGGCCGTGAAGATCCTCTCGGCGCTCGGCCGGGTCCGGGCGCACAAGGGGCGCGGACTGTTCGTCGCCGACGACGAGGGCCTGCTCATCACCAGCCGCTGGGGCGGCTTCTTCCGCCCCGTCGACCTCGATCACGTGCTCATGCTGTTCGAGTTCCGCAGGGTTCAGGAGACGGCCGCGAGCAGTCTGGCCGCCACCCGTGCCACGCCCGCGGAGCTGCGGACCATCGAGGTGGCCATGCAGCAGTGTCGGCACGGGTTCGTCCACGGTCAGGTCGGCGTGTTCAACAAGGCGGACGACGACTTCCACATGGCCGTGGCCGCGGCCTCGCACAACACCTTCCTCGTCAGCGCCGTGCGTGACGCGCGCCGACTGCAGTGGCAGTCCAGCGCGATCGGGATCCACGACTCGCTCGGTGAAGGAACCGAGTCCGCGGTCGTGGAGCACGAGGCGATCTACCGGGCCATTCGCGACGGCCGGCCCGACGAGGCGGCCCAGGCTACGGCGGCACATCTCGACAGGACGCTCGAGGACTACCGGCGGGAGATCCAGCGACGCCTGTTCGGATAGCGTTCAGGGTCGGAGTTCCGGCAAGCCGGCTCCGCCGACAGGAACGTCACCTGGGCAGCAGGGCCCGCGACAGCCCGGTCACGAGTCCGACGTCTCCTGCCTCAAGAACGAGTTCTTCTTCGAGAAGCTGGAGGAAGGTCCTCGCCCCTGACCGGCTGCCGGAAACTGCGCGCGAGCGGTCCTCGATCAGTAGCCGTAGATCATCTTGTAGGCGACCTCGGGCAGGAACTGTCCGGCCGAGGAGCCGGTTCCGACGCCGCAGTTGCCGTCGGACTCGCCCGGAACCTTGATCCACAAGAGCATCTCGGCGCCTCCGCCCAGCCGGGTGGGGGTGCCGATACGGCGGCCTGAGGGGTTGCACCACTGGCCGTTGGAACCGTTGCCGTTGCGGCTGGTGTCCACGACGAACGGCTTGGTGTAGCCGTAGCGGGCGTTGAGTTCACTGTTGACGGCGTTGCCGTACGCGGTGTTCTCGGCCGTGGTCAGGTAGTTGGAGACGTTGAGTGAGAAGCCGTGGGCCTGTCGGAGGCCCGCTTCGTGGAGGCGGCTGGCCATGGTTGCCGCGCTCGTCCAGGCCGGGTTGCCGGCGTCGAGATAGACCCAGGTGTTGGGGGCCTGACGGTTGAACTCGGTGAGCGCGCCGGTGAGCATCCCCTCCCGTTCGTCGATCTGCGCCTGGGTCATGCAGCCGTAGTCCCCGAGGGAGTCCGGTTCGAGGATGACGACGGCCGGGCGGCCCGCGATCCCGCCCGCGAACTGGGCGATCCAGCTCGCGTAGGCGGACGGCGAAGAGGCTCCGCCCGCGGAGTGCCCGCCGCAGTAGTCACGGTTGTAGATGTTGTAGGCGACGAGGATGGGCAGCTTGTCCCAGTAGTCGGCGGCGCCCACGTACGAGCCGGTGGCGGTGCCGATGGTACCGCTCCAGGAGCCGAACCAGCGGGCCGTCGGGGTGTTGGCGATGGAGGCGTTGATCGCGGACGCCCGGCCGTCGCCCTGGTTGGCGGCGACCCACCGCTTCGCACTGGAGTCGGGGTCCACGTAGAACCCGTTGGTCATGGTCGTCGGGTCGGCCGCGTGGGCGGACGGTGCGGTGGCGAGCGCCAGGGGCAGCGAGGAGAGCGCTGCCACCAGGGCGAGGAGTCTGCGGCGCATGACGGTACCTCGGCTTTCTGACAGGGATGTGTCCGAAGGTCGGCGGTGAGCATGGGGAGCGCTCCCACCGGAAGCGCTCCCCATGGCACGGTCGGTCAGCAGGTGGAGTTGGTCTGGGTGAGGAGGCCGAGCCGCCACGGGAGACTGTTGTAGTCGCCGCTCGCGTCGGGGTCCTTGCCCTGGTAGAGGTACTGGAGTCGGCAGGCGGGAATGGTGAGTGTCTGGTCGTAGCCGGCGCGGATCATTTCGCCTGACCAGTCGCTGAAGTTCGGGTAGACCAGGTTGTAGCCGGAGGCGTTCGCGGTGCTCGCGAACACGTGGTACTTGCCGTGGTAGTAGACGACCGTCGGGTCCTTGATCCCGGCGATGTTGTGGGTCGCGTCAGGCTTCGGCGAGATCAGCGCACCGCTGGAGCTCCATTTGAAGGTGGAGGGCAGGGCGGTGGCGGGCTTGGCCAAGCGAATTGCCGTACGTTGCACGGTGGTTGATCCGCTCGCTGCGGTGGGGGTGCCGCCCAGCGCGGTCAGTGCCGCGTTGTAGGCCGGCTTCTTGTTGCCGTTGCGGTCGAACAGCAGGGGGTTCTCGCCGCTGCGCCACGAGTCGCTGTCTCGGATGCCCCAGACCGTGATGCCGGTGCAGCGGGCCACGTTCATGCAGGCCCTGACCGTGTTCGCGTACGCCGTGGCCGGCGCCTGCGCGATGTCCAGTTCGGTGATCTGTACGTCCACGCCGAGGGCGGCGAAGTTCGACAGCGTGGTCTGGAAGCCGGCCGGCGGTCCGCCGGTGCCGAAGTGGGACTGGAAGCCGACGCAGTCGATGGGCACGCCGCGGGACTTGAAGTCGCGCACCATGCGGTAGACGCCCTGCGTCTTGGCCGCGTTCCAGTCCTCGATGCTGTAGTCGTTGTAGCAGAGCTTGGCCGCCGGGTCGGCCGACCGAGCCGTGCGGAACGCCTGCTCCACGAAGCCGTTGCCCAGCACGTCCCGGAAGACCGAGCTCCGGAGCTGGCCGCTGCCGTCGTCGGCGAACGCCTCGTTGACCACGTCCCAGGCGTAGATCTTGCCCTTGAAGTGGTTCATCTCCGTGGTGATGTGATCGTTCATCACGGTGCGCAGGGTGTTCGCGTCCCTGATGGAGCTGACCCAACCGGGCAGTTGGGAGTGCCAGACCAGGGTGTGGCCGCGCATCCGCTGCCCGTGCGCGGCGGCGCGGTTGACGATCTGGTCGGCGGGCCCGAAGTTGAACGAGCCGCGGGAGCGCTCGGTGGTGTCCCACTTCATCTCGTTCTCGGGGGTGACCGAGTTGAACTCACGGTCCAGGATGCCGGTGTACGTGCCGTCGCCGAGCCGGCCCGCGGCCACGGCGGTTCCGAAGTACCGTCCGGACTGGGCCGCCTGGGCGCCCAGGGTGGAGGCCTGGACGGCGTCGGGCGCGCCGGTCGCGGTCCCGGGTGTCGCCAGGACGGTCGCGGCCAGCAGGCCCAGGACCAAGGCTCGGCGACAGCCGAGCCGTTTCAGCGGGTCCATGGTTCTCCTCGTGGGGGGTGGGGGGTTGCGTGGTGCGATCGGTGGACCTCTTCAGGGCGTGGTCAGCTCGAACCGTGCGATGCGTACCGAGCCGCCGAGCGCCTGAGTGGCGTGGTTGAAGAGGGCGAAGCGGTAGCCCATGAAGAACCGCCAGTCGTTGCCCAGGGAGAAGTCGGGCCCGAGGCGGGTGAAGGTGGTGCCGTCGGTGCTGTAGGAGAAGGTGCCGGGGCGTCCGGTGCCGGGGCGGATGTCCGCGTTCGCGCGCAGCCAGACGCGGCTGCCGGAGAGGGGCGCGCTCGCGGCCTCGGTGCCGGTGCCGGTGGTGTTCCAGTTGCCGTCCATGGTCAGCCCGTTGACCATCACCAGCCGCGTCGTACCGCCGTCGCGCTTGACGCCGATCCA
Organism: Streptomyces sp. NPDC001315; assembly: GCF_042896175.1. NCBI lineage: Bacteria > Bacillati > Actinomycetota > Actinomycetes > Kitasatosporales > Streptomycetaceae > Streptomyces > Streptomyces sp. NPDC001315. Next base: position 115,243 of record NZ_JBIAWZ010000020.1, on the reverse strand, counting down.
GGCGGAGGAGTCACGCAGCAGCGCGAGTCCGGCGCGGTCGCCGTCGCGCATCGCGGAGTGGTCGAGCTGGACCGTGGCGGTGGAGGTCGGGCCCTGGATGCGGTGGGTGAGGGTGTTGCGGGCCCAGTACAGGTCGTCGGTGACGGTCGCGGTCCGCAGGGTCAGTCCGTTGTCGACCGACCACTTGGTGTTGTCCGGGTTGTGGTTCCACTCCCACCTCGGCTTGAGGGTCGTACCGTCGAAGGTGTCGACGCCGGTCATGGGGGTCACCTGGCGGGGCGGAGCGGGCACGGCCGGGCTGGGATACGAGGTGCCCCATGCGCCGTTGACGAGTTGTACGACGGGCCAGCCGTCCGGGGTCCAGGTGATGGGCGCCAGGGCGGGCATCCGGCCACCGGGGTAGGCGTCCACGAAGGCCAGGTAGTACCAGGCGCCGCTCTGCGTCTGCACCAGTCCGCCCTGGTGCGGGACACCGCCGCCGGGGATCGGCCCGGGCAGGTCGAGGAGGACCTGCCGCAGCGTGTACGGGCCGAAGGGGCCGCTCGACGACTTCAGGATGTACTGCCCGTTCGCGGGACGGGTCAGGAAGATGTAGTACTGCCCGTTGATCTTGTAGAAACGGGAGCCTTCGAGGGTGCCGACACTCGACGGTGTGGTGAACACCTGCTGCGTGCGGACCTGGTTGCGGCCGTCGGGCGAGAGCTGGGCCACGTTGATGGTGGTGTTGCCGTACGCCACGTACAGGGTGTCGTCGGTGTCGACGAGCAGCCCGGCGTCGTAGTACGGCGTGCCGATCGTCGTGAGTCTGCTCCATGGCCCCTCGGCGGCGGGGGCGGTGTAGAGGTACGTCCTGGCGAAGTCGATCTGGCCGAGCCAGTAGAAAGTCCGGTTGCTCGGACGGTAGGCCAGCGACGACGCCCAGATGCCTCGGACGTAGCCCCGGGCGCCGTTGAGGTCGTACTTGGCGCCGAAGTCGAGCACGGGTACCGAGTGGCCGGCGATCTCCCAGTTCACCAGGTCGTACGAACGCAGGACGGGTGCGCCCGGCGAGTAGTGCATCGTCGAGGCCGAGGCGTAGTAGGTGCTGCCGACCCGGATGACGTCGATATCCGCGAAGTCCTGCCAGATCACCGGGTTGGTGAAGGCCGCCGCGGTGGTGAGGGCCGGCCCTTGGGCGGAGGCGGTGCCGGGGGCCGCTGCCGGAGGAAGCAGGGCACCGGCGGCCAGGCCAGTGGCGGCCGTCAATGCGCGGCGACGGGACAGGACTTGATGAGTCCATGACATATGCACGTGTGGCGTTCTCCTTGTGTGGCCCGGCCGTTGGTGGTTGGAGTTGTCCGGAGGTGCCCTGCCCGGTTCGTGCGGAGCGGCTGCTCTGTATACGGGATTTCGAACATGGATCGACTTGTCGAGCATCCTGGATGATAGGAGGTCAGTGAACCCCGTCAATACCTCTCGCACGAATCGTTGGCGACTTCGAAACATTCGAATCGGCTGATTCCGCGTCACCGCAGGCCAGTTGCCCTGATGGTGCGGATGCGGCGCCTTCCGCAGACTTCGTGGTCGCATCGTGAAGGCGGTGGGTGTTGACATGTTCGATCGCCTCTTTAGTATCCGTGAAGCCCTGAGTTTCCGAATGGCACACGAAATTTCCAGCCACCCTTCTCTCTTCCTCAGTGTCATGGACGTGACATCGATCTTCGTGTCACCCACCCATGGCGCCCTTCCGTCAAAGGAGCCCTTGGTGCCCAGACGATCAGGTGGACGACTGCTCCGCCTCCTCGCGACCACCGTGCTGACGCTCACCGCGTCCATGACGGCCTCCGCTCACTCCACCGCCTCGGCCGCGCCGGGCAGTCCGGCGCTCACTCCGCCGCTGGGCTGGAACAGCTGGAACAGCTTCGGGTGCGGGGTCACCGAAGCCCAGGTGCGCCAGGCCGCCGACGCAATGGTGTCCTCGGGTATGCGGGACGCCGGCTACCAGTACGTGGTGGTCGACGACTGCTGGTTCGACCCGCAGCGGGACGCGGCGGGCAACCTGCGGGCCAACCCGACCAAGTTCCCCGGCGGGATGAAGGCGCTCGGGGACTACATCCACGGCAAGGGTCTGAAGTTCGGGATCTACCAGGTGCCGGGCGAACGCACCTGCGCGCAGACCAGCGGCGCCTATCCGGGGTCGACGGGCAGCAGTGGGCATGAAGCCCAGGACGCCGCCGCGTTCGCCTCGTGGGGCGTCGACTACCTCAAGTACGACTGGTGTTCCTCCAGCGGCACCCGTGACGAGCAGGTCGCGCGGTTCACGCTGATGCGCGATGCCCTGCGCGCCACCGGGCGGCCGATCGTCTACAGCATCAACCCCAACAGCTTCCACGCCATCACGGGCGCCACGTACAACTGGGGCGAGGTCGCCGACCTGTGGCGGACGACAGAGGATCTGCTGGACATCTGGCAGAACGGCAACACCAACAGCTATCCGATGGGCGTCGGCAACGTCCTGGACGTCACCGCGCCGCTGGCTGCGCAGTCGGGTCCCGGACACTGGAACGACCCGGACATGCTGGTCGTCGGCCGTCCCGGCCTGTCACTGACCGAGTCCCGCTCCCACTTCGCCCTGTGGGCGCTGATGAGTGCCCCGCTCATGGCCGGCAACGACATCCGCACCATGTCCGCCGACGTGAGCGCCATCCTGCGCAACCCGCGCCTGCTGGCGGTGAACCAGGACTCGCTGGGCGCGGGCGGACGCAGGGTGCGCGACGACGGCAGCACGGAGGTGTTCGCCAAGCCCCTGTCGGACGGTTCGGTCGCGGTGGGCCTGTTCAACCGGGGCGAGGGTGCCGCGACGGTCACCGCGTCGGCAGCGCAAGTCGGCCTGTCCGGCGGGCCGTTCACCCTCACGGACCTGTGGACCGGCGGCACATCGGGTACGTCCGGGCAGATCTCGGCGAGCGTCCCCGCACACGGCGTGGCCGTGTTCCGGGTGAGCGGTGGCAGCCCGCTGGCGGCCACCACCTCGCGGCTGCGCGGCAACGCGTCCGGCCGCTGCCTGGACGTGGACAACGCCTCCACCGCGGCCGGGGCCACGGCACTGATCTGGGACTGCCACACCGCCGCCAACCAGCTGTGGACCACGTGGGCCGGCGGCGAGATCCGCGTCTTCGGCGACAAGTGCCTGGACGCCTACAACCAGGGCACCGCCAACGGCACGCGGATCATCACCTGGCCCTGCAACGGCCAGGACAACCAGAAGTGGACCGTCGGCTCCGACGGGTCGATCCGCAACGTCCACGCCGGGCTGTGCCTCGACGTCAACGGGGCCGGCACCGCGAACGGGACCCCGCTTATCCTGTGGACCTGCAACGGCCAGGCCAACCAGAAGTGGGCCCGCGCGTGAGCAACCGCGGCTTCGGAAGGGGAGTTTCACCCTCCCTTAACGGCACGGCCTGCGCCGCGACGGTGACTGCGGCGAAGTGACCGGTGGTTCGTCGGCGGGAAGCGCCGCTGCCGTGAGCGGTATGGCGTCCCGCGGTGAAGGCGGCGCGGACGCGCGGGCCGAGGCGCCGCCGCTTCGGCGGTGCCCTCCGAACCGGCGCTCCGTGTTCCGGGCTGCTACGGCTACGTCCCTGTTCACCGGCACGATGATGGGTCATCCGTTGATCCGGTCCCGGCCGTCGGGCACACCCGCGCGGCCCGCAGCGCCCGCACGGCGGGCGGTCGCGGCGTCGTCACTGCCGTCACATCGCAACTTTTCGAGCGCGCTGACAGCTTGCGAACCACAGGAATCAGTTGTCGAATCGATTCCGCGGCAAGGTTCGTGGCAGGGAGTTCCGCATCCTTGACGGCCCCGCGAAACCGGGGGGCACCGTCTCCCCCCGAAACCTCTCTGCAATCTCACTGCACAACGGCAGTTCAAGCGCTTCGGCTTTTGTCAGTGCGACCACGACAACCTGACCGGGTTGCGTCGGCACGGTAGGGGGATCAGGTGGGAACCACACGTACAAGACGCCGCCTGCCGTCCGGGCGCGGTGGCGTCCAGCGGTTACTCGCGGCGTTACGGCACCGCGGCAGGCCCGAAACCCTGCCGCCTCAGGCACACGTTCCTCCGCCGACGAGCCGGGCCCGCCCTCGATGGAGAACTTGGGCCCGGGCGGGGGCCGCGGCCGCGCTCGTCGCCGGAGCTCTGGCCGGTGCCACGGCCACGGCCGGCACGGCCCGGGCCGCCACCTCCGGGCCGTGCGACATCTACGCGGCAGGCGGTACACCCTGCGTGGCGGCGCACAGTACGACGCGAGCGTTGTACGCCTCCTACAACGGGCCGCTGTACCAGGTCCGGCGTGCCTCGGACAACACCACCCGGAATATCGGCGTCCTGAGCGCGGGCGGTTACGCCGACGCCGCCTCCCAGGACTCGTTCTGCTCGGGCACGACCTGCCTGATCACGATCATCTACGACCAGTCAGGCCGCGGCAACAACCTCACTCAGGCGCCGGGCGGCGGTGCCGCGGGCGGCCCCGACAACCTGGCGAACGCGACCGCCGCGCCCACCACGGTGGGGGGTCACAAGGCCTACGGCGTCTTCGTGGCGCCCGGTACGGGTTACCGCAACAACCACACCAACGGTATCGCCACCGGGGACAACCCCGAGGGCATGTACGCGATCTTCGACGGCACGCACTACAACGGCGGCTGCTGCTTCGACTACGGCAACGCCGAGACGGACAGCAACGACGACGGCAACGGCACCATGGAGGCCATCTACTTCGGCAACATCAAGGTCTGGGGCTACGGTTCGGGCAACGGCCCCTGGATCATGGCCGACCTGGAGAACGGCCTGTTCTCCGGGGTCGACCAGCACTACAACGCGGGTGACCCGACCATCAACCACCGGTACACGACCGCCATCATCAAGGGCGGCCCGAACCACTGGGCGATCCGTGGGGGCAACGCGCAGTCCGGCGGCCTGTCCACCTTCTACGACGGACCGCGTCCCAACGTCCCGGGCTACAACCCGATGCGGAAGCAGGGTGCCATCATCCTGGGCATCGGCGGCGACAACAGCAAGGGCGCCCAAGGCACCTTCTACGAGGGCGTGATGACCTCAGGCTACCCGTCGGACGCCACCGAGAACGCGGTCCAGGCCGACATCACCGCGGCCGGATACAGCAACTCCTCCGGCGGGACGAGCACCGGTGCGCTGCACGCGGTCGGCGCGGGCAAGTGCCTGGACGTGCCGAACTCGTCCACCACGGCCGGTACACAGCTGCAGATCTGGGACTGCAGTGGTGCTGCCAACCAGACCTGGACCCGCACGTCCTCCAACCAGCTGACCGTCTACAGCGGCGGCAGCCAGATGTGCCTGGACGCGTACAACAACCAGACGTCCGCCGGTACCAAGGTGGTGACCTGGCCGTGCAACGGCGGTGCCAACCAGCAGTGGCAGCTGAACTCGGACGGCACCGTCACCGGCACCCAGTCCGGACTCTGCCTCGACGTCACCGGCGCCTCCACGGCCAACGGCGCCCTGGCCGAACTCTGGCCGTGCAACGGCCAATCCAACCAGCAATGGAGTCTCAACTGACCTCAGCGGCTCCAGTGGTCGGCTCACCCGGGCCACGGGCCACCGCCACCTGATACAGGCATCCCCGTGCCGACGCCCGGCGGGCAGCTCCACATGGATGCTCCGACCGTCCGGCCGAATCGCCCGATCCTCCTCGCCCGACCCCGGAGTGGGCGCGTTGTACCGGCGGCCTCGACAGCGACCAACGCCACACCGCCCCGACACCACCGGCCCATGTGCGCCACCACTGAAGGATGACGATGTCCAGAACCAGAGTGCTGCGCGGCCTCTGGGCCGCCCCCGTGGCCCTGCTCGCCTTGATGGCCCAGAGCCTGGCCACGGCCGGGACCGCGTCCGCCGTACCCGCCGAGCCCCAAGCGTCGACTGCCGCCCTGTACGTGGCGCCGGGTGCGGCTCCCGGCGGGAACGGCACCGCGGAGCAGCCGTTCGCCACGATCGACCAGGCGCAGCAGCCCGCGCACCGGCTCTCGGCCGATTCGGACGTGGTGGTCTACCTGGCTGGTGGCACCTACCGGCTGTCCAAGCCGCTGACCTTCGGCTCCGGCGACGGCGGCCAGAACGGCCACACCATCACCTACCAGGCCGTGTCCGGGCAGCAGCCGGTCGTGAGTGGCGCCCAGCAGATGTCAGGTTGGCAGGTGCATGATCAGAGCAGCAATATCTGGTCGGTCCACGTCGGCACCGGCGTGAACACGCGTCAGTTGTACGTGAACGGCAAGGAGGCACCGCGGGCGGCGATCCAGGTGCCCCGCTCCAGCTTCACCTTCACCCAGACAGGCCTGACGGTCACCGACTCCTCTCTCGACTACCTGGCCGGCCTTTCGGACCAGAACCACATGGAAGTCGAGAGCCTCAACTCCTTCACCGACCGCTACGCGCCGGTCCAGTCGATCAGCGGCCGGACCATCACCATGCAGCAGCCCGCGTGGAACAACAACTCCTGGGGCTACGACACCATCAACGCGCCGTTCGCCGGCGGGACCATGTATCTGGAGAACAACTACGCGTTCCTGAAGCAGGCCGGACAGTGGTATCTCGACTCGTCCACCGGCGACCTGTACTACCGGGCCCAGCCTGGGCAGAACCCGAACAGCCTCGACATCGAACTGCCTCGGCTGCAGAGCCTGCTCGGCATCAGCGGCAGCTACGGCTCACCGGCGACCGGCCTGGGGTTCGCCGGCGTCCGGTTCACCGGGACTTCCTGGCTCGGCCCGAGCGGATCCGACGGATACGCGGACCAGCAGAGCGGCGCGCACATCACCGGTGCCTACGCGATGCCCGCCAACTGGCTGAGCACCTGCAAGTCGGGGTGCCCGCAGTTCGAGGCCGTCCGTAACCACTGGGCGCAGATGCCCGCGGCCGTACAGGTCTCCGCCGCCACCGGCATCACGTTCTCCGGCAACACGTTCTCCGAACTCGGGCAGGCCGGACTGGGCGTGGGCAACGACGGTGTCACCACGGCCTCCGGCACCGGACTCGGCGCGGGCGGCGTCACCATCACCGGCAATACGTTCACCGACATCGCCGGAAGCGGCATCCAGGTCGGCGGGATCCAGCCGGACGCGCACCACCCCGGCAACCCGCAGATGACCAACCAGAACATCGTGATCAGCGACAACCGGATCACCGGGGTGGGCACCGACTACAAGGAGACCGCGGGCATCCTGTCCACCTACGTCACCAACGCGACGATCACCCACAACCAGTGCGACCACCTTCCCTACGACGGGATCGACATCGGCTGGGGCTGGGGGATCAACGACCCCGGCGGCAGCCAGGACTACGTCAACCGGGGCACGTACAACTACCAGCCCGTCTACAGCACTCCTACGACGCTGAAGAACAACACCGTCTCCCACAACCTGGTCTTCGACACCAAGAAGGCGATGTTCGACGGCGGCAGTATCTACAGCCTGTCCGCGAGCCCCGGCTCGGTGATCTCCGACAACTACATGTACGGCAACAACCACACCACTGCGTTGTACCTCGACGAGGGCTCCCGGTACCTGACGGTGTCCGACAACGTGGTGCAGGATGCCGGCAACTGGGCGCTCACCAACGCCAACGCGAACAACCACACCGACGACAGCACCTTCTCGGGCAACTGGTACAACGGTGGCAACACGTACGTGGCCACCGGTCCTCCGCACAACAACGTCCTCACCGGCAACGTCCTGGTCAGCGGCACCAACTGGCCGCAGGGCGCGCAGCAGGTCATCCAACAGGCGGGCGTCCAGTCCTCGGGCGGCGGTGGCTTCCCCACCGGCTACCACCAGCTGGTGATCGGCAGCGACAGCCTGTGCCTGGACGTGTACGGCAACTCCGGCAGCGTGGGCGCCGCGATCGACCAGTGGACCTGCAACGGGCAGAGCAACCAGCAGTTCGAGTTCATGCCGGTCTCGGGCGGCTATGGGCAACTGCGGGCGCAGAACTCCGGACACGTCGTGGCGGTGTCGGGCGGCTCCACGGCCGCCGGTACGCCCGACATCGTGCAGCAGGCCCCGGACGGAACGGCCGGCACTTTGTGGCTGCCGGTACGCCAGTCCGACGGCTCGTACTCCTTCCAGAACAAGAACAGCGGCCTGTGCCTCGACGTCTACGGCGGCGGCAGCAACCTCGGTCAGCAGCTCGACCAGTGGCCCTGCAAGAACACGGGCGGCAGCAACCAGGACTTCACCCCCCGCTGACCGGCTCGCGTGCTCGTTCCCCCCACCCACTGTCCCGCACCAGTGAGGAACGCTGATGAAGTACGCGGCACCCCTGGCCGCCGCGCTGACGGCCGCGCTCGGCGTCGGAACCGCCCTGCCCGCGGCGGCGGCCACCGCCACCGAGTCGCCGCCCTCCGCCGCACGGGCCGCCGCCACGCCCGCCGGCCTGCGGCTGATGCCGTTGGGCGACTCGATCACCTGGGGCGTCGGCAGCCCGTCCGGGAACAGTCACCGGGGCTTCCTGTGGAAAGCCGGCGGCCGACGGGCACGCCCTCGACTTCGTCAGCACGGGTCGCAACGACACCATGTCCGACCCGGACAACGAAGGCCACTCCGGCCGGCGGATCGACCGGATAACCGGCATCGCGGACTCCGGGCTCGCCCGTCACCGGCCGCACGTGGTCACCCTGGAGATCGGTACCGACGACCTGAACGGCAGCTACCAGGTCCCGACCGTCCCCGACCGGCTCCGCGCGCTCCGACGGCACCCTGCGGGCGCTCGGGAAGTGCCTCGACGCCAACGGACGCGGTACCGCCAACGGCACCCAGATCGAGAGCTGGAACTGCACCGGCGGCACCGACCAGCAGTGGACCGCTCTGCTGAGCCCGTGACCCGACTCGACTCGCAGCACCGTCTCGCGGTCGGTGTCATCCCCTCTCACACACAAGGAGAATGATCCTTTATGTCCTGGCTCAATGAGCGGCCCCGTCTTCGCAAGGCCCTCGTCTCGGTCACCGGTTTGACAGCCGGCACGGTACTGGCCCTGGCGGGCACAGCGGCGCCCGCCGCCCATGCGGCTTCCAGCACGCTGGGCGCGGCCGCGGCCGACAGCGGCCGCTATTTCGGCACGGCCGTGGCCGCCGGGCGGCTCGGCGATTCGACGTATTCCACGATTCTCGACCGGGAATTCAACATGATCACCCCGGAGAACGAGATGAAGTGGGACACCACCGAACCGTCCCGCGGCAACTTCAACTTCGGCCCGGGCGACCAGATCGTCGGCCACGCCACCGCGCACGGTCAGCAGATGCGTGGCCATACCCTGGTGTGGCACTCGCAGTTGCCCGGCTGGGTCAGTGGCATCAGGGACGCCAACACGCTGCGCAGCGTGATGAACAACCACATCACGACGGTGATGAACCACTACAAGGGCAAGATCTATGCCTGGGACGTGGTCAACGAAGCCTTCGCCGACGGCTCCACCCAGCACCGCAGCTCGGTGTTCCAGGACGTGCTCGGCAACGGCTTCATCGAGGAGGCGTTCCGCACCGCCCGGTCCGTCGACCCTTCGGTCAAGCTCTGCTACAACGACTACAACATCGAGAACTGGTCGGACGCCAAGACGCAGGGCGTCTACAACATGGTGCGCGACTTCAAGTCCCGCGGCGTGCCCATCGACTGCGTCGGCCTCCAGAGCCACTTCGGCGCCGGCGGCCCACCGTCGAGCTTTCAGACCACCCTGGCCAACTTCGCAGCCCTCGGCGTCGACGTCCAGATCACCGAACTCGACATCGCCCAGGCATCGACGACCGCCTACGCCAACACGGTGCAGGCGTGCATGAACGTCCCCCGCTGCACCGGCATCACCGTGTGGGGGATCAGGGACAGCGACTCGTGGCGGTCGGGCGACAACCCGCTGCTGTTCAGCGGCAACGGCAGCAAGAAGCCGGCCTATGACGCGGTCCTGTCCGCGCTGGGCGGCGGTACGGGGAACTCGGGGGGCATCGTCTCGGGCCAGGTGTACGCGCTGAGCGATGTCGCCGCGGGGCGGGTGCTGGACGTGCCGAGCGGGCAGACGGCGAACGGCACGCCGTTGCAGGTCTGGGACGCCAACGGTGCTGCCGCGAACCAGCAGTGGCGGGCGAATCAGAACAGTGATGGTTCGTACACGCTGACGAACATCGGCAGTGGGCGGGTTCTGGACGAGCCGGGTGGCCAGACCGGCAATGGCACGCGGATGGAGATCTGGGATGCCAATGGCGGTGCGAACCAGCACTGGCGGGCGAGCCGGAACGGCGACGGTTCGTACACCCTGATCAACGTCGCTTCCGGCCGGGCGCTGGAGACTCCCGGCGGGCAGACTGCCAACGGAACTCCCGTCCAGATCTGGGACTCCACCGGCGGCGCCAACCAGCACTGGAACTTCAGGTGAGGTGATCGGCGCCAAGCGCGCGCTCCTGCCCGCGGTCCGTTTTTCGGAGTACCGCGAACCCATCCCCGCGTCCGGCACGGCGACCGTCGCCGGACGCGGGTTCCGGCATGCCGTCATGGCGAGCTGACCAAGGCAAAACATGGGATGGATCGAGTTCCGATTCGGTGAGGCGCATGCATTGACACTGTGTCAGGTGTGTGGGATCACTATGGAACATGGGATGTCTGAGTGTTCTCTGTGAGGACATTCGGGCCCGCTGACGGGAGCGGTCGACGGACCGCCCCGGCTGGATTCCCTCGGACAGGCACGGCGCTCTCTGCCCCCTTCCCCCACATATTTCGAGGAACAGAATGCAGCCTTCATCCTTTTCGCCCCGGAACCCCGCTCGTGGACCACGCTTGTCGGCAACCGCCGCCGTATGCGTGATGGCACTGCTCACCGTCTTGCTGGCGACCGCGCCGACATGGTCGGTATCGGCATCTGTGGCTTCCCTGGTGAGCTCGGCGTCGGGGCGGTGCCTGGACGTCAAGGGCAACGTCGACACGCCGGGTACGGTGTTGGACATCTGGGACTGCAACGACCAGGTCAATCAGGCGTTCGAGTTCACGTCGGCGGGTGAGCTGAGGACGATGAACGGCACCCGGTGCGTGGACGCCTACGACAACCGGACGGCTCCCGGAGCCCCGGTGGTCATCCGGTCGTGCGACGGGCGGCCGACCCAGGTGTGGCGACAGAACTCCGACGGGTCCGTCACCGGTGTGGCGTCCGGATTCTGCCTGGACGTCAACGGAGCGGGCACGGCCAACGGCACCGCGGTCATCCTGTGGACCTGCAACGGCCAGAGCAACCAGAAGTGGAGCACCCCGACACCTCCGCCCAGCGGATCGGGCCCGTGCGACATCTACTCCGCGGGCGGTACGCCCTGCGTGGCCGCGCACAGTACGGTGCGGGCGCTCTACGGTTCGTACAACGGCGCCCTGTACCAGGTCAGGCGTTCCTCGGACAACGCGACCAGGGACATCGGTGTGCTGGCGCCCGGCGGCTTCGCCGACGCGGCGGCGCAGGACGCGTTCTGCGCGGGTACCTTGTGTGTGATCACGGTCGTCCGTGACCAGTCCGGACACGGCAACGACCTGTGGTACCAGGGCTCGGCCCAGGTCCCGGGATCGAGTCAGAGCAGTCCCGCGAAGGCGACCTCCGAGTCGCTGACCGCAGGGGGCACCAAGGCGTACTCGCTGTACATCAATCCCGGGAACAGCTACTGGCGGGACGGTCACCTGACGGGCGTGCCGACCGGAGCCGCACCCGAGGGGGCGTACATGGTCACCAGTGGCACCCACGTCAACAGTGGCTGCTGCTTCGACTACGGCAACAGCGAGACGACCAGGAAGGCCGACGCCGCCGGGGCGATGGACGCGATCAACTTCGGTACCGAGTGCTGGTTCGGCGGCTGCGTCGGCAGCGGCCCCTGGGTGCAGGCCGATCTCGAGTGGGGCCTGTACTCCGGCGGCAGCCAGTCCTGGAACACCAACCAGCGTGCCTTTCCCAGCAAGTTCGTCACCGCGATGCTGAAGAACAACGGGACGTCGAGGTTCGCCCTCAAGGGCGCAAACGCGCAGTCCGGCGGCCTGACCACCCTGTGGGACGGCGGGCTTCCGGGCGGATACAGCCCCATGAAGAAACAGGGAGCCATCGTCCTGGGCAGCGGCGGCGACTGCTGCAAGCCCGACGGCGGCGCCAACCTGAGCGCCGGCACCTTCTACGAAGGGGCGATCGTCGCCGGCTATCCCTCCGACGCGACCGACAACGCGGTGCAGGCCAATATCACCGCCGCCGGCTACCGCTGAACTCCTCCCAGCTCCCCAACTCGGCTCAGGAGTCGATGACTTATGCCCGCGACCACTGCGAGAGCCAGGGATCTTCGGCCGCTGTCCACGCCGCTGTCCCTGCGCAGAACCCTGGCGCTCACCTTCTCGGCCGTGCTGCTCACCGCAGCCGCCCCCCTCCTTTCCCTGAGCACGGCGCAGTCCGGCGCCGCGCTCGGCAACGAGCAGGCGCTGACCCCGCCGACGAACGCGGCCGCGGCCGACGCGTCGCTTCCGTGCGACATCTATGCCGCGGGCGGCACGCCGTGCGTGACGGCGCACGCCACGACCAGGGCGCTCTTCGCGTCGTACAACGGGCCGCTGTACCAGATCCAGCGGTCCTCCGACCACAGCTACCGCGACATCGGGGTGCTCGGCGCGGGCGGGTACGCCGACGCCGCGTCCCAGGTGTCGTTCTGCGCGGGCACGTCGTGCACGATCACGAAGATCTACGACCAGACCACCCGACACAACGACCTGCCGATCTCCTGGGGCGGCTACTGGAAGGGCCCCGGCCCGAACGGATCCGACGTGGGGGCCGACGCCATGGCCCTGCCGGTGACCGCGGCCGGCCATCAGGTCTTCGGCGTCAAGGTCACCCCCGGTGTCGGCTACCGGATCGACCACGCGAGTGGCGTGGCCACCGGATCCCAGCCCGAGGGCATCTACATGGTGACGTCGTCGAACTACACGAACCAGTGGTGCTGCTTCGACTACGGCAGCGGAGAGAACTCCCACACCGACACCGGCGACGCCACCATGAACGCCATCTACTGGGGCAACGCCTGCTGGTTCGGCGGCTGCACCGGCAGCGGCCCCTGGGTCGAGGCCGACCTGGAGAACGGCATGTTCCACACCAACACCGGCTCCAACAAAGACCCGAACAACCAGGGCGTGCACTATCAGTTCGTCAGCGCGTGGCTGAAGAACAACGGCACCAGCAACTTCACGCTCAAATACGGCAACGGCAGCAGCGGTGGCCTGACCACCACCTTCTCCGGTCCTCTGCCGAACGGCTACTCACCCATGAAGGTGGACAGTTCGGTCCTGCTCGGCACCGGGGGCGACAACAGTCCCAATGGCGTGGGCGAGTTCTTCGAAGGCGCGATGACGGCGGGTTATCCCTCCGACGCCACCGAGAACGCCGTGCAGGCCGCCATCACCGCCGCCGGCTACGGGGTGGGCGGCGGAGGTACGACGGGTGCGCTGCACGCGGTGGGTGCGGGCAGGTGTCTGGAGGTGCCGGGCGGGTCCACGACGGCGGGTACGCAGACACAGATCCGCGACTGCGCCGGTGCGGCGAACCAGACCTGGTCGAAGACCGCCTCCCAGGAGCTCACCGTGTACTCCGGTGGCAGCCGGCTGTGCCTGGACGCTTCCGGGCAGGGCACCAGCCCCGGCACCAAGGTCATCACCTGGACCTGCAACGGCCAGAGCAACCAGCAGTGGACGCTGAACGCCAACGGCACCATCACCAACGCCCAGTCCGGCCTGTGCCTGGACGTCACCGGCGCCGCCACCGCCAACGGCACCCCAGTGGAGTTGTGGACCTGCAACGGCCAATCCAACCAGCAATGGTCGCTGAGCTGACCCGGTGAGGCACCCGCGCTCGACTCCGGGGCGGCGTCCGACCGCCGCCCCGGCATGTCGCCGTGGGGCAGCGCAGCGGCACCCGATCGCAGGAGGAACGGATGAGGACGAGAGCGAGACCCAGACGTCCGGCACTGGTGGCCGGCATCGTCCTGGCACTCGTGCTGTCGCTGCTGTCGACGTCCACGAGCCAGGCCGCCTCGGCCACGTCGCTGAGCGTGAACCTGGCGTCGAGCCGGGGGCCGTCGACCGGCGTGGGGGAGGGGTTCCTCTACGGCATCAGCGAAGACGGCAGCCAGCCCGTGGACCAGTTCCTTCAGCCGCTGGGGATCAACGCGTTCCGCGGCGGTGGATGGTTCTCCGGCGGCTGGATCAGGGACGGCTACCAGTACGGCTCGGCCACCCGGGCCGACGTCGACTCGATCATCGCGCAGGCGAAACGGCTCACCCGGCCGCCCTACCACGCGCAGTACCAGGTGCTGGTGAGCGACATCTACGGCGCGAACGGCGGCCAGCCGTCGAACACGAGGTACCCGTGCGACAACGGCGACTGCTCCAACTGGATCACCTTCATCGACTCCACGGTGGGAGCGCTCCAGGCTTCGGGGCTCACGTACTCCTACGACATCTGGAACGAGCCGGACATCTCCGCCTTCTGGACCCGCGGTGTGAACAGCGCCCAGTACTTCCAGATGTGGGACACCGCCTACCGGGAGATCCGGCGCATCGCCCCCGGTGCGCAGATCGTGGGGCCGTCACTCGCGTTCACCCCGCAGCGCAACCCGGGTGAATGGCAGACCTGGCTCACGCACGTCAAGGCGGCCGGGACGGTGCCGGACATGATCACCAACCACAACGAGGGCGATGTCGACGACCCGGTCACCGTCGCGCAGAGCCTCGACAACGCACTGAGCTCGGCGGGCATCGGTCCGTTGCCACTGTCCTCGAACGAGTACCAGCCGGCCGACCGGCAGACCGCCGGGGTGACGGCCTGGTACCTGGCGCGGTTCGCGCAGTCCGGGTACGCCAACGCGATGCGCGGCAACTGGGTGTGCTGCGTCACCCCGAACCTGACGGGAGTCCTCACCCAGAGCGGGGGCGGCTGGCAGCCGACCGGCAACTGGTGGGCCCTTCGGGACTACGCCGACATGACCGGCACCCTCGTCGACACCTCCGGCCAGGTCGGCTCGACGGCGATCTCGGCCTCCGAGGACTCCGCCAACAAACGCGCAGTGGCCGTCATCGGCGACTCGAACGGGTACACCGGCGCCGCGTCCGTGACCTTCAACGGGCTGTCGTCCGTACCCTGGCTGACGAACGCCGGCAGCGTGCACGTCACCGTCCACCGCATCCCGGACCAGGCGCCGCTCGGTGCGCCGCAGACCGTGTACGACCAGAACGTGAGCGCCTCGGGCGGCTCGATCACCGTGCCGTTCACGTTCCAGGGTTCGCACGACGCGTTCGCCGTCTATCTGACACCGGCCTCGTCCGGCGGCGGGGGCTTCCCGGACGGCTACCACCAACTCGTGGTCGCCAACAACAACTTGTGCCTGGACGTGTACGGCAACTCCGGCAGCGCGGGCGCCGCGATCGACCAGTGGACCTGCAACGGGCAGGGCAACCAGCAGTTCCGGTTCGTGCCCGCCTCGGGCGGCTACGGCGAACTGCGGGCGCAGAACTCCGGCCTGGACGTGGCGGTGGCCGGCAGTTCCACGGCGGCGGGCACCCCGGACATCGTCCAGCAGGCCACCGGCGCGGCGGCGGGCAGCCTCTGGCTGCCCATGCGGCAGCCCGACGGCTCCTACGAGTTCCAGAACAAGAACAGTGGTCTGTGCCTGGACGTCTACGGCGCCGGCAGCAACCTGGGGCAGCAACTGGACCAGTGGCAGTGCAAGAACACGCCCGGCACGAACCAGGACTTCATCCTGCGCTGACCGCGGCTCCACGGACGCCGGCCCGCGAGCGACCTCCGGCAACCGTGGAGCCACGGCCACCACGATCAGCGCAGCCATCGCGGCCCTTGGCCGGACCGCCCCGGCGGCCAAGGGACACCTCCGACCTGCGAAAGGAACTCACTGTGTCAGCATTCAGCCGGCTGTTCCGGCGCCTGCGCGCCTCGACGGCCGTGCTCGCGGGCCTCATCCTGACCGCCGGCGGCATCGTGGGCACGGCCGCCGCGCCGGCCCAGGCCGCCACCTCCATCACGATCAACGGCGCGTCCGGCGGCCGGACCTTCGACGGCGTCGGCGCGATCAGCGGCGGGGGTGGCAACAGCAGACTCCTGATCGACTATCCCGAGCCCGAGCGCGGCCAGATCCTCGACTACCTGTTCCGGCCCGGCTACGGCGCCTCCCTGCAGATCCTCAAAGCGGAGATCGGCGGTGACACCAACTCCACCTCGGGTGCCGAGCCCAGTCACCAGCACACCCGGTCCGACCTGAACTGCGACCGGGGCTACGAATGGTGGCTGATGGAGCAGGCCAAAGCGCGCAACCCGGACATCAAGCTGTACGGGCTCGCCTGGGGGGCGCCCGGCTGGATCGGCGGCGGGAACTTCTGGTCCACCGACATGACCAACTACCTGCTCTCGTGGCTGGGCTGCGCCAAGCAGCACGGGCTGAGCATCGACTACCTCGGCGGGTGGAACGAGCGAGGCTACAACGTCTCCTGGTACCAGCAGCTGCGCGGCGCGCTCAACAGCAACGGCTACGGCAACGTCAAGATCGTCGCCGCTGACTCGGACTGGGCCGTGGCGGGCGACATCAACTCCAACCCGGCGTTCGCCGCCTCGGTGAGCGTCATCGGCACGCACTATCCCTGCGGCTACCGGTCGTCCCAGTCCGACTGCTCGGTGCCGTCGGCCGCCACATCGTCGGGCAAGACGCTGTGGGCGAGCGAGAACGGCTCGGACGACTACAACGGGGGAGCGCAGGCCATGGCCCGCGGCATCAACCGCGGATACATCGACGGACGGATGACCGCGTACCTCAACTGGCCGGTGGTCGCCGCGCTCACACCGAACCTCCCGTACCCCACCATGGGGCTCGCCCTGGCCTCGCAGCCGTGGTCCGGCTCGTACTCGATCGGCAAGAACACCTGGGTGATGGCACACACCAGCCAGTTCACCGCCCCGGGGTGGCGGTACCTCGACGCCTCCAGCGGCTACATCGGAGGCAACCGCAACAACGGCAGCTACGTCTCGCTGAAGTCCACCAACAACTCCGACTACTCCACCGTCATCGAGACGATGGACGCGGGCAGCGCCCAGACGCTGAACTTCAACATCACCGGGGGGCTGTCCGCCAAAACCGTCCACGTCTGGTCCACCGACGTCACTTCCGGAAACCCGGCCAACTACTTCGTGCACGCCACGGACATCACCCCGTCCGGCAGCGGTTTCAGCCTGACCGTACAGCCCGGACACATGTACACCCTGACCACCACGACCGGTCAGGGCAAGGGCACCGCCGCCGGTCCCGGCCGGGGCGCACTGAGCCTGCCGTACAGTGACTCCTTCGACGGCTACGCCACCGGCACCGAGGCGAAGTACCTCATGGACTGGCAGGGCGCTTTCGAGGTGGCGGGCTGCGGCGGCGGCCGCAGCGGCAAGTGCGTGCGGCAGATGAGCCCGCAGAAGCCGATCACCTGGGACGCGCTGTCCGATCCGCACGCCCTGCTCGGTGACGTGAGCTGGAGCAACTACACCGTCTCGTCCGAGGTGATGCTCGAACAGCCCGGATACGCCGAGTTGATCGGCCGTGCCAACGCACAGGACTACAGCAGCACCGGAGGGCTGAACGCCTATCACCTGCGGGTGAGCGACACCGGGGCCTGGTCGGTCCTGAACTCCAACACCAACGGCAACGTCACCACCCTGGCCGGCGGCACGACCGCGGCGCTGGGCACCAACCGGTGGCACACCCTGGCCCTCACCTTCTCCGGCACCACCATCACCGCCGTCATCGACGGTGCCACGGTCGGTTCCGTGAACGACCGCACCTGGGCAGGCGGGCAGATCGGCTACGCGACCAGCCAGGGCGAGACGGCGCAGTTCGACAACCTGTCCATCACCCCCGGCAGCGGCGGAAACAACGGCGGCACGACCGGCGCGATCGTCGGGGTCGGTTCCGGCCGGTGCGTCGACGTGCCGAACCAGTCGCAGACGGCCGGTACCCAGGTGGAGCTGTGGGACTGCAACGGCGGCAGCAACCAGCAGTGGACGGACACCTCGGCCGGCGAGCTGCGGGTCTACGGCAGCGACTGCCTGGACGCCTCGGGCCAGGGCACCAGCCCCGGTACCAAGGTGGACATCTGGGACTGCACCGGCGGCAGCAACCAGCAGTGGACGATCCACGCCGACGGCACGATCACCGGTGTCCAGTCCGGCCTGTGCCTGGACGCCACCGGCGCGGGAACGGCCAACGGCACCTTGCTGCAGCTGTGGACCTGCAACGGCGGCACCAACCAGCAGTGGACGCGCGACTGATCCGGTGACCGGCTGACGATCACCGACTCCCGCATCACCTCCGTCAATTCCCCCGAGAGGCCCCACATGTCCTCCTCTTCCCTGCCGCTCAGCAGGCGCCGACTGCTGGCGGCGGCCGGCGCGGCCACGGCCTTCGGCCTGCTGCGCTTCGCCCCCGAGGCCGCCGCCACCGACGGCCCCGGAAGCTACACCGCGAGCTGGTCCTCCGTGGACCAGCATCCCCCGGCCCCGGCCTGGTTCCAGGACGCCAAGTTCGGCATCTACTACCACTGGGGCGTCTTCAGCGTCCCCGCGTTCGGGAACGAGTGGTATCCGCGCAACATGTACATCGGCGGCTCGGCCGAGAACCAGCACCACATCGCCACCTACGGCGACCCCTCGGTATGGCCGTACAACAACTTCATCGACGGTGCCCGCGACAAGGCCGGAAACTACGTGCAGTTCGCCCCGAAACCGGCCTCCCAGGGCGGCAAGTGGGATCCGGACGCCTGGGCGCAGCTGTTCAAGGCCGCGGGCGCCAAGTTCGCCGGACCGGTCGCCGAACACCACGACGGTTTCTCCATGTGGAACAGCCGCTCCAACCCGTGGAACTCGGTCCAGCACGGCCCCAGACTCGACCTCGTGGCACTGCACGCGCAGGCCATCCGCGGGCAGGGGCTGAAGTTCATGGCCTCGCTGCACCACGCCTACCACTTCAACGGCTTCTTCGACCACGTGCCGTCCCAGTCGGACCCGACGCTCCGCATCCTCTACGGCCAGCAGGGCTCGACCGCGGAGAACAAGCTCTGGTACGACAAGCTGGTCGAGATCATCGACGGGTACCAGCCGGACCTGGTCTGGCAGGACTTCGACCTGGGCCTGGTGCAGGAGTCGTACCGGCTCCAGTTCCTCGCGCACTACTACAACCAGGCGGTCTCGTGGAACAAGGACGTGGCCGCGACCTACAAGGACGGCCTCAACGACAAGGGTGAGGTCTTCGACTTCGAGCGCGGCGGCCCGGCAGGGCTGCTCACCCCCTACTGGCTGACCGACGACAGCATCTCCTCCTCCAGCTGGTGCTACACGGTGGGCATCGGCTACTACTCGACGCAGGCACTGCTCCACTCGCTGATCGACCGGGTCAGCAAGGGCGGCAACATGCTGCTGAACATCGCACCGATGGCCGACGGCACCATCCCCTCCGGGCAGCAGTCCATCCTGCTCGCCATGGGCGACTGGCTCGGCCGCTTCGGAGAGGCGGTCTATGCCACCCGCTCCTGGTCCAGTTACGGCGAGGGCCCCACCAAGATGGGCGGGGGCTCGTTCAGCGGACCCGTGGCGGGCAAACCGCAGGACATCCGGTTCACCCGCAGCCGGGACAACAAGGTCCTCTACGCCACGGCGCTGGGCTGGCAGGGCGGCACCATGACCATCACGACGCTGAACTCGAACCAGATCAACCTCAGCAGCCTGACAGGCGCCAAACTGCTCAACAACACCGCCGGCACCTACATCGACCTGCCCGCACCGACCCAGGAGGCCTCCGGCCTGCACCTCACCATGCCGTCGTCCAACCCGCCGTTCAACGCCCTGGCGTACACGGTCAAGCTCACCTTCTCCGGTGAGATCCCCGTCCTGGGCGCGCCGGGCGGCTCCACCACCTGGGTCAAGATCGCCAACGTGACCAGCGGACTGGCGCTCGACAGCGGGGGCAACGTCGCCTCCGGCTCCAACCTCAAGCAGTGGAACTACGACGGGAGCACCAATCTGCAGTGGCAGCTGATCGACCTCGGCAACGGCTACTGCCGCATCATGAACCGCACCAACGGCATGGCTGCCGACAGCTGGGGCAACTCCGCCAACGGTGCTCCCGCCCGCCAGGGCGCGTGGAACGGCGGCAACAACCAGCAGTGGTCGCTCAACAGCCTCGGCGGCAACCGCTACCAGATCGTCAATCGGGGCACCGGCACCGCCCTTGACGGCAGCGGCAGCACCACCGTCGGCTCCACCACGGTGATGTGGACACCGAACTCCAGCACCAACAACGAATGGACCATCACCGCCGTCTGAACCGCCGCCGCATTCGTCGCGGTGTCACCGCCGCACACAGCACCCCTCCCCAACCGGCCGGCGCTCCCTGCCCATCGCCCGATTGCGGAAGAAGGTATGTATGAAACGCAAACCGCTCTTAATGTCCATCGTGGCCGCGATACTTCTCGTCCTGACGGCTGCGGGCACCTCGTTCAGCAGCGGCTTCGGCGCGCCCGCCTCGGCCACGACCACCGGCGCCCTCAGTCCGACCGCCGGCTGCGGCAAGGCCCCCACGCTGACGAGTGGCACACACACGATTCAAAGCGGCGGCCAGACGCGCAGTTACATACTGCGGGTCCCCGCCGGCTACGACAGCAACCACCCCTACCGGCTGATCTTCGGTTTCCACTGGCGGGGCGGCACGGCGGGCGACGTCGACTCGGGCGGAACGGACGGTTACAACTGGTCCTACTACGGCCTGCGGCGCCTGGCGGACAACGCGAACAACAGCACGATCTTCGTCGCCCCCCAGGGAATCGGCAACGGCTGGGCCAACTCCGGTGGTCAGGACGTGGCCTTTGTCGACGCCATGGTCAGCCAGATCGAATCAGGTCTGTGCGTCGACACCACCCAGTTGTACTCCGCCGGCTTCAGCTACGGCGGCGCGATGTCGTACGCCCTCGCCTGCTCCCGGGCGACGGTCTTCCGCGCGGTCGCGGTCTACTCCGGCGCGAACCTCAGCGGGTGCAACGGCGGCACTCAGCCCATCGCGTACA
This sequence comes from Streptomyces sp. NPDC001315, assembly GCF_042896175.1. Lineage (NCBI taxonomy): Bacteria > Bacillati > Actinomycetota > Actinomycetes > Kitasatosporales > Streptomycetaceae > Streptomyces > Streptomyces sp. NPDC001315. Next base: position 94,080 of record NZ_JBIAWZ010000020.1, on the reverse strand, counting down.
TGGGTCTGCACGGCATAAGGGACAACGTGCTGCCCATCTCGTCGGGACGGGAATTGCGCGACACCTTCGTCCGGGCGAACGGCTGCACCCCGCAGAACCCGCCCGAGCCGGCCAACGGCAGCCTGACGCACATCATCACCACCTACTCCGGATGCAGGTCCGGCTACCCCGTCGTCTGGGCCGCGTTCGACGGAGCGGGCCACGACCCCGGTCCCATCGACGGTTCCACCGGTGACGGTTGGCGCACCTGGACGTCGGGAGCGGTGTGGGAGTTCTTCACACAGTTCGGCTCGAATTCGCCACCGCCGTCCGGCAACCAAGAGGTCATCGGCCAGCAGTCGGGGCGCTGCCTCGACATCAACAACTCCACCACGGCCAACGGCACACAGGCACAACTGTGGGACTGCAACGGCGGCTCCAACCAACGGTGGACCTACACCGCCGGAAAGCAGCTGGTTGTCTACGGCAACAAGTGTCTGGGCGTCGGCCAGACAGCGGGCAACGGCACTCCGGCGGCGATCTGGGACTGCAGCGGGCAGGCAGATCAGCAGTGGAACGTCAATCCCGACGGCACGATCACAGCAGCGCAGTCGGGGCTCTGCCTGGACGCCAGCGGCCAGGGGACTGCCAACGGGACGAAAGTTCAGCTATGGAGTTGCACGGGCGGTGCGAACCAGCACTGGCGCCTGCAGAACTGACACGCCGCCAGGCCCGCACGGCACCGTGCGGGCCTGGCCCCGCAGCCCTCGACGCACGCCGAGCCGGATCCGCGCAGGCGCCCTGCCGCGCTTCCGATGTGGGTGCACCGACAGCCACCGGCTCGGACGCCAACGGCGGAGGAAGAGCCCCGCGGCGAACAGCGTCTTCCAGTACCGACACGCAGCGAAGGTCACCGGGCGGGCATCGACGCGCTGACCGACGTGGTCCACGGCGCAGCGGTGACCGACCGGACCTCCCCTCATTCACCACCAGTGTCGAGGGAGGCTCTGGGGCTGCACTCCGGCTCACGGCTCGGCCGACGCGGCTGACGCGCGTCACCCGAGGCGCGGGAGCGGCCATGCGCGGTGGCTCCGCAGGATCAGATACCGCGCACGGCTCACGACCGGAGGCGGGCGCCGGGGCCCAAACGGGCGGTGACTTCCCTGGGGGACAGAGCCGAGTGCTCCGCAGAGCACTCGACGACAGCGCGTACCGGAGCTCCGCACCCGGTATGGCGCACGTCCAGGACGGTGCCCTCCGGGTCGGGGGTGTATGTCTCGCCCCACTGGCGCAGCGCCACCACGACGGGCCACAGGTCCCAGCCCTTGCGGGTCAGGCGGTACTCGTTGCGGGGGCGGCTGCCCGGCTCCTGGTACGGGACGGTCCGCAGGATGCCGGCCGACGTCAGCTTCCGGAGCCGGTCACTCAGGACCGACTCCGACAGGCCGATGTGGTGGTGGAAGTCGTCGAACCGGCGGACCCCGTTGACGGCGTCACGCAGGATCAGCAGCGTCCACTTCTCCCCGATCACGTCGAGCGTGCGCTGGACGGGACAGTTCTCCGTGCTCGCCTCAAGCCACTCCATGTCGTCATGGTAGGCAGCCTCACTTCGTCGTTGACAGTCAGACGTTCCCGCAGCTAGCTTCGATCTACGAAGTCAGGTGAGAGGAGCGGTGCGCCGTGGGGCGGACACGTACGTATGAGTGGGACGATCCCGCGACCGTGGCGGCGGCCGCCGCGCGGGTCTCCGGCATCGAGTTCCTGCGTGAGATGCAGACGAGGCGCCTGCCGGGGGCGCCCATCTCCGCCACCCTGGACTTCTCGCTCGACGAGGTGGAACCCGGCCGCGCAGTGTTCTCGCTGACACCGGGCGAGGAGCACTACAACCCGATCGGCAGCGTGCACGGTGGCGTCTACGCCACCCTGCTCGACTCGGCGGCAGGCTGCGCCGTCCACTCCACCCTCCCGCAAGGTGTGGCGTACACCTCGCTCGACCTGACCGTGAAGTTCCTGCGCCCCATCACCGTCGACACCGGCACGGTGCGCGCCATCGGCAGGGTCATCAACGGCGGCCGTCGGACCGCCCTCGCCGAGGCCACGCTGGTCGACGCGGAGGATCGCCTCCTGGCTCACGCCACCAGCAGTTGCATGCTGTTTCCGGTGCCGTCCACTCAGGGCTGAGAGTGGGACCGGGAGTGCGAACGCGCCGAGCGCTTCGGTGGCTCCCTCGCGGCGGCAGCGCCACGAGCGCGGTGACCGGGGTGCCTCCATGTGGGCCATGCGGGCGGGTGGCATCGAGTCATATATCCCTATAGGAATCTCTTTGCTGCCATAGTGCGGCCATGGAGATCACGACCGTCGCCGGCCGCGTGCGCCGACCGAGCCGGGCATGCCGTGAGGCCCACCGGTTCCTCCGGTGAAGGCGTCGTTCACGCGGTCCCCGAGGCAACCGGCCCAGGGACAGAGCGGCCGCCGTGGCCTCCGGGCTCGCCGCACGATCCTCGCCCTCGCTCTCACCGGTGCCGTCGTGATCACCGGAGTCGCCGTCCTCACCCGCACCGTCCCCCAGGAGGGCCACCGCTTTCCTGGCCGCCCCGGCCCCACCGCGGCCCCGTCACCTGGCGCCCCGGGCATCGGCGACCCGCTCGTGCCGCTCGACGGCAACGGCGGCTACACGGTCCGCCGCTACACGCTCGACTTCGACTGGCGGGCACCGCGCACCCCCTTCGAGGCCGCCGCCACCGTCAGTGCCACCGCCACGCAGGACCTGTCCCGTTTCGATCTCGACTTCGCGGGCAACACGCTGCACACGGTCACCGTGGACGGCGCACCGGCGAGCGCCCTGCGCGACGGCGACGAACTCGTCGTCACGCCCGCGAAGCCGATCCCCCGGGGGAGCACCTTCACGGTGCGGGTCGCCTACACCGCCGACCCGACACAACGACGGCACCGCGGGGACGCGATCCGGGACTACGGCTGGGTGCCCACGCCCGACGGCACGATGGTCTACGCACAGCCCGACGGCGCCAAGATGATCTTCCCGGCGGACGACCACCCGAGCCTGCGGGCGCCGGTCACCTTCCGGATCACCACCCCACCAGGCCTCAGCGCAGTGGCCAACGGCCGGCTCGTCGAGCGCGTCCGACGACCCGACGGACGGGTCCGGTGGACGTACGACTCCGAGCAGCCGGTCGCGGCGCAGCTGATCCAGATGGCGATCGGCAAGTTCGCGTTCGTCGACAGCACCGGCCCGCGCGGGCTGCCCGTCCGGGACGTGGTCCCGGGGGACCTGGTCACCGACACCGAGGCGTACCGCTCGCTCACCCCCGAGCACCTGGCCTGGCTGGAAGAGCGGCTGGGCCCGTATCCCTTCCGCCGCTACGGCGTGCTGGTCGGGGACACCGACCTGCCGGTGGCGCTGGAGTCGCAGTCGCTGTCCGTCCTGCCGAGGGGCGACCTGCTGGGTGACCGGGTCGACGCCGAGCGCAACCTCGTGCACGAACTGACCCACCACTGGACCGGCGACAGCGTCGCCATCCGCCGGTGGTCCGACCTGTGGCTGAGCGAGGGGCACGCCCGCTTCTACGAACGTCTCTACTCCGACACCCACGGCGGCAGCAGCCTCGAGGACGCGATGCGGGCGGCGTACGAGCAGCACGACCAGTGGCGGCACGACGACGGGGCGCCCGCCGAACCCACCGAGGCGACCCTGTTCAAGCTGATGCGGTACGACGGCTCGGCGCTGGTGCTCTACGCCCTCCGGGAGAAGGTCGGCGAGGAGACCTTCGAGACGATCGAACGGTCCTGGGTGACGAAGTACCGCGGCCGGGCCGCCGGCACCCGGGACTTCGTCGCGCTCGCCTCCGAGGTCGCCGGCGAGGACCTCGGCCCGTTCCTGACCCCGTGGCTGTACGGGGCACACACCCCGCCCATGCCGGGGCACCCCGACTGGCAGGTCGACCCGGTCCAGGACTGAGCCGCCACGCCGCACGTACTGCCGCCGACCGGGTGGCCTGTGCCGGGCCGCTGGTCCACGCCGGTGACGGTTGGCGCGACGTGGCTCGTCGGACACGGAAGCGTACGAGGGGTGGCGTCAAGGGCAACTCCTTTGTCCTGGTTGCGTCCTGCTTGCGTCCTGGCTGCGACGAGCATGGTTGGAGATCTTTGCAATGATGAGAAGACCTGTCGCCCCCCGTGTCCCCGGCGCCCTGCGCGGGCGGCGCTGGTTGATCTGCGTGACCGCGTCGGCGGCGCTCCTGGTGCCCCTGCTGACCGGTCCGCTGGGCGGCGGGCCGGACGACCGGCGCCTCCAGGACGCCTTCACGGATGCCGCGAACGAGTACCACGTGCCGCGAAGTGTGCTCATGGGCGTGGCCTACCTCCAGTCGCGGTGGGACTCCCATCCGGGCGCCCCGAGCGTCGTCGGCGGCTACGGGCCGATGCACCTGGTGGACGCCGGCCAGGCCCTGGACCCGTCGGCGCCGCCCCGCGGGACTGCCCGGCCGGACGCGATGGCGGCGGGACCGCCGGCCTCACCGGGGGCGAACGTCTCGAGCGGCCGCTCCGTGCAGCCGGCGGACCTGGCACGGGCCGCCCGCCTGATCGGGGTCCCGGCGGAGAAGCTCCGGACGGACGCGGCCGCCAACGTGCGCGGCGGCGCGGCCCTCCTGGCGGAGACGCAACGACAGCTCGGCAAGCCGCTCAGCGCCGACACCGCGGACTGGTGGGAGGCGGTGGCGCGGTTCCCGGGCACGGCTGACCGGGACTCGGCGGCGACGTACGCCAACGACGTCTTCGCGGTGATCCGCCAGGGCGCCCACCGCACCACCGACGCGGGCCAGCGCGTCAACCTCCCCGCCAGCCCGGGCGTGCGCCCCCACCGCCCGGTGGTCGCACGGCAGCCGAAGGATGTCGAGTGCCCGCCGGAGCTGTCCTGCTCCTGGCTCAGCGCGCCGTACGTCGAGATCGACGACGACGGCGACTACGGCAATCACGACCTGGCCGACCGGCCCAGGGACCAGAAGATCGAGTACATCGTCATCCATGACACCGAGGCGTACCTGCCGAACATGTTCCAGACCGTCCAGGATCCGACGGAGGCGTCGTGGCACTACTCCATCCGCTCCAAAGACGGTCACGTCACGCAGCACATCAGGACCAAGGACATGGCCTGGCACTCCGGCAACCAGTTCGTGAACGCCCGCTCGATCGGCATCGAGCATGAAGGTTTCCTCACGCAGCCCAACACCTGGTACACGGAGGAGATGTACCGGTCGTCGGCCCGCCTGGTGCGCTACCTGGCCAAGAAGTACGACGTCCCGCTCGACCGGCAGCACATCTTCGGCCACGACAACGTGCCGTCCCCGACCGCCGGCAGCATCCCCGACATGCACGACGACCCCGGCCCCTTCTGGGACTGGCGCCACTACTTCGACCTCCTCGGCGCGCCACTGCGGGCCACGGCCGGACCGGACAGCGACATGGTGACCGTGCTGCCCGACTTCGCCACCCACAAGCCGCCGTTCACGGGGTGTGCCGGCGACGGTGTGCTGTGTGCGCCGCACGGCTCCAGCGCCGTCCGCCTCCACACCGAGCCGTCCGAGGACGCCCCGCTGATCCAGGACCCGGGCCGGCACCCGGACGGCGACGACTCCACGAAGGACGTCAACGACCTGGGGTCGCGGGTCTCCGCCGGCCAGACCTTCGCAGTCGCCGAACGCAGCGGCGACTGGACGGCGATCTGGTTCCAGGGCAACAAGGCGTGGTTCAGCAATCCGAAGAAGCACCCGACGGCCGTCGGTGCGGCCGGCCGGATGGTGACTCCGAAGGACGGCCTGAGCGAGATTCCGGTGTTCGGGCGTGCCCTCCCGGAGGAGGACGCCTACCCGGAGGGGGTGGAGGAGCCCCCCGAGTCACCGCTCCCGTACAGCCTCCTCGAGGGCCAGCGGTACGTGACACAGGGCCGTCTCGACGGCTCCTACATCGACAGGTCGTTCTTCGTCGACACACCGAACCCGGTGGTGAAGGGCCAGGAGGAGTACTACGAGATCCAGTTCGGCCACCGGCTCGCCTACGTCCGGGCGAGCGACGTGGACGTGGTGAGCGCTTCATCAGCCGCGGCCGGACCGCCGGCGGGAGACGGGGAGAGCTCTCCCCAGCAGTGAGGGTGCCGGACACCTTCGCGACGTGGGCGCCGCAGGACACAGCGCCGGTCCTGCGGTCCGCCCCCGGAGACGCTGTCGCCCCCGTATGTCCGTCAACCGGGGTCCTGTCAGATGGGAAACGACTGCTCGGTCCAGATCGTCTTGCCCTGGGGCGTGTAGCGGGTGCCCCATGCCTGGGCCAGCTGCGCGGCGATGAACAGACCCCGTCCGCCCTCGTCGACCGTGCGGGCGTGGCGCAGGTGGGGTGCGGCCGAGCCGGTGTCACAGACCTCGCACGTCAGGCTGCGGTCGTTGACCAGACGGACTTCCACAGGCGGGCTGCCGTACCGGATGGCGTTGGTGACCAGCTCGCTGACGATGAGCTCCGTGTTGAACGCCGTCTCCTCGTCCACGCACCACGCGACGAGCTGCCTGTGCGTACGTTGCCGGGCGAGCGCCACCGCGGTCGGCTCGGAGTCGAACCGCCAGGCGGTGAACCGGTCCGCGGGGAAGCACCGGGCCCGCGCGACGAGCACCGCGGCGTCGCCCGCCCCCAGGTCGGCCGGGAGCGCGTACACGATGTCGTCGCACAGGTCCTGGAGGGGCCGCTCGCCGTAGTCCGGCGATTTCCGCAGCGGGCCTGAGGAGTCCGCGAGGTACGAGGTCAGCAGCGGGTCGCTGGCGAACACCAGGACGCTGCCGTCCGGCACCTCGAACTCCACGGTGGCGAACGGCGCGTCCTCCTCGGTGCCGAGGCCGGGGCCGGCCGGCGTGTCGGGGACGGTGACGGTGCCGTCGGGGCGGACGAGGACGGGGGCCAGCCGCCCGGCGCCGGCCATCGTGCAGCTGCCGGTCAGGGGGTCGTGGACCGCGTACACGCAGTCGGCGGTGAGCGTCTCGCGGCGCAGCGGGTCGCCCAGGGGCAGCGCCGCCCGCTCGGTCGCCAGCTGTGCCGCCGTGTCGTGCAGCCGGGCCAGGAGCTCGTCGGGGGCGAGGTCGAACGTGGAGAGCGAGCGCACGACCGTGCGCAACTGGCCCATGGTGGCGGCCGCGTTGAGGCTTCTTCCGGGCACGTTGCCGACGACGAGCGCGGTGCGGGCGCTCGACAGGGCGATGGTGTCGTACCAGGCGCCGGGAACGGCACCCGTGACGGACAGGTACGCCGTCTCCAGGGAGGAGTGGGTCTCGGGGCTCCGGGGCAGCAGTTGACGCTGGACCGTGGCGGCGACGGTGTGTTCCCGGGTGAAGCGGCGGGCGTTGTCGATACACAGGGCCGTGTGGGCGGCCAGTTCGACCGCGAGGTCCCGGTCGCCCTCGTCGAAGGGCGGGGACTGTCCGGTGCGGTAGAGGCTGACGAGGCCCAGGACCGTGTCGCGCAGGGTCAGGGGAGCGGCGAGGAGGGTGTGGGCGCGCGAGGTGCGGATGGCCTCGGCACGCGGCGGGTCGACGGACAGCCACGGGGCGTCGGGGGGCAGGTCGACCACCCGGGGGTGCAGATCGGCCATGGCCTGGGTGAAGGGCGTGGGACCCGGCAGGCGGTGTACGTCCCCCACCGGATGGGCCTGGGGCGGGTGCGCGGCCGTGCTCCGGAAGGCGACGCGCATCAGGGGCGTGTTCAGGGGCAACGGGGCGAGCGGCGGGTCATCGCCGCGGATCACGGCGTCCACCACCTCCACGACGGCGAGGTCGGCGAACGCGGGCACCAGGGCATCGACGAGGTCCTCGCAGGACACCGCCGTGTCCAGGGTGCGTCCCACGGTCCGGCGGACGGCGTCCAGCACCTGGGCGCGGCCACGGGCCCGCTCCCGTTCGGTGACGTCGACCGCGGTGACGGCCAGGCCGAGAACCGTCCCGTGCGGGTCCTCCAGGCGCAGCGCGGTGATCTCGAAGTGTCGTGCCCGGGACGGGTCCTCCCTGAGCCGTGTCCGGACGATGTGCTGCCGCAGGGGGACCCCGGTGTCCAGCACCTTCCGGACGGGAGCCTCGATGTCGTCGCCCTCGACCATGCCGTACACGGCGCTGATCGGCTGCCCGATCACGTCGCCGACAGAGAGGCCTGCCTCGGCGGACGTGGCGGCGTTGACCCGCACGACCCGCATATCGGTGTCCAGAAAGTGCAGCCCGACGGGTGACCGGGTGAACAGCGCCTCCAGCATCGAAGCCGCCGCCTCGTCCACCTGTCGACCTGGATCGCCGTGCGCCACTGGTACCTCCTCCGGCTTTACGCGCCGTTGTTGCTTCCAGCGTGCAGGGCGGTCGAATCCGGCGCATTCGGAGGACACAGCCGTGAGCTGAACATTACTGTCCGTAGTCATGGCGACGCCGGCCGGCTCGGCGCACGCGTACTTCCCGGTGGTCGCGGGCGGGCTCGCCGCCGGCGTCGTGGACATGTTCGCCACCCTCGTGGCCGAGCGGATCAGGCACCGCACCACGGGGACGGAGGCCGCGCGTGCCCACCTCGTCTCGTGCATCCGCGACCACATCGACCGGAACCCGGGGATCCGGAGCCCTGTCGGACGACGGAGCGGCGAGCCGCGGTCCGACCGGCAGACTGACGGTATGCATGGCATGCCCGGCCCGGGCGTCCGGGCGTCGGGCCGGGTCCGGGTGCCCCGGCCGGGCGGCCACTCGTGTTCGGCCTCGGGTGTCCGTGGTCCGAGGGGCGGGTGTCGGCGCACAGGGGTTGGGTGTCGGCGCCGGCTGGGGCGAGCCGGCGGTCGTGCGGCGGGCTGATGGCTCGTCCCGGCCCACGCCCCGGTCCATGCTCCGTCCCGCGCCCCCGTCGGTCGCCACGGCCGGTCGTGCCGGTGTCCGCATGCGGACGCGGGGTCCGCATCCGCGCTCGGGTGCCGAGGCCCCGTGGTGTGAGTCGGCCGCCCCGTGGTGTGGGCCGACCGTCAGGTGATGTGTCGCATCAGCGCGGTGACCGCCGGCGCTACGGTGCCACCGGGCCGCACCACCAGGACGTTCCAGTGCGGTGCGTGCCGGGCGAAGTGGCGCAGGGTCAGGTCGGGGAAGCGTGCGGCGATCGACTCGGGCATGATGCACACGCCGAGGTCGTGCCGGACCAGTTCGGACGCGGCGACGATGTCGTTGACCTCGAAGGCGGGGCTGCGCTCGACCCCGGCGGCCCGGTAGGCCCGGTCCACGGCGTGCCGGATCGCCCAGCCGGGTGTGAAGTCGACGAATGGCAGGTCGGCCGTCTCCGCCAACGTCACCTGGTCGGCATGGGCGAAGGCGCGCTCGGACGAGGCGGCAAGGACCATCTCCTCCCGTGCCAGCAGCCGGGTCACCAGCCCCCGTTGCTGCTGCCGGTCGAGGGCGACGACGGCGAGGTCGACCGAGCCGTCGCGCAGTGCCTGGCGGAGCTCGGTGACAGCCGCCTGCCGGAGCCGCACCACGACGCGCGGATGCTCCGCCCGCAGCGCGGCCAGGGCGCGGTGCAGCCCGGCCCAGACACCCTGCATCGTGCCCACCGTGACGTGTCCGCGCAGCTCGCCCCGTGCGCCGGCCGCCGCCTCCCGCGCCTGCTCGGCGGCCCGCAGTGCCGCGCGGGCGGCCGGTACGAACTCCTCGCCGGCCGCGGTCAGCGCCACCCGGTGTGTGGTCCGGTCGAACAGCTGGATCCCGAGTTCCTTCTCCAGCGTGCGCACCGCTCCGGACACCGCCGACTGCACCACGTGCAGCCGGCGCGCCGCCGCGGTGAAACCGCCCTCTTCGGCGACCGTGACGACGACCTCCATCTGCCGCAGGTCCATACCCACTCTCCCCGACGAACGCTCCGGGCGGGTCGTCCTCCACGGCGGCCGACACGCGCCTCGATCATCGCACCGCACGAGCGGCCCGCGACGAACGCGTGCCCGGCACGCCGTCGTACGGACGGACCTACCGGGCACGCGGCCGATTGCCGCTCAGGAGCGGACCAGGGGAGTGTCGACCAGGTGCTCGGCCAGGAACCAGGCCTGCAGTTCGCCGGTGCGGATCACCTGGGACACCAGCAGGTCGTTGGTGCCGTCGTCGCCCAGTTCGGCGGTGCGGGCAGCCGCGTCGTGGGCCTGCGTCAGGATCGTCTCGTGGGCCTCGAGCAGCCGTGAGAGCATGGCCGGGACTTCCTCCACGCCGTCCGGCGGACGCGGGATCGACGTGAGCTCCGCCACGTGCCGGGAGTCGCCGACGGCGACCCCGCCCAGGGTCTGCACCCGCTCGGCGATCGTGTCGACGAGTTCCAGCTGTTCTCCCGCGTGCTTGTCCAGGAGCAGGTGCAGCTGGTAGAAGGTCGCGCCGCGCATGATCCAGTGGTGCTTCTTGTAGAGGCCGTAGAGGATCTGCGTGTCCGCGAGGACCTTGTTCAGGCGCTGGCAGGCGTACATGCGCGCCTCGTACGTCAGCCCCAGCGGGAACTGCTTGACGGTCCCGAACTCCTGGATGACCGCGCCTTTCTGATGCAGCCACGGTTGGCTGCTCGCGGGCTTGGAGTGGGTGGTCATGGCGCGCCTCCTGGGATGCCGTGCTGCTTGTACGCCGATGACGGTAGGCCGGGGAGCGCCGGGTGAATTGTCCGGCAGCGCACACATCGGTGTCCGTGCGCGCACCATGGTCCCGGCCGGTGCGCGGGTGTTCGCTCTCGGGTCGGCAACCGTGCGCTCAGGGACTCGGGGCGCCGTCCCCGTCGCCCTAACCTCGGTGCCTGCGGCCTCTGGCACAGCCGCACGGACAAGGAGGCAAGGGCGTGGACGAGCAGGTGGACGTGGTCGTCGTCGGCCTCGGACCGGGCGGTGAATACGCCGCGGGCGCGCTGGCCGAGGCCGGTCTCGAGGTGGTCGGCGTCGAGGCGGAACTGGTCGGGGGCGAATGTCCGTACTGGGGGTGCGTGCCCAGCAAGATGATGATCCGGGCGGGCAACCTGCTGGCCGAGGCGCGGCGCGTGGCCGCCCTGGCCGGCGATGTGGACCTGACCCCGGACTGGTCCCGGGTCGCCGGACGCATCCGGCAGGAGGCCACCGACGACTGGAACGACCAGGTGGCGGTCGACCGTCTGACGGCCAAGGGAGGCCGCCTGGTCCGCGGCACGGGACGCCTCGCCGGCCCGCGCCGGGTGACGGTCGGCGACCGTACGTTCGTGAGCCGCCGGGGTGTCGTGCTGGCCACGGGCAGCCGGCCGCGGATTCCCCCGGTGCCGGGACTTGCCGCGACCCCGTACTGGACCAATCGGGACGCCATGGCCGCCAAGGAACTGCCGGCGTCGATGGTCGTCCTCGGCGGCGGCGCCATCGGCGTGGAGGTCGCCCAGGTCTTCGCCCGCTTCACCTGCCGCGTGACCGTGGTCGAGGGACAGGAGCGGCTGTTGTCCCAGGAGGAACCGGAGTCGGGCGACCTCGCCGCCGAGGCACTGCGGGCCGACGGTGTGACCGTGCTCACCGGGGTACGGGCCCGGCAAGTGAGCCATGACGGGAACGAGTTCACCGTGTGGCTCGACGGGGCGGCGGAGCCGCTGCGCAGCGAGCGGCTGCTCGTCGCGACCGGACGGCACGCCGAACTCGCCGGACTGGCTGTCGAGACGGTGGGACTCGATCCGACCGCCGGCGTCGTGCCCACGGACGGGCAGATGCGGGCGGCGGAGGGACTCTGGGCGGTCGGCGACGTCACCGGCCGGGGCGCGTTCACCCATGTGTCGATGTACCAGGCCCAGATCGCCGTCCGTGACATCCTCGGCAGGCCCGGTCCCGACGCGGACTACCGGGCGTTGCCCCGGGTCACCTTCACCGACCCCGAGATCGCCGCCGTGGGACTCACCGAGCGCCAGGCCCGTGAGCGCGGCCTGCGGGTGCGGACCGCCGTGCTGCCCAACTCCTCCTCGACCCGAGGCTGGATCCACGGACCGGGGGGCGAGGGGTTCGTCAAGCTGGTCGAGGACGCCGACCGGGGCGTCCTGGTCGGCGCGACCTCGGCGGGGCCGGCCGGCGGCGAGTTGCTGTACGGACTGAACGTGGCCGTCCACGCGGAGGTCCCGGTCGAGCGCCTCCAGCACATGATCTACACCTACCCGACGTTCCATCGGGCGCTGGAACCGGCGCTGGCGGCCCTACGGTGACGCCCCGCCGACCGGCGAGGCCGACGTCACCGATCCGCCCGTACCGGATGCTTGCTCATGATCGAGACGCGGTTGAACGCGTTGATGGTGATCGCCACCCAGATCACCGCGGATATCTGGTCGTCGGTGAGCGAGTCCCGGGCGGCGGCGTAGGCGGAATCCTGCGCGGCGGCGTCGGCCGGCTGCGTGGTCGACTCCGCCAGCGCGAGAGCCGCCCGTTCCTCCGGAGTGAACAGCTCGGTGTCGCGCCAGGCCGCCAGCACTCCCAGCCGTTGCGTCGTCTCGCCGGCGCGCAGGGCGGCCCGGGTGTGCACGTGGAGGCAGTAGGCGCAGCCGTTGATCTGCGACACACGGAGGTTGACCAGCTCCACCAGCGTGCGGTCGAGCCCGGCGTCGGCGGCGGCCGCGCGCACCGCCTCCGATGTCTGCACCAGCGCGTGGTACGCCTTGGGGCTCTGCTTGTCGATGAAGATCCGCTGGGTCGCGGACCCCGGCGTGGCGCTGTTCAACCTGCACTCCTCCGGGAGCCGTTCCCGGCTCCCCTTACTCGGGCGTGTACGTGGTGCCGCTATCGTCCTATGATCAGGATTGTAGTGGTTGAATGTGAAACTATCCTGTAAGCAGGAGGTGGCCCCGATGAGCAACGCCGAAGCAGGTCCTGTCGGCGTACTCACCCCACGCGACGTGCCGCTGGGCGGCCCGCGGTCGATGACCGTGCGGCGCACGCTCCCGCAGCGTGCCCGGAGCCTGATCGGAGCCTGGTGCTTCGCCGACCACTACGGGCCCGACGACGTCGCTCGCACGGGCGGCATGGTGGTGGCCCCGCATCCGCACACCGGACTGCAGACGGTGAGCTGGCTGTTCAGCGGTGAGATCGAGCACCGCGACAGCCTCGGCAGCCACGCGTACGTACGGCCCGGTGAGCTGAACCTCATGACCGGTGGACACGGCATCAGCCACTCCGAGGTCTCCACCGCGCGGACCACCGTCCTGCACGGCGTCCAGCTGTGGGTGGCGCTTCCCGGGGAGCACCGCGACACCGAGCGGGACTTCCAGCACTACGTGCCCGAGCCGGTACGCGGCGACGGCGCGGAGATCAGGGTCTTCCTGGGCACCCTCGCCGGAGCCACCTCACCGGTGCGGACCTTCACGCCCCTGCTCGGCGCCGAAGTCACCCTCGAACCCCGCGCCGCCCTCACACTCGCCGTGGCCCCCCGCTTCGAGCACGGCCTCCTCGTCGACCAGGGCCAGGTCCGGGTTGCCGGCACCCTGTTGCACCCTGCGGAGTTGGGTTATGTCCCCACCGGAATCGACACACTGACGCTTGTCAACGAGTCGGACGAGACTGCCCGGACGGTTCTTCTCGGCGGAACACCGTTCGAGGAGGAGATCGTCATGTGGTGGAACTTCATCTGCCGGTCACACGAAGAGGTCGTACAGGCTCGTGATGAGTGGATGTCGGGGGAGCGGTTCGGTTCGGTGAAGGGGTACGACGGTGACCCGCTGCCGGCGCCCGAGCTTCCCAAGGTCCCGTTGAAGCCGCGGCGGAATGCCCAGTGACCTGCTGAAATGCAGTGAGCTGACGGGTGATCACGCGTGACTGATTAGGGGGACAGTGCCTTGACGAGTTCCTTGGCGAGGGGGCCCGAGGACGCGGGGTTCTGCCCGGTGATGAGGGTGCGGTCCACGACCGTGTAGGGCTCCCAGGCGGGACCCCGCGAATACTCCGTAGGCAGCTTCCTCAGCTCGTCCTCCAGAAGCCACTTGGCCTTGTCGGCGAATCCGACTCCGGCCTCCTCCTCGTTGCAGAATCCCGCTACACGGTAGTTCGCGAAAGGTGTGTCGCCGTTCGCGTCACGGGTCGCGAGGAAGGCGGCCGGGGCATGGCAAACGACGCCGAGTGGTTTGCCGGAAGCGAGTGCCTCCCGTAGGAGCGCCCCGGAGTCCGGGTCGACCGAAAGGTCTTCCATCGGGCCATGGCCTCCGGGGTAGTAGACCGCGTCGTAGTCCTCTAGACGCACCTCCTCGAGGGAGATGGGGTGCCGCAGCTCCTCCGCCTTCTCGATGACGGCCTCCTCCCGGAGGGAGTTTTCCTCGCCGCCCGCCATACCGGGCCGCAGGCTCATCGTGTCCACAACGGGTACGACCCCGCGAGGAGTTGCCACGGTGACCTCGTGTCCGGCATCGGTGAACACGGTGTAAGGCGCCACGAACTCCTCGGCCCAGTACCCGGTGGGGTGTCGATGCCCGTCCTCCAGGGTCCAATAGCTTGCGCCGGTCATCACGCACAGGATCTTGGCCATGGGATGCTCCTCTGGAAGATGTCACTCGGCGAGGGCGTAGTACTACCAGTTTGATACCTGTATAACGAGTGTGAGTGGACATCTCGGAATCTGCAACTTGCGACCGATCGGTGCACGCGTATCGCATATGAGCATCGAGAAGCGGCAATAGAATCCCGGTGCCGAAATATATCAAGGGAAAGAGTTCTCGCTACGTCCGTACCGGGCAGATCCACCACCATGCGATAGTCAATGCGATGGCCTGCGAAAGCGGGAGTCTCCAGTGGAGAAATCCGGATTTATGCGACCCAAAAGTCGGCCGTCGCCGACACGGTGGCACAACGAGGGCCGGCCCAGCAGAGCATTTCAGAGGATTGTCATGGTCAAACCCTGTAGCCCCTGCGATTGCATTCCGCCGAGGAGACCCGGAGTTTCACTGTGGCGATGTTCGACCCCGATGTGCCTATTGCTTCGGGCCTCTGGCATAACCCTCTTCCGCACCTTTGAGCGGGGCTGGCCCGATCATGTATGAGGGTCCGTCGGCGCGCTGACGGACCCTCATACGACCGCCCTACTTCTTCCACATGTAGTCCTCGGCGGCGTCGACGATCAGGTTCTTGACGGCCTGCGGGTGGGAGATGAGGGACACGTGCGACGAATTGATCTCCACTGTCTTACGAGCATTCGCCCGTTTCGCCTCGAACAGCTCCAGGGCCGGGTTGATCACTTGGTCCTGTCTGCCGACAAGGACGTATACGGGCTTGTTCCGCCATGCGGCGCCGGTGAGCTTGTCCGCGAACGCCGAGAGCGCGATCGGGCGCTGGGTGGCGCCCAGGATGCCGGTCTGACTCGTGGGCAGGTCGGCGGCGAAGACCTGGTGCAGTTTGTCCGGCTGTACGTAGACGTCCGTGCCGGTGGTGCCGTCACCGTTGCGGAAGGGCACCTGCTTCAGGGCCTTGGTGAGCGGGGCGGGAGCGAACTTCGCGGAGAGGCTGGAGAACGACTCCCCCGTGTCGGGCATGATCGCGTTGATGTACACGAGGGCCTTGACGTTGTCGTTTCCCACGGCGGCCTGGGAGATCACCTCTCCGCCGTAGGAATGGCCGACCAGGACGATCGGTCCCTTGACGGACTTCAGGAAGCTTGCGAGGTAGGTCGAGTCCTGGGGAATGCCGCGGAGCGGGTTGGCCGGTGCGGCCACCGTGTAGCCGTTCTGCTGGAGCCGTGCCACGACGCCGTTCCAGCTCGACGCGTCGGCGAAGGCGCCGTGGACGAGCACGATGGTGGGCTTCTTCCGGCCGGGGTCACCGCTCGGGCCACCGGCCTCTGCCGTTTCGACTGTCAGTCCGGAGGTGATACCCGATACGGCCAGAAGAGCCGCGCCCCAACGGGCAATGTTCACGGTGCGGCGGGACTCGCGGGATATTCGCATGCCGGTCCTTCGGTGCGAGGACGTCGGAGGACGCCCGGGATTCCATATTCGATGGCACCTGACGGCTTGTCCCTGCGCAGGGGCCATCCGAGTGAACTCACTCGGTAGTGCCAAGTGCACCCCCCTATCAAGCCGCACTCCTCCGCGCGGCTTTCCTCATCAGGACCCGCAGATGGCCAAGAGAGAGAATCAAGCGGCACCACTGCCGCGGGCCATGACCGGTACGTCCCCTGACCCGCCCCCGTGCTTTTCGACGGGGACACGTCCGCGCATGCGCAGGAGAGATGGTGCGGGGAAGCCGCAGTCAGCGGTCTTGGGACAGGGCCAGGAGTTCGGCGAATGTGCCGCCGCCGTGGACCAGGTCGTCGTAGCGGCCCTGCTCGGTGATACGGCCCTCTTCCATGACCACGATGTGGTCGGCGAGCTTGGTGTTCTCCAACCGGTGGGTGACGACGATCGTCATGCGCTCCGAGGCGATGGCCTTCACCTTTTCGAAGATCTGGTGCTCGCCGCGGGGGTCCATCTGTGAGGTGGGTTCGTCGAGGATCAGCAGTGGAGTCCGGCGGTACAGGGCGCGTCCGCAGGCGAGTCGCTGCCATTGGCCGCCGGAGAGTTCGGCGCCTCCGAAGAGTTCGCGGGCGAGAAGGGTGTCGAGCCGGTGGGGGAGTTTCTCGATCGCGTCGCGCATGCCGACGGCGTCGACGGCCTCCCATACGGGTGCGTCGTCGATGCTGAGGGGCTGACCCAGGGTGATGTTCTCTCGCGCGCGCAGGGGCCAGGTGGCGAAGTTCTGCGGCACGAGGGCCGTGCGGGACCAGAGGGAGCCGGGGTCCGCCTGGGCGAGATCGGTGTGGTTCCACAGGACGCGCCCCTTGTCGGGGAGGAGGATGCCGGCGATCAGCCGGGTCAGGGTGGACTTGCCTGAGCCGTTCTCACCCACGAGCGCCAGGATCTCGCCGCGGCGCAGCGTGAGGGAGACTCCGGCGACGGCCGGTTCGTCCTTGCCCGGGTAGCGGTAGACGACGTCGTCGAGCCGGATCTCGTCCACACGGTCCGGGATGGTCGACTCGCCCCGTTTTGGAGCCCGGGCGGTGGCGAAGTCGAGGAAGCCGCGCATGTCGGCGAGATACAGGGAGGTGTGGAAGAGCGCGGCGCCGTAGATGACGAACTGGGAGAGGGCGGCCAGGGTGGTCTGGACGGCGACCACAGCGGTGGCGGCGATGGGCAGCGCGACACGTCCGGTGGCGGTGAGCCAGGCCAGGGTTGCCCAGGTGGCGAGCAGGAACAGGCCGCCGAGGGCGGAGGTGGCCAGGGCGATGCGGAGCATGCGGGGCGCGGCTTCCAGGGTGCGCTGGTCGATGCGTTGCGACAGGGTCCGGTACCAGTAGATGAGGTAGCCGGTCATGCTGTTGGCGCGCACTTCGTCGCTGCGGCGCGGGTCGGTGGCCCACCAGCGCATCATGCCGCGCACGTTGCGGTCGCCGACGTTGGCGTAGTGGGTCTCGTAGTCGACGCGGGCGGACAGGACGGCGCCGAGGCCGGCCGGAAGCACGGCGAGCAGCAGGAGCGGAAGCATCAGCCAGTGCAGGGCGGTGATGACGCCGCCTGCGGCGATCATACGGATCAGGGCGGCCATGAACCGCTGGGCGTCGGTGACCATCATCCGTGTGCGGGTGACGCCGACTTCCGCGGCTTCCTGGCGGTCCGCGAAGCCGTCCTCGCCATAGGCGGAGGATTCCACGCGGCACACGGCGGCGACGAGTGCCGTGTCCGCTGCGGTCATCAGGCCGGGGGAGATCCGTCCGTCCGCGTAGGACGCCAGGGCGCTGCTGATCCGGCCGGTGGCGGAGGCCGCGGCGACGACCACGAGCGCGGGCAGGGCGCCGTGCAGGCGTTCGGACACCGTGCCCCCGCCGAGGATGTGCGTCATGGCCCTGGCGGTGAAGGCGAGCAGCACACCGGCCGCGACGCCGGTGAGGGCCTGGCAGACGAGCAGCAGGACGACGGCGCGCCGATCGACCGCCCACGCCATGCGGGCCGTGTGGCCCAGCACGGAGGGGAGTCTCCTGCACATCGCGGCGAAGCTGGCCTCTTCGAGCGGGTTCTTGCCGTGCTTTCCCTCGTAGCTGATGGTCGCCGGAGGGGGAGGGGGCGGCATGCTCGAGCTGTCGGTCGAGGTGTCGGTCACGGTCACCTGTATCCCTCCGTGGGGGTCGGCGCCGCACCTGGGTGGTCCGGCGGTGTCTGGCTCAACGACGCCAGAGGCGATTCGAACGCGCTCGATTCCGGACGAAGCGCGACGCCCGTGATTGCCGGGCGCTGCAGACGAGGTCGCCGTGCCGCAAGGCATGTGCGGCGGCTGGGGTTGGCCGAATCGCCGATACCTGTTACCTGTGCGACGGAAGGGACGGAGACGAGGGCCGCCGGCAATGACGAGTCCGCCGGCGTCACCGACCCGGTGACGTCCGCCGTCCTGTGGTGGCCGGACCAGGAAATGGGCTGATCACAGCGGTCGTGACGTAGAGTCTGTGCCGGGGGCGGGTGATCGGAGGGGGGGAGACGTGCCGCTGGTATCGGTACGGTTCGCCGTTCTGGGGCCCGTGCGGGCCTGGCGCGCGGAGACGGAGCTTGATCTCGGTGGTCCCCAGGAGAGGGCGTTCCTGGCTCTGCTGCTGGTCCGGGCGGGGCAACCGGTCACCGTGAGTGAGATCGTCGAGGTGCTGTGGGGCGCGCGGCCGCCGCGTAGCGCGGTCAATGTCGTTCGCCGTCATGTCGGATCCCTGCGACGCCTGTTGGAGCCCGGTCTGCCCGCTCGCGCGTCGGGCCGCTGGCTGGTCCGGGGAGCGGGCGGATACCGGTTGCTGACCGACAGCGGATCCTCCGACCTCCTGCGGTTCCGTGAACTGTGCGAGGAGGCCCGGGAGCCGAGCGTGCGGGAGAAGACGGCGGGGGCGGTCGAGCTCCTCATCCAGGCGCTGTCGCTGTGGCGAGGCCCGGTCGCGTCCGGGATCTCCCCCGACGCCCGCGCGCACCCGGCGTTCGGTGCGCTGGAGCGCGAGCGCCTCGCGGCCGTACGGGACGCCGTCGACGCGGCGCTGCACATCGGCATGCCCGACGCGGTCCTGCCCGATCTGCGGAAGGCGGCCGCCGATCATCCGCTGGACGAACCCCTGCTGGCGAGCCTGGTCCGCGCCCTGGCCGCCACCGGTCGTCGGACCGAGGCCCTGCGTACCTATCAGGCCATATGCGCGCGACTCGCCGACGAGCTGGGGATCGACCCCGGTCCGCAACTGCACGACGCCTACCGGGCCGTCGCGGGCGACGGGTTCGGCGATGGGTTCGGGGCGGCGACCGGCGCAGAGACCGGCATGGCGACCGACGCGACGACCGGCACGGCGAGCGGGGGCGTAGGGACCCGGCCCGACGGCGATGCCTGGTCCGAGGGCGATGCCCGGCCCGCCGCCGATCCTCGGCCCGCCATCGACGCGCGGGCCCCGAAGGACTCCGGGCACTACCCAACGCGGCGGCCGGCGACGCCGGCCCCCGCGCAGCTGCCCCACGACCTGCCGCTGTTCACCGGTCGGCAGGCGGAGCTGGACGACCTGTTCCCACCGCCCACCGCTGAGGGACAGCCCGCCGAGACGGTGGCGATCAGCGCCATCGGCGGCATGGCCGGTGTAGGAAAGACAGCCCTCGCCGTGCACTGGGCCCACCAGATCGCCGACCGGTTCCCCGACGGGCAGCTCTACGTGAACCTGCGGGGCTTCGACCCCTCCGGGGCGATCACGGAGCCCGGGGACGCCGTACGCGGCTTCCTCGACGCGCTGGGCGTGCCGCCCGAACGTGTCCCGCACGATCTGGACGCGCAGGCCGCCCTCTACCGCAGCGTGCTGGCCGGACGCCGGTTCCTCGTGCTGCTGGACAACGCGCGGGACACCGACCAGGTGCGGCCACTGCTGCCCGGCACCTCCGGCTGCCTCACCATCGTCACCAGCCGCAACGAACTGTCCGGGCTGGTGGCCGCCCACGGGGCCCGCTCCCTGACCCTGCGTCCGTTCGACGCCGAGCAGGCGCGGGCGTTCCTCGTCCGCCGGCTGGGAGCCGAGCGGATCGCGGCCGAGCCCGGGGCCGCGGACGAGATCACCCGGCTGTGCGCGGGACTGCCGCTCGCGCTGGCCTGCGTCGCAGCCCGCGCCGCCGTCCACCCCGGCTTCCCGCTGGAGGCCGTCGCCGCCGAACTGCGCGAAGCCCACGGCAGCCTGGACGCCTTCACCCGGTCCGACACGTCCGTGGACGTCGGCACGGTGTTCTCCTGGTCCTCCCGCGCCGTCTCGGCCGAAGCCGCCCGGCTCTTCCGGCTCCTCGCCCTGCATCCCGGCCCGGACTTCTCCGTACCGGCCGCGGCCGCCCTGGCGGGTCTGCCGGTGCGCCGGGTGCGCCCGCTGCTGGCCGAACTCTCCGGCGTACACCTCGTCAACGAGTCGGCACCCGGCCGTTACACCTTCCACGACCTGCTCCGCGCGCATGCCGCCGAGCTCGTCGAGGACCACCACACCGACGCCCAGCGAGAGGAGGCCGTGCACCGGCTGTTCCAGCACTGTCTGCACACCGCCCGGGCCGCCGGTCTGCTGCTCGCACCCCACGGGGACCCGATGCCGCTTCCGCCACCCCCGGCCGGGGCGGACCCCGAACCGCTCGCAGACGACGGCCGGGCACTGGCCTGGCTCACCGACGAGTACGCGGTGCTCCTCGCCGTCATCGACGCGGCGGCGAGCCGCGGAGCCGACCGGCTCGCGTCTCTGCTGGCCTGGTCCCTGGAACCCTTCTTCGACCGGCGCGGCCACTGGCACGACTGGGCCGCCGCCCAGCGCACCGCCCTCGACTGCGCACTCCGGCTGGCCGATCCCGCCATGGAGGCCCGTGGCCTGCGCGGACTGGCGCGGGCGGAGGGCAGACTGGGCCTGCACGACCAGTCCAGGTCCCGCCTCGAACGGGCCCTGGAACTGTTCACCGCACTCGACGACCAGGTCGGCCGGGCCGACACCCACCGAAGCCTCGGCTGGGAGAGCGAACAGCAGGGCGACCTCGCCGGGGCCCTGCGGCACAACCGGCTCGCCCTCGACCTGTTCCGCACCACCGGCCACCGGGCCGCGCAGGCCAGCGTGCTCAACTCCGTCGGCTGGTACCAGGCGCTGTGCGGGGAGTACGAGCAGGCGCTGAAGCACTGCGCCGAAGCCCTGACCATGCTCCAGGAAGTGGGCGACCGGTACGGCCAGGCCGCCACCTGGGACAGCATCGCCTACGCCTACCACCACCTGAACCGCCACCCGCAGGCCCTGCTCGGCTACCGCAACGCGCTCGCCCTGCTGCGGGAGCTCGGGGTGCCGTACCTGGAGGCCGTCACTCTCATCCGCATCGGCGACACCCACCTCGCGACCGGTGACCACGAGGGCGCCCGCACCTGCTGGGAACAGGCCCTCGCTCTCCTCACCTCGCTCGGCCATCCCGACGTCGAGCAGGTCAATGCCCGGCTCCGCGGGAAGGACGATCAGCTCGGCGCGGGGTGACACCCGGGGACCGGTTCGCCGCGCCGCCTGTCGACCCGTCGGCCGTGTCCGGTACGACGGGTCCCGAAGCGGCGTCGAAGGCGTGGGTCACCTCCGGCTCCGTACCCGGGACGAGAAGTCCACGCGCCTGCTCCTCGTGACGGCGGTCGGTGGCCGTGAGCCGGGTGTGATGCTGAGCGAGGTGTTCGGACCAGGACGCGACCAGGTAGTTCTCGACGAACCGCGCCGGATCGTTGCCGTCCTGGTAGAGACCCCAGGTAAGGGCTCCGGTGCGCCGTCGGGACCGGGCGACGCGGGCCATGGCGTCCGTGAAGGCGGCGGGGTTGCCGGGGGCGACACGGTAGGCGACGGAGACGAGCACCGGCCCGTCCGCGGGCCCGGGCTCGAACACCAGGGGCGGAACGGGCCAGTGGTCGGACGGCGAGGGGTCGACGCCCTCCGTGCCGTGGAGCGGCCAGAGACGCACGCTGACTGCGCTGACCAGCATCAGGACGCTGCCGACCAGCAGCGCGGCGGTCAGTCCCAGCCAGTCGGCCAGCACGCCCCACACGGGTGCCGCCAGCGCCTGCCCGCCCTGAAAGACCAGGAGGTATACGGCGAGTCCGCGCGCCCTGACCCAGCCCGGAAGCCGTGTCTGCACGGCCGCGTTGAGGGTGGACAGAACGCCGATCCAGGCGAGCCCCGCGGGCAGCAGAGCGACCGTCGCCGACCACGGATCGCGGACCGTCGCCAGCACGGCCAGGACACCGGCGAAGACCAGCGCCCCGGCGCCGAGGGTGCCGTTCGGGCCGAGGACACGGCGGATCCGGGGGAGCGCGAAGGCCCCCGCGACGGCGCCCACCCCCACCGCCCCCAGCAGCAGCCCGTATCCGCCCGAGCCGAGGCCGAGGGAGCGGCTCGCACTCAGCGGGAGCAGGGACCACAGGGCGGCACCCCCGGGAATGAACAAGGCCGTGCGCAGCAGGATCCGGCGGACGCCCGGCGCGTGCCACACATAGCGGCGGCCGGCGTACAGGGCGGGCAGCAGCCTCTCGTGCGCGATGACGGGGGAGGAGGCTGCCGGGCGCCGCCAGAGCGCGAGGACGGCGGCGATGCCGAGGTAGGAGGCCGCGTTGAAGGCGAAGACCCACGCGGCGCCCGCCGCCGCGACCACCGCTCCGCCGAGCGCCGGCCCGACCGCACGGGCCAGGTTCATGTTCACCGCGCCGAGCGCGGCCGCCTGGCCGAGCCGGTCGCGCTCCACCAACTCCGGCTGGATCGCCTGCCAGGCCGGGCCCATCAGCGCCGTTCCGCATCCCAGGAGGAAGGTGAGGGCCAGTAGCAGCACTGGGGTGAGCGCGTCCGTGAACGCCAGCACAGTCAGCACACAGGAGACCGCCAGCATGGCGAACTGCGCCGCCAGCAGCACCGAACGACGGTCGAAGCGGTCGGCGAGCACCCCGGAGGGCAGGGCCAGCAGCACCACGGGAAGACTGGAGGCCGTCTGGACGAGCGTGACCAGAGCCGCGTTGTCGTCGACCAGCAGCCACTGGGCCCCTACCGTCTGCATCCAGCTGCCGATGTTGGAGACCAGCTGGGCGATCCACAGCGCCCGGAAGACGCGCGCCGCGAGCGGCGCCCACGGCGAGTCCGGGGTGAGGGGTTTCGACGATGACACTGCGGCGCTCATGCTGGTCCATGCTCTGCGGGTGCGGGTGCGGGTGCGGGTGCGGGTGCGACGGCCGGGGGAGGCGAGAGCGGCCTCTGCCGTGGGTGTGGTCGGTTGTGACCGTAGAGGCGGCCGCCCGCAGGCTGTTGACTGAGAGTGCACCGATCCCTGTCCCACAGCGCATCGGCCCGCGGCACGCCGGGCCCCGCTCCTAGGCTGTTGCGAGGAGGCGACGGGCGGTGTGTGGGCTCGACAGCACCCCGCCTGTACGTGGACATGAGAGGCGGCTCGGTGAAGTGATGCGGTTCGAGGTGCTGGGGCCCCTGCGGGTATGGCGGGGGGAGAGCGAACTGGATCTAGGGTTCCCCCAGCAGCGCGCCCTGCTCGGCCTGCTCCTGCTCCACACCGGCCGCCCGGTGCAGATGCACGCGATCGTCGACGCGCTCTGGCCCGAGCAGCCGCCCGTCAGCGCGCTGAACGTCGTGCGCCGTTACGCCGGTTCGCTGCGGCGGCTGCTCGAGCCGGGGCTGCCGCCACGGGCACCCGGACGGCGGCTGCTGCGCCGTACCGGCGGTTACCTCCTGGCGGCGGACCGGGACGAGGTCGATCTGCTGCGCTTCCGGGACCTCACCAGACAGGGCAAGCGGGCCGTCGCCACGGGTCGGCCCGACGTGGCGGTAGGGCACTTCGCCGACGCCCTGGGCCAGTGGCGTGGCCGGGTGGCCCTCGGCCTTCCGGCGTCCACGCGCGCGCACGTCCAGTTCGCGGGCGTGGAACGGGAACTCGTGGAGACCGCGCAGATGGCGGCCGATGCCGCTCTGTTGTGCGGCAGGGCCGCGGAGGTGCTGCCCGCGGTCCGTCGTGCCGCCGAACTCGACTCCCTCAACGAGGCGTTGCACGCCAGGCTCGTACTGACTCTGGCGGGCTGCGGACTGCGGGCGGAGGCACTGACGGCGTACGAGGAGACGCGACGGCGGCTGGCGGCGGAACTGGGTGTCACGCCCGGGCCCGAGCTGGGCGCGGCCCACGCCCGGGTGCTCCGAGAGCCGGTACGGCCGACCCGGCGCACACCTGACCGGGAGGGCGGCGCGCAGAGCCGACGGGAACGGCTGACGGCACGGTCGAAGCCGTCGGACTCGTCGGACTCTTCGGAATCTTCGGATTTCTGGGATTCTGCGGACTCCTCGGACTCCGGGGAAGGACCCTTCGTGCCGCCCGCCCAGTTGCCGCCGGACCTTGCCGTCTTCTGCGGCCGGCGGGCCGAGCTCGGCGGACTGACGGCCGTTGCCGACGCGGCGGTGACGTCCGCCGGGGCACCCGCGACGATCCTGGTCAGCGGCATGGCGGGCATCGGGAAGACCACTCTCGCGGTCCACTGGGCCCACGAGGCCGCCGCCCGGTTCCCCGACGGCCAACTCCACGTCGCGCTACGCGGCTTCGACCCGGCCAGGCCGGCGCTGGAGCCCGCCGAGGCACTCCGCGGGATGCTCGCGGCGCTCGGCGTGCCGGCCCGTCACGTGCCGGACGGAGTCGACGCACGCGCGGGCCTGTACCGCAGCCTGCTGGCGGGCCGCCGGGTCCTCGTCCTCCTCGACGACGCCGCCGACACGGAGCAGGTACGCCCGCTGCTGCCCGCGTCGCCGGGCTGCCTGGCGCTGGTCACCACCCGCAAGGGGCTGCCCAGCCTGATCGCCTCGGGTGCCCATCCGGTCCGCCTGGAACTGCCGTCCGCCGCCGACGCCCTGGCCGCGCTCGCCCTGCGGATCGGTCGTGAGCGACTGGCCGCCGAACCCCGCGCGGCCGATGAGATCGTCGCCCGGTGCGGCCGCCTGCCGCTGGCCCTGGCCATAGCGGCCGCACGCGCCGGCGGCCGGCGGGACCTCCCGCTGGCCGCCGTCGCCGCCGAACTCCGGGTTTCCGCCGGCAGCCTCGACGCCTTCACCGCCGCGCGTGCCTCCGCCGATGCCCGCGTCGCCTTCCTCTGCTCCTACCGGCTCCTGTCGCCGGAGAGCGCCCGGCTGTTCCGGCTGCTGTCCCTGCACCCCGGCCCCGACATCGAGGCGGTGGCTGCCACCGCACTCACCGATCTGCCACCGCGCAAAGCCCGCGCGGCGCTCGGTGAGCTCGCCGACGCCCACCTCGTCACCGAGCACGCGCCGGGCCGCTACATCCTGCACGACCTGCTGCGCGCCTTCTCCGCCGAACTCACCGGCGTACACGACTCCCCGGCCGAACGCCGGGCCGCGCGCCTCCGCCTGTCCGGCTCCGCTCCTGGCGTCGGCACCGCTGACGGCACACCGTAGCCCGTGCGGCGGAGCCGCCTTCACTCCGTTGTCACTTTTTTTGCACATACGCCGACCTACGCTCCGGGCGAAGCACAGGACCACCGGCCGGAGGCAACGGCGGAAGATGCCCATGACCAGCACCATCGAAGCCCGGGACGGCGAGACCGAGGTCTGCCGGATGCCCATGGGGCTCGACATCGTCATCACCGTCGAGCCGCCCGTACAACTGCCGGGGGAGCGGCCCGGCCCGGTCGGCCGACAGCGACAGCACCGGCTGACCGCCCGTGACAGCGGTGAGTACCTCTTCGTAGGCCTTCGGGGCGATGGAGGCGGCACACTTCCGGCGCGGGAGCCCGACGACATCCACCTCGGCCCGGGAGACATCTGTTTCTACGACGCCCACCATCCGCCGGCGCTCGACTTCCCGGAGCACTGCAGCGTGAAGGTGCTACTCGTCCCCCGTGAACTGATCGGCCTCGAGGAGGCCGACGTGCAGCGGATCGCGCAGGTTCCCGTCACCCGGTCGTCCCGACTCGGCACCCTGCTGTCGCCGTTCCTGTCCGACCTCGCCCACACCGCCTCGACCTCCCCTTCTCCGGTCGGCGAGATGCTGGCCTGGAACACCGTGAACCTCCTGGCCATCCTCGCCGCGGAGCAACTGGCAGGGGAGGAACCGGGAACGGCCGACGTCCAGTCGCCGTTGATGCCGAAGATCTTCGAGTTCATCGAGCTGCACCTGACCGACACGGAGCTGTCACCCGAGGTCATCGCCAGGGCGCACCACATCTCCGTGCGGTACCTGCACAAGCTCTTCCAGGAAGAGGGGACGACGGTCGGCCGGTGGATACAGCGTCGGCGGCTGGAGGAGTGCCGGCGCGATCTGGTGCTGCGGGGCCGGGGGAACCAGACCATCGCGGCGGTGGCCAATCGCTGGGGTTTCCTGAGCGCCACGCACTTCAGCCGGGTCTTCCGGACCGCCTACGGCATGTCTCCGCGCGAGTGGCGGGACACCGCGACGCGGAACGCGCGCTCCGGCCGGGGCTGAGCCGGACTGCGACAAGGGCGCGCTGCTGATCTCCTTCGAGCTTCGACACCTCGAAGATCAGCCGGTGGCCGTTCGTCTCCGGCGGAGCCGGGCAGGGCCCCGGACGTCGACTGCGCGGGGGCGCACGTGGTGGGGAGAACGGGGAGCTGCGGTACATCTTGGACTGGGACGATTCCCGCGGCGCAGGCATGGGGGCGCCGGGCACGACGGGGCGGCGTGGCCGAGAAACGCTCCAAGTGGATCTCTGGAACCGCGCCGAGGTCCCGGCGTCGACGTATGGCGGCAGCACGTCGTCCCAGCAGGACAATGGCAGTGCGATGCCTATCGGAGGTGGCACGGTGCGCTACGACCGCGCCGCCCGTTGAACAGCGACAGAACGGACCGCACAGCACGATGACCGAGCAGCCCGCGGGCAAGCCGCAGCACAGACTCCTCGTGGTCGAGGACGAACCCAGCATCCGCGCGCTGCTCGAATCCGCCCTCCGGCTGACCGGGTACGAGGTGAGCAGCGCGGAGAACGGCCGGTCCGCGCTCGTGGAGATCGAACGCTCGGCGCCGCACCTGGTCCTGCTCGACGTGATGCTCCCCGACCTGGACGGCTTCGAGGTCACCCAGCGGCTGAGGGCGGCCGGGAACGACGTACCCATCCTGTTCCTGACCGCCCGCACCGACCTCGACGACCGTCTCAAGGGACTGAAGTCCGGCGGCGACGACTACGTGACGAAGCCGTTCAGCATAGAGGAGGTGCTGCTGCGCATCGAGGCCATCCTGCGCCGTACGACCCCCGGGATCGAGCCGCTCGTTCCGGAGTCCGTGCTGCGTTACGCCGATCTCGAACTCGACGAGGGCGCGCACGAGGTGCACCGCGCCGGGCGGTACGTCCCGCTGTCGCCGACCGAGTTCAAGCTGCTGGCCTATCTGCTGGCCAACCCGGGCCAGGTGCTGAGCAAGGCGCAGATCCTCGACCACGTGTGGAGCTACGACTTCTCCGGGGACGCCCGCATCATCGAGACGTACGTCAGATATCTGCGCAAGAAGATCGACTGTTTCGACCCGCCGCTGATCCATACCGTGCGCGGTGTCGGCTACTGCCTGCGGCTCCCCCGAGAGGCCGGCGGGGCGGGAGAGCGGTGAAGCGGCTCCGCCGGCCGAAACGTCTGCTGCCGCGTTCGCCGGGATCGCTGCGGCGACGGCTCGTCCTGGGCGTGACCGTGCTGGCCACGGTCGCTGTCCTGGTCTCCCAGGTCATCGGTTACGAGGTCCTGCGCTCCTGGCTGATGGACCGCGTCGACCAGCAGCTCACCGAATTCCACCCCCCCGACCCCGCGTATTTCGACGCGCTGAAGAAGATCAGTCCGGACAAGCGTCCCGGTGCCCTGCCCTCGGACTTCCGCGTGTACTTCTACGACGCCTCCGGGCGCCGTATGGACAACTCGCTCGGTTCCGGCACCAAGCCAGGTCCCCGGCTCGCGGACTCGGTGTCACAGCTCGGCCTGCGAGACGGCCACCCCGAGACGGTGGACGCCGCCGGCGGCGACGGCCGCTGGAGAGTGCTGTTGAGCTCCGGCCCGGACGACATGAACTCCGTCGTGGCCCTGCCCCTGGACACGGTCGACGGCGCCACCGCCAAGCTTCTCTGGCTCAACGTCACCCTGCTCGTCATCACCGTCGCCGCCCTGCTCGCACTCGGCCGCGGGGTCGTCCGGCTCGGCCTTCTCCCGCTGACCCGCATGGAGCACACCGCCGAGCGCATCAGCGCGGGGCAACTCGACCTCCGGCTGTCCGACACCGACCCACGGACCGAGATCGGCCGGCTCGGCCGGGTCCTGAACAGCATGCTCGAGCGGCTGCACAAGGCGCTCGGGGAGCGGGAGGCCTCCGAGGCACGTATGCGCAGGTTCGTCGCGGACGCCGGCCACGAGTTGCGTACGCCACTCACCGCCGTCCAGGGCTATGCGGAGCTGGCCCTGCGCCCCGAGCAGCGCCCGGCCGAGGAGCAGCGCAAGGCCAACCAGCTGATCGCGCAGAACGCGGCACGCATGAGCCTGCTCGTCGACGACCTCCAGCTCCTCGCCCGGCTGGACCGGGAACCCTCGTACCGCAGGGAACCGGTGGACCTGCTCTCCCTGGCGGCGGACGCCGTACGGACCGCCGCCCTGCACGGGGCGAGCCATCCGGTCGATCTCGGCCCTTTGCCGGACCCGTCAGGCGGCAGCGAGCTGGAGGTGGTCGAAGCCACGGGCGATGCCCACCGGCTGGGACAGATCCTCGAGAACCTTCTCGCCAACGCCCGCGTCCACACCCCGGCCGGTACCCGTGTCCACGTACGGGTGGGCGCGACCCGGGTGAGCACCGCCACCTGTGGAACCGACCGTGCGGGCCGCACCAGCGCGTCACCTCCCCTGCCGCTCGGCACGCCGGTCGGCGTCGTGGAGGTGGCCGACGAGGGGCCGGGCCTCACGGCCCAGGACGCCCAGCACGTCTTCGAACGCTTCTACCGCGCCGATCCCTCCCGCTCCCGCGCACACGGGGGAAGCGGGCTGGGCCTCTCCATCGCCGCCGCGATCGCCGAGGGCCACGGCGGCCGCCTGGAACTCGACACCGCACCGGGCAAGGGGTGCACGGTACGCCTGGTCCTTCCGGGCCACCGGGCCGACACCTGACGCAGGGGGGCGGAAGGCACAGCCGCGGACGGGGGCTCAGCCGGTGGGCGACAGCCGGACCGGCCCCGGCAGGGTTGCGCCCGGTGGATCCTTTGCTCCGCCACATGCCGCGCACTCAACAGGGCATCGAGGCGGTGCCACGTGCGCGTTCCCTCCCGCAAAGCGCTGAGTTCACCTTCTGGTCATCTCAAGTTCCCCGGGAATTACCTCACAATTCTCAGCGACCTCTCACATGCCCTCTGTTTCGTGTGCTGTGTCGCCCGACCGGGCCGTACGACGAAGGAGGCGCATGGTGGTACTGCCGTTGACCACATGGCGGAAGTCCCAGAGCCGGGAGGATCCAGCGGAGGGAGCTCAGGCCCCAGCGGAAGAGGAGCCGCTGCACGTGGCCAGTCGGCTGCACTCGTTCAATCGGTTCGAGCTGAAGTACCTGGTTCCGGTCGATCAAGCGGCTGAGATCCGCGACGAGCTGGCCGAGCGGATGGACGCCGACGACCACAGTCCGGTCGGCGGGTACGGCGTGTGGAGCCTGTACTACGACAGCCCTCAACTCCAGTTCTACTGGGAGAAGATCGAGGGTCTGAAGTTCCGTCGCAAGCTGCGCATCCGGCACTACGGGAACCTCGACGGGGTCACCGACGACTCGATGGTCTGTGTGGAGATCAAGCAGCGCGTCAACCGGGTCACGCAGAAGCGGCGCATCATGCTCCCGTACGGCGTGGCGCGGCAGTTGTGCGACGACCGCGAGATGGTGGACCACTCGCCGAAGGAGCGCGCCTTCATCCACGAGGTTCTCGATCTCGTCGTACGGACCAACCTGCGGCCTGCCGCCATCACCGGCTACCAGCGTGAGGCACTCGTCGGCCGTGCCGAGGACACCGGCCTGCGGGTGACCTTCGACCGGCGGATCCGCGGCCGTGACCGGGACTTCCACTTCGGCATCGAGACGGCGGAGAACCGGTTCACCATCCCGCCGCACCTGTCGGTGATGGAGATCAAGGTCAACGAGCGCACCCCGTACTGGATCACCGACCTGGCCGCGCGGCGCAATCTCAACCTGATCCGGGTCTCGAAGTACGTGCAGTCCATCGAGGCGTTCGGACTCGCACCGCGTTCGATCTTCCACATCAATGAGGCGGACTATCCCCCGCCCACCCCCATGGAAAAGCAACCGCTGGAGCAGCGGTCGGCGCAGCTTGATGCGCCGTTGAAGGCAGGAGCACAGTGAACTTCGATCTACAGGAACTCAGCGGCACGTTCAGCGTGGCCGATGTCGTGGCGGCGATGGCGTTGTCGTTCATCCTGACGACGCTGATCGGCTACACGTACCGGTACACGCACCGCAACGTCTCCTACAGCCAGTCCTACGTGCAGACGCTGATCGTCGTCGGCATGATCGTCGCCCTGATCATGCTGATCGTCGGGTCCAACCTGGCCCGCGCGTTCTCCCTGGTCGGCGCGTTGTCCGTGGTCCGTTTCCGCAACGCGGTCAAGGAGACCAGGGACGTCGGCTTCATCTTCCTGGCCATGGCGATCGGTATGGCCTGTGGTGCCCGCTTCTACACGCTGGCCGCGGTCGGCGCCGTCGTGATCTGCGTCGTCATCCTGATCATGTTCAAGTTCAACTGGTTCGCGCTCAACGTGGCGCGTCAGGTCGTCAAGGTCCAGGTCCCGGCCGGGGACGACTACACCCCGCAGATCCGTGACGTGCTGATCAAGTACACGAGCGAGTTCGAGCTGGTGAGCACGGAGACCATACGCGGCGGCGCGCTCAGCGAGGTCTTCTACACCGTGCGCCTGAAGAAGGGCGCCGAGCCCGGCGACCTGGTCAGTGCCCTGCAGGAGCGCACGTCCGGCCAGCGGGTCACCGTCCTGACCGGTTACGACACGACGGACCTGTGATGAGCGGCGAGACCCCCGCGCGGCGCAGGCGGCGGCTGCGGGACCGGCTGCCCGTACGGCTGCGTCACCACTGGAAGCCGGCCGCGGCGCTGGGCGTCGGGCTCGCCGCGATGGTCGCCTTCCTCGGCGACGCGCGGATATCCCCGTACGTCACATCGTCCTCGCGCGCCGAGGCGGACGCCATCACCGACAACGTCCAGGGTTCGGTGGACCTGTACGACACCTCGGTGTCGCACTCGATCCAACTTACCTATCAGCAGACCGACTTCAACAAGATGATGAAGGAGTTCCGCGAGGACGGCACCAAGGACTACATCGAGGCCGACCTCACCATCGACGGGGTCTACCTCAATGACGTCGGGATCCGCCTCAAGGGCAACTCCACCCTGTCGTCCCTGCGCGGCACATCCGGCGGTTTCCCTGGTGGCGGCCAGGGCATGCCCGGTGCCGGGCAGGGTGCCGCAGCCGGCGCAACCGGCGGCCAAGGCCAGAAGGCGGACGGCGCCGCGGCCGCCGCCGGCGGCATGGGCGGCATAGGCGGCATGGTGCAGTTCAACCTTTCCGCGAAGAAGCCCGAGGAACTGCCCTGGCTCGTCAAGATCGACGAGTACGTCGAGGGCCGCGCCTACCAGGGTGAGCGAGAGATTTCACTGCGTCCCGGCAGCAACAGCCAGGTCCCGGTCAACGAGGCGCTGTCGCTGAAGCTGACCACGGAGAGCGGGCAGAAGGCCGAGCGGTACGCCTTCACCAAGGTGAAGGTGAACAACCGGCCCACCGCCACCCGCCTCATGGTCGAGGCACCCGACACGGACTACGCCAACGACGTCGCCGACGGCAACGGGGTGCTCTACAAGGCGAAGGCGAGCGGCAGCTTCGAATACCGCGGTGACGACCCCACCGACTACGAGAGTTCCTTCAAGCAGCTCAACAAGAAGGGCAGCCAGGACCTCGAACCGGTGATGAAGCTCATCAAGTGGGCCAACAGCGCCTCCGACGAGGAGTTCGCCCGCGACCTCGACAAGTACGTCGACGTCGACTCGCTGGCCACCTACCTCGCCTCGCAGAACCTTCTGCTGAACTTCGACGACATAGCCGGGCCCGGCAAGAACTACCTGCTGTGGTACGACCTGGACACCAAGAAGTTCTCCGTACTGGGCTGGGACTACAACCTGACGTTCAGCGGGGACGCGACGGCCGGTCCTGACGACTCGATCAGCATGGGCGGCGGCATGCAGGGCGGCGGCGCAGCCGCTGGCGGCACCCAGGGCGGCGACGCAGCCGCTGGGGGCATGCCCGAGGGGATGCCTTCAGGGATGCCGGAAGGTGTGCCTGGCGGAGCGGCCGGCGGCGGCCAGGACGGCGGTGCCGGCCAGGCAATGCCTGGTCAGGAAGGTGGTGCGGACACAAAGGGGGTCCAAGGGTTCTCCATGCAAAACGTCCTGAAGACCAAGTTCCTCGAGTCCGACGCCTTCGACGGCAT
This sequence comes from Streptomyces sp. NPDC001315, assembly GCF_042896175.1. NCBI lineage: Bacteria > Bacillati > Actinomycetota > Actinomycetes > Kitasatosporales > Streptomycetaceae > Streptomyces > Streptomyces sp. NPDC001315. The sequence goes on along the minus strand of NZ_JBIAWZ010000020.1, from coordinate 61,563 downwards.
CTACAAGAAGGCGTACCGCGAGCTCTACCAGAAGTTCTACGGCTCGGGCGCGGCGGCGAAGGACCTGAAGGACGTCGCGGAGCAGGCGCGTTCAGCGGGCGCCGACTCCAAGGCACTGGACACCGTGGTGTCCAAGCTCGAAAAAACCGTCACGGAACGCACCGAGGCGCTGGCGAAGGACAAAGAGGTGACCGGCTGATCTGCCACGCCCGGACACGCGTTCCCCGCATTCGTCGGAGGAGCCGTGTCCGGGCGTCGGCGCCCCTGCGACCCGCCCCCAGCGAAGGAGGTACCCATGCCTGCCGCCCCGTCCACTCACGCGCCTGCCGGACACACCGTGCTCGTCGTCGAGGACGATCCCAGCATCCGCGCCCTGCTCACCTCCGCTCTCCAGGCCGCCGGCTACGGGGTGGTCACCGCCGAGACCGGTCGGGCGGCCATGTTCGAGGTGGGCAGCAGCCAACCCGACCTGATCGTGCTGGACGTGGGCCTGCCCGACACCGACGGCTTCGCCGTGACCCGTCATCTCCGAGCCGAGGGCGTCTACACACCCGTACTCTTCCTCACGGCCCGCACCGACGTCGAAGACCGCATCATCGGGCTCAGCTCCGGTGGGGACGACTACGTCACCAAACCCTTCCACGTGCAGGAAGTCCTGCTGCGGATCCGCGCCGTCCTGCGGCGCACCGAAATGCACCCCGCCGAGAACAGACGGGCCCCACTGCGGTACGCGGACCTGGTACTCGACGAGCAGACGCACGAGGTGCGCCGGGCAGGCCTGCCCATCCGACTGTCGCCCACCGAGTTCCGGCTGCTGGCCTGCCTGTTGGCACAGCCGGAACGCGTGCTGGACAAGAAGGAGATCCTGTCGCGGGTCTGGCACTACGACTTCGCCGGCGACGCCCGCATCGTCGACACCTACGTACGCAATCTGCGGCGCAAGATCGACCGTGTTCCGCCGTACCTGATCCAGACGGTGCGGGGTGTGGGCTACTGTCTGCGAGCCGCCGAAGGCGAGCCGGGAGCGGTGGCGCTGTGACACGGTGGCCGCTACGGATCGGCAAACCGCGCTCGCTGCGCGTTCGGCTGGTCCTCGGTACAACCTTGCTGGCCGGCGCGGCGGTTCTGCTCTGCCAGGCCGCGGGACTCACCATGCTGCACAGTCGGCTGACGGCCCAGGTCGACGCCCGGCTCACCCGGTTCCAAGCCGTTCCGCAGTTCTACCAGGACGCGACCGACGCGGCATCGACGGCCAGTGAGACTGCCCGAAGCCCCCTTCCCTCGGACTACCGGGTCTACTTCTACGACAGCAGCGGCAACAGGCTCGCAGCGTCGTTGGGCAGTGACGAAGACAGTTCCGGACCACTCCTGCCGCAGTCGGACACGTCGCTGAATCTGGCCGACGGTCGCCCCGCCACGGTCGCTTCGAGCGACGGGAGCGGCCACTGGCGAGTGATCGCCAGGGCGGGTCCCGAGGGGGCCCGGGTAGTGGTGGCTCTGCCCCTGAGAGCGGTGGACGACGCAACGTCGACCATGCTGTGGTTCAGCCTGATCGTCGGGCTGGCCGTGGCGGCGGGGGTCGTCGTATTCGGCAATCTCGCCGTCCGAGTGGGGCTGCGCCCACTGGTCCGGGTCGAACGCACGGCACGGCGCATCGCCGACGGTGAGTTGGAGCTGAGCGTCTCCGACGGCCCGACCGTCACGGAAGTGGGGCATCTCGGCCGCGCCTTGGACACCATGCTGGAGCGGCTGCGGACGGCACTGCGCCGTTCCGAGGCGTCCGAACAGCGGCTGCGTCGCTTCCTGGCGGACGCCGGCCACGAACTGCGCACCCCGCTCACCTCCCTCCAGGGCTTCGCCGAACTCCTCGTGGACGAACCGGAGATGAGCCCGGCCCGGCGACACGAAGCGCACCAACTGATGGTGCAGAACGCCGAGCGCATGAGCCATCTGGTCAACGACCTGTTCCAGTTGGCCAAGCTCAGTGACGAACCGGTCGTACGACGGGAACCCGTGGACCTGCTCTCCCTGGCCGCCGACAGCATCACGGCCGTCGCCCTGCGCCACCCCGACCAGCGCGTCGGACTCGGCGCGCTCGCCGCTCAGGACGGCGATCCTGCCACGTCGGAGCTCGACGCCATCGAAACGTACGGCGATCCTCATCAACTGGCCCAGATCGTCACCAATCTGCTCGTCAACGCCTGCGTCCACACCCCTTCCGGGAGCCGGATCCAAGTGCGTGTCGGCACCCTGCGTGTCCGCCCCGGCGGCGCGGGCACGGACCGTCCCGGCCGCACGAGTGCCGGCCTGCCGCTGCGCCCGGGGACCGGAGTCTGTGTCATCGAGGTCGCCGACAACGGCCCCGGGCTCGCAGCACCGGACGCGCAGAGGGTGTTCGAACGCTTCTACCGGGCCGAATCGGCGCGCGGACCCGGATCCGAGCCCGGCACCGGTCTGGGGCTGGCCATCGCCTCGGCCATCGCCGCCGCACACGAGGGGCGCCTGGAACTCGACACCCGGCCCCAGGAGGGGTGCACGTTCCGACTCCTCCTTCCGCGCAAGGCAGTTGCTGTTGCCACGGGACGGGAGGAACCACCACTCCGCCTCGCCGCGCTTGCTCCCCTGTCCGACACGTTCCGCTTCCAAGGAGGCCTCAGGTGAAGCTCGGCACTGTGAGACTGGGCCGCGGCCGCACGGCTGCTGCCCGGCTGCAGAAGCAGCACTGCGTACTCCTGCCCCACAGCGACGTCGGCGCCCTGATCGCCTCGGGCACGGACTGGCAGGAACGGGCCGCCGCCGACACGGGGGAACGCTGTCGGCTGACGGAAGTCTCCCACACCTCCCTGATCCTGCGACCGGCAAACGTCGTTCGTGTCGAACCCAACTACGCCGGCCGCCTGCGGGAGACCGGTGGGCCGAGCCCCGCCGTCCCCGGATTCTCCGTCCTGCACAGTTGCCGTCCCGTCGGCGCCCACGACGAGATCCGCCTGCCGGCCACCGGCGACGACCTGGACTGGGGTGCGCAACTGGGCGTGGTCGTCGGACGTCGTGCCCACGCGGTGGCGGCCGAGAAGGCCCTCGGTCATGTGGCCGGCTACACCGTGATCAACGCTGTCGCCGTCCGCGACGGCCGGGACCGAGCGCTTACGAGCGGAGTCGACGACCGCCCCGACGCCGGGATCGCTGTGGGACCCACCATGGTCACCACCGACGACACACCCATGGCGGGCCGCGGCCTGGCGGTCAGCTGTCTCGTCGATGGATGGGTCAGGCGGAAGGGCAACACCTCGGACCTGCTGTTCGACGTCGCCACGATCATCGCCCACGTGAGCTCCGCCGTCACGCTCCTGCCCGGCGACCTGATCGCCACGGGAATCCCGGGGCCGACGGGCACCGGCCGAGGACCCAGGGTGACCCTCGAGACCGGACAGGAACTGGTCGCCACGGTCAAGGGCGTCGGCGAGCTGAGGAACATGATCGTCTGATCTGGCGCACTGAGCTGTACCGAGATTTGTCGAGTCCCTGATGCCGGGGCTACGGTCCTGGCGAAGGAACGGGCTGCCTTGGCATCGACGCCACGGGCGTGGAGTCATGACGGCGGGACAACCCGCGTGTTCTGTCAGCGCGCCGACGTCAGCGCTTCGCTCATCGTCCCGGTCCGGTTCCGGGATTCGCGCTGTTCACTGTGGGAGCAGCGGCCGTGCGCTCATGGGCAATCGATGACCACTGGACGGTTTTACGGTGGCGACCACACTGATGAAACACCAGGAGATTCACATGTCCCACGCCGTCGAGCCGGTTCAGCCGGTCCTGGAACCCGCGGCAGCCGCCTTCGCCGAGGCGACCGCGAACCCGCCCTACCTGTTCGACCTGCCCCCGGCGGAAGGGCGCAAGGCCGTCGACGAGGTGCAGTCCGGCGACATCGACAAGCCGGCCGTCGACGAGGAGTGGATCACCGTCTCCGGCGGGCCGACCGGCAGCGTCCGCGCCCGCATCGTCAGGCCCGAGGGCGCCGCGGGCACCCTGCCGGTGATCCTCTACATCCACGGTGCCGGCTGGGTGTTCGGCAACGCCCACACCCACGACCGCCTGGTGCGCGAACTCGCCGTGGGCGCGGGCGCCGCCGTGGTCTTCCCCGAGTACGACCTCTCGCCCGAGGCCCGCTACCCGGTCGCCATCGAGCAGAACTTCGCGGTCGCCCAGTGGGTCGTGGAGCAGGGCGCGGCCAAGGGCCTGGACGGCTCGCGGCTGGCCGTGGCCGGGGACTCCGTCGGCGGCAACATGACCGCCGCGCTGACCCTGATGGCCAAGGAGCGCGGCGGCATCCCGCTGGTGCAGCAGGTGCTGTTCTACCCGGTCACCGACGCCGCCTTCGACACCGGCTCCTACCACCAGTTCGCCACCGGCTACTTCCTGCGCCGGGACGGCATGCAGTGGTTCTGGGACCAGTACACGACCGACGAGGCCGAGCGCGCCCAGATCACCGCCTCGCCGCTGCGCGCCACCACCGAGCAGCTCACCGGCCTGCCCCCGGCCCTGGTCATCACCGGTGAGGCCGACGTGCTGCGCGACGAGGGCGAGGCCTACGCCAACAAGCTGCGCCAGGCCGGCGTTCCTGTCACCGCGGTGCGCTTCCAGGGCATCATCCACGACTTCGTGATGCTCAACGCCCTGCGTGAGACGCACGCCGCCGAGGCCGCGATCACGCTCGCCGCCGGCACCCTGCGCGCCGCTCTGCACACCGCCTGAACCAGAGGAGACACCTCAGCCATGGCCACCCCCACCGTCGTACTCGTCCACGGCGCCTTCGCCGACGCGGCCAGCTGGTCCGGCGTCATCGCCGAACTCCAGGCCGACGGCATCCCGGTGATCGCCCCGCCCAACCCGCTGCGCGGCCTCGCCGCCGACGCCGCGTACGTCGCCTCCGTGGCCGCCCAGATCGACGGCCCCGTCGTCCTGGTCGGCCACTCCTACGGCGGCGCGCTCATCACCGTCGCCGGCACCACGGAGAACGTCGTCGGGCTCGTCTACGTCGCCGCCTACGTCCTCGAGGAGGGCGAGAGCCTCGGCGAACTCCAGGGCCGCTTCCCCGACTCCCCGCTGGTCAGCAACCTGAAGCAGTGGACGTACCCGGTCGAGGGCGGCGACCCCGCCGTCGAGGTCACCATCGCCGAGGACGCCTTCCCGTCGGTGTTCGCCGCCGACGTACCCGCGGACGTCACCAAGGTCCTCGCGGTGGCGCAGCGCCCGCTGGCCGCTGCGGCCTTCGAGGAGACGGCCGTCGCGGCCGCGTGGAAGACCAAGCCGTCCTGGGCCCTCGTCGCCGGCTCCGACCACGCGATCAACCCCGAGGTGCAGCGTTTCGCCGCGAAGCGCGCCGGAGCGACCGTCGTGGAGATCCAGGGCGCCTCCCACGCAGTCGCCGTCTCCCAGCCCAAGGAGGTCGCCGACCTGATCCGCGACGCGGTGCGCGCGACCGGCTGACCGGCCCCCGAAACAGCCGCGCGGACGCACTCCCCCGTAGGGCGTCCGCGCGGCCCTCGCGCGGGCCCGCCCGGTCTGGACACGGCCCCACGGGGGTTCGAGCGGACCGCCGACGCCGCGCGCACGGGCGCCAGGACTGAGAAACTGGGGCGAGGGAGAGGTTGCCCACGATCCGACGGATGGTGGCGGTGAGCGCCGTGGCCGATCGGTACCGGGAGGGTTGCGGGGCGGCGGTCGCGCGCTTCGATCCCCGGGGCGACCCGTTTCTCAGCACCCGATTCGTCCCGCCCGAGCGGCCCACCACGTTCCTGCGCCGCGCACGGCTGGTGGCACGGCTGGACCGGGCGCTCAGCACCCCGCTGACGCTCGTCGACGGACCGGCCGGGGCGGGCAAGACCCTGCTGGTCGCCGACTGGGCCGCCGACCTCGGGCGACCGGTGGCCTGGCTCACCACCGAGACCGCCGACCGGGCCCCCGGGGTCTTCTGGGCCTACCTGATGCAGGCTCTTCGCACCGGCGGCACCCCCCTTCCGCCGGACGTCGGCTGCCCGGCGCAGGCGAGCCGGGTGGACCATGCCCTGCTGGCGCGGCTCGCCGCCGGACTGAGCGACCGTACGGTGCCCGCGATCCTGGTCCTCGACGAGTTCGAACGCGTGCCGTCCCTGGAGATCGCCGAGCAGCTGGAGTTCGTGCTGCACCACGCCGGCCGGGGACTGCGCCTGGTCCTCGTCACCCGCAACGAACCGCTGCTGCCACTGCACCGCTACCGGGCGGCCGGCAGCATGACCGAGATCCGCGGCGCCGACCTGGCCTTCACCCCCGAGGAAGCGGCCGCCGTGCTGGAGATCCACGGTCTGCGGCTGACCGATGCGAGCGTGCGCGGACTGGTCCGCCGTACCCAGGGGTGGGCCGCCGGTCTGCGACTGTGCGCCCTGGCCGCGCAGCAGAGCCCCGATCCCGAGCGCTACCTGAAGGAGTTCGAGGCCGGCCGGAGCACGATCGCCGACTTCCTGCTGGCGGAGGTGCTCAAGAGGCAGCGGCCCGAGACGCAGGATCTCCTGCTGAGGGTGAGCGTGGTGGAGCGGTTCCGCGCCGGACTGGCCGACACGCTGACCGGCCGGACCGACGCCGGGACCATCCTGGCGCGCTTGCGCCGGGAGAACGCGTTCGTGGAGCCCCTCGGCCACGAGTGGTACCGGCTGCACCCGCTGTTCGCGGAGATCCTCCGCGCGCATCTGCGGGAGCGCCACCCCGGTCTTGAGACCCGGTTGCACCGTCGGGCCGCGAGCTGGCTGAGCCGGTGGGGTTCGCTCGGCGAGACGCTCGCCCACGGCTCGGCCGCGGGGGACTGGCAGTTCACCTCCCGGACCTTCGTCGACGACCTGGCGATCGGACAGCTCTTCAGCGGCCTCTACACCGACGACCTGGCCGAGCTGTTCTCCCGGATGACCGCGGACGCCGGCGGCCCGGCGGTGAACCTGGTCCGCGCGGCCCGTGAACTGGCCGGACATGACCTCGATCGCGGTCTGGCCCATCTGCGGCACGCCGAGCAGGATCTGGGTGCGGACACGGCAGATACGGTCGACAGGGCCGACCTCGCTCCGGCGCGGCTGAGCGCGGCACTCCTGGAGGCCCTTGTCGGGCGGCTGACGGGTTCCCCGGCCAGAGCCGAACGGGCCGCCGAAGCCGCCCGGGAACTGCGCCGGGCCCTTCCCGCCGACCGGCTGGAGCGGCATCCGGAACTCACCGCACTCCTGCTGGCCCACCTCGGCGCGACCCGCCTGTGGGCCGGGCGCTTCGACGAAGCGCGCGCCGCACTGTCCCAGGCGGTCGGCTGCGCAGGCGGGGTTGCCACGGCGCCGGCCCGGCACGACGCCCTCGCGCACCTGGCGCTGATCGACTACTTGGACGGCCGACCCGGCAGGGCGGAGAAGGGGGCCGTCGCCGCGATGAAGGAGGCAGAACGCTACGGCCTGCCGCCCTCGTCCCGGTTGGGGATCGGGCGACTGGTCCTGGCGGCCGTGGCCGTCGAACGCGACGAACTGGACGAGGCCCAGGCGTTGCTCGACCAGGTCGCCGAGGCCCACAGCGGTCCGCAGGACCCGGTCATGGCCGCGGCCGGCGGCATCACCGGGGCACGGCTGCTGCTGGCCCGCGGAGACGCACGCAAGGCCGCGGAAGCCGGTGCACCGGCCGTCACCGCCGCGGTGTTCTCCCCCTGGGCCGAGACCGAGGCGGCTCTCGTCACAGCGGCCGCCCTCCTCGCCGAGGGCCGCCCGAAGGCGGCCGCGAAGCTGCTGGAGCCCCAGGCCGGCCACCGGCCGGCCTGCGCGGTGGCGGCCGCGCGGGCCGAACTCGCCGCGGGGAACACCACGCAGGCGTTGGACATCCTGGACCGGCTGCCCGCTCGTGCGGGCGGGCCCGCGCTGACCGTGCGGGCCACGCTGGTCCGGGCCCAGGCCGCCGACCGGGCAGGGGACGCCGCCACCGCCCAGCGCCTGGTCGCCCAGGCGCTGCGCGATGCCCGGCGCGAGTGCCTGCGGAGGCCGTTCATCGAGGCCGGACCCTGGATCCGCCCCCTGCTCGGCACCGGTCCGAACCGGGAACTGGCCCGGGGCTGGCTCAGCGTCCACCCGGGCCCGCACGCCGTCCCGGCGCACGACGGGACGCGGCAGGCAGCGCCCGTCGTCGAGCGGCTGAGCACCCGCGAACGCGACGTCCTGCAACGGCTGGCGCAGGTGATGTCGACCGAGGAGATCGCCCTCGACCTGTACGTGTCGGTCAACACGGTGAAGACCCACCTCAAGAGCCTCTACCGGAAGCTCTCGGTGAACCGGCGAGGCGACGCCCTGCGCCGGGCCCGCGAGCTCGGACTGCTGTGACCCGGGCCCGCGGTGGCGCCTCCCCCGTAGCGGGTGAGGCGCTCGCCGGATCCGTAGGGTGGCATGGACAGGGGACAGCGCAAGCCCCACAAGCCCCCTTCACTGCCGAACCAGCGAGGTGGACACCGTGGCACACTGGCGCGCTCTGGCCGTCCTCGGCACGGCCCAGTTTCTGATGGTCCTCGACACGTCCGTCATGAACGTGTCCATCAGCCGGCTGGTCGAGGACTTCGACACCGAGGTCACGGCCATCCAGGCGGTCATCACGCTCTACGCCCTGGTCATGGCGGCCTTCATGACCGTCGGGGGCAAGCTGGGGGACATCCTGGGACGTCGGCGCCTGTTCTTCCTCGGCCTCGTCGTCTACGGCGTCGGCTCGGCCCTGACCGCCGTGGCCCCGAGTCTGTGGGTCCTCGCCTTGGGCTGGTCGATCATCGAGGGACTCGGCGCGGCGATGGTGCTGCCCGCCATGGCCGCACTCGTCGCGGAGACCTACCGCGCTCCGGACCGGGCAGTCGCCTACGGTGTCATCGGCGGCCTCGCCGGGGCCGGCATCGCGGTCGGGCCGCTGCTGGGTGGCTGGGTGACCACGTACCTGACCTGGCGTCTCGTCTTCGCCGGCGAGGTGGTGGTGGTGCTGATCGTCCTCTGCTGCAACCGGGTGATCGCGAAGACCGCCCGGACCGGCCCCCGGCACGCGCTGGACGGAGTCGGCGCCACGCTCTCGGCGTCCGGGCTCGGACTCGATCCGCGGATCTCGGACCAGGCCCGGCAACAGACCGGCATCGCGCTGGAGGCGGGCATCAGCTTCGTCAGCACCCAACAGGTGCACACGGCCGCCGAGCGGGCCGGACTGACCCCGGCCGACGCCGAGGCCGTCACCGAGTCGTACGCCGCGGCGCAGTTGGACGGCCTGAAGGTGGCGATCCTGGCCGCGGGCGGGGTCACCCTCGTCAGCTTCCTCGCGACCGCGCACCTGCCGGCCGGCCGACAGGTGCGCGGAGCGGCGCACCCGCAGACCGGACTGGCCTCCTGAGCATCCGGGGGACAGCATGGCCAAGGCCAGGGCCAGGACAGGGAACGAAGCCCGGGAGGGGCGCGTTGCACGGCGGGCGCGACGCCGAGCGCATGCCGACTACACGGGAGGCGTCTACGGATCACTGCTCGCCGCCTCCGTCGTGGCGGGCGCCGGTACGCTCGGCCCGCTCCCGAGGCTCGAACTGACGCTCCTGCTCCTGGCCACCGGCGTCGTCTTCTGGATCACGCACGTGTACGCCCAGCTGTTCGGTGCCCGTCTGGCCCGGCAGCCCCTGGACCGTGGCACCGTCCTGCACGTGTGCCAGGAGGAGTGGCCGATCGTCAAGGCCGCCGTGCCGCCCGCGGTCGCCGTGGCCGTCAGCCCGCTGCTCGGCCTGGACCTGCCCGGCACGGTCTGGCTGGCCCTGGCCGTCGCGGTGGCCGGGCAGGTGGCATGGTCGATGGCGGCCGCCCTGCACGCCCGCGCCTCCTGGGGGCTGGCCGCCTCCACGGGTGCGGTCAACCTCGTGATCGGACTGCTGATCGTCGTCCTGAAGGTGGCGCTGACGCACTGACGCGAGCCGTTCGGTGCCGGGTCACCTGTGCCGGGTGAGGCCGTGCGCCGCCGTACGGCGGACGATCGTTGAGCAGGGGACAGAGCGCACGCCACCTACGGGGAGGGCCGCTCATGCGCTACGAGTTCCGCGTCGACGGACACATGTCGAAGACGCTGGCCAAGGCGTTTCCGGAGCTGGAGTACGTCGTCGCGGCCGACCAGACCCTGCTCTTCGGCCCGGTCGTCGACGAGGCGCACCTGTACGGGCTGCTGGCCCGGTTCCAGTCGCTGGGCCTGCGCGTCGCGGAGATGCGGAGACTGGCGGAATGAGCCGCCAGTCTCCCGGAGGCCCGGTGGCTGGGCTCCCGGCCTGTTGGCCTTCCGGCCTTCCGGAGGCTCGGCTTTCCGGAGGCCCGGCCTTCCGGAGGCTCGGCCTCCCGGCTTCCGGCGGCCTGGCCTTCCGGGCTCCCTGTCACCCGGGGCGGGTGATTTCGGAGGGCTGTGGGACGGCGGAGGGTGGGCTGGACGGGTTCGTCACGCCGTTGTGGCGGGGGTTCGCGCCCGATCGGCGAACGGCACGCAAGGAGGAGTCATGACCGTACCGCCTCCGACACCCCCGGTCGGCCCGGAGCAGCGCCCTGCGCAGGGCACTGCCGGAGCGGGCCCCGGCCCCGCCGACGACCCCGCGCAGGTGCTCGCCGCACTGGGCTCGTCCTGGCTCTGGGCCCTGGGCTCGGCGCTCGCGACCCTGGTGCCCGGCATCCTGATCCTGGTGTGGCCTGGTGAGACCCTGCACGTCCTGGCGGTCATCATCGGCCTGTACCTGCTGCTCACCGGGGCCTTCAGGTTCGTCGCGGCCTTCGCCCGGGAGAGTCACGGCGAACGGCTCACCCGGGTCCTGCTCGCGGTGCTGTTCGTGCTGGCCGGTGTGCTGTGCCTGCGCCATCCGCTCCAGACGATCGCCGCGCTCTCCCTGATCGTCGGTGTGACCTGGCTGGTGTCCGGCATGCTGACCCTCTACACGGCCATCGCCGCCACGGGCCTGCCGCACCGCGGCGTCCTGTTCGGTGCGGGTGCGCTCGGGGTCGCCGCGGGGATCGTGGTGCTGGCCCTGCCCACCCAGTCAGCGGTCGCCCTGACCCGGCTGCTCGGCCTGTGGCTCGTCCTGCTGGGCCTGGTGGAGCTGGCGGTGGCGCTTGCCCTGCGGGCCGCGCTGCGCAGGGCCGGCAAGGACAGCCGGCCCGCCTCCTGAGCACCGTCGCGCTCACCCCCCTCGGGTGAGGCGGCCGAGTGGAACGCCGCCCACGCTGGAGGAGCACGGACAAACCGACGGGCGACCCGCCCGGTACGGAGGAGGACAGAAGTGGACGGACACACCTACCTCGCCTACGACTTTCCGCTGCTGAGCGCCTTCTGGACGATGCTGTGGTTCTTCCTGTGGATCCTGTGGTTCGTCCTGCTCTTCAAGATCATCGTCGACATCTTCCGTGACGACGATCTCGGCGGCTGGGCCAAGGCGGGCTGGCTCGTCTTCGTCGTGGTGCTGCCCTTCCTCGGCGTCTTCGTCTACGTCGTCGCGCGCGGCAAGGACATGGGTCACCGCGAGATGGCGCAGATGCAGGCGCAGAAGGAGGAGTTCGACAGCTACATCCGACAGACCGCCACCACGCCCAGCAGCGTCGACCAGCTCGCCAAGCTCTCCGAGATCCGCGCCAAGGGCGACATCACGGACGAGGAGTTCCGCCGTGCGAAGGAGAAGGTCCTGAGCTGACCGGGGGTACAGCCGGGGTGGGTGAACCGCGGCGAGGGCAGGGCCGGACGGGTCCTGCTCTTGCCGTTTTCGTATGCTCTCTTATTGGATTTTTCGTGCAAGTTGTGGACTGAAAATCTAGAGGGGGGCTCGACCCTGGGCCTCCGCCTGCACCTACCTCTCCCTGCCTCTCCCGAGCGAGAGCCGGCACGACCGCGCCCACCACCGACCGGACCGACGAGGGAGCACAGCCGTGACCACCCCACCCCTGCCGATCACGCTCGACGACGTCCTCGATGCCGCCGCGCGGCTCAAGGGCGTCGCCCACCGCACGCCGGTGCTGCGCTCACGGATCCTCGACGGCCTTGTCGGCGCCGAGGTGTTCCTCAAGTGTGAGAACTTCCAGCGCGTGGGGGCCTTCAAGTTCCGTGGCGCCTACAACGCGGCCTCCCGGCTCACCCCCGAGCAGCTCGCCCGGGGCATCGCCGCCTACTCCTCCGGCAACCACGCCCAGGCGGTCGCCCTCGCCGCCCGGGAACTCGGCACCACCGCCGTCATCGTGATGCCCGAGGACGCCCCGCGCTCCAAACGGGACGCCACCGCCGCCTACGGCGCCGAGATCGTCACGTACGACCGCTACACCGGTGACCGGGTCGCCATCGCCGAGGCCCTGGCCGCCGAGCGCGGCCTCACACTCATCCCGCCCTACGAGCATCCGCACGTCATGGCAGGTCAGGGCACTGCGGCCCTTGAACTCCTCGAGGAAACAGGCGAATTGGACCTCCTGATCACGCCGGTCGGCGGCGGTGGGCTGATCGCCGGCAGCGCCACCGCGGCCAAGGGGCTGCGCCCGGACATCCGGGTGATCGGCGTCGAACCGGAGACCGGGGACGACACCAAGCGGTCGCTGGAGGCGGGCCACCGCGTCACCATCCCGGTGCCGCACACCATCGCCGACGGCCAGGCACTGCACACGCCCGGCGAACTGACCTTCTCCGTCAACCGACACCTCGTCGACCACATCGCCCTGGTCTCCGACGACGACATCCGTGACGCGATGAGGTTCGCGTTCGAGCGGCTGAAGACCGTCGTCGAGCCGAGCGGCGCCACGCCGCTGGCCGCCCTCCTGGCGGGCCGCGCCGGCCGCCTCCCGGGACGGGTCGGCGTGATCGTCTCCGGCGGCAACATCGACGCCGAGCGCTTCGCGAGCCTGTGCGGGAAGACGGACTGACGAACCGGGCGAGCGGCGGTCACCCGAATGGCGTCGCCCGTTCGGCAGGCGGACGATGAAGTGGTGGGGCCTGGCCCCCGCCGGTTGCCCTGCGCCCGCGGGGATGGACGACGGCGGCGAGGGCGCGGTCGGCCCCGGCGACGTCTTCGTGCTTCCGCCCGGACACGGCGCCTGGGTCGTCCGCGACGAACAGGTCGTGGTCCACGACTTCGCGGGATCCATGGCGAAGCGGTACGCGTAGGCACAGGAGGGTCGGCCCGGGGGGGCCGGTTCCGCGTTCAGACCGGCAGCAGCCGGCCCACGATGGTGCCCAACTGCCGGGCGTTGCGGCACTCGTGCATCTCGACCAGCTCGGCGTAGGCGGGCGCGGCCGAGTCGCCGGTGCCCCATTGGGCGCGGGGTTCGGGGTTGAGCCAGTAGAGGCGGCGGGCGCGCGCGGCGACCTGCCGTACGGCCGGCAGGTTCGGGTCGCTCATGTTCGTACGGGCGTCACCGAGCACGAAGACGGTCGTGCGCGGGCCGACCGCGGCCTCGTACCGCTCCGCGAACTCGCCCAGCGCGACACCGTAGTCACTGCTGCCGTGCCAGCCGGTCAGCGTCGCCTCCGCCCGGATGCGGGCGCTCAGTCCCTCGGCGTCGGCCGCGCCCCGCACAAGCAGCCCGGTCACCTCGTCGATCCGGTTGACGAAGGCGAACACCCGCACCTTGCTGAACTGGTCGTGCAGCGCCTGCACCAGCAGCATCGTGAAGTCCGAGAAGCCGGACACCGAGCCCGACACGTCGCACAGCAGCACCAGTTCGGGACGGACGGGCCGGCGGCGGCGCAGCACCGGCCGCATCGGCACCCCGCCCGTGGACAGTGATCCGCGCAGGGTGCGCCGTAGATCGATGGTGCCGCGGGCGGCACGGCGGCGGCGAGCGGCCAGCCTGGTGGCCAGCTTGCGGGCGAGCGGCTGCACGGTCCGGCGCAGCTCGGCGACCCGGTCCTTCCCGGCGTAGAGGAAGTCGACCCGGTCGGCGGTCGGGGCCACCGCCCGACGGGCGATCTCGTCCCGGCCGCGCCGCTCGGCCACCCGGCGCCGCGCCTCCGCCGCCACCTGCCCGCGGAAGACCTCGATCCGCCGCCGGATCTCGTCCTCCAGCAGTCGGCCGGCGAACCCGGAGCCGCCGTCCTGCGCGCGGACGCTGTCCCGGACGCGCGCGAGCAGGGTCTGCGGGCGGAGCCGGTCGAGGGCCTGGTACGACGACCAGCCGTCCGACCCCGGCGAACTCCCGTATCCGCCGAAGCCGTCGACCGCCTCGACGGCCAACCGCCCCATCATGGCCACATCGTTGGCGGCGAGGGCCGCCGCGAGCCGGTCGCGCAGGTCGTCCCGGTCCGCGGAGCCCGCGTCGGGCGCGCCGACGCTCTTCGGGAAGTAGAGGTCGAAGACCGGGTCGAACACCCGCCGTTGATCCGTCGTGTGCAGCAGCGTCGCGGCCAGTCCCTCCCGCAGCAGCTCACGGTCCGCCAGGCCCAGCGCCGCCACGGCCTGCGCCGCGTCCACGGTCTCGCCGGTGCCGACGCGCAGACCGTGGACGCGGAGCGCGGCGACGAAGCCCGTCAGCCGCGTCGCCACATCCGTCGGCGCGGTCATACGGCGTCCAGGTCGAGCTTGGCGGCCGCCTTGAGGACGTCGTCCTGGTGCTTGAGGAGCACGCCCAGGCTGTCGCGTACGACGGTCTCGTCGAGCGTGTCGGCGCCGAGCGCGAGCAGCGTACGCGCCCAGTCGATGGTCTCGGCGACCGACGGCACCTTCCGCAGGTCCATCGCCCGCAGCGCGCCGACCACCCGCACCACCGACTCCGTCAGCGCCTCGCCCAGCCCCGGCACCTTCAGCCGTACGATCCGCCGCTCCAGCTCCTCCTCGGGGAAGCCGATGTGCAGGAACAGACAGCGGCGGCGCAGCGCCTCGGACAGCTCGCGGCTGGCGTTGGAGGTGAGCACGACGAACGGGCGGCGTGTCGCCGTGATGGTCCCGAGCTCGGGGACGGTGACCTGGAAGTCGCTGAGCACTTCGAGCAGCAGGCCCTCCACCTCGACGTCGGCCTTGTCGGTCTCGTCGATCAGCAGCACCGTCGGCTCGTCGCCACGGATGGCGGTCAGCAGCGGCCGCGGAAGCAGGAACTCCTCGCTGAAGATGTCCGTGCGCGTCTCGTCCCACGTCTCGTCGCGCCCGGCGCTGATGCGCAGCAGCTGTTTGGCGTGGTTCCACTCGTACAGCGCGCGTGACTCGTCGACGCCCTCGTAGCACTGCAGCCGTACGAGCCGTGCCTCGGCCACCTGCGCCACGGCCTTGGCCAGCTCGGTCTTGCCGACGCCCGCGGGGCCCTCGACCAGGAGCGGCTTGCCGAGGCGGTCGGCGAGGAAGACGGTGGTCGCCACGGAGGGGGAGGCCAGATAGCCGGTTTCGGCCAGGCGGGCGGAGACATCGTCGACGGACGTGAACAACAGGGCCTCCGGCGGTCGCGGGCGAATCGGCATCCAGGCACTATCTAAGCGCTTGTTCACCGCTGCTGTCATCCGCCTCCCGACGGAGCAGGGATTCGGCCGAGATGAGACACCGATCGGTTTCCTCGCTGCCGTCGGCGCGGTACCCTCGCCGCATGACCACGACCGACAAGACCTCCACCCGTGACCGGCTCCTCGACGCGGCGGCCGAGCTCTTCTACCGCGACGGCGTCTCCATCGGAGTCGAGGCGCTGTGCCGGACGGCCGGGGTCTCGAAGCGGTCGATGTACCAGCTCTTCGACAGCAAGGACGAGGTGCTGGCCGCCAGTCTGGAGCGCCGTAGGGCCCGGTACGAGGCCCTGTTCGCGCCTGACCCGGAGGAGGCCACCACCCCGCGCGAGCGCATCCTGCACGTGTTCCGCCGGCTGGAGCAGGCCTCCGCCGACCCCGACTACCGCGGCTGCCCCTACCTGGCCGTGCTGGTGGAGCTCAAGGACCCGGCGCACCCGGCGAGCGCGGTCGCCCGCGCGGCGAAGGACCGCCTGGAAGGCTCCTTCCGCAGTCAGGCCGAGCTGGGCGGCGCCCGCGACCCGGACCTGCTCGCCCGGCAGCTGATGCTGCTCTTCGACGGGGCGAGCGCCCGCGCCGGCGCCCGCATCGAGACCCTGGACGGGCTGGTGACGACGACCGCCGAGGCGCTGCTCGACGCGGCGGGCGTGAAGTAACGCACGCACGAACGGGGGCGGCCGTCCGAGCGGCTCCAGACAACCCGCCCGTACGGGTCACCACAACGAGCCGACCCCGCGCCCCAGCCGGTGCAATGGACGCGTGACCGCGCCCCCGGACGACTGCCTCGCGCGCAACGAGTGGATCTGCGGCGCGTACCTGACCAGCCGCAGTGAGATCCTCGTCGACGCGGTGCTCCAGCACCTGCAACTGACCGTGGTGTCGGTACTCATCGGCCTGGCGATCGCCGTGCCGCTCGCGGTGCTGGCCCGCCGCTGGGGCTGGGCGGCCGGACCCGTGCTGGGCGTGACGACGATCCTCTACACGATCCCGTCCCTGGCGATGTTCTCGCTGCTGCTGCCCGTCTACGGCCTCTCGGCGACCCTGGTCGTCGCCGGTCTCGTCCTGTACTCCCTCACCCTGCTGGTCCGGAACATCCTCGCGGGCCTGCGCGCCGTCCCCGAGGAGACCAGGCAGGCCGCGCGCGGCCTGGGCTACGGCCCGATCCGCCTCCTGCTCACCGTCGAACTGCCGCTCGCCCTGCCCGCCTCGATGGCCGGGCTGCGCATCGCCACCGTCTCGGCGGTCTCCCTGGTCACGGTGGGCGCGATCGTCGGTTACGGCGGCCTCGGCAATCTGATCTACGCGGGCATGAACACGTACTTCAAGGCACAGGTGCTGACCGCGTCCGTGCTGTGCGTGGTGATCGCGGTCGCCGCCGACCTGCTGCTGCTCGGCGTGCAGTGGCTCATCACCCCCTGGACCAGGACGGCCCGCGGATGACGACCCTGACCGACGCCTGGGACTGGCTCGCCGACCCCGTGCACTGGTCGGGCGCCGACGGCATCTGGCACCGGCTGCTCCAGCACTTCCTCCTCACCGTCGTCTGCCTGGTCATCAGCTGTCTGATCGCCCTGCCGGTCGCCGTCGTCCTCGGCCACCTCGGCAAGGGCGGCGCGCTGGCCGTCAACATCTCCAACGTCGGCCGTGCCGTACCCACCTTCGCCGTCCTGGTCCTGCTGCTCCTGACCCCGGTCGGCACCTGGGGCGAGGGCCCGACGGTCGTCGCGCTGGTGCTGTTCGCCGTCCCGCCCCTGCTCACCAACGCCTACGTCGGCATGCGCGAGGTCGACCGGGGCATCGTCCAGGCGGCACGCGGGATGGGGATGACGGGCCGGCAGATGATGTTCCGGGTGGAACTGCCCCTCGCGCACCCGCTGATCCTCAACGGAGTGCGTATCGCGGCCGTCCAGCTCGTCGCCACCGCCACCATCGCAGCGCTGGCGGGCGGCGGCGGGCTGGGCCGGATCATCACGGCGGGCTTCAACCTCGCCAGTACGCCCCAGGTGGTGGCGGGTGCCGTGCTCGTCGCCGTGTTCGCGCTGATCGTGGAGGGGCTGTTCGAAGTCGCCGAACGGGTGGCGCCGGCCTGGACCAAGGGCACGCGGTGAGAGGCCGTACGGCCCTGCCGGCACTGCTTCTGCTCGCGCTGCCGGGCTGCTCGACCGGCCCGTCACTGGAGAACCGCGGCGAGGTCACCGCACCGCCCGGCGACAGCCACAACCTGATCATCGGCTCGGCCGGATTCACCGAGAGCGACCTGCTCGCCCAGATGTACGCGCTGCTGCTGAACCAGGCCGGATACAAGACGTCGATCCTCACCGTCGCCAACCGCGAACTGTACGAACCCGCCCTGGAGTCCGGGCAGATCGACGTCGTACCCGAATACGCGGCGACCTTCGCCGACTGGCTCAACGCCAAGACCAACGGCCCCCAAGCACCCCCGGTGGGCTCACCCGACCTCCCTGCCACGATGAAGGCGCTGCGAGCACTGGCCACCCCCCGTGGGCTCACCGTCCTGGACGCCGGAAAGGCCGTCGACCAGAACGCGTTCGCCGTCAGCGCCGCCTACGCGCGGCAGCACCACCTGAAGACCCTCAGCGACCTCGGCGCCTCGGGCCTGAAGGTCCGGCTCGCGGCAGGCGACGAATGCGTCCAACGACCGTACTGCGCACCGGGGTTGAAGAAGACCTACGGCATCGACATCACCGCCGTCGACCCCAAGGGGGTCGGCACGACCCAGGCGAAACGGGCCGTGCAGAGCGGCCAGGACCAGATGGTGCTGACCACGACGACGGACGCCACGCTCGACGGCTTCGGCCTGGTCCTCCTCGCCGACGACAAGCACCTCCAGAACGCGGACTACGTCGTCCCCGTCGTCAACCGCTCCCGGGCGGGCGGCGCCAAGGTCACCCAGGCGTTGGGCAAACTCAACGACGTCCTCACCACACGGGACCTGGCGTCCATGAACCAGCAGGTGGACAGCTGGCGCCGGCTGCCCAAGGACGTGGCGCGGACCTATCTGGAGGACAAGGGGCTGCTGAAGTGAGCGCCCGACCGCGGGGGGCGGGGGCGGTCACACCGGTACCGCGTCGGCGAACTATGCGTCGGCGACCGAGTCGAACGCCACCTGTCCCCGCGACACGCCCCGCGCGTCCGCGTCCACCGAGCGGCGCAGTGCCTCGTGCAGTTTCGCCGGGGTGAGGACGCCCAGGAGGCGGGCGCCGTCCAGGACCGCGACCCAGCCGGCGTCGTGCTGGAGCAGCACGCCGAACGCCTGCTTCAGCGGCGCGCCCACCGGCACCCAGGCGTTCATGCGGTGAGCGTGGTCACCGACCGAGCCGCCCGCCGCGAGATCGTCGATACCGACCCAGCCGTGCAGGTCGCCGTGTGCGTCCAGGACGACGGCCCAGCGGGTGCCCTCCGTGCGTAGCCGGTGCGCCGCCCGCTCGGCCGGCTCGTCGGGGCGGGCGACGGGCGGCTGCTGGAGGTCGTCGGGCTCGATCTCGGTCACCGACAGGCGTTTCAGCCCCCGGTCGGCGCCCACGAACTCGGCGACGTACGGCGTGGCGGGTGCCCCGAGCACCGCACCCGGCGTGTCGAACTGCTCGATGCGCCCCTGCCCGTACACGGCGATACGGTCGCCGAGCCGGACCGCCTCCTCGATGTCGTGCGTGACCAGCAGCACCGTCTTGCGCACCGTGGCCTGCATCCGCAGGAACTCGTCCTGCAACTGCTCCCGCACCACCGGGTCGACCGCGCCGAACGGCTCGTCCATCAGCAGCACCGGCGGGTCGGCGGCGAGCGCCCGTGCCACGCCGACCCGCTGCCGCTGACCGCCCGACAGCTGGTGCGGATAGCGCGGTCCGTACGTCTTCGGATCCAGACCGACCAGCGACAGCAGCTCGGCCGCCCGCGCCCGCGCCTTCGCCCTCTTCCAGCCGACCAGCGCCGGTACGGTGGCCGTGTTGTCCAGCACGGTGCGGTGCGGGAAGAGGCCCACCTGCTGGATGACGTAGCCGATCCGGCGGCGCAGCCGCACCGGGTCGACCGCGGCGACGTCCTCACCGTCCACGAAGATCCGGCCCGACGTCGGCTCGATCAGCCGGTTGACCATCATCATGGTCGTCGTCTTGCCGCAGCCGGACGGTCCCACGAGCGTGACGAGTTCACCCTCGGACACCTCGAAGGAGAGGTCGTCCACGGCCGTCGTTCCGTCCGGGTAACGCTTGGTGACCTGATCGAACCGGATCATTCCCTCACGCTAGCCGGGCCGTCCGATGCCCGCTCACCAGCTGCGCCCCCTGTGCATGAACTACGAGTTCCACTTTTGAAAAGTTTCAATTTGCATGAAGGGAAAGCGGGTCGCGGTTATTCGATGACCACCGTCCGGCGGTTAGTTCTGTTGGATTCCGACACCCCTGGCCCAGGTACCCGGCGTCGAGTACCTGGGCTTCGAGAACGGGGTCGCCTCCTATCGGCTCCCGTCCGGTCCCTACGAGGTGGCCTCGGCCCTCGGCTGACCGCTCACCAGTACCACCTCCAGGGTGCGCGGACCGTGCACCCCCTCGACCCGGTCCAGCTCGATGTCGCTGGTCGCCGACGGCCCGGAGATCCAGGTCAGCGGACGGGCCGGGTCGAGGCGCTCCAGGGCCTGGGGCACGGAGGAGACCACCTGGTCTGGGACGCGGACGACGCAGATGTGGTGGTCGGGGATCAGGGTGATCCGGCGGCGCCCCTGGTCCGGTCCGCCGTCGAGGACGATCGTGCCGGTCTCGGCGATGGCGACGGCGCAGCCGGTGACCACGCTCGCCACCTTGTCCAGTTCGTGGGGCGTGCTCACGGCACGGTCGTGGACCCGGGTGGGGTCGGCGGCCGACATCCACTCCGGCGGGAGTCCCGGAGGCACGAGCACGTACTGGGGCCCACGCTCAGCGAGCAGCCGCATGATGACGTACGGCAGCTCCTCGTCGGTGGCGCGATGCACGACCGCCCGATAGTCCGCCAGGTTCTCCGCCAGCAGGTCCATCGTCGCCTCGACGCCGCGGTCGTCGTGCTCCCGCAGATAGTCGCGCGCTACGGCGTCCTCGTACGGGGTGTCATCCCGTGGTACGTCCGCGAGCGCGCGCCGCACCCGGCCCAGGATCCGTTCCCTGCTGCTCACTTGGCACTGTCCTTTCCGCCGTTCGTGCGCTGCCACCAGTCACGGAACGGTTCCGCGGGCACCGGCGGGAGGTCGCGGGTCGCGCTCCAGGCCTTGCCGGGGCCCGGCAAGGAGCGCGGATGCAGACGGCGGGTGCGTGACGCGAGCCGCTGCCCGGTACGCAGGACACCCGGACGGTCGAACGCCCAGCGCGCCGCCCGCATGGCCGCCCGCTCGGCGGCATGCCCCTTGGCCGGCTTCAGTACGACCTTGTTGCCCTCCCGCGTCACCTGGCCGCCCTCGACGACCCGTTCCCGCAGGTGCACGAGGACTTCGGGGATGTCGATGGCGACCGGGCAGACCTCGTAGCAGGCGCCGCACAGCGAGGAGGCGTACGGGAGGGAGGCGTCGATCTCGCTCTGTGTGCCCCGGAGCTGGGGGCTGAGGATGGCGCCGATCGGCCCCGGGTAGACCGATCCGTAGGCGTGGCCGCCCGCGCGCTCGTACACCGGGCACACGTTGAGGCAGGCCGAGCAGCGGATGCAGCGCAGTGCCTGGCGGCCGACCTCGTCGGCGAGGGTGTCGGTGCGGCCGTTGTCCAGCAGCACCAGGTGGAAGGTCTTCGGCCCGTCGCCGTCCGTCGTACCGGTCCACGTCGACGTGTACGGGTTCATGCGCTCGGCGGTCGAGGAGCGGGGGAGGGTCTGGAGAAAGACCTCCAGGTCCCGCCAGGTCGGCACGATCTTCTCGATGCCGACGACCGAGATCAGCGTCTCGGGCAGGGTCAGGCACATCCGCCCGTTGCCCTCGGACTCGACGACCACGAGCGTGCCGGTCTCGGCGACCATGAAGTTGGCGCCGGAGATGCCGACCTTGGCGCGCAGGAACTTCTCGCGGAGGTGGAGGCGGGCCGCCTCGGCGAGTTCGGCGGGCGTGTCGGTCAGGTCCTCGGGGGCGGGACGGCCCCACTCGCTCATCTCACGGGCGAAGATGTCGCGGATCTCGCCCCGGTTGCGGTGAATGGCGGGGACGAGGATGTGCGAGGGGCGGTCCTTGCCCAACTGCACGATGAGTTCGGCGAGATCGGTCTCGTACGCCCGGATGCCCTCCGCCTCCAGCGCCTCGTTGAGCCCGATCTCCTGCGTGGCCATCGACTTGACCTTGACGACCTCCGACTCGCCCGTGGCCTTCACCAGTTGGGTGACGATCCGGTTGGCCTCGTCGGCGTCGGTGGCCCAGTGAACGATGCCGCCGGCCGCCGTGACCGACTCCTCCAACTGGACCAGGTACCGGTCGAGATGACGCAGCGTGTGGTCCTTGATCTGCTTCCCGGCCTCCCGCAGCTCCGCCCAGTCGGACACCTCGGCCACGGCCTTCGCCCGCTTGGCGCGGATGGTGTGGGTGGCGTGCCGCAGATTGCCGCGCAGGGTCTGGTTGTCGACCGCCTCGTGCGCGGCCTTCGGGAAGGCCGGCATTCCTACGAACGTGCCGCTCATGCCGCCGACTCCTCCTCCGTGCCGGCCAGGATCTCCGCGATGTGCAGCGGCCGCATCCCCACCTTGAGGCGGGTCATGGTTCCGCCGATGTGCATGAGGCAGGAGTTGTCGGCCGCGCACAGCACCTCGGCGCCCGTCGACTCGGCGTTGCGCACCTTGTCCGTGCCCATCGCCGCCGAGACGTCGGAGTTCTTCAGCGCGAAGGTGCCGCCGAACCCGCAGCACTCCTCCGCCCCCGGCAGTTCGACGAGTTCCAGCCCCTTGACGGCCTGGAGCAGCCGCCGGGGACGATCGCCCAGCCCGAGGCTCCGCAGCCCGTGGCAGGTCGGGTGGTACGTCACCGTGTGCGGGTAGTACGCGCCGACGTCCGTCACCCCGAGCACGTCCACCAGGAACTCGGTGAGCTCGTACGTCTTCGGGACCACCGGCGCCAGGGCGGCGGCGAGGGCGTCCCCGCGGCCCTCGGCCCGGGCCCGTTCACCCATCCGCGGATACAGCTCCCGCACCATCGCCCCGCACGACCCCGACGGGGTCACGATCGCCTCGTACTCCCCGAAGACATCGGAGAAGTGACGGGCGAGCGGCTCGGCCTCGTGCCGGTAGCCGGTGTTGTAGTGGGCCTGGCCGCAGCACGTCTGGTCCATCGGGAAGTCGACGTCGACGCCCAGCCTGGTCAGGAGTTTCACGACGGCGCGACCGGTGTCCGGATAGAGCGTGTCGTTGACACAGGTCAGGAACAGTGCGACACGCATCGCGGCTCCTAGTCATTGATCATCGGATGAATGCAGGGTAGTGGCAGCGCTGGCCCTTGGGGAGCCCCCGGCTCACCGCGCGACGAGCCGGGCCTCCGCCTCCTGCCACCGTGCCGTGTCGCCCCGCGGCTCGTACCGCGTCAGCGGCTGCGTACGAACCAGAAGACGCCGCATGTCGGTGAGGTCACCGACGAGCTCGTGCGCCCGGGCCTGGACGAGTACGTTGCCGAGGGCGGCGGCCTCCGTAGGGCCGACCATCACGGGCAGTCCGCAGGCGTCGGCGGTGAGCTGGCAGAGCAGTGCGTTGCGGGTGCCGCCGCCGACGATGTGGACGACGTCGACGGGATGGTCGGCCAGCCGCTGGGCGTCCTCGACGGCGCGGCGGTGGGCGAGGGCGAGGGAGTCGAGGATGCAGCGTGTGATCTCGGCCCGGGTTTCAGGCACGGGCTGGCCGGAGTCGCGGCATGCCTCGGCGATCCGTTCCGGCATCCGGCCGGGCGCGAGGAACGCCGGGTCTCCCGCGTCCACCACGGACCGCAGCGTCGGGATCGCGGCTGCCTCGCGCAGCAGTACGCCGAGGTCCGGGTTGCCCCAGGCGCGTACGCACTCCTGGAGCAGCCACAGGCCCATGATGTTGCGGAGATAGCGGACCGTGCCGTCCAGGCCGAGTTCGTTGGTGAAGTTGGCGGTGCGGCTCTCCTCGCTGAGGACGGGCGCGTCCAGTTCGAGGCCGGCCAGGGACCAGGTGCCGGTGCAGATGTACGCGAACCGTTCGCCGGTGGCGGGGACGCCGGCCACGGCGGAGGCCGTGTCGTGCGAGCCGACCGCAGTGACCGGCACGGGACCGGTCAGGCCCGTTTCCTCCAGCACGTCCGGCCGCAGCAGGCCCGCCGGGTCGCCTGGCCGGCGCAGCGGTGCGAACAGGCTCAGGTCGATGCCAAGCCGGGCGGCGACGTCGTAGGACCAGTCGCGTGTGCGGGGGTCGATGAGCTGGGTGGTGGAGGCGTTGGTCAGCTCGGTGCCCTGCTCGCCGGTGAGCCAGTACGTCAGCAGATCGGGGATGAGCAACAGGCGTTTCGCCGAGGCGAGCTGGGCCGTCCCGCGGGCTGCCGTCAGCTGGTACAGGGTGTTGAAGGGCGCGTACTGCAATCCGGTCGCCGCGTACAGCTCGGTGGCCGGGAGGGTCGCCCAGACCTTTTCCGCGATGCCCTCGGTGCGGGTGTCGCGGTAGTGCACCGGATTGCCGAGCAGTGCTCCGTCGGTGTCGAGCAGGCCGTAGTCCACGGCCCAGCTGTCGATGCCGACGGAGTCGAGCCGGCCACCGCAGTGGGCGCCGGCCGCCCGTAGTCCGTCCAGCACTCCCGCGTACAGCGTGAGGACGTCCCAGCGCAGCCCCTCCGGAACCCGGACCGGCCGGTTGGGGAAGCGGTGCGCCTCGGCCAGCTCGAGGCTGTCGGGGCTCACGCGGCCGACCATGACGCGCCCGCTGGACGCGCCGAGGTCGACCGCGGCGTACGACTTCAGGGTGGAAGATTTCACGGCGGCGCTCATCGCAGGAAGGCGGCCGCGACACCCGCGTCGACGGGGACGTGCAGCCCGGTGGTGTGGGTGAGCTCGCCGCCGGTGAGGGCGAAGACGGCGTTCGCGACGTGCTCGGGGAGCACCTCCCGCTTGAGGATCGTCCGCTGCGCGTAGAACTCGCCCAGCTTCTCCTCCTCCACGCCGTACACGGCCGCCCGCTGGGCACCCCAGCCGGCCGCGAAGATCCCGGATCCGCGTACGACTCCGTCGGGGTTGACGCCGTTGACGCGGATGCCGTGTTCGCCGAGCTCGGCGGCCAGGAGCCGCACCTGGTGGGCCTGGTCGGCCTTGGTGGCGGAGTAGGCGATGTTGTTGGGGCCGGCGAAGACGGCGTTCTTGGACGCGATGTAGACGATGTCGCCGCCCAGTTCCTGGGCGATCATCACCCGGGCCGCCTCGCGGGAGACGAGGAAGGAGCCGCGGGCCATGATGTCGTGCTGGAGGTCCCAGTCCTTCGCGGAGGTCTCCAGGAGCGGCTTGGAGATGGAGATTCCGGCGTTGTTGACGACGAGGTCGACCCCGCCGAAGGCGAGCGCGGCGGCCTTGAAGGCGTCGGCGATCTGCTCCTCGGAGGTGACGTCGACGGTCACGGCGACGGCCTTGTCCGGCCCGCCCAGTTCCTCGGCGACGGCGGCGGCGTTGTCGGTGTTGAGGTCGGCGACGACGACGCAGGCACCCTCGGCGACCAGCCGGTGGGCGATGGCCTTGCCGATCCCGCTGCCGGCGCCGGTGACCAGGGCCACCCGGGTCGCGAGCGGCTTCGGCTTCGGCATCCGCTGGAGCTTGGCCTCTTCCAGGGCCCAGTACTCGATGCGGAACTTCTCCGACTCCTCGATCGGTGCGTAGGTGGAGACCGCCTCGGCGCCGTGCATGACGTTGATCGCGTTGATGTAGAACTCGCCGGCGACGCGGGCGGTCTGCTTGTCCTTGCCGAAGGAGAACATGCCGACGCCCGGGACGAGCACGATGGCCGGGTCGGCGCCGCGCATGGCGGGGGAGTCGGGCTGGGCGTGCCGCTGGTAGTAGGCGGCGTACTCCTCGCGGTAGGCGGCGTGCAGTTCCTTCAGCCGTGCGACCGCTTCCTCGAGCGGGGCGGTGGGCGGCAGGTCCAGGACCAGGGGCCGCACCTTGGTGCGCAGGAAGTGGTCGGGGCAGGAGGTGCCCAGTGCGGCGAGGCGGGGGTGCTCGGCACGCGCGAGGAAGTCCAGGACGGGTTCGGAGTCGGTGAAGTGTCCGACCTGCGGCTTGTCCTGGGAGGCGACGGCACGCACGTACGGTGCGAGCGCGGCGGCCCGTTCGCGCCGCTCGGCCTCGGGCAGCGCCTCGTAGCCGGCGATGGCGGGGCCGAAGGGTTCCGGCCTGCCGCGCTCGGCGAGGAACTGCTCGGCGGTGCGGATGATGTGCAGCGAGTTGCGTTCGCACTCCTCGGAGGTGTCGCCCCAGGCGGTGATGCCGTGTCCGCCCAGGACGCAGCCGATGGCCTGGGGGTTGGCGGCCTTGACGGCGGCGATGTCCAGGCCGAGCTGGAAGCCGGGGCGCCGCCAGGGCACCCACACCACACGGTTCCCGAAGCATTCGGCGGTCAGCTTCTCCCCGTCGGCGGCGCAGGCGAGCGCGATGCCGGAGTCGGGGTGCAGATGGTCGACGTGGGCGGCGTCGACGAGGCCGTGCATGGCGGTGTCGATGGAGGGCGCCGCGCCGCCCTTGCCGTGCAGGCAGTAGTCGAACGCGGCGACCATCTCGTCCTCGTGCTCGACACCCGGGTAGACGTCGGTGAGCGCCCGCATGCGGTCCAGCCGCAGCACGGCCAGCCCGGCCTCGGTGAGCGTGCCCAGGTCGCCACCGGATCCCTTCACCCACATCAGCTCGACGTCGCCACCGGTGACGGGATCGGTGTCGGTGCCCTTCGCGGACGCGTTGCCACCGGCGTAGTTGGTGTTACGAGGATCAGCGCCGAGCCGACGGGAGCGGGCCAGGAGCGCGGCGGCTTCGGGATGCGGTGCCATGACTGTCTTTTCCTAACTTCTTGAACGTGGGTGAGTACAGAAAGAGAGAAGAGGAGCCGGCAGGCGCTTACGCCCCCCAGCCGGCCTGCTCCCCGCCGACCCGCTCAGTGACGATCTTCTGAGCCCACCCGGACCGGGCATACGCGGCGATCGGATCCGGGTCGATCCCGATCTCTTCCCGCACCTCTCGCAGCAACGGCCGCACGTCGGTGTTGTATGCATCCATCACCACCGCGTTCGCGCCGAGCACATCGCCGGAGGCCTGCGCGACGGCCAGCGCCTCCCGGTCGACCAGCAGCGCCTTCGCGGTCGCCTCCTGCACGTTCATCACGGAGCGGATGATCGCCGGGATCTTCGCCTCGATGTTGTGGCACTGGTCGAGCATGAACGCGACGTCGGAGGTGAACCCGCCCCCGCGCACCACCTCGTACATGATCCGGAACAGCTGGAACGGATCCGCCGCGCCCACCATCAGGTCGTCGTCGGCGTAGAAGCGCGAGTTGAAGTCGAACCCGCCGAGCTTGCCCTCCCGCAGCAGCGTGGCGACGATGAACTCGATGTTGGTGCCCGGCGCGTGGTGCCCGGTGTCGACCACGACCTGCGCCTTCGGCCCCAGCTTGAGGCAGTGCGCGTAGGCCGTGCCCCAGTCCGGCACGTCGGTCGTGTAGAAGGCCGGCTCGAAGAACTTGTACTCCAGCAGCATCCGCTGCCCGTCCCCGAGTCGCTCGTACACCTCGGCGAGCCCCTCGGCCAGCCGGTCCTGCCGCTCGCGGATGTCGTCCTGACCGGGGTAGTTCGTGCCGTCCGCGAACCACAGCTTCAGGTCCTGCGAGCCGGTGGCGTCCATGATGCGGACGCACTCCAGCAGATGATCGACGGCCTTGCGCCGCACCGCCGCATCCGGGTGGCAGATGCTGCCCAGCTTGTAGTCATCGTCCTGGAAGGTGTTGGAGTTGATCGCCCCCAGCTTCACCCCCCGCTCCTCGGCATGCTTGGCCAGGGCGGCGTAGTCCTCCACCCTGTCCCACGGAATGTGCAGCGCCACGGTCGGGGCCACACCGGTGAAGGCGTGCACCTGCGCCGCGTCGTCCAGCTTCTCCCACGGATCGCGCGGCACGCCCTGCTGGGCGAACACCTTGAAACGGGTCCCCGAGTTCCCGTACGCCCACGACGGCGTCTCGACGGCCTGGGTCTTGAGCGCGGCCTTCACCGCGGCAAGGTCGGTCACTGCAGGGCTCCTGTGACGTCGGGATGGAATGACTTCTCAATGAAACGATTCAGACAGGGAAGCTATGAGGCCTCTGAACGGGTGTCAACCCCTGCGGCGGGGCCGCCTGTCCGTGACTCGGATGTGACCTTTGATTATCGAAATTTTTTCGACACAGACCCATTGACGTGACATGGCGTACCTGTCTACCGTCCCGGCAACCCAGTTGAAACCTTTCACGACGCCGTGAGGTACGCCCCGTCGGCGTTGTCGAGGAGCCCCCAATGACCCACCCGTCCGACACGGGACCGGCCCCGGTGCTGGCACTGAAGGACATCGCCAAGTCCTTCGGCGCCGTACGCGCTCTGCGGGGCGTCTCCCTGGAGCTGTTCCCCGGTGAGGTGCACGCTCTCGCCGGTGAGAACGGCGCGGGCAAGTCGACCCTCATCAAGACACTCGCCGGGGTGCACCGACCGGACGCCGGCCAGGTGCTGCTCGACGGCGGGCCCGTGGTCTTCCACGGGCCCGGCGACGCGCGTGACGCCGGCATCGCCGTGATCTACCAGGAGCCCACGCTCTTTCCCGATCTGTCGATAGCGGAGAACATTTTCATGGGCCGCCAGCCGCGGCGGGCGCTGGGCCGGATCGACCACAAGGCCACCCATGCGGCGACCGCCGCCCTGATGAAGCGCCTGGGCGTCGACCTCGACCCCGACCGCCCGGCGCGCGGCCTGTCCATCGCCGACCAGCAGATCGTGGAGATCGCCAAGGCGCTCTCCTTCGACGCCCGGGTCCTGATCATGGACGAGCCGACCGCGGCCCTCACCGGCAGCGAGGTCGCCCGTCTCTTCGGCGTCGTGCGTACCCTGCGCGAACAGGGCGCGGCGGTGCTGTTCATCTCGCACCGGCTGGAGGAGATCTTCCAGATCTGCCGGCGGGTGACCACGTTGCGCGACGGCGCCTGGATCGCCAGCGAGCCGATCGAGGGCATGACCGAGGACGATCTCGTACGGCGGATGGTCGGGCGCGATCTCGACGAGCTCTACCCCAAGCAGGACGTCGAGCCGGGCGAGGTGGCTCTCAGCGTCCGCCGGCTGACGCGCGAGGGTGTCTTCACGGATGTCTCCTTCGAGGTGCGGCGCGGCGAGATCGTCGGGCTGGCCGGGCTGGTCGGGGCCGGGCGTACGGAGGTGGCGCGGGCGGTGTTCGGCATCGACCGCTGGGACGCCGGCGAGGTCTCCGTGGACGGCCGTCCGCTGACCAGCGGCGCGCCCTCGACCGCGATGTCGGCGGGGCTGGCGCTGGTTCCGGAGGACCGGCGGGCCCAGGGCCTGGTGATGGACATGTCCATCGAGCGCAACATCGGCCTGACCGGGCTGCGGACCACGGTGAAGGCCGGTCTCGTGGACCGGGGCGCCGAGCGCAGCCGGTCGCTGGACTGGGCGGTCAGGCTCCAGGTGAAGTACGCCCGCATCGCCGACACGGTCAACACGTTGTCCGGTGGCAACCAGCAGAAGGTCGTCCTGGCCAAGTGGCTGGCCACCGGTCCGAAGGTGCTCATCGTCGACGAGCCGACCCGTGGTATCGACGTCGGTACCAAGGCCGAGGTTCACCGGCTGCTGAGCGAGCTGGCCGCCGACGGGGTGGCCGTCCTGATGATCTCTTCCGACCTGCCCGAGATCCTCGGCATGGCCGACCGCGTGCTGGTGATGCACGAGGGCCGGCTCACCGCCGAGATCCCCCGCACCGACGCCACCGAGGAAACCGTGATGGCCGCAGCCACGGGGAGGGCCGCCGCATGACGGTGATCGCGCCCAACCCCGCCCCCGCCGGCGAGGTACCCAAGTCCAGCGGCACCCGGCTGGTCGACCGCGTCTTCAAGATGCGTGAACTGGCCATCCTGGTCGTCTTCCTGGTGATGATCGCTGTCACCCAGGCGGGCAACAGCGAGTTCCTGTCCGAGCAGGGCATCAAGGACCTGCTGCTGAACGCGACGATCCTGGTGCTGGTCGCCACCGGCCAGTCGCTGGTGGTCATCACCCGCAACGTCGACCTGTCGGTCGGCTCCACCCTCGGCATCAGCGCCTTCGCCGCCGGTATCTATCTCCAGGGCGGCGGAAACCCGGTCGTGGCGGTCGTCCTGGCGGTTCTGCTCGGCATCGGCTTCGGCCTGCTGAACGGGCTGCTGGTCAGCCTCGGGCAGGTGCCGGCCCTGGTGGTCACCCTCGGCACGCTGTACATCATCCGCGGCATCGACTCCATCTGGGTCGGCTCCCGCCAGATCACCGCGGCCGACCTGCCCGGCTCCTTCGTCGACTTCGGCTCCGGCGGCATCTCCGCCGTGCCCTATCTCGCGCTGATCGCCCTCGCCGTCCTCGTGGGCACGGCGTACTACCTCAAGCACTTCGGCAGCGGACGCGAGCTGTATGCCCTCGGCTCCAACCCGGAGGCCGCCCGCCTCGCCGGCATCCCGGTCCGTAAGCGGATCCTGGCCGCGTACACCTTCTGCGGTGGCCTCGCGGGCCTTGCGGGGGCGATGTATCTGGCGCGGTTCGGCAACGTCGACTCGGGCACCGGCAACGGCTACGAACTCACCGTCGTCAGCGCGGTCGTGGTCGGCGGCGTGGTCTTCACCGGCGGCTCCGGCAGCGTCTACGGCGCCGCGCTCGGCGCGCTGCTGCTGACCTCCATCAACAGCGTGCTGCCCGCCCTCGGCGTCAGCTCCGTCTGGGTGCTCGCCATCAACGGCATCCTGCTCCTCCTCGCCATCGCGGTCGACCGGATCGTCGCGCTGCGCGTGGCCCTGGCCCTGAAGAAGAGGAACGCCCGTCATGCCTGAGTCCTTGACGCGCGCCGTCCGCTGGGACACGGTCGTCGGCGCCCTGCTCATCGTTGTCCTGCTGTTCTCCTTCGGCTTCGTCGACGGCTTCGGCAACGCGCTGAACCTGTCGTTCCTGATCGGCAACACCCTGCCGATCGCGCTGATCGCGCTGCCCATGACCCTGCTCGTCGTCGCCGGCGAGATCGACCTGTCGGTGGCGTCCACGGCCGGGCTGTCCGGCTCGGTGATGGGTGCCCTGTGGAACCAGGGCATGGCCATCGAGACGATCATCCCGCTGTGCCTGCTGCTCGGCGTGGTCTGCGGACTGATCAACGGCCTCCTCGTGACCCGGCTCGGGCTGCCCTCTCTCGCCGTCACCATCGGCACGCTCGCCGCCTACCGGGGCATCGCACAGATCGTGCTCGGCTCCGACGCGGTCACCGACTTCCCCACCCAGTACCTGGACTTCGCGGCCGGACGCCTGGGGGACACCTTCCTCCCGCAGGCCTTCCTGCCCTTCCTCGTCCTGCTGGCGATCGCCGTCGTGGCACTGCACGCCACCCCGTTCGGACGCTCGCTGTTCGCCATCGGCGCCAGCGAGGAGGCCGCCCGGTTCGCCGGCATCCGCGTCAAGCGCGAGAAGCTGGTCCTGTTCACGGTGACCGGCCTGATGGCCTCCCTCACCGGCATCTTCTGGGCCCTGCACTACGCCAGCGCCCGCTACGACAACGCCACCGGACTCGAACTGTCCGTCGTCGCCGCGGTGTTGCTCGGCGGCATCGACTTCGACGGCGGCAAGGGCACCCTCGGCGGCGCCATCGCCGGCGTCTTCCTGCTCGGCGCCCTGCAGAACGTCATGAGCCTGCTGAACGTTTCCGCCCAGTCCCAGATCGTCGTCACCGGCGTCCTGCTCGTCGTCTCCGTGCTCGGCCCCCGGGTCGCGCGCCAGATCTCCGACGCCAGGGCCGGACGCAGAGCCGCCTCGACTCCGACGTCGTAACTCTCACCCGCGTCCGCCCCGTCATCCGCTCCGCTCACCCTCGTAAAGGACTGTCGCCATGCGCAAGTCGTCGATCCGCCGTACCTGTGCGGCCCTCGCCGCCGTCACCTCCCTCGCTCTGGCCGCCACCGCCTGCGGCGGCACCACCAAGAACGACGTCAGCAGTGACAGCGGCTCGGCCGCCACGGGCGGTACGGCCGATCCGAACGCGGCCACCAAGAAGGGCCTGACGGTCGGCTTCCTGCCCAAGCAGGTCAACAACCCCTACTTCACCTCCGCCGACAAGGGCGGCGAGGCGGCTCTGAAGGAGCTGGGCTCCAGCTACAAGGAGGTCGGCCCGTCCAGCGCCACCGACACCTCCGGCCAGGTCTCCTACGTCAACACCCTCACGCAGCAGCAGGTCGACGCGATCGCCGTCTCCGCGCAGGACCCCGGCGCCCTGTGCACCGCGCTCAAGCAGGCCATGAGCAACAAGATCAAGGTCGTCACCTACGACTCCGACACCAAGACCGACTGCCGCAACGCATTCGTCTCCCAGGCGAGCGCCGAGGACCTGGGCCGCACCGAGGTGCAGCTGCTCGCCGAACAGCTCGACTACAAGGGCGAGATCGCGATCCTCTCCGCCGCGCAGACCGCGACGAACCAGAACACCTGGATCGACTACATGAAGGAGGAGCTGAAGGACCCGAAGTACAAGGACATGAAGCTGGTCAAGGTCGCCTACGGCAACGACGACGCCCAGCAGTCCTTCCAGCAGACCCAGGGCCTCCTCCAGCAGTACCCGAACCTGAAGGGGATCATCTCCCCGACCACCGTCGGCATCAAGGCCGCCGCCCAGTACCTCTCCGGCTCCAAGTACAAGGGCAAGGTCAAGCTGACGGGCCTCGGCACCCCCAACGACATGCGCACCTACGTCAAGAACGGCACCGTCGAGGGCTTCGAGCTGTGGGACCCGGCCAAGCTGGGCGAGCTCGCCGCGCGCACCGCCGTCGCCCTGTCCTCCGGGCAGATCACCGGCAAGGAGGGCGAGACCTTCAAGGCCGGCGACATGGGCTCGTACACCATCGGCAAGGACGGCGTGATCAGCCTCGGCAAGCCGACCGTGTTCGACGCGAAGAACATCGACCAGTTCGACTTCTGATCCCCCGAACCCCTGATCCCGACGCCCCTGACCCCGAACTCCTGATCCCGAATCCCCTGACACCGGAGGGCTGTCGATGCAGCGCGTGTGCTTCCTGCTGAAGGTCCGGGCGGACCGCCTCGACGAGTACCGCGAGCGGCACGCCGCCGTGTGGCCGGAGATGCTCGAGGCGCTCTCCGCCACCGGCTGGCACAACTACTCGCTCTTCCTGCGTGACGACGGCCTGCTCGTCGGCTACCTGGAGACCGAGGACTTCGCCGCCGCCCAGGCCGGCATGGAGGCCACCGACGTCAACGCCCGTTGGCAGGCGGAGATGGCGCCGTTCTTCGAGTCGCTGGACGGCGCCAGACCCGACGAGGCGATGAAACCCCTGACGGAAGTCTTCCATCTCTCCTGATCCGGAGCCCCCATGAGAAGACGCACGGTTCCGGCGACCGCCCTGGCCGCCGCCGTGGCCGCCCCGGGCACGGCACGGGCGGCCACGCCCGGTCCCTCGGTCACCGAGAAGAGCACGACCCGACTCGACGCCCAGGCGGTCTTCTTCGTCTCCTACGACGGCCTGGTCAACAACAACGCGTTCCAGAAGAACGGCCTGCTCACCTACAAGGGCTACCAGTACGCGGCCTGGTACGCCTCGACCCGCAACGCGGTCGTCGCGCGCCGGGCCCTCGGCGCCACCAACTGGTCCACGGTCACCCTCTCCCACCAGCTCAAGAGCGACGACTCGCACAACGTCATCTCCATGGGCGTCTCCAAGGTGGACGGCCGGCTGCACCTCGACATGGACTCGCACAGCGACGGCTTCTTCTACGTGAAGTCGGCCGCGGGCCTCCTCGACAACCCGGCGTCCACGCCCTGGACCGCCTCGGCCTTCGGCGCCGTACAGACGACCCTCGACGGGCTGACGCTCACCTCGCAGTTCACCTACCCGCAGTTCGTCGCCACCCCCGAGGGCAAGCTCCAACTGAGCTACCGCGTCGGCATCTCCGGCAACGGCCGCAACGCCCTCGCGGAGTACGACGGCTCGACCTGGACGGCGCTGGGGGAGTGGACCAGCTCCACCGGCACCTACACCAGCGAGCACGGCTCCAGCACGGCCCGCAACATGTACCTCCACGGCATCGACTACGACGTCAACGGCCGACTGCACGCCTTCTTCACCTGGCGCGAGCAGAACGGCGCCGTGATGTGCAGCAGCGGCGGCATCACCAACCACGACACCGGATACGTGTACTCCACCGACCGGGGGCGCACCTGGCGCACCGACGCGGGCACCGTCGTCGCCACCACCGGCGGCTCGGACAAGGTCACGGTCACCGACAGCGGCCTGGTGGTCGACCCGCTCGACCCCGACCACTCCCTGATGAACCAGGAGAGCCAGTCCACCGACTCCGCCGGCCTCCCGCACGCGATCATCAGCTACGTCCCCGGCCGCTTCGGCCAGTGCACCACGAACTACGTCACCGACCGCACCGCCAACGGCCGCGCCTTCCACCTCCGCAAGAACTCCTCGGGCACCTGGCAGAAGACGGAGATCCCCGTCGTACTGAACTCCAGCCAGCGCACCAAACTGGTCCTGGACAAGTACGACAACGCCTACGCGGTCCTCCCCTACGGCCGGATCGCCGGCGCCTCGAAGGCGTCCGGGTACACCGACTGGGCGCTGCTGTACGACGGCAGCGGTCTGAACGCCTTCGGCGAGGTCGTCATCGACGAGTCGCGCGTCAAGGAGGACAACGTCCTGTCGTTCATGTACCAGGAGAAGTCGACCGGTACGACCCCCTCGGCGCTCCACGTCGTCGACTTCGCGCTGCCGGCCTGACCGGACACGTCCGCCCCGGTCATGACGGTAATGTGAAGGCCTTCCCGCCGCCCCTCGTTCCCCTGGAGGTCCCCGCCAGATGGCCCATACGGTGGGTATCAAGGACGTCGCCCGCGCCGCCGGAGTCTCCGTCGGCACGGTCTCGAACGTCATCAACCGTCCGGAGACGGTCGCCGGCGAGACCCGGGCACGCGTGCTGTCCGCGATCGACCGGCTCGGCTACGTCCGCAGCGAGTCCGCCCGCCAGTTGCGCGCGGGGCGCAGCCGGATCATGGGGCTGCTCGTCCTCGACATGGGCAACCCCTTCTTCGTGGACGTCGCGCGCGGTGCCGAGCGGGCCGCCCGCGACGCGGGGCTCGGCGTGATGGTCTGCAACAGCGCGCAGAACCCGAGCGAGGAGGCCGAGTACCTTTCGCTCTTCGCCGAGCAGCGCGTGCGGGGCGTGCTGCTCACCCCGGCCGACGCCACCGGACGCAACATCGAGACCTTCCGCCGGCACAACATCCCCTTCGTCCTGGTCGACCGGGTGGCGGAGGGCACCACCGAGTGCTCGGTCTCCGTCGACGACGTGGCGGGCGGCGCGCTGGCCGTACGCCATCTCGTCGACGCCGGGCACCGCTCCATCGCCTACGTCAGCGGCCCGCCCGGCCTGAACCAGGTGCGCGACCGCCGCACCGGCGCCCTGAACGCCCTCACCGAGGCGGGCCTCAGCTCGGAGTGCCTGCGCGAGCTGCCCACCGAGCGGCTCGACGTCGCCGCCGGGCGGGACGCGGGCGCCCGCCTCCTCGGCCTCGCCGACCGGCCGACCGCCGTGTTCTGCGCCAACGACCTGCTCGCCCTCGGTGTCCTCCAGGCCATGTACGCGGCAGGCGTCGGCGTCCCCGACGACCTCGCCATCGTCGGCTACGACGACATCGAGTTCGCGGCCGCCGCGGCCGTCCCGCTCACCTCCGTACGGCAGCCCGCCGTCACCCTGGGCGCGCTCGCGGCCGAGCTGCTCCTCGAGGAGACGGAGACGGAGACGGAGGGCGGATGCAAGGCCCACGAGCACCGGCGCGTGGTGCTCCAGCCCGAGCTGGTCGTGCGCAGCTCAAGCCTGCCCGGGCGCTGAGCCGCCGTTCAGTAGCTGTTGATGATCCCCGGTCGGGTCAGGCAGCCGCGGGTGTGCTGAACTGGGACGGCACAGTCCGTCCGTAGGGGGAGCCCAGTTGACCGTCAGCTACCGCCAGCCCGGTGTCGTCCTCACCGACCGCCAGTTCACCGTGCCCCTCGACCACGACGACCCGGCCGGAGAAACCATCCGGCTCTACGGCCGTGAGGTCGTCGCGAGCGACAAGGCTCGCCAGGACCTGCCGTGGCTGGTCTACCTCCAGGGCGGCCCCGGCTTCGGCGCCAACCGCTTCGTCGGCAGGCAGGCCTGGCTCGGCCGTGCCCTGAAGGAGTACCGCGTCCTCCTCCTGGACCAGCGCGGCACCGGCCACTCCACGCCCGCCAACCGCCAGACGCTCCCGCTGCGCGGCGGGCCCGCAGAGCAGGCCGACTACCTCGCCCGCTTCCGCGCCGACTCGATCGTCCGGGACTGCGAGGCGATCCGCCCACAGGTCACCGGCGGCGACCCCTGGACCGTCCTCGGCCAGAGCTTCGGCGGCTTCTGCACGGTGACGTATCTGTCCACGGCCCCCGAAGGCCTCGCGGCAGCCGTGCTGACCGGCGGCCTGCCCTCCCTCAACGCCCATGCCGACGACGTCTACCGGGCCGCCTACCCGCGCATCGAGCGCAAGGTCACCGCGCACTACACCCGCTACCCGCAGGACGTCGAACGCGCCCGCCGCATCGCCGACCACCTCCTCCAGCACGAGGTGGTCCTCCCGGGCGGCTACCGGCTCACCGTCGAGGCCTTCCAGTCCCTGGGCATCCTCCTCGGCGGCAGCGAGGGCAGCCACCGCCTGCACTTCCTCCTGGAACAGGCCTTCGTCCGCACCCCGCGGGGCCTGGAGCTGTCCGACGCCTTCCAGGAGGAGGTCCAGGGCCTGCTCTCGTACGCCGGTCACCCCCTGTACGCCCTGGTCCACGAGGCGATCTACGGCCAGGACGGCCGCCCCACCGCCTGGTCGGCCGAACGCGTCCGCGGCGAGTTTCCGCAGTTCGACGCGGCGAAGACGCTCACGGGCGACGGGCCGCTGCTGTTCACCGGCGAGTCCGTCCACCCCTGGATGTTCGACTGCGACCCGGCACTGCGTCCCCTGCGAGAGACCGCCGAACTGCTCGCCGCCCGCACCGACTGGCAGCCCCTGTACGACCCGGCGCGCCTGGCCGCCAACGAGGTGCCGGTCGCGGCGGCCGTCTACCACGACGACATGTACGTCGACACGGCCCACTCCCTCGAGACCGCCCGCTCCGTCCGGGGCCTGCGCACCTGGGTCACCGACGAGTTCGAGCACGACGGCGTCCGGGCCGGCGGCCCCCGGGTACTGGACCGGCTGCTGGCTCTGACGCGCGACGAGGTCTGATGTCGGAGGTGCCAGCTAGTCTGCGGGCATGACCGAGCCGACGAGCTCCTGCCGATGCCCGACGACCGGCGGCGCGCCCTGGCCGTCGTGGCGCACCCGGACGACCTGGAGTACGGCTGCTCGGCCGTCGTCGCCTGGACCGACGCGGGCCGCGAGGTCGCCCATGTCCTGGCGATCCGAGGCGAGGCGGGCATGACACCCTGGAGCCCGAGTTGTACGCACGGGGCTTCCTGACCGGCGTGTCGAAGTCCATGGGGGAGCGCTTCGGCGGCAACGCCGGCCGTGGCGTTCGAACTGTTCAGCAGATAGGGGGACGCGATGAACGACACGGAACTGCTGGCGGACCGGTTCGAGGAGCAGCGCGGGCACCTGAAGGCCGTGGCCTACAGGATGCTCGGCTCACTCGCCGAGGCCGAGGACGCCGTGCAGGAGACCTGGCTGAAGCTGGGCCGCACCGACGCGAGCGGCATCCGCAACCTCGGCGGCTGGCTGACCACCGTGATCGGCCGGGTCTGCCTGGACATGCTGCGCTCGCGCACCGCGCGCCGCGAGCAGCCGATGGAGACCGGCGCGGGCGGGTTCGACGCCCTCGACACCTTTGTGCCCGACCCCGTGATCAGTCCCCTGGCACAGATCGACCCGGAGGCGGAGGTGCTCCAGGCCGACTCGGTGGGCCTCGCGCTCCTCGTGGTGCTGGAGACCCTGGAACCCGCCGAGCGGCTCGCGTTCGTACTGCACGACATGTTCGCGGTGCCGTTCGACGACATCGCGCTGATCGTGGAACGCAGCCCGGCCGCGACCCGGCAACTGGCCAGCCGCGCCCGGCGCCGGGTGAAGGGCGCCACGCCGTCCACCGAGCCCGATCTCGGACGGCAGCGCGAGGTCCTGGAGGCCTTCCTCGCTGCCTCGCGCGGCGGGGACTTCGAAGGGCTGCTCGCCCTCCTGCACCCGGACGTGGTGCTGCGCGCGGACTCGGGTGCGCTGGTGCGCGGCGCGGCCGCGTCCAAGGTGGTCCACGGGGCGAAGCCGGTGGCCGAACAGGCGGCGATGTTCGGGCAGTTCGCGGGCTTCGCCCGGCTCGTGCTGGTCAACGGCTCGGTGGGGGTCGTCACGGTGCCGCAGGGCGCGCCGCTGGCGGTCATGGCCGTGACCGTCTCCGACGGCCTGATCACCGGCATGTACATCCTGTCCGACCCGGAGCGGCTCGACCGCCTCGGCCTCGACGACCTGGCGGACTGACCGGCCTCAGGCGGCCACGGCGAGTGGGCCGAGGGTGCGGTGCGGGCCCACGACCCTTCCGTCGGGCAGGAGTTCACCGGTGTCGTCGAAGACGATGGTGCCGTTGCACAGCAGGCTCCAGCCCTGCTCGGGGTGGGCCGACACGATCACGGCGGCGTGGTGGTGCGGGCTGTCCGCGGTGGGACACGGGGTCTGGTGACTGCACATGACGTCTCTCCTCGATCCGTCGGCCCCTGCCGCGGCCGGCTCCTGTCTCCTTGGTAGCCGAGCTTGTTTTCCGTTGGATGAGGAGACACCCACAGAGCCGGAAACTCATCGGTGAGTTTTCCCGTCCCGGTGAGGGCGCGGCCGGTCGAGTGCCGTGACGCGTCGTGCGGGACCTCCAGGGCGGCGGTCCTAGGGTCCCTCGGACGCGGGGTGCGGGAGACGGCACCGATCGTTTCGTCCATGGTCTGGGGGCGGGTCGCCGCGTCGGTGGACCGGGCGTCATAGTCTGGGCGTCATGCCAGATCAGAAAGCCGACCGGGCCGACCTGCGCGGGGACTGCGAGCAGTGCTTCGGGCTGTGCTGTGTCGCCCTGCCCTTCGCGGCCTCGGCCGACTTCGCCATCGACAAGGACGCGGGGAAGCCCTGCCCGAACCTCCAGGGCGACCACCGCTGCGGCATCCACGCGCGGCTGCGCCAGAAGGGCTTCAACGGCTGCACGGTCTACGACTGCTTCGGTGCGGGACAGAAGGTCTCGCAGATCACCTTCGCCGGACAGGACTGGCGCGACGGGCCGCCGCAGCACGCCCGCCGTATGCTCGACGTCTTCCCGGTCGTCCGGCAGCTGCACGAGTTGCTCTGGTACCTGACCGAGGCGCTCACCCTGCCCGCGGCCCGCCCCCTCCACGCGGATCTGCGCCGGACCCTCGCCGAGACGGAACAACTCACCCGGCAGACCCCCGGGGAACTGGCCGCGCTGGACGTGGGCGCCCACCGGCAGGAGGTCAATGTGCTCCTCCTCAAGACCAGTGAACTGGTCCGGGCGGGCACGCGCGGCCGCAAGAAGGACCGGCGGGGCGCGGATCTGATGGGCGCCCGCCTCAAGGGCGCGGACCTGCGCGGCGCGAATCTGCGCGGCGCCTATCTGATCGCCGCCGACCTCACCGGCGCCGACCTGCGGGGTGCGGACCTCATCGGCGCGGACCTGCGCGACGCCGACCTCTCGGACGCCGATCTGACCGGCGCGTTCTTCCTGACCCAGCCGCAGCTCAACGCGGCCCGCGGCAGCGCCGGCACCCGGCTGCCGGACTCAGTCGCCCGCCCCGTGCACTGGACAGCGCGGCTCTGACGGAGCCTCTTCCGTAAGCGAATCGGCCTTCGCCGGGGCGGTGGTGCGCCGCTCCAGGTGCAGCCGCAGCCCCTCCGGCATCAGCGTCAGCCGTTCGGCCACCCGCAGCCGGTAGTCCGGGTCGGGCCGCAGCTCGTAGCGGCGCAGCAGCAGCCCGAGCACGAGCGTGGCCTCGTGCAGCGCGAACTGGCGCCCGATGCAGGCCCGCGCCCCGGTTCCGAACGGCTTGAAGGAGTGCGGGGCACGGGCGCGTACGGCCTTGGCGTCGAAGCGGTCGGGGTCGAACCGCTCGGCGTCCGGGCCCCACACCTCGGGATCACGGTGCAGCATCGCCGTCAGCACCAGCGCCCACGCGCCCCGCCGGACGGGGTGCTCCCCGGCGAGCACCGTGTCCCGCCGGGCCTCCCGGGCGAAGGCGGGCGCCGTCGGCCACAGCCGCAGCGCCTCGTCGAGCACCCGGCGTACGTATCGAAGCCTGGCCACCTGCTCGTACCCGGGCACCGCCGTGTCGCCCCACACGCGGTCCACCTCGGCGCGGGCGCGGGCCGCGACGTCGGGGTGCCGGGAGAGGTAGTGCAGGGCGAAGGAGAGCGCCCCCGAGGTCGTCTCGTGGCCCGCGACGAGGAACGTGATGACCTGGCGGCGCACGTTCTCCGGCGACAGCCGCTCCCCGGTCTCCGGGTGGGCGGTCTGGAGCATCCGGTCAAGCAGGTCCCCGTTCCCGTCCCCGCTCGCCGAGCGCCGGGCCCGTACGAGGTCGTCGACCGTGCGGTTGAGGTAGGCGATGTCGGCGGCGTTGCGTCGGCCCGCCCGCCGCAGCAGCAGCGATGTGAGCGGCGCGGGCACCGTGTTGAGTCGCTGTGCGTAGCTGAGCGTGCCCACCATGGCGGTGACGAAGGGATGCGGCCGGGAGCGTTCGAAGGAGCCGAAGTCGTGCCCGAAACCGGTGCGCGCGATCGTCTCCAGGGTCAGCCGGGTCATGTCGCCGGGCACGTCCACCGCCCGTCCCGCCACCAGCGCGCGGTCCCAGTGGTCGGTGAGCCGCCCGGCCACGTCGAGCATCATCGGGTGGTAGGCCGCCATCGCCTCCCGGCTGAAGCCCGGGGCCAGGACGTCGTGCGCCCGCTGCCAGTTGGGCTCGTGGTTGTACGCGGTGAACAGGGCGTCCCCGACAACCGGCCGCAGATTGGCCACCCCCAGCCCGACATGCTTGGCGAAGCGGGCCTCGTCCGCCATGTCGGCCGCGAGCTCGGCCCCCCACACGAACACGAACTCCCTGTCGAACGCCCGGCGCCGGAAGATCGGCCCCAGCTGCCGGGCGAACCGCATCGAGTCCTGGAGGGGAGTGCGCCGGCTCGCGCCGAGGATGTCGCCGACCAGGGGCAGCCGGTGCGGTGGATGCGGGATGCGGTGCAGCTCGGGCCAGCCCTGCTCGGCGCTGCGGAACCCTTTCGGCAGGTCGTTGCCCGCCGACGGCGCCGTCATCTCCGTCATCTCCGCCATGGCGCGATCTCCCTTGATCCAGCGGCACGTCGAGCGTGTTGTACGTGGGTTCAATAGCGGCGTCCAGTCTGGTCCCGCAATTGAACAGACGTCAAGTAAAGTGCCGCCATGGCCGCGAACGAGGGGCAGCGCACCCGGCGCCGACTCAGCACCGGGGAGCGCCGGGAGCAGCTCCTGTCCGTCGGGGCGCGACTGTTCTCGGAGAGCCCGTACGACGAGGTCTGGATCGAGCAGGTCGCCGAGATAGCGGGCGTCTCCCGAGGCCTGCTCTACCACTACTTCCCGACCAAGCGGGACTTCTTCGCGGCGGTCGTGGAGCGCGAGAGCGAGCGGATGTTGCGCATGACGTCCGCCGTGCCCGGCGTCCCGGCGCGCGAGCAGCTCGCCGCGGGGCTCGACGCCTACCTGGAGTATGTCGAGACCCATGCGCACGGCTACCGCGCCTTCCACCGCGCGGACGCGGCCGGCGACCAGAGCGTGCGCCGGGTCTACCAGCGCGCGCTGGCGGCGCAGGAGAAGCAGATCCTGGCCGCCCTCGGCGCCGACCCCGAG
Source organism: Streptomyces sp. NPDC001315 (assembly GCF_042896175.1). Lineage (NCBI taxonomy): Bacteria > Bacillati > Actinomycetota > Actinomycetes > Kitasatosporales > Streptomycetaceae > Streptomyces > Streptomyces sp. NPDC001315. The sequence continues at coordinate 19,980 of NZ_JBIAWZ010000020.1, read as the reverse complement.
TTCGGCCCGCTCTTCGAGGAGCGCCCCGACGTACGGCTGGCGGTACGCGGCTGGCTGGCGTTCACCACGGCCGTCTGTCTGGAATGGCTGCGGGGGGACGAGTTGTCGCGGGAGCAGGTTCGGGACCTGTGCGCGCGGGCACTGTTGGGGGTCATCGCGCCCCCGGCCTGATCGCCGGTGGGGGCAATGGCGCATGACGACTCCCCGCTCACTCACGCCCGCGGAAGACATCCACGTCTTCCTCGCCTTCACCTTCACCCCGAGGGGGGCGGCTGATGCCCGAGGCCGACGGGTGCGGCCCCCACGGTTGGCGCAAGCCCGGATCTCCGATAGGTTAGGCAAGGCTTACCTAAGGAGGTTAGGGGATGGGTGACAGCCAGACCTGGACGGCCGCGCCTTCCGCGGCCGAACGGGCCCGCTCGGTGCTGGCCGCCGCATGGTCCTGCGCGGTGATCGCGGACGGCGGACGCGAGGAGTTCGTCGGTGCGCACACCGTCGACGAGGACGGCCGGGTGCGTGTGCGCGTGCCCGAGGACAGCACCCTGCTCACGGCCGCGATCTGCGCGCCCCGGGGCGAGCCGACCGCCGTGCTGGAGTGCGCCGACGTCGCACCCGTCCCCGTGCGCAACCGGATCCGCGCCCGGCTCTGGCTCGCCGGCTGGTTCGCCCCCGAGGGCGACCATCTCGTCTTGCAGGCCACCCGTGTCGTACTGAAACAGCCCTCCGGCGCGGTCGTCATCGCCCTCGACGAGTTCGCCGCCGCCGCACCCGACCCCCTGGCCGGCGCCGAAGCCCAACTCCTCACCCACCTCGCCGACGCCCACCCGGACGCCGTCGAGCGGCTCACCCGGCTCGTCCGGCCCGACAGTCTGCACGGCGCCGTGCGTGTCCAGCCGCTCGCAGTCGACCGGCACGGCCTGACCCTGCGCATCGAACGTGCCCGCACCCACGGCGAGGTACGACTGCCCTTCCACGCACCCGCCGACGACGTCGCGCAGCTCACCGAGCGCATGCACGCCCTGCTCACGCAGGCGAGCGCCGCCTCCTGCCCGCGCGCCCTACAGCGGCAGCGCACAGACCGCGACGGGTGAGGCGAACGGCTCGCCCGCGAGCCGCAGTTCACCGCTCTTCTCGTCCACGTGGAAGACGCTGACCGTACCCGACCGCTGGTTCGCCGCGAACAGCAGCCGACCGTCCGGCGAGAACGCGATCTGTCGCGGAAAGTCACCGGCCACCGGCACCGTGCCGAGAAGCCTCAGCCGCGCGCCGTCCGCCTCCACCGCGTAGCGCGCGAGGCTGTTGTGGCCCCGGTTGGCGAGATACGCGTACGAGCCGTTCGCCGTCACCAGGAACTGCGCCGGGTAGTTGGTGCCCTTGCCGCTCCCGGTGGACTGCGGCCTGCCGACGGTCAGGCGGCCGGTGGCCGGGTCGTAGGCGCAGACCGCGGCCGTGTCGTCGACCTCGTTGGCGAGGTAGGCGTACCGGCCGCCGGGGTGGAAGGTCAGATGGCGCGGACCGGCGCCCGGCCGGGTGTGCGCCTGTGCGACCTCCGTGAGCGTGCCGGCCCTTTCGTCCAGGCGATAGGTGTACACCGTGTCCGTGCCGAGGTCGACGGCGAGGACGTGACCGCCGTCCGGGCTGGTGATGAACTGGTGGGCATGCGGGCCTTGTTGGCCGGGCCCGGGCGCGGGCGAGGTGTGGGTCACCATGTCCGTGCGCTCGCCCGGCGCCCCGGACGCGTCGATCGGGAACACGGCCACGCTGCCCGAGCCGTAGTCGGCCGTGAGCAGCCAGCGCCCGCCGGGATGGACCGACAGATGGCAGGTCTGCGCGCCGCCCGTGGCACTGCTGCCCAGAATGCGGCGGTCGGAGCGCCGTACGGCGGTCACGGCACCCTTCTCGCGCTCGTTCACCGCGTACAGCGTCCGGCCGTTCGGGTGCACCGCGAGGTACGACGGGTCGTCGACGTCGGTGAGAGTGCCGGTGCCGATGATCCGGCCCGTCGCGCTGTCGTAGGTGGCGAGCCCGATGCCCTTGCCGCCGTCCTCGGGGGAGGTGTAGGTGCCGATGTAGAGGGGGCGTGGGCCGGAGCCCGCTGGCTTCCGCGACGTCTGCGGCGAGGCGTCCGGGGTCGGCTGCCGCGCCCTGGCGCCCGCTGTCTCGGGCGTCTTCGAGGTCTCCGAGGCCGTCCCGCAGGCGGCCAGAGCCGTCGCCGCGGCCGCTCCGCCGAGCGTGCCGACGAAACGGCGCCTGCTCCAGCCGCCACGCGACGCTTCTGCCTCACTGCCCATGTGTGCACCTCAGGTCGTCGATTGCCCCGGTCGTCACAGCCACCTTGACGTCGGCGCCCCTGAAGCGCAAAAAAAGCAACGAGCGTTGCGCAGGGCGCAACGCTCGCATCGTCTGCTACCAGTCGCCGTCCTCCACCGGCTTCCCCGGCGCGTCCTTCAGCGGCCGCACCTGGTCGGGTGACGGCTGCTGCCAGGGCTCGTGATCATCCCCCAGCCAGTCGCCGACCGGCTTCACGCCCCCGAGCGTGTCCGTGGGGGAGAGGTCCTCGGCGTCCTGGTCGTAGTAGTCGTACCAGGGCAGGCCGGCCCGGGTGTACGCCGCACGGTCCACGGGCGACGGCGGGGGCTCCTCCCCGGTGATGCGACGCCACTCGGGCGGCGTCACCAGATGCACGAAGACCCGCCCGGCGGGCTCCGTCGCCCAGTCCTTCAACGGCCGGTCGTCCTTGTAGACCTCCTGGCGCATCGAGCCGCCGACACCGAGCCCCATGGCCGCGGCCGCGCGGGGCGGTCCCCCGGGGGCGGCCGCGGCCATGGGGGCGGCCGGGATCGCGCCGGGCGGGGGCGGGCCACCGTAGCCGCCCCCGCCTGTCATCGTCAGCCGTCTCCGCTCCGCCTGACGTCGTTCCTCCTCACGCCACTCGGCCAGCGCCCGGTCGTTCAGCGGGAACGACTGCAGCTGTACGCCGCCCCAGACCTCCTCGCCCGTGACCTGGCCCTCGACCGTCGCGCCCAGCCCCAGCGGCACCGCCACGAACTGGCGGACCGTGCCCTTGCCGGAGTTGATGCCGTCCAGCCAGGGCTGACGCGGCAGCACGAGGTAGTTCTGCGGGTGCCGGGCGAGCCGGTCACTCCACCGCTTCCCCGAGACCGCGCACACCTTGCCCACCCCGACCTGGAGCGCGGCGGGCTCCGTCGTCCCCGAGAAGCTCAGCCACATCGCCTCACGCAGATACACCGGCAGCATCACACCGCCACGCGCCCGCCACTGCTCGGGGACGGTGTCCGGGTGGTCCGAGACGCGGCGCACGGGGAACTCGCCGAGCCCGGGCGGCAGTGGGTGGGTGCCCGTCTCGGGCAGGCGCAGCGTACGGACGAACCGCACCGCCACACCGCCCGGCAGTCGCAGTGTGTTCCCGTCGATCCGCACGGTGGTGTCGGTCATCCGGACGCTCCCTCGTCGCCGTACATCGCCATCGTCCATGTGCCGTACCTCGCGTCATGCGCCGTCGTCGCGCGTGCGCCCTTGTCCCGCGTGCGCCGTCGTCACACAGCGCCGTCGTCACGCGTGCGCCCTCGTCGCGTATGCGTCGTCGTCGCTCATGTGTCGTCCTCACAGAGAACGACGGGGGGTGGCCTCGCGGTTCCGCCGCTGCAGACGCGGCATGCGGCCGCCGCCCAGTCGCTCCCGCAGCCAGGTGACCCACGGCATGCGCTCGCGCTGCTCGCGCGAGCAGCGGTCCAGCTCCTCCAGCAGCCGGTGCGAGCGGTGCTCGGTGTCGAGCTCGTCGATGATGCGGTTGACCTCGGTCAGGACCGCACCGAACAGCTGCCACTGCCGCGCGTCGCGCTGGATCCCCTCCAGCAGCAGCTGGGCCAGTTTGTCGCGGGTGGCGGCGGCCTGGCGCAGCTCCGCGGTGAGTCGCTCCTCCGCCGATTCGGCGTTGACGCTGACGTCGGTGGTGACCAGGACCGCGAAGCTGACCACGGCGTCGGCGACCTCGGACAGCAGCCGCTCCACGACCGCGCCCGTCTCGGGCGGGAACAGCGGGTCGGGCTCGCGCTCCTTGGCGAGGTCGGTGAGGGTGCGGGTGATCACCCGCAGCACGACCGTGCAGATCTCCAGCGTGTCCAGACCGGTGCGCAGCACCACCCGGTGCAGCAGGCCCTCGCGAACGCGCGGATTCAGCCGCAGGCTGTCCTCGGCCTGCCGCAGGGCCGCGTCCACCTCGACGATGTCGTGGTCGAGCCGGCGCGCCTCGTGCAGTCGTGCCGCCGCCTGCTCCGCGGGCGTGCGACCGGCGGCCTCCTCGCCGACGCGCAGCATCAACTGCCGCACGCGGCGCGCCAGCCCCTCGATCGACTCGCCCGCCTTGTCCACCCAGACGGGCGGGGCGAGCAGCAGGTTGCAGCCGAGCCCGACGACAGCGCCGATCAGCGTTTCCACGATCCGCGCCCAGGCGGTGTCGCCGACGCTGGTGACGCCGAGCACCAGCATGGCGCTGATCGCCACTTCGGGTACGAACTCGTCGACCCGCACCAGATGGCCTACGGCGAGCGACGCCACGATGAGCAGCGCGAGACTCCACCAGGTCAGCCCGACCAGGAGACTGAAGGCGATGGCCACGAGCACGCCTGCCACCACGGAGTTCACCCGGCGGATGCCCGTGGTGAGCGTGGAGTAGAGGGTGACCTGTACGACCAGCAGCGCGGTCAGGGGGGCCGTCAGCGGTCTGGGCTCCGGGCTGAGCCGCAGCGCGATGACGTACGCGATCGACGCGGCGGCCGCCGACCGCAACGCCTGTACGACCACGGGGTCCCGGTGGCGTCTCACCAACCGTCCGAGGGACTCTGTCCACTCACGAGCATCTTGCATCTCTTGGCCTGTTCCCTTTCACCGGACTGCTCGAACGTCCCCATTGAGGACCGTAGGTGTCCGCAAATGAGCCTAGATTGTTCTCACCAGCCCGAAGGTGACAGGAGGGACGCGGACATGTCGCAGATCCAGCGGATCGAGGTCCTCACCCGTTCGCACGACTACCTGCGGGGGGTGGCCGGCGCGGTTCCGGAGGGAGCCTGGGCGGCGCGGACGCCGTGCTCGGCGTGGACGGCACGGCAGGTCCTCAACCACGCGCGCATCGACCAGCAGGCATACGGCCTCGTCCTCACCGGCGGCCGGCCGGACAGCGACCCCTTCCAGCCGGCTGACGCGCTCGCCGGCGACCCGGTGGCCGAACTCGACAAGGTGCTGGCCTCGGTCGCGGACGGGTACGCGCAGCTGCCCGCCGACGCGGATCAGGTGCCCACCCCGCTGGGCCCGCTGCCCCTGCCGCTCGCCGCCGCGGCGGCCGCGATGGATGCGGCCGTGCACGCCTGGGACATCGCCGTCGCGACGGGCCAGAACCGGCCACTGCCGGACGACCTGGCCGAGGGAATCCGCCCGGCGGCGGACCATCTCGTGAACCACCTCCGCGACGCGTACCAGGTTTTCGCCCCCGCCGAGCCGCTGCGCGAGGGCTACGGCAGCGCCGAGGCCCTGCTGGCATTCCTGGGCCGCGACCCTCGCTGGACGCCACCGGCCGTGTGAGCTGGGCGGGCCGGGATCCGGGGCGTCCGGATCGCCGGCCATGAGTGCTCCGGCAGGCCCGTCCGGCGTACGGTCGCCCACCTTCACCCGGTGGCGGCGGTGCGCCCCGATGACGCCGAGGTCGAGGAGGTGCTGCGGCCGGCCGAGGGGCGCGGCGCCGATGTCGTCCTCGGCACCGTCGGCGGCCGGTCCTTTCCGCGCAGCGTGCGCGAGGTGGGCCACGGCGGCCGGGGCGTCGCCCCGGCCGCCGTCGCGTTGGTGGCGCGCGCCGCCCACGAACAGTCGGAGAGCCGCGACCATCGAGGCAAGATCGTGCTTGCGGTCGTCCCGGAGTGATGCCGACCTCAGACGTACAGCTTGTCGAGGAACGCCGAGAGATTGCCCGTCGTACGGGCGATCTGCTCCTCCACCGTCAGGCTCTCCTCGAATCGGGAACCGGAGTCCGGGACCTTCTTGCCGCGCGCATAGAGGGAACAGGCGAGGTCGGTGCACATGTACAGCCCGACCGAGTTCCCCTCGCGACCCGCCGCCCCCGCCTTGCGGGCCGTCATCAGTGAGACCCCGCCACCCCGGTGGGTCGTCAGGCACAGCGAGCACATACTGCGATGCAGGAAGCCGCGCTGCGAGGACGGAAACCGCAGCGTCACGCCGATGAACTGCCCCTCCCGCTCGGTGACCAGACAGCTGCGGTCGGGCGCGCCCGGATCTCGCCAGCCCAGGAAGTCCAGGTCGTCCCAGGGGCGTTGGTCGAGATCCCGGGGCACGGTCAGTCGTTTTGCCTCGCCCTTCGAACAATTGACGAAGGAGTTGCGGATCTCCGGCTCGGTGAGTGATCTCATGGAGGGGCCTCCTGGCATACCTGGGTGGACCTGGTGTTCCTGACGCGAGGTAAACCTAGGGATACTAGGTTTCTGCCTAGGGTAAGCAGTCGCGAAGAAGGGATGCCAGTGGATTTCGGGGGTCTCGCATCACCGCGGGCGCGAGCGGCGCTGCGCCATGTCGCGGCCCGCTCCACCGGGCCGGCCGTCGGCCCGGACCTGCGCGTCACGCTGAACTTCCACCCGGACCGATCAGTCCGCGGCCTGCCCATCCTGCGGGCGCTGGCCGAGGACGGCGCCTACGTCTCGCAGTTCGTCACGGGCACCGGCAACGGTGGCCTCACCGCGCACCCCGGCGGTGACCGCTGGCGCTGGGAGAGCCGGATCTTCGGCGGCGCGTACGACGACGCCGACGCGCACGACCGGCCGGTGTACGGCGCGCTGGACTTCCGTCGCCAAGTGGTCGGGGCCGCCCCGCGGTTCGGTTCCTCGCACTTTCGGCTGACCGCGACGACGCTCGCCCGCACCACCTTCTGCTATCCCGACAGCGCGGCCGAGCCCACCGACTTCGGGGTCGCCGCCGGCATGTCCCTGGTCCCGCTCGCCGAGGCCGACGAGCGGGACGCCCTCGACGACTACATCGAGGCGCAGGTGCACGGAGGCGTCGACCTCGCCCGGGACGCCGAGGCACTGGTCCTGGACGCGAGCTACCGCGGCACCCCCGTCGAGACCGCCGCCCGCCTGCTGCCCTGTCCCCTGGAGTGGCACCCCGGCTACCGCCTCACCGTGTCCGAGCTGTACCGCCACGCCGACTACCGCGGACAGGAGTACGCCGACCTGGGCGCCCGCATCGCCGTCGGCGGCCGGCTCGACCCGCGCGTCATCGGCGACGCCGTCCGCGCCGGACGCCATGAACTCCAGGACCTCAAGAAGGTGTGGCACACCGTCGCCCGCTTCGGCGCGCCCGAGGGAGCCGGCACCGCCTGCTCCCCGACCGCAGGCTCGGGCGGCCACACCCCCGTCGCGAGCAGCCCCGGTGCGTAGGCGCGGGCGACCAGCTCCCCAGGGTTCGCCGCGGCCCAGCGTGCTGACTGGCCGCAGACGGCGTTCGCGAATGGCGCCGGGTACGCGCGAGGCGTTCCGTACTCTGTACCGGGACCGCACGCCGGGCGCCGACGAGGCCGCAGTCGAACAGTGGCTGGACGGGCTGATCGCCGCCGGGCGGTACGTCGAGGACGTGTACGCGGCATGACCGATGGGGGAGAGGCGGGCGCACGGTGGCAGATTCCTGGGAACGGGCCCGGCAGGTCCTGGGGTCGGCGGGCATCCCGCCCGACCGCCTCGCCCACCTCCGCCCCCTCGGCGGCGGCACCTACAACACCGTCGAGGAGCTCCGCCTCACCGACGGCCACCTCCTGGTGCTGAAAGTCGCGCCCACCGTGCCCGGCCTGAGGTACGAACGTCAACTCCTTCTCTCCGAGGAAGAGTTCTGCCGCGGCGCTGCCGAGGCCGGCATACCGGCGCCCCGCGTGGTGGCCCTCGCCGGCGACCCGGCCGTACGCCATCTGCTGATGACGTGCTGCCCGGGCGAGCCCTGGGACGACTCGCTCACGGACGCCGAACAGGCGGATCTGCGGACCGAGTTGGGCCGCCAGGTGGCCCGTCTGCACCGGGTGACCGGGCCCGGCTTCGGCTATCCGTCCGGTGCCCTGGGGCCGCTCGCCTCCGACTGGCGGACCGCGTTCACGGGGATGTTCGACGCGGTCCTCGACGACGCCCGCCACTACCGGGCCCGGCTGCCCCGCCCCGTCGACGAGATCGCCCGCACCGCCCGGGCCGCGGGGGAGGCGCTGGCCGAGGTCACCGTCCCGAGCCTCGTCCACTTCGACCTCTGGCCGGGCAACATCCTCGTGGACCGCTCGGCCGGGGCGCCCCGCATCGGCGGGCTCATCGACGGCGAGCGCATGCTCTGGGGCGACCCCCTGGCCGACTTCGTCTCCCTCGCGCTGCTGGGGGACATCTGGAAGGACGAGCCGTTCCTTGCGGGCTACCGGGAGGCCGACGGCCGGGTCCACTTCGACACCCCCGCCCGCCTCCGCCTCGCCCTGTATCGCGCCTACCTCTACCTGATCATGCTCACCGAGGGGGTTCCGCGGGGGTTCGACGAGGGCCGCAACCGTTGGGTTCAGGAGCTGGTAGCCCCCGAACTCGTCAGGGCGCTGGAGGAGATCACGGACCTGGCCACCGCCGCATAGGCGCGCGTGCGCAACGGCGGCCCGCTTAGCTCGCTGCGTGAATTAAGGGTCAGAGAAAGTGCGCCAGGCGTGCCCGCGGCGGTATGTTGCAGGTCGGGCACGCTGCCGGACAGGTTCCGGCAGGGTTCGGAAGGAGCCATATGGCGGGGCGGAACGGGCGCACGGTGCGCGACCTCAGGCGGGCCAACCGCGCGGTCGTGCTGCAACGGCTGTACTTCGACGGCCCCCTCAGCCGCTTCGAGCTCGGCCCGGTCACCGGTCTGAGTTCCGGCTCGGTCAGCAACGTCGTCGCCGACCTGGTCGCCGACGGCCTGCTGGAGGAGGCCGGCAGTGTCGACTCCGACGGCGGCCGCCCCCGCACCCTGTTGCGCGTCGCACCCGGCAGCGGCCACATGATCGGCGTCGACGTGGGCGAGACCCGGGTGCGGATCGAGTTGTTCGATCTGACCCTCACCGAACTCGCCCGCGCGGAACACCCGTTGGAGCAGCAGCGATACGAGGTCGAGGTGATCGTCGGCCACATCCGCGACGGCATCGCCGAGGTGCTCGCCGCCGCCGGCATCGCACCCGAGCGGCTCCTCGGCGTCGGCATCGGCGTCCCCGGCATCGTCGAGCACACCCCGGACCGCGGCGCCGTCGTGCACGGCCAGACCATCGGCTGGGACGCGGTCCCGCTGGAGGCCCTGCTCCGTACCGGCTCCCAGCTCCCCGACTCCGTGCCGTACTTCATCGACAACGGCGCGAGGACCCTCGGCCAGGCCGAGATGTGGTTCGGCGGCGGACGCGGCGCCGACAACGCGGTCGTCGTCCTCTTCGGCTCCGGCGTCGGCGCCTGCCTGGTCACCCCCGACGTGGAGCACGGCCGGGCCGTGGAGTGGGGGCACCTGACCGTACGGGTCAGGGGGCGCCGCTGCCGCTGTGGCGCGCTCGGCTGCCTGGAGGCGTACGCGGGTGCCGAGTCGCTGCTGCAGCGCTGGCGCGAGGCGGGCGGGCAGCCGCCGGAGGGCACCGACGAGGAGACGGCGCTGACCGCGATGCTGGCCGCCGCCTACCCGGCCGAGGGCGGCGACCCGGCCGATCCCGTCGCGCTGGCCGTCCTGGAGGAGACCGCCGAGTACCTGGGCGCCGGCCTGTCCGACCTGATCAACCTCTTCCAGCCCGAACGCATCCTCATCGGCGGCTGGGCCGGCCTCCAGCTCGGCGCCCGCTTCCTGCCCGCCGTACGCCGCCACGCCACCGCGTACGCCCTGCGCCACCCGGCCGAGAAGGTCACCGTCGACCTGGGCAAGCTCGGCCCGGACGCGGTCACCGTCGGCGCCGCGATCCTGCCACTCGCCGACTTCTTCGCCCGCGGCGGCCGCCGCCCGGAACCCGCACCCGAGGGACCGGCCCCGGCCTGGCGCACGGCCCTGGAGGAACGCGCGCCGCACTGACGTTTCACGGGCCCGGCGCAGAGGTACTCGCGTGTCGCTCGGACGACACGAAGGGAGTACGTCGTGGCAGACCAGCGTCCCGAGGAGCGCGGAAGAAGCGGTACGCCCGTGCCGCGGGACCTGCCTGACCAGCAGGCCCGCGAGGGCGAGGACCCGTGGGAGGCGAGCCCGGAGGGTTCCCAGGCGGAGCAGCCCGATGTCCCCGACACCGATGAGGCGGGCACGGGCAGGCGGGGCGAGCCACGATCGGCGAACGTCCACCCCGAACACCCCACCCCGGACGAGCCCACCGACTGACCGCCACAGGAGCCCCCATGGGTATGGCCGACCGGGTCCGCTCGTGGCCCGTCTACCGTCAGCTCACCGGCGCCGACCGCACGGGCCGGGGCAGCGCCGCGAAGTCCGCGCACACCGAAAGCCTGCGACCGCGCACCGAGACCGCCGACCGGGTGGTGCCGTCCATCTGCCCGTACTGCGCGGTCGGCTGCGGCCAGCAGATCTACGTCAAGGACGAGAAGGTCGTCCAGATCGAGGGCGACCCCGCCTCCCCGGTCAGCCGCGGCCGCCTGTGCCCCAAGGGCTCGGCGACGCTCCAGCTCACCACGGGGCCCGCCCGTGAGTACCGGGTGCTCCACCGGCGCCCGCACGGCACCGACTGGGAGCCGCTCGACCTGGACACCGCCATGGACATGGTCGCCGACCGGGTCATCCGCACCCGGCGCGAGAGCTGGGAGTGGGAGCAGGACGGCAAACGCACCGCCCGCACCATGGGCATCGCCAGCCTCGGCGGCGCCACCCTCGACAACGAGGAGAACTACCTCATCAAGAAACTGCTGACCGGCCTCGGCGTGGTCCAGGTGGAGAACCAGGCCCGGGTCTGCCACAGCTCCACCGTCGCCGGCCTCGGCACCTCCTTCGGCCGTGGCGGCGCCACCACGTTCATGCAGGACCTCCAGCACTCCGACTGCATCGTCATCGAGGGCTCCAACTTCGCCGAGTGTCACCCCGTCGGCTTCCAGTGGGTCATGGAGGCCAAGCGGCGCGGCGCCCGCATCATCAGCGTCGACCCCCGCTTCACCCGCACCAGCGCGCTCGCCGACCTGTACGTGCCGATCCGCGCGGGCACCGACATCGCCTTCCTCGGCGGGATCATCAACCACGTCCTCACCGAGGAGAAGGACTTCCGCGAGTACGTCCTGAAGTACACCAACGCGGCCACCCTCGTCAGCGAGGACTTCCGTGACACCGAGGACCTCGACGGCGTCTTCTCCGGCCTCGACGAGGAGGGGATGCACTACGACCCGCACAGCTGGCAGTACGAGGGCGTCGAGGTGCAGCAGCCCACCGGCGAGGTCGACGAACAGTACGAGGACCGCACCCGCAAGACGGCCGGCCCCGAGGCCCACGGCTCCGGCGGCGCCCGCACCGGTCACCGCGCCCCCACCGACGAGACCCTCCAGCACCCGCGCTGCGTCTACCAGGTCCTCAAACGCCACTACGCCCGCTACACCCCCGAGATGGTCGAGGAGATCTGCGGCATCCCGCGCGCGACCTTCCTGACGGTGTGCGAGGACCTCACCGCCAACTCCGGCCGCGACCGCACCAGCGCCTTCGCCTACGCCGTCGGCTGGACCCAGCACTCCACCGGCGCCCAGTTCATCCGCGCCGCCAGCATCCTGCAACTGCTGCTCGGCAACATCGGCCGCACCGGCGGCGGCATCCAGGCCCTGCGCGGCCACGCCTCCATCCAGGGCTCCAGCGACATCCCGACCCTGTTCAACCTGCTGCCCGGCTACATCCCGATGCCGCACGCCCACGCCCACATGCACCTCGACGACTTCGTCGCAGCCACGCGCACGGAAAAGGGCTTCTGGTCGAACATGCGGGCCTACTTCGTCAGCCTCCTCAAGGCCTACTACGGCGACGCCGCCACCCCCGACAACGACTTCTGCTTCGACCACCTGCCACGCATGACCGGCTCCCACTCCACCTACGACACGGTGATGGCCCAGCTCGACGGCGTCTGCAAGGGATACTTCCTGCTGGGCGAGAACCCGGCCGTGGGCTCGGCCAACACCCGCCTCCAGCGCCTGGGCATGGCCGGCCTGGAGTGGCTGGTCGTCCGCGACTTCTCCCTCATCGAGTCGGCGACCTGGTGGAAGGACGGCCCCGAGACCGAGACCGGTGAACTGCGCACCGAGGACATCGCCACCGAGGTGTTCTTCTTCCCGGCCGCCGCCCACACCGAAAAGTCCGGCTCCTTCACCAACACCAACCGCTATGTGCAGTGGCATCACGAGGCCGTCGAGCCGGAGGGCGACGCGCGCAGCGACCTGTGGTTCATGTACCACCTGGGCCGCCGCATCAAGGAGAAGCTGGCCGGCTCCACGGACCCCATGGACCGCCCGCTCCTCGACCTCACCTGGAACTACCCGGTCAGCGGCCCGCACGACGAGCCGGTCGCCGACGCCGTGCTCGCCGAGATCAACGGCCACGGTCCGGACGGTGCCCCGCTGAGCTCGTACACCGAACTCAAGGACGACGGCTCCACGCGCTGCGGCTGCTGGATCTACTGCGGGGTCTACGCCGACGGCGTCAACCAGGCCGCCCGCAGGAAACCGCACTGGGAACAGGACTGGGTCGCCCCGGAATGGGCCTGGGCCTGGCCCGCCAACCGCCGCATGCTCTACAACCGGGCCTCCGCGGCGCCCGACGGCACACCGTGGAGCGAACGCAAGAAGTACGTCTGGTGGGACGCGGACGCCGGCAGGTGGACCGGCCACGACGTGCCCGACTTCGTGCCCGACCGCGCCCCGGACTTCGTACCGGACGAGGAGGCCACCGGGCCCGACGCGCTGCGCGGCGACGACCCGTTCATCATGCAGGCCGACGGCAAGGGCTGGCTGTACACGCCCGCGGGACTGGAGGACGGCCCGCTGCCCACCCACTACGAGCCCCAGGACTCGCCGTTCACCAACGCCCTCTACCCGTCGACCCCGCGCAACCCGGTACGCCAGCTGATGCCCCGCGAGGGCAACCGCTACCACCCCAGCGGAGACGAGCCGGGCGCCGACGTCTTCCCGTACGTCGTCACCACCCACCGCCTGACCGAGCACTTCACCGCGGGCGGCATGAGCCGCTGGTCGGGGTACCTCTCCGAACTGCAACCGGAGTTCTTCTGCGAGGTCTCGCCGGCGCTGGCCGCCGAACGCGGCCTGGAACACGGCGGCTGGGCCACGATCGTCACCGCGCGCAACGCCGTGGAGGCGCGCGTCCTGGTGACGGACCGCATCCGGCCGCTGCGCGTGCAGGGCCGCACGGTCCACCAGATCGGCATGCCCTTCCACTGGGGACCCAACGGTGTGTCGACGGGCGACGCCGTCAACGAACTCGTGTCCATCGCCCTCGACCCCAACGCCCACATCCAGGAGGACAAGGCCTTGACCGCCGACATCCGCCCCGGCCGCCGCCCGCGCGGGCCGGCGCTGCCGGAGCTGGTCGCCGAGTACCGCAGGCGGGCCGGGATCACCGCGGCCACGGGAACGGAGGCACGCAAGTGAGCGAAGAGCGGGTCGGCTTCTTCACCGACACCTCCGTCTGCATCGGCTGCAAGGCGTGCGAGGTGGCCTGCAAGGAGTGGAACGCCATCCCGGAGGACGGCCTGTCGCTGACCGGCATGTCCTACGACAACACGCAGGCGCTCGGCGCGTCGACGTGGCGGCACGTGGCGTTCATCGAGCAACCGAAGCCGGAGGGGCGCACACAACTCCCGTTGGCGGACGGCGACGTCGGTGACGGCGACATGCGCTGGCTGATGTCCTCCGACGTGTGCAAGCACTGCACCCACGCCGCCTGCCTGGACGTCTGCCCCACCGGATCGCTGTTCCGCACCGAGTTCGGCACGGTCGTCGTCCAGGAGGACATCTGCAACGGCTGCGGCTACTGCGTGCCCGCCTGTCCGTACGGCGTGATCGAGCAACGACCGGCCGACGGGCGGGCGTTCAAGTGCACGATGTGCTACGACCGCCTCGGCGTCGGCCAGGAACCGGCCTGCGCCAAGGCCTGCCCCACGGAGTCCATCCAGTTCGGTCCGCTGGACGAACTGCGCGAGAGAGCCGCGCTGCGCGTGGACCAGCTCCACGAGGCGGGAGTCACCGACGCGCGCCTGTACGGGCACGACCCGGACGACGGCGTGGGCGGCGACGGCGCGTTCTTCCTGCTCCTCGACGAGCCCGAGGTGTACGGGCTGCCGCCGGACCCCGTCGTGACCACCCGCGACCTGCCGGCGATGTGGAAGCACGCGGGAGCGGCCGCCGTGTCGCTGCTGGGCGGGCTCGCGCTGTCCTTCGCGCTGACGGGAAGGGGACGACGATGACGGCCACCCCGGGCACCGGGCACCGGCGCCGGCGCGGCGAGCAACCTGTCGTCCCGCGAGCGGAGTTCCGGTCGTACTACGGGCGCCCGGTCATCAAGGCGCCGTCCTGGGCCGCCCCCGACATCGCCGGATACTTCTTCCTCGGCGGGCTCGCGGGCGCCGGCTCGGTGCTCGCCGCGGGCGCCCACCTCACCGGCCGTACCACCACCGCGACGGCCCTGAAGGTGTCCTCGCTCGCGGCCGTCTCGCTCTCGGCGGCCGCGCTGGTGCACGACCTGGGGCGGCCGAGCCGGTTCGCCAACATGCTGCGGGTCTTCAAGCCGACCTCGCCGATGAGCATGGGCTCATGGCTGCTGTCCGCGTACGGACCGGCGGCGGGTGCCGCTGCCGCGAGCGCGGTGACGGGGCGGCTGCCGCGGCTCGGGGGCGCGGCAACCGGCGTCGCGGCGCTGCTGGGGCCGGGCATCGCCACGTACACCGGCGTGCTGGCGGCGGACACCGCGGTCCCTGCCTGGCACGGCGCCCACCGCGAGTTGCCCTACCTCTTCGCGGCCTCCGCGGCGGCCGCGGCGGCCGGCATGGCCCTGGTGGTGGGTCCGACGCACGAGAACGCGCCCGCCCGCCGCGCCGCCGGCCTCGCCGCGCTGGCCGACGTGGCGGTGTCGAAGGCGGCGGAGCGACGGCTGGGCATCGTCGCCGAGACCTGGCGGGAGGGCCGGGCGGGCACCCTGCTGCGGGTCGCCCGGACGCTCACCGCGGCGGGCGCCCTCGCGAGCGCGCTGGCGGGACGACGGCGTGGCGTCGCGGCGGCCTCCGGCCTCGCCCTCCTCGCCGGCTCGGCGTGCACCCGCTTCGGCGTGTTCGCGGCGGGAATCGCCTCGGCCCAGGACCCGAAGTACACGGTGGCGCCGCAGCGGGAGCGGCTCGACGGTCTGGGCCAAGGCCGAGAAGGGCTCGACTGATTGCCGAAGTCCTGCGAAGTTCCGAAGTTTTCCGAAGTCCAGTGAGGTCAGCCCACCTTGCGCCCCCGCATGGGCTCCGTCTCCTCGCCCTCGCCACGCCGCAGGCCCAGCAGGAACTCCTCCAGCACCTCGGTCGCCGTGTGGTGGGGCTGCCAGCCCAACTCGGCGTGCGCACGCGTGCAGTCCATCAGGGGCAGCCGAAGGACCGCGTCGAAGAGATGGGGCGAGGCGGGCAGCAGACGCAGACCCCAGGCGGCGGCGACCGCCGAGCGGGCCGCGGTACGGGGGAGCCGCACCGGGCGGGCGCCGAACATCTCGCCCAGCAGCTCCGCGTCGACCGGCGGTTCGGCCGCCAGGTTGAAGGCGCCCCGGACCTCGGAGTCCACGGCCAGCCGGTACGCCCGCGCCGCGTCGTCCGTGTGCAGGGCCTGCACCCGTAGTCCAGGGATGGAGGGCAGGAACGGCAGCAGATCGGGCCGGGCCGCGGGGCCGGGCAGGAAACGCCCGCCGAAGATCCGGCGCTGCTCGCTCGCCGACTGCCGCTTGAAGAGGAAGGCGGGCCGCATCCGCACCACCCGCACCTCGGGGTGCTCCCGTTCGAACGTGTCCAGCACGCGCTCCAGGTAGGCCTTCTCCCGGCAGTAAGCGGCGCCCGGCCAGCCGTGCGTAGGCCACGACTCGTCCACCGTGTGTCCCTTCGGCCCCGGAGAGTACGCACCCACGGACGACGCGTGCACCAGCACCGGCACCTTGGCCTCGGCGACCGCCTGGAACACGCGGATGCTGCCGAGCACATTCGTGCGCCAGGTCACCGCCGGATCGTGCGTCGGCTGGAACGCCCAGGCCAGATGGATCACGGCGTCAGCCCCCTGGAACTCCTTCACCGGACGGGGCCGCTCGGCCGCCAGGTCGACCGCGGCCCAGACCGTCTTCGGCGGCGACCAGTGCGGGAGCCGGCGGGCCAGACCCAGCACCGAACCCACCTCCGGATCCTCGGACAGCACACGCACCACGCTCGTGCCGACATTGCCGGTGGCGCCCGTGACGACGACCCTCCGGCCCGGTTCGCTGCTCACCTCGGTCTCCTCCCTGTGGGGTGGGGCGGGCTGACCGAGTACCCGGCCGACGGAGACCCGCAACGTCCTGGGGAGAACGCGTGCGCGCTGCCCAGGAGCCGGAGCGGCATGACGTCGGAGGTAATCGACGCACTCCGCGCCGACCGGAAGCATGAAAGGCATACCGACCGTCCCGCCACCGCATTCCGGGAGGAACCCATGCCGTACTTCGAGAGCCCCGTCGACGGTACGCGGCTGCACCACGTCGACTACGGTCCGGCCGACGGACCCGTGGTCGTCTTCGTGAACAGTTCCTACTTCGGGACGGAGATGTGGGAGTACCAGATGCTGCCGCTGGCCGAGGAGGGCTACCGCTGCGTCGGTTACGACCGGCGCGGGCACGGGCGGTCGGACGACGTGTGGGCCGGGTTCGACCTGGACAGCCTCGCCGATGACCTGCAGGGCCTGATCGAGCACCTGGATCTGCGCGACGTCACCCTCGTGGGCCACTCCGTGGGCACCGCCGAGATCGTCCGGTGCCTGACACGGCACGGTGCCGGGCGCGTCGCCCGGGCGGCGCTCGTCGCCGGCATGGTGCCCGGACCCGTGCGGTCGGCGGACCACCCGGACGGCATCGACCCGGAGCTCGCCAAGGCGGGCAACGACGCCTTCCGACGCGACCGGGCCGCCTTCTTCGCCGACGGTGCCCGTGACTTCTTCGCCCTCGATCAGCCGGGCAACGAACTCTCCGACGCCTATGTGCAGTCCATGGTCCGGCGCTGTCACGGGGCGACGGCGCGCGCCGGGGTCGCGCTCGGCGAGCTCATCGCCGGACTGAACGTCGCGCCCGAACTGACCAAGCTCGACCTGCCCGTGCTGGTCGTCCACGGCACCCACGACGCCTCCGGTCCGTACGAACTGACCGGCCGCCGCACGGCGGAGCTGGTACCGAACGGCACGCTGAAGGTGTACGAGAACGCCGGCCACGGCCTCTTCGCCACCCACGCCGACCAACTCAACACGGATCTAAGGGAGTTCATGGCCGGCGGCTGAGCCGCCTTGGCTCCGTGGGCGCCCAGGTCCACCTGCGGCAGGGCGTCCTCGACCGGCTCCTCGAAGCGCAGGCGCTGCTGCCCGAGGGGCTGCGCCTGCTGTTCGTCGAGGGATACCGCCCGCTGTCCCTCCAGCGCCACTACTTCGAGCGGTACGCCGACGAACTGCGCGCCGAGCACCCGGAGTGGACCGCCGAGCAACTCCGCGCGGCGGCGGGCCGCTACGTCTCCCCGCCCGAGACCGCCCCGCACAGCGCGGGCGCCGCCGTCGACTTGACCCTGGCCGACGCCGACGGCCGTGAACTCGACCTGGGCACGCCCATGAACGCCGACCCCGAGCAGAGCGCGGGCGCCTGCTACACCGGGGCCGCCAACATCAGCGACGCGGCCCGCACGAACCGCGATGTGCTGGGCGCCGCGCTGAGCGCGGCTCTGGGTGGTCAGCATTGATGACGGCGGCACGGGTAACCCTCTGCGACTGTGCCATGAGGAAAGGTTGAAGGGGCTACTCGGCGCACGAACTTCCCAGCAGGAGGTCGGCTTAGGCGTCACGGACGAAATGCACGCAGTCCGGACAGTCATCGAGATATCGATGCCGACACTCAACGGTGTGCTGCAGGAAGGTAATGGCCTGTTGTGTGCGGACGACCTCACTTTCGAGTGCGGCTATCTTCGCCCTCACGACCGCTTGTGCTGCCCGCTTCTTCGGCGCCATGGCAGCAATGACTTCTGGCAGCGAGAGCCCAACGCGCCGCAGCTTCAGCACGGTGCGCGCCTGCTCCAGAGCGTTGTCGTCGTAGATGCGGTAGCCGTTGCCATCGCGGCCCACGGTGAGTGCCCCCACATCTTCCCAGTGCCGCAGCACGTGAGCTTCGACGCCGAGTTCCGCGGCTGCTTCTCCGATCGTCTGCATCACACACGCCTTGCCTTCATGTCGACCTGAACCCTTAGCGTCTCGATCATGCCTGACATCAATCGCCCCACGGACACCCAACACAGGGCATCGATCCTGGTCACCGGCGCGGCCGGCAACCTCGGCCGTGAGGTCGTCGACCGCCTCCAGACACACGGCGCGCGCGTGCGACGCCTCGTGCGCCATCAAACCGGCCCCCGATCCACAGTCGAGTCGGTGGTCGGCGACCTCACAGACCCCGCGGTGGTCCGCACTGCGCTCCTGGGCATCGACGCTGTCTTTTTCATCTGGCCACTGCTCGAATCCGCCCCTGCCCACGAAGTGGTCGCAGAACTCATGGCAGCGGCGCCCCGTGTCGTCTACGTGTCCTCGACAGCCATAGACGACGAAGCCGCCCGACAGAGCGATCCCATCGTTCAGGTGCACGCTGACATGGAAGTCCTGCTGCGCGATGTCGGGCTGCGACCTGTGGTGCTGCGCAGCGACACGCTGGCCTCCAACGCTCGTGGATGGGCGGCACAGTTGCGGGCGGGCAACGTGATCGCAGGCTCGGACATCGCGCGCACGGCCGTCGTCGACGAACGCGATGTCGCCGATGCGGCGGTTGCCGTATTGCTCGCGCCGCACCATGCCCAACTGGGTCCCAGTCCATACGTGTTGACCGGACCCGAGGTGCTCAGTCGCGCCGATCAGGTCGCTCAACTCGGTGCCGCACTCCGGCGCCGTCTGAGCTTTCAGTCACTTCCCGCTGATCTCGCTCGCTCGCGAATGCTCGCAGACGGTCGTCCCGAGCGACTGGTAGAGGCGCTGCTGGCTGCCTCGGTGTGTCGACCGGAGTCGAACCGCACCACCGATCATGTTGAGCGCCTTACTGGCCGACCGGCCGGCACCTTCGCGAGGTGGGCCATCGACCACGCGGCTGAGTTCAGCTGACGGGAGAGCCGCGGCACGTCGCCAGACCCTTGCAGGGGTACTCGTTGACGCTCCCCTCTCTGGTCGAGAGGTCAGCCTTCCGTCGGGCGGAGGGGTACGACGTTGTCCCGTGCCTCTTCCGAGCGCTTCTCCGGCCTCTTCCCTTGATGCGTGAGGACGGCGTTCGCGAGCGCGAGCTGAGTGACTTGGTGTCGGAGCGCTCTGATTTCAGCCTTCCGCGTGGCAACTTCTTTGAGGTCGGAGACGGTTTTCCGGAGTCGCCTTTCCGATTCTGGGAGTTGCTTCGTCTCGGCGCGGACGCGCTCGTAGAACTCGTTCTTCAGGTCGGCGTGGCGTTTCTGGAGGCCATGCGGTGAACACCGGCCTCGGCCGCGAGAGCGACGTTCAAGCTGTCGACGGATCCGTACTTCGTCGACAAGGTCCACGACGTGGTGGGCCTGTATCTCGATCCGCCCGAGCGGGCGTTGGTGTTCTGCGTGGACGAGAGGTCACGTGCGCCACGAGGCGCTGATGGAAACCGTGCGGGAGGAAGGACCCGCCGCCGGTCATCGCAGTGACCGGTCGAAGCTGGAGGCAGGCTGAGCCC